>CAMUJF010000009.1 GCA_947089135.1 uncultured Clostridia bacterium
CATCGGGTGTATCCGGTGTGTCCGGCTCATCAGGAGTATCCGGTGTGTCGGGCTCATCAGGAGTGTCCGGTGTATCCGGCTCGTCGGGCTCATCAGGAGTGTCCGGTGTATCCGGCTCGTCGGGCTCGTCGGGAGTATCCGGTGTATCCGGCTCGTCAGGAGTATCCGGTGTGTCGGGCTCGTCAGGTGTATCCGGTGTGTCCGGCTCATCGGGTGTATCCGGTGTATCCGGCTCATCAGGAGTGTCCGGTGTGTCCGGCTCATCAGGAGTATCCGGTGTGTCCGGCTCATCGGGTGTATCCGGTGTGTCCGGCTCATCGGGAGTGTCCGGTGTATCCGGTGTATCCGGCTCGTCGGGTGTATCCGGTGTATCGGGTTCATCAGGAGTGTCCGGTGTATCCGGCTCGTCGGGAGTATCCGGTGTATCGGGCTCGTCAGGAGTGTCCGGTGTATCGGGCTCGTCGGGAGTGTCCGGTGTGTCGGGCTCGTCTGGAGTATCCGGTGTATCCGGCTCATCAGGAGTGTCCGGTGTGTCGGGCTCGTCGGGAGTGTCCGGTGTATCAGACTCGTCGGGAGTGTCCGGAGTATCCGGCTCGTCAGGTGTATCCGGAGTATCAGGTTCGTCGGGAGTATCCGGTGTATCGGGTTCATCGGGAGTATCAGGTGTATCCGGTGTATCGGGTTCATCGGGAGTATCAGGTGTATCCGGTGTGTCGGGAGTATCAGGTGTATCCGGTGTGTCGGGAGTTACAGGCTTATCTTTAATATTATAGTCAAACGCGCTGGAACCGAACTGTATGTTTCCGCTGAATTCCTTGCAGATGACCTGACCCTCGTAGTGAGGATTGTAGCCCTTACCCTCGCCGCCGCCTACGGAAGAACTGGGAGCCAGCAAACTTCCTACGCCGGAAGCGATAGTAACATTGTTTCCGCCGGGAACGTTTATCATTACCTTGGAGTTGCCGGTCTTGTTTCCGCTTGTAAGCGAGCCGCCGTTATAGTATGCTCCCCAGTCAAATACGAGGTTTACATCGCCCTCGCCCACGATATTCAAGATAACCGTGGAGCCGTCAGGAACATCATATCTGAGCGCCATATTTTCAGAGGTCTTCATTGCGTTGTATTCTTCAACGGTCATATTGAATACGTTAACGTCCGAATCGCTGCCCTTTAATGTGATCGTTCCGTATTCGGATTTAATGTAGCTGCTGTCGTTGCCGTTGTTGACAGTAGTTCCGCTGACCTGCGAAAGAGCCGAAGACGTCTGTCTAAGCTCGTTGAATGTATTCTGGAAATCAACGGTGCAGTCCTCGCCCACAGCGACCTTATCGCCGTTAAGCGTACCTACTACCGAACCGCCGACCTCAAAGCTTGAACCCTTATGATCAATGCCCTCGCCCACGTCAACGTTTCCGCCTACAGCAACAACTCCGGAGCCGTCGCCTACGTCAATATTATTTTTTCCTGTCTGGGTATAGTTGCCCTCAACAAAAACATTATAACCGTTTGCTCCGCCGAGAATTGAACGAACGCTCTCGGCAGCAGCTTCCGCCTCTTCGTCAGCGGATTCTTCCGCTGCAGCCGCTTCAACGGTTGTATCATCAGCAGGAGTTTCAGCAACACTTTCTTCAACTGCTGTATCGTCAACAGGAGTTTCGGCAACGCTTTCTTCAACGGGAGCAGCTGCTTCATCGGCGGAATTTTCAATAACGGTTTCCTCGATCGGCGCCGCAGTGTCAGCGGAAACGTCTGTAACATCTTCCCCGGTCGGTGCAGATTCGTCAACAGAAGCTTCTGCAGAGCCCTCCTCAACAGGAGCCGCACCCGTCTCCTCAACCTCTGCTCCTACCGCTTCGGCAGCCTCGCCCGCTACTGCGTCTTCGTCGGTATTTACATCGTCGTCTCCGTCGCCCGTTGTATCGGTCTCGGCTTCTTCCGATTCCTCTTCGCTGTTTTCGCCGGCGGCGATCTTGTGACCCATCATATCCGCTGCGCTTACGTCAGCCGCGCTTGCCGCGGGCGACTGAGCGGCAAACATACTTACCGCAAAAGTAAATGCGGCAACGGATTTTATAAGAGCCTTTTTCTTATTGTTTTCCATATGCAAAGCCTCCCTCTCAAAACTTTGTTATGAATAAAAAATCGATTCCGTACCTAATTCAAAAAGGCATAAAAACCCTCTTAATTCGTTATAAAAATTATAGCATATTAATTGCAAAAAATCCATATTTTTTCAAATAATTATTTAAAAAATTATCAATATTTTTTTGTGCAGAGTGCACAACAGTACGTTCTTACGCTAATGTTACACCGCTTTAACACGCTTCGACATAAGCTCCTGATTAGACGCATAGTCAACTGCGGTATCCGCCGCAATTACACCCTCGCGGAATAATTTCAGCAGCGAGCTGTCCATAGTCTGCATTCCCGACTCGGACTGGAGCACCGTATCTATTTGGTGCGTTTTCTGTTCCCGTATCATTGTTCTGATAGCGCTGTTCACGTTCATTATCTCAAAAGCGGGGACAAGTCCTCCCTTGACCGAGGGGACGAGCTGCTGGGTAACAACGGCGCGGAGCACCATTGAAAGCTGCACTCTTATCTGATGCTGCTGATTTGTGGGGAAAACGTCTATTATTCGGTCTACCGTGTTCGCCGCTCCGTTTGTGTGCAGGGTGGACAGAACGAGCTGACCTGTTTCGGCGGCGGTCATAGCTATGTTTATTGTCTCGAAGTCCCGCATTTCCCCCACGAGGATAACGTTGGGAGCCTGCCGCAAAGCAGCTCTGAGAGCGTCCACATAGCTGCTTGTGTCTATGTTTATTTCACGTTGGCTGATTATACATTTTTTGTGCTTGTGGAGGAATTCTATAGGATCTTCTATTGTTATTATATGTCCCTCGCTGTTTGTGTTGATACGGTCTATCATGCAGGAAAGAGTGGTGGACTTGCCGTTTCCCGCCGCTCCCGTAACGAGAACGATACCGCTTTTTATCTCGGAAAGCTCCATAACGCTTTCGGGTATTCCCAGCCTTGCGCTGTCGGGAAGCTCAAAGGGTACGCACCGCAGTACCGCCGAAAAGGAACCTCTCTGACGGTAAATGTTCGCCCTGAATCTTCCCGTACCCTTTATAGAAAATGAGAAATCCATTTCGCATTTCAGGTCGTCGGGACTCGTTATATCCAGTCCCGCCAGTGAAAATATCTCAAACACCGCGGCTTTTATCTCGTCAGGTCTGAGAAAATCTCCTCCCGCCGATACCACTCTGCCGTCTATCTTGAAAGCCAAAGCCGCCCCCGAGACCATGAATATATCTGACGCGCCTTTTTTTACCGCGTCCACAAGTATTTGCTTTACGTCCATGAAAATCAGTTCCTTTCGCTTTTATCGGGATTACAGTGCACAGCGTTACTGCATATCGGGCATAGCCGCGCAGTAATACCCCAGCTTGTGAAAATTGTACCAGTCGCTGATCTTATTTTCGGGAGCGGCATTGACCGCAAGAAGTACTTCCTTTGCAAATTCAAGAGCCGCCGTACCGTTTGCCGTAATTATATTTCCGCCGCGCACAGCCTGCTTGTGTACGTACAGCTTTTCTCCGCTGTAGGCTTCTCCCGCCCATTGCTTAAGACCGCCGAGGTCGTTGCTTGTATGGGGGACGCTGTTTAACAGCCCCAGCGTTCCGAGAAACGCCGACGCGTCGCATATCCCGCCCAGAAGCTTTCCTTTTTCGGCGCAGCTTTTTGCCAGAGCCGAGACTCCGCGCGCTTCGGGAGTCCTCCATGTCATTCCGCCTATCAGTATCAGCGCTTCGTAATCATCCGGAACTGTATCCAAATCAAAGTCCGGCACGGTTCTGAATCCGCCTATCGAGGTGACCGTTTCTTTTGTGAGCGAAACGGTTTTTACCGCAAATTCGCCGTGTCCCAGCATATTTACCGCCGAGGAAAGATACGCCGCCTCCCAGTCGGCAAACTGTTCCAAAATAAAAAGCAATATCGTTTTCATAAGGTTTCCTCCGTTTGAACTGAAAAATTTCTATAGATTTATTCACCCAGCCATATTCCCAAAGGCGCGCTTTCCGTCTCCGCGGAGGAAACCGTCCGCCAGCTCAGTATCTCAAAGCTCCCGTCCGAAAATATCACCTTGCAGGAAATATCCTGCCTGTCGTTTATTGGCGTTTTCCAGCTTACTGTCAAATTGCCCAAACCGCTTTCACAGGATACATTTTCCATTTCATCAAGCTCCGCAAGCAGCATGAAGTCCATGTAGTCCGAGTACCCGCTCACGGCCGAATCTATTTCCGCAAGAACCTTTTTCGCCTCCAGATCGGCGGCGTAGTATTCCGCCGTATAGTCCGCGCTTTTTTCGCTGAATTTTTTTTCATTCTCCGCCGCCGAAAGGGACAGCGCCGCAAGAGCGGTCAGACACAGCGTTACGAATATCATCATAAGCGACAGGTATCCCGTTCCTATGCCTGCGGGACGGCTGTTTTTCCTGACTTTTTCCTTAACGTCCATTTCAGCTCACCGTCCCTTTCCGGGGAAGATATGATCCCGCCATTATAGTGTAAAGCACTTTGCCGTTGCTGCCGTCAGTGAAAACTATATGCATTTCCGAAAGCCCGCCCGGTTCTTCGCTTCTGACCAACACGAGCATATAAAGCTCCGCGTTTTCGGGACTATATGCACACTCCTCCGTAAGCGGGAGCCTGACTTGCAAAGCGTACCCTCCGCCCTCAAAATCTCCGCCGCGAATTTCATAAGGATTACTGCCAAAAAGCTCTTCAACGGTTTTGGGAAGGCTTCCCGTTTCGGAAAATATTTCAGCCGCCGACTGGGCGCAAAATGACATTCTTTCAAGCCGCCCGCTTTCCCGCGAAAGTCTGCCGGAAGCCGCAAAGGCGTTTAAAATTACCGCAGAGGCAATGCTGAAAAACATCAGGACGATTATCATTTCCACAAAGAAAAGATTGAGCCGTCCGCCCGCAGGGGCTGCCTTTATGGGACTTTTCACAGCCGTTTCCGCTCCTTTCCCGGTTTATTTTTACTTGCTTCGGCAGTATGCTGTAAAAGAATGTCCGCCGTCCTCGGCAGTGACCTTTATCATACCGCCTGTTTCCTCGATAACAAGGCTTTCCGCGCCGAACATTCTCTCGCCTCCCATGCTTAAGGCAACCTCATTTTTCATGGAGTCCTCATCGGGAAAAAGCCGTTCAAAAACCGCTCCGCCGTCATGGTATATCAAGGTAGCGTAACCGCTGTCTGTCAGCAGCAACTCGCTTTCCGAGAGTACCTCCGCGCTTTCGCCGGCGCGTATTTTGTTTGTTATGTACCTTACCGCCGCCGCGGAATTGAACGTACTGTCGTAATTTCCGCTGATACGTCCGTAAGCCGAAGCCGCTACCGCAATTATTATCAGACAGCACACCGAAAAGATCAGGAACAGCGTCATGCTTGCCGCCGAGCTGACCGTTTCCGCAAGCCGCCCGGAATTAGGTCTGCTCATTTCGCTCCCTCCTTTTCTATGACAGTCACCGTGGGACGTATATTCGCCCCGAAATAGCTGTAGTCCACAATATATTTATCGGCGTTTACTCTTACGCCGTAATGTTTTTCAAGGTACTCCAGATCGGGAGGGTATCCGCCCTCGATAGAATAGCAGAGCGACGCGCCGTTCATGACCGAATTGTACACCGCTTCGGCGCGCTTTTCGCCCGCCGCCGAATCCGCGTTTCCCGCCGAAATAACGAACCATGCGGCTACAGCGGCAAACAGCAGAGCCGACAGCAGATAAAGCTTGTTGCGATATATTTTTTTCACAGTACCGTCAGCCGCCTTTCCGTTAGCATTTTAAGCATTTAAAATATTTATCCTATCGACGTGATTATATCCGTCATGGGAAGCATTACCGCGATAAGCACCGCACCGATTATCACAGCCAGTATACCTATTATTACAGGCTCTATAAAGGATACCGCGCCGTAAATTTTTCTGTCGCACTCGCGTCCGAGACGTTCGTCGATTTTTTTCCACGCCGCGTCAAAGGATCCCGACTTGTACGCCACTTTAAGGGAACGGGCATATATTGACGGCAGCAGCTTTGATTTTCCGATAGCGTCCGCGAAATACTCTCCGTCCAGTACCATAGCCTCGCAGTCCTTGATCCTGCGCTTTACCGTTTTGTTTTCGGTGAGTTCCGCCGCAAGCTCCAGAGTCTGTTCGGGAGCTATCCCGCAGGCGGTCATCATGCTCATCGCCCCCGTAACGTCAGCCATAGCAACCGCTTCGGACATTTTTCTCATTAATACAAAATTTGTAAAAATGCCGTAAAGCTTCCGCCTTGCGGCAGGTATCTGCATAAGCACTGCAACTATAAGCGTTACCGCCAGAGCTGCCAGAAGTATGACCATAACGGCAGTTCCCAGACCGTAGGCAAAGGAAATGCTGTCCTCCACAACGGCAGCCGCGCTTTCGTCAAACTGCATGAATATCTCGCGGAACATGGGTATTACCTTTATAACCATGACGACTATAACAGCGGTCATCATCGCCAGCAGCAGCAGGGGGTGTGACACCGCGCTTTTCACGGTCTGCCGAAGCTCGGCTCTTTTGGAATAGTAGTCGGAAAGTCCGTTCAGGGTATCCTCAAGCCGTCCCGTAACGGAGCCTATCTTCACCATTTTCACCGCGTAGTCGGGAAAGATCCCCGACTTTTCCATAGCGGTAAAAAGCGCGGAATCGTCGCTGCTCATGTGCTCCGAAAGGATATTGGATATCTCACGGAAACGCTTGTCTCCCGAATCATCGGCAAAGACCTCCAGACCGTCCGCAACGGGTATTCCCGCTTCAAGTATCATCGCAAGCTGCTCGCAGAAAAAAGCTGTCTCTTCATTGGTAAGAATTTTCAGTGACATAGTTTTTCCCTCCGTCAATAATCAGTATCTGTACACCGCGGCATAATTTCCGTCATCGGAAATATACTCGGAGATTTTTTTCTTATCGGAATTGCTCGCATAAAAAGTAGCGTCGGCAATGTTGTACCCCTTTTTCTTCAGAAAAAGCTCGGGGGTTATCCAGCCTGTTTCGTCGGTATAGACCTCGTTCCAGGCGTGGTAAATATTCGGGTCGGCATAGCCTATCACAAGCCTTGCGGGAATGCCTCTTGAACGGCACATTGCCGCAAACAGCGAAGCGTAATCAAAACATATTCCCTTGCCTGAGGAAAGCGTCCTGTCAGGGTCGGGGATATAGGCATTCCCGCCCTTTGACGTGGTATTCACCGTGGCGGCAAGCTGCTTGTCGTAGGAAATATTTTCGGCAATATATCCGAAAACCGCCGCTATCTCCTCAACGTCTCCGCTTTTTCCCGCGCACAGCTCCGCGGCTTTTTTCACGCATTCGGAACTCTTCACGAAATTCACATATTTATTGGGATAAATAAAAGTATCGTTTTCATTTTTCATGGAGACGTTAAATTCTCCCGAAAGTATCGGCGCAAAGTTTTTTCCCGAAACGTGCTCGTAGACCTTTACTGTATAGTTTCCGCTGCCCATGAGCGGTATAAAATCCCGCGTACCGTCGATGGAAATATCATGGTCGTACTGTACGCTTCCGGTTGCTATCCTCAGCTTTGCCTGCGCGCTCGAACCGCTGTACAGTACCGAGATATAGCCATCCGAAGCGTTACTGTAATCAAGCTCGGCTTTTTCCTCCGAAAAGACCGAAACACCGCTTGCAAGAGGTATCTTTACGTCGGGGATAATTACCTCGGCAGGTTTTGCGGCAGTTGTTTCCGTTGCCGCGGTACTTGCCGCCGTAACAGGTTCTGCCGATGTTTCGGAAAAGGTCTCTTCCGAAGCGGAGGAAAGCTCTGTCGAGGCTGATTTCTCGGTATCGGAAACAGCCGGTTCCGTTACTGTAGTTTCGGAAATATCTGCATCAGAAACAGTCTGAGCGGACGAGCTTTCCGCTGTCGTTATCTCCGTTCCCGCAGTATCCGAAACGCTTTCGGCTACCGTTTCCGAAACGTCCTCGAAAACTGTTTCCGAAGCGGCGTCCGATTCGGAAATATTCGTATTGACCGTATCGGAAAAAGCAGTGACCGAAGCCGTCGTCTCCGACGCGGAGGAAATTTTTTCGCCGCTGTTACAGGAAGAAAGAATGACAGCACAAAGCAAAGCATACGCCAAAAAACTCTTTTTGCCGCTGTGACCGCGCATATATTTCCTCCTTTCGGTATGTAATTTACAATATGTTTTTTTCAAATTCCAGAAGATACTTTTTAATATTGATATCCGCGCTGAAGCCGCCGAGAGTTCCGTCCGAAGCAATTACTCTGTGGCAGGGCAGTACTATCAAAAAAGGATTTTTCCCCACGGCGTTTCCCACGGCGCGGCAGGCTTTCGGACTCCCCGCCGCAGCGGCTATCCCGCTGTAAGAAACGGTGCTGCCAAAAGGAATATCCGCAAGCGCGTTCCACACCCGAAGACGGAAATCCGTACCGCAAAGCCGCAACGGAAGCTCGAACCTCCGGCGTTTTCCGGTAAAATACTCCGCAAGCTGGCGTTCCGCCTCGGCGGCAACAGAGTCTCCCGAAACGTCCCCAAATGGTTCGGAGCATGAACTTATCCCGATCAGAGCCGTACCGTCGGAAATTATTTCAAGATACCCGACCGGAGTATGAGTAAAGATACGTCCGCTCACTGCTCCTCACCGTTCCTTAACTGGATCGTAGTGTGTATGTTCTGCATTTCCCTGTCCAGCGCAAAAATCTCGTCCGCACAAACCTTGAGCCGTTTGCGCAGTTCGGGGGAAACGTCGTTGTCCGTTTTATATTTCAGCTTATGCTCAAGACTTGCCCAGAAGTCCATTGCAATGGTGCGTATCTGAATTTCCACGGGTATTGGGATAGGTCCTGTGGAAAGAAAGATCGGCACTTCAACAATAAGGTGCAGGCTTTTATAACCCGACGGCTTGGGATTTTTTATGTAGTCCCTTACCCTGATCAGCGTAACGTCGTCCTGTCCCGTAAGAAGCTCGGCAACACGGTATATGTCGTCGATATAGTTGCATATCACACGTATTCCCGCCACGTCGGTTATATTTGCGGACACTGATTCCACCGTTACGGGCAGTCCCTTTGCCTTTACTTTTTTGACTATACTCTGAGGGGATTTGAGCCTTGATTCGATATGATGAATGGGATTATAGGAAAATTTTGTCTGGAACTCCTCGTCGAGTATTTCAAGCTTTGTGCGTATCTCCTTTATGCCCGCGCGGTATATCTGCATTCTTCCCGCAAAGTCCCGCATGGTCTGTTCGAGATCCTTGCCTTTGACAAGCTCGAAGGTCTCTTCAAAGCTGAATTTATTTTCGGTAATCGCAGCTGACATTTAGTTAACTTCCTTTATCGAATATTTCCCCCCAAAGACCGCACTGTCACGATACAATTATTTTACCATTAATGTTTCCGTATGTCAACCGCACGGTGCAAATTTGCACGGAAATCAATTTCTTTTATAAATTGTTTAGCATTGTACTTTCTTTTGCTTTGTCTTGATTTATTGTTCTTAAGACTCATAGTAAGTGCGTGAAGTCGGGGGTCAGCCACCTACTTCCTTAATCCCATTCTCCCCTCCCAACGCTAACTAAAAAGTCTTTAGTTAGCTAAGACAACGCGCATAGCGTGAGCCGGGAGGGGGAAAGGGGCGAGGGGAAAGAGAGCGCGAGAGAAAACCCGAAAGGGGAAAGGGGGAGGGCGGCTCAGCGTCCCTTAATTTTCCGAGAGCGCCTCCCCATTTCCCCGGTAGGGTTGTCCCTCGCACCACCCGCACATACTATAATTTCCAAGAACAACAAATTAAGTCACAGCAAAAGAAAAGCACAACTGCTAAACAACAATTTATCTCATAAAAATTGATTTCCGTGACAAATTTGACGATGATAACCTTATTATAAATATTATTTAACGTAAGCTGCCCTCCGTACAAAAGTTTAACCTGCATACAGCCGACCGCACTTTTACCAAATTGTAATTTGTATTTTTGCCAGAAATATGATATACTATAAATTATATATTGCTTACAAAAAATTGAGAGGTAAAGTTATGACAGACCAGGAAATAAAAACAAAGATCATTCCCATGGCAAAGGGGATAACCGAAGAAGTAAAAAAAGCCGTTATCGGCAAGGACGAGATCGTCATAAAAACCTTGCTTGCCATAATCGCGGGGGGACACATTCTGCTTGACGATATCCCCGGTGTGGGAAAGACCACTCTTGCCCTTGCTTTTTCAAAGGCGATGTCCCTCGATTACAAGCGTATGCAGTTTACTCCCGACGTACTCCCCGCCGACGTTACAGGCTTTACAGTCTACAACAAGCGCACCGACAGCTTCGACTACAAGCCCGGCGCGGCTCTGTGCAGCCTTTTTCTCGCGGACGAGATAAACCGTACCTCAAGCAAGACCCAGAGCGCGCTTCTCGAAGCTATGGAGGAAGGCTCCGTCACCGTGGACGGCTGCACTCACCCGCTCCCGAAGCCGTTTATCGTTATAGCTACCCAGAACCCCATAGGCTCGGTGGGTACTCAGATGCTGCCAGAATCACAGCTTGACAGGTTCATTGTCAGGCTTACAATGGGTTACCCCGACCTCGACAGCGAGATAGCCATACTGAAATCAAAGGGCGCGTCAAAATCGGCGGACTCCATTTCCCCCGCAGCAAACGCCGATGATGTGCTCATGCTGATAAGCGCCGCAGAAAATGTCTTCATAGATGACCGCGTGTACAAATACCTCGCCTCTATTGCGGCGGCTACGCGCACACACCCGCAGGTGAAGCTGGGGCTGAGTCCCCGCGGAACTGTAGCTCTCACATCAATGGCAAGGGCGGCCGCACTTATGCGCGGCAGAGGTTACGTTATTCCCGACGACGTGAAATATATCCTCGGAGACGTGGCGGAGCACCGCATTATACTCAGCGCAAAGGCAAAAGCGGCGGGGGTTACTGTGGCGGACATTCTGCGCGATATAAGCGCGCGTACTCCAGCTCCGTCCATACGATAACGGAAAGGGATCGGCATGAAGCTTGTTTATTTTTTGATAACCCTGTGCTCGGCTGTTTTCTATGTACTCTATAAGGGCGACCTTTCGTTCTATCTGCTGGCATTCCTGCTGGCAATGCCCATTGTTTTGCACGCGGCTCTCGCTATAGGCTCTGCGTTCATGAAAATAAAGGTATACTGCGATTCCCCCGTAACGGAACGGGGAAAAGCGGCGGTTATAAAAATAAATCTTTATAACCGTTCCTTTCTGCCTGTCTCTTCATGTATGGTAAAAATACGCTATACGGTGTCCGCGCCCTTTGAAGATGAGATTCCCTTTGTGCACACGGCGTCCGTTCCACTTGGGGGGCGGACAAGCGAAACGGTGTCGCTGAACTTTCTCCCGAAGCACTGCGGGGCAGTTTCGGTTACAGTCAAAAGCGTCCTTCTGCGCGATCTTATGGGAATAACCTCGGTACGGAAAAAGGTTGGCTTCAGCACGCGTATAACCGTGCTGCCCGCGATACTTCCCGTCTCGCCGTCCATAGAGAGCAATTACGTCTACAGCGCGGAGAGCAGCGTTTTCTCCCGCGAAAAGCCGGGTGACGACCCGTCGGAAATTTTCATGCTCAGGGAGTACCGCGACGGCGACAGACACAATCTTATCCACTGGAAGCTCAGCGGCAGAAGCGATAATTTTATAGTCAGGGAGCTTTCAAAGCCTGTTGGCAGCAGGATACTGATAATGGCGGACACGGGAAGCTGCCGTTCCGCGAAGGGTGCGGACAGAGTTCTTGAGGCTGCCGCATCGGTTTCATGCTCCTTTGCCGAAAGCGGCGCGGCGCACTCGTTTGCTGTACCATTAGGCGGCTACAGCCTGCGCACCTCGGAAATTACCGATCCAGACTCCCTCTATGCCGAGCTTGCCGAGATCTGCCGAGGCATAAAAGAGCTTGAATACGGCAGCAGTATTGCCTATGTTGCGGAAATATCCGACAGCGTTTACGTTGCTAACAGCGGCTTTTCAAGAGTGATAGCCGTTTCCGAACAGGACGGCGGAGCATATGCGGACGAGCTTTCCTCCATATGCGGAGAAGCTCGGCTGACGGTAATATGCACCGCTCCCCAGACAGATAAGGATACCGACAGCGAAAAAGAAGTTTCGGCTGTGGAATTCATCTATGCCGACGCTGAAAAGCTAAGCTCCGAGGATTTCGGGTACTTTGAAAATTCCGACATTCCCCGCGAGGGATAATTACGAAAAAAAACGGAAAGGAGAATGGAAATGAACCGGCAGCACAGTCCATCCGCGTCTGTCTCGGCAAGCATACTTGCGGACAAAAAACACGGCGGTTCAAAGCTTTCGTCGGCAGCGGACTTTGTTCCGATCGCCGTAAAGCTTCTTATAGCCTCCTGCGGCTGCATAGGCACTATGGCGGCTTTCCTGACCTGCATAGACGTTGGGATAAGCGCGGGGTACTCGTTCATTGCTTTTCCGATATGCCTGATCTTTACGTTTATTTTCAGTCTTCGCGAGAAATGGTTCCGCCGTGCGGGAGCCGTAGTAATTCTGGCGCTGACAGTACCGGTCTTTATAAACAGATACGAGATATGCGCTGGATTTGCAAATACGCTCAGCTGCTTTCTCTCGACCATTCGGGAAGAGTACCGAGAAAAGCCTTTCATAGAGCTTCTCGAACCTGAGCTTGCTCCCGGCCACACGCGGACGTTTATTTTTTTCTGGGAGTACATTATGTGCGCGTTTGCCTGCCACGCGGCGGTTAGAGGCAACTCCGCTTCGGGTGTATGCTGCGCAACCTGTATCCCTGTTTTCTCCGTTCTCATGTTCGGTCTTGAACCGAACCTTGCCGCTTTTTTTGCGGTAGTAGTGTGCTGGGCCGCCATGTTTGCGGTCGAATCCAACGCGGCGGAAAATATCTCCGACTCCCGCTGCAAAAAATATTCCTCCCACTGCGGATTCTACACGGCGGTGATCTCTGTGCTGTGCATTGCCGCTGTGTTCACGGCGTCCCGCCTGTTCGGCTATGAACGTCCCGAAAAGCTGAACATCATGTACGACGAGGCTGTGGACTATTTCAGCGGCGGCGGAGTGAAGCAGGTAATAGACGACATTGTTACCATTGCCACAAGAAATATCGCCCCCACGGGAGCTATAAATCACGGCAAACTTGGAGAATTTGACGAGATATCGTTCGACGGCAAGACGGTGCTGGAGGTAACTATCCCCAAATCGGAGGAGACTGTTTACCTGCGCGGCTTCGTAGGCTCCGTCTACACGGGCAGGAGCTGGGAGCAGCTCCCTGCCGCAAAGCTCAACGAGCTTGAACAGATAACCGCCTCCTTTGACACCACTGGACTTTCTCCCCTGCTTCTGGACGGCTACAATCTTAAATACACTCCCGCAGAAATGCCGCGGCACAGCTTTTCGGTAAAAAACGTCGCCGCCAACACCAATTACCTTTACATGCCATACAATCTTGTGCCTGAAAGCGTTTCAAGGTACAAAATAAACACGGGAGGCGGCTTCAGCGGTTCTTCAAAGTCCTATATCGGGCAGTTCTACGAACCGAAAAACTACAACGGATACCGCAATATCTTCCGCAAAAAATGGTCTACGCCGCCTTCCTTGTCCGCGGACGAGGCGGCGTACAGAAGCTTTGTTTACCGCAATTACCTTGATCTGCCCGAAAGCTTTTCCCCGGAGGAGATTTTCAATGAAAATTACTATCAGTATATTACCGCCGAGGAAAGCATTACCGGAAAAAGCACTCTTGATGAGATGACCGTGCTGAACCGCAAAATATACTTTATTAAAAAGTGGCTCAGGGACAACTGCGAATACAGTCTGAGTACGGCAAAGCTGCCCGCGGGAAAGGATTTCGTGGATAATTTTCTTGATACCCGCAAGGGAAGCTGCTCCCACTTTGCTTCGGCTGCGATAATAATGTGCCGATATGCGGGAATTCCCGCCAGATACGCGGAGGGCTACATTATAAAGCCAAAGGATTTTCCCGGGGACGTTTCCGTCGGCAGCCCCGCCGTTGTTGACGTTACAGACCTTCGGGGTCACGCATGGGCGGAAATTTATCTTGACGGCTTCGGCTGGTACCCCGTTGAATTCACTTCCGGATACGGAAATATCCGCACCGCCGTTCCCACCGAAGCAGCGGTCTCCGAACCCGAAACGGAAACGGAGCTCACAGAGGAAAGCGAAGAAATAACGGAGAGCGAGTCTCCCGATGATCAGAGCGAAACGGTACCGGAGGGCGATGGACAATCATCCGAATCGGCGGAGGCTTCCCAGCCGCAGGAAACAACGGCGGCTCCTGATAATAGTGCGGAAACGGATATTTCAGCAGAAACTACGCAGTCTGCCGATGTTTCGGACACGGCTTCTCCAGAGGTAAAAAAGCCTACCGTAGGCTTCGGAGTATTCGGCATAAAAGGCGGAGAGCAAGTGGACGTTCTGTACGACCTGACGTGGCTTGTGATACTTGCGGCTGCGCTTGTAATTACTCCGGCGGCGTTTGTTATCCGCAGGAACGCCGCGGCGGCAAAACGGCGCAGAACCGCTCTGCGAAGCGCAAAAGCCTCCGCCATGGACGACTATAAACGCTTTGAAAAGCTGCTGAAATTAATGGAGATGCCCGAACAGGGCGTTATGAGCTGGGAGGACTACGCGAAAACGCTTTCCGAACACTCGGAGCTTCTTTCGGACGGCAGCGCGGAATTTATCATCGGCTGCGCTCTCAAAGCCTCCTTTGGCGGCGGCAGCCTTACCCGCAGCGAAGCCAACGAAATGCGACTTACGGTTAACAGTCTGGCTAAGCGTTTCTGTGCAAGGCTTTCACGGTTCGGAAAATTCAGGCTGAAATTTATTTACTGCATTATCTGACTGTCGGAACACACGCTAAAATCCGCGGCTGCGGAACAATGCAAACTATAAAACTATAAGGGCTGCACGGTATGACGCGCAGCCCTTTCACAGCATATATTTTACTTTCTCCTGCATCGGTATCGCTATACTCTGTAAAATCCCGCAAAGCACTTAGGCACGGTAATGCTGCCGCCGCTTACGGAGATATCCCCGCCAAAAGAGTACACGGTTTCTTTCGGCGTATATCCGCATTTGAAAACGGTCTCTTTGTCCGACGGATTAAGGATAACAAGAATTTTTTCGTCCCCGGAAGTTTCCGCGGATCTGAGGTAAGCAAACGGGTACGCATTCTTTTCGGCAAAAACAAATTCAATTTCCCCTAGGCTTCCAAGAGCCTTATGGCTGCGGCGTATTTTTA
This sequence comes from uncultured Clostridia bacterium, assembly GCA_947089135.1. Lineage (GTDB taxonomy): Bacteria > Bacillota > Clostridia > Oscillospirales > Ruminococcaceae > RGIG8773. The sequence continues at coordinate 15,363 of CAMUJF010000009.1, forward strand.
TCAGCTTTTTCACCTCGTTGAGAAGCGAATCTTTGTCCGCAAGCTGAGCCGCGGCGGTAGGTCTGTCTGCGCTTCCGTCAAGAGAGATATACAGCTTTTCGGACGGAGCAGAACTAAAACCCGCATTTACCGAACCGTCCCACTGCATCGGACTTCTCGAACCTGTTCTGCCGTAACCGCCCTCGACCGACGTCAGGTTTTCAACATACCGCATACCGATCTCGTCCCCGTAATAAATAAACGGTGCTCCCGGCATTGACAACAGAAACGCAAACGCCACTTTCAGATTGTCTCCGTGAATATTCCGCGCAAGTCTGTCCATATCGTGGTTTCCCGACGGTATGCATATAAGTCCGCTTTTGTTTGTTTTTTCGTAGTTTTCAATGTACTTTGCAGCGAACTCGGAAACGTCTCCGCCGCCTGTTCCGAAGTATGGCTTTTCGCAGCGGAACAGGTCGTTGTAGTGAGACGGTCCGAAATGCAGCAGAAAATCCATATGGAAACCGCCCTCAAGAGATTTGTCGGGTTCTCCCCACTCGGAGACCATTGCGGCTTCGGGAAATTCACGGTCAAGAAATTCACGGACGTTCTGCCAGAGCTTTATTGTGCCTTTGCCGTTTTCGTCATTTTTGACAAGCGATCCCGCCATATCTACGCGGAAACCGTCGCAGCCGGTCTTCAGCCAGAAACGCATGATATTTTTCAATTCCTCAAGGGTAGCCTTTGCACCCTCGCTATCTGTAGACTGCTGCCATTTTTTATCGGGATCGGGCTTGTAATATCCGTAATTCAGCGCTGGCTGATGAGAGAAGAAATTAACGGCGCAGCAGCCGTCCCTGTCAGAAATTCCCTTTATGCTGCTTATACCCTGCGGCTCCTCCCATATGCTGTCGGTCCAGATATAGCGGTCGGTAAATTCGTTTCTGCCTGCTTTCATGGACTCTCTGAACCACTTGTGGTCAACGGACGTGTGTCCCGGAACAAGGTCGAGAAGAATGCGCATACCGCGCTTGTGTATCTCTTCAAAGAGATTTTTCAGTTCCTCGTTTGTTCCGTATCTGGGAGCGGCGGTATAGTAATCCGAAACGTCGTATCCCGCGTCCCCGAACGGAGACATAAAACAGGGATTCATCCATATGGCATTGCAGCCGAGTTCTTTAATATAATCAAGCTTTTCGGCTATCCCGCCGAAATCGCCTATTCCGTCGGCGTTGGAGTCCTTGAAGGACTGGGGGTAAATTTCATAGAAAACGGCGTTTTCAAGCCATTCGGGTTGATTTCTTCTCATAAAGGCATTCTTCCTTTCGATAATAAAATTATAAGTAATACCGTTCTGCGGGGCGCCGTTTTGCGGAGCTTGTACGCAAAAGCGACGCGGCTGATACGGATACGGTTTCAATTTGCCGAACCCAGTATATAGCATGAAAAGCGGTTTGTCAAGCGGTTTTCAGCAAGTATTTAACGCGAAAACGTTTCATTTTTTGACTTTGTAGCAATGCACAAAACATTGGTTATACAATTGGCAATATTGACAAGCACTCTTATGGTGTCCCATGCAGCACCGCAAGACAGCAGGGTAAAAATAGGAAAGTACAAATATAAACATTGATCTGCATAAGTGAAAATTGATTTCCGTGCGTTTTAAAAAAAGTTCTTGACAAAAAGAGCGTTTTAGTATATAATTAATAAGAACTTATTTTGTAATGTTGAAATACGGGATGCCGTGGTCCGGCGTGAACATAGTGTCTGAAACTGTCTGCGGCAAAACTGTCACAGATTTTTTTATTTTAGGCGCGATCTTACGCGCTTTGAAAGGATATGACTGAAATGCGATTTAAATTTAAAACAACGGTTTCTCTTATCTGCGCGGTTTGTACGGCCGCGGCTGCGTTTTCCGCGTGCAATATGGACAAAGCGTCCGCAGACGCGGGAAACAGCTTCGATCAGGCGGGCTATGAATCCCGCATAAGCGAGCTTGAAAGCCAGGTCGAATCCCTTAGAGCTGAAACGATGCCTAACGTTCAGTTCAGGAACAAATCGGATTTCCTCCTCGGAAAGGACAACCCCGCCGTCAGCGAAGCTGCCGCTATCAAAGAGGAAATAATGGCCGATCTGCCCGAAACTATCATGATACGCGGTCAGGAGTACAGCACGTCTCTTACGTCCCTTACTCTCAATAACATGGGACTCACCGACGAGGATATTGCCGAACTGAAATATATGGTAAATCTTACGGAACTTCACATTTACCAGAACGAGCTTACAGACCTCACTCCGCTGAAAGGTCTTACGGGACTGAAAACTCTTTCCCTGTTCAAAAACCATATAAGCGATCTTTCCCCCATCGCGGGACTGGTATCGCTGGAAGACCTTTATCTCAGATCCAACAACATCACCGACGTGTCCCCGCTGGAAAGCCTTACCGCGCTGGAAGTGCTTGATATTTCCGAAAACAGTGTGTCCGACATTACCCCTCTTGCGGGACTGAGGAATCTTACGCTGCTCAGACTCAATGACAACAGCATTACCGATATCTCCGCGCTCAGCGGCATGAAGCAGATAGAAAGGCTCCATTTGCAGAACAACGGCATTACGGACATTACTCCAGTAATGAATATGGCGGATCTGTCCGAAATATATCTGGAAAACAACAAGGTCTCCGACGTGGAGCCACTTATGTCCCTGACCTCTCTGGGCTGGATAAAGCTCGGTGGAAATCCCGTGACAAACATTACCCCGCTGACAAATCTTGTTAACCTTAAAAAGCTTTACGTTGAGAACACCAATATACCGGAGGAGGAGCTTCAGACCTTTAAGGAACGGCTTCCCGACGTTACCGTAGTAGAAAAATAAAAATCCGGAGGAAATAAAAATGATAATTATTCTCAGAAAAGACGCGCAGGCTGAATCGGTACGCAGACTGGAGGACGCTCTTAAAGCCAAGGGCATAAGCCCTAACCACATCGAGGGCGCAAACCAGAATATTATCGGTCTTGTGGGGGACACCTCCGTTGTGGACGTTGAAAATCTTATGGCGCAGGACTGCGTTGAAAGCGTCCGCAGAGTTCAGGAGCCATACAAAAAGGCTAACCGCAAGTTCCACCCGGATGATACCGTTATCCCAGTAAGGGACAGACTTATCGGAAACGGTTCTCTTCAGATAATGGCGGGTCCATGCTCGGTTGAAAACGAAGAGCAGATAATCACCACCGCCATAGCCTGCAAGAAAGCGGGAGCGACAATGCTCCGCGGCGGCGCGTTCAAGCCGAGGACTTCCCCATACTCCTTTCAGGGACTTGAAGGCGAGGGTATAAAGCTTCTGCTGAAAGCAAGGCAGGAAACAGGTCTGCCTATAGTTACCGAAATTATGAGCATAGCCGATCTCGACCTTTTTGCGGACGTGGACGTTATTCAGGTCGGCGCAAGAAATATGCAGAACTTCAAGCTTCTGAAAGCTTTGGGACAGTGCGACAAGCCTATACTGCTCAAACGCGGTCTGGCAAACACCTTGGAGGAACTTCTCATGTCCGCCGAATACATCATGGCCGGCGGAAATATGAACGTTATCCTCTGCGAAAGAGGCATACGCACCTTTGAAACAATGACAAGAAACACTCTCGATATATCGGCTGTACCGCTTCTGAAGCAGAAATCCCACCTGCCTGTCTGCGTTGACCCGTCCCACGCAACTGGAATCGTTTCCCTTATCGAATCCATGTCACTTGCGGCGGTTGCTGCGGGCGCGGACGCTCTCGAAATCGAGGTTCACTGCGACCCCAAGAGCGCGCTTTCCGACGGCGGTCAGCAGCTTACTCCCGATAAATTTGCGGAGATAATGACAAAGGTAAAAGGTCTTGCGGAATACTTCGGCAGGACTGTGGGCTGAGCCCGTCTAAACTGTCTAAACTAAGGATCGGATATGATTTTATGCCAAATCCCAAAATTGAAAAAATTACCGTAAAGGCTTCGGGCAAGTACGACGTGCTAATCGGCAGGGGACTTCTGTCCGAATGCGGAGAATATATCAAAGAGGTTTCCGAAGCGGAAAAGATAGGTATTATAACCGACGACAATGTGAACGCTCTTTACGGCGACTCGGTACAGAAATCCCTTGAAAACGCGGGCTTTGAGGTATGCAGATTTGTTTTTCCCCATGGAGAGCAATCAAAGAATACCGACACGCTTGTTAAGATATGGAATTTTCTGTGCGAGAATAAATTCAGCCGCAGCGACTGCCTTGCGGCTCTCGGCGGCGGCGTAACAGGCGATATGACAGGCTTTGCTGCGGCAACGTATCTGCGGGGAATAGATTTCGTGCAGATACCTACTACACTTTTAGCACAGGTGGATTCCTCGGTAGGAGGAAAAACTGCGGTGGATCTTGCGGGAGGAAAAAATCTTGTGGGAGCCTTTAAACAGCCTAAGCTGGTTTTGTGCGATACCGACACGCTGGAAACTCTTCCCGAAGAATTTTTTATTGACGGAATGGGCGAAGTTGTAAAGCATGGAATGATAAAATCCGCAAAGCTGTTTGAAAAGCTTGAACGCTACACCACGGAGACCCTCCGCAAAGACAGGGACGCGCTGGACGATATAATCGCCCGCAACGTCTCGATAAAGAGAGACGTGGTTCAGGCGGACGAGTTCGATACAGGCGAAAGAATGCTGCTGAACTTCGGTCACACGCTGGGACATTCCATAGAGCAGTACTACAACTACACAGGCATAACCCACGGACAGGCTGTTGCGGCGGGTATGAAAATGATCACGGATATCGCCGAAAAGCATATGCTTGCCGAAAAGGGCACCTGTGAAAGACTGACGAAATGTCTTGACAGATACGGTTTGAACGTGTCCGTGAAGCCGACTCCGGCGCAGCTCGGAAGCGCGTGCATGAACGACAAGAAGCGTTTCGGTGATACTATAAATATCGTTATATGCTGTGACGCGGGCGCGTCCATGATAAGAAAAATGCCTGTGGAAAGTTTTTTTGCAATGCTTTCGGAGGCTTCCGAATGAATAAATATTACACCGAAACAAGATTCGGAAAGGAGGACTTGTTTTCCGTCCGCAAAATTTTCAAAGACGGAAAACTGCCGGTTTATGAATGTTAGGATCAAGCCGTCAAAGCTTATAGGCAGGGTGAACGCGCCGTCCTCAAAAAGCTTTTCCCACCGTATGCTTATTGCGGCGGCGCTTGCGGGAGGAGTTTCAGAGATATCGAATATAAGCGCTTCGGAGGATATCGACGCCACTGTAGGCGCGCTTACCGCTCTGGGTGCGAAAATTTTCCGCGAGGGAAATACTTACACTGTCATGGGAATCAAAACTCCCTCCGCTTCGGCTGTTATCGACTGCCGTGAAAGCGGTTCAACAATGAGATTTATCATACCTATAGCCGCGGCTTTGGGCTGCTCCTGCGAGTTCCGCGGAAGAGGAAAGCTGCCCGAAAGACCCATAACCCCCTACATCAGGGAGCTTGGCAAAAACGGCGCGGTCATTACCCAAACAGAGGGTGTAATGCCCTTTACGATGAACGGTACTCTTAAAGGCGGCGACTATATTTTGGAGGGGGATATTTCCTCCCAGTTTATTACGGGACTTCTTTTCGCACTTCCTATATGCAGCGGAAATTCCGTGATAAGACTTGTTTCAAAGCTGGAATCAAAGCCATATGCGGATATGACCGTTGAAGCTCTGTCCCGCTTCGGCATAAATATTGACGAAAGCGAGGACAAGGACGGTCTTCCCGTTTACCGCATAAGGGGCGGTCAGAAGTACCGCAGCGCGGACGTTTCAGTGGAGGGTGACTACTCCCAGGCCGCGTTTTATTTCGCTGCCAACGCTCTCGGCTCCGAGATAAAGGTGGATAACCTCAACGAAAATTCCGTGCAGGGAGATAAAAAAATCCTTGAAATTATCGGCGGGATAAGTTATAATAAAATAAACGATTCGGGTTTGCGGAGACTTCCCGCGTTTTCCGCGGACGTTTCCGATATTCCCGACCTTGTTCCGATACTGACAGTACTGGGCTGCTTTACCGACGGAGTAAGCCGCATTACCGGGGCGAAACGCTTGAAAATCAAGGAAAGCGACCGCCTTGAGGCGATAGCCTCCGCGCTGAATAATATCGGCGGAAAAGTAACGGTAAAGGACGATTCCCTTGAGATCGAGCCTGTGGACGGTTTTCACGGCGGAGTAATAGACGGCTGCAACGACCACAGGATCGTTATGGCGTCCGCAATAGCTTCAACGATGGCGGACGGAGAAATAACAATTACGGACGCGGAAGCGGTGGCGAAAAGCTATCCCGACTTCTGGACGGACTTTGCTTCTCTCGGCGGAAATATCGAGTTTGAAAGGGTATGACTTCTGCCGGCGTCCGGTTTCTAATATTTAATCTCTATCAGGAAAGGACTGATCGAATAAAATGTCTTCATTCTGGAACCACAATCTTACGATATCTATTTTCGGAGAATCCCACGGTCCAGCTATCGGAGTAGTGCTTGACAAGCTTCCCCCCGGTGAACATATCGACCCGGAGGAGCTGCGCTGCTTTATGAACAGGCGCGCCCCCAAAAACGATGCCACCTCTACCCACAGGCGTGAAGCCGATATGCCTAACATTCTGTCGGGCATCTATAACGGCTATACCACGGGTACTCCTGTTGCTGCGTTCATAAATAACAGCGACACCCATTCGCAGGATTACGGCAACATCTCCAAGCTTGCCCGTCCCGGTCATGCGGACTATACCGGCGCGCTCCGCTACAAGGGTTTCAACGACGTCCGCGGCGGAGGACATTTTTCCGGAAGGCTTACGGCTCCCCTTTGCTTTGCGGGAGCGGTATGCGGTCAGGTACTGGAGCGCAGGGGCATCTATACCGGTGCGCATATTTTGCAGGTTCACAATATCAAGGACAAGCAGTTCGATCCCTGCGGGGTTTCGCGGGAGGACATTGTTGCGCTCAGGCATAAGAAATTCCCCGTACTTAACGATAAAAAGGGCGCGGCTATGGTTGAGGACATTGCCAAAGCCCGCGAAAGCCTTGACAGCCTGGGCGGCGTTGTGGAGTGCATTGTGACCAACGTTCCCGCCGGGATAGGCTCCCCCATTTTCGAGGGACTTGAAAACAGCATCGCTCAGCTTGTTTTCGGCATACCCGCAGTCAAGGGCATAGAGTTCGGCGCGGGCTTCAAGGCGGCTGAAATGCTTGGCAGCCAGAACAACGACGAATTCTATGTGGACGAGCACGGTCACGTTCTTACCAGAACAAACAATCACGGCGGCATACTTGGCGGCATATCCTCGGGAATGCCAATAGTTTTCAGGGTTGCATTCAAGCCGACCCCGTCCATTGCGAGACCGCAGGAAACGGTGAATATCAGTTCCCTGACAAACGAGACCCTGGAGATCAAGGGCAGACACGACCCCTGCGTTGTACCGAGAGCAGTTCCCTGCGTTGAGGCGGCAGCAAATATTGCCATTCTCTCGCATATGCTTGATTATCCGAACTTTTAATTTTCCCGTTTGGGGAGGGGGAATATTATGTCGGCTAAGCGCGACGAGCTTTTCAAGGTCAATCATTACCGCTACAAGAAATTGCAGAAGCACTTCAAATTTTCGTTCTGGGCGGGTATTATCCCGTCGGGAGCTGCGTTTGCATTTTTAACGCTGTATTATGCTTTTTCGGCTATCCTGAATATTATAGGCAGCGCGGCAGACTTCGCGGACAGAATGCTCAGGAACATGATGACCGGCGAGGTAATTGAAAAGCAGGCAAATCCCATGACGGTGCCGTACCTGTTTATAGGGTATCTTTTTGTTGTCACGGCGATAACGGCGGCGGCGCACTTCTTTAAAGCCCGCAAGCCACATTATGTACTTTTCGGGCTGTATGCCGCAGGAACTGCAGGCGCTCTTGCCGGTATGTTTACAGGCTCGTTTACAATACCTTTCGGACTGTATGCGCTCGCATACGGCTGCTACGGAATGTGGCTGGAGGACTTTGTACGCAGGCTCTACAGGGAGCTTGACTATCTGTCCCTCCAGGACGGCTACCCTGATTTCATTGAAATGATAAACGAGCCGAAAGCAATGTCAAATTCACTTGGACTGAGATATCACCAGAGCGAGTACCAGAAGCGTATGAGAAAGGAAGCCAAGGAAGCCGGAGACAACACGGATTCCGATGAAAAAACGCTTCCTCCCCCTATGGAAATGGACGAACTTTCAATAGATTCCCCCCCGCCTAAGGGTACGAGAAAAATAGATAATATGCTTTGATCCCAATACAATCCAATACGGAGTTTTTATGAATGACTATAATCCCGCGGAGCTGACCTCCGCACACCGCGTCAGAGTACTCATATGCTACCTGCTCGACCGCCTAAAGCAGCCCGTTACAGAGGAGCAGCTTTACGAGATCGCCGTGGAAAGCGGAGTGGTAAACTACTTTTACTACAGCGAGGCTTTGGAGGGACTGCTGAAAAACAATTCGCTGACCCGTACCGAAAGGGACGGAAAGGTCTATATAGAGCCAACCGAAAAGGGGCGCTTCGGCGCTGATTATTTTAACGACACCGTTCCGCTTTATTTCCGCAAGGAGATACTGAAAGCGGCATTAAGCTATTTTGCGCGGCTGGAAAGGGAAAGCTCCGCGGACATAGATATTGCGGAAACAGACAACGGCTGCGAGGTGCGGTTCCGTATCGGCGATACGGACTACGACCTCATGCGGATAAGCCTGTACGCTCCCGATAAGGAGCAGGCGGAGCTTATCAAGGAAAAAATTATGCTCGACCCGGCGGGATTTTACCGCAGGGTGCTGGGTTATGCTCTTGAAAATAAAGAGGAGCAGATCGAAGTGGATACGGACTAACAGGGGGTATTGCTATAGCTTTACCTCTTTTTTAACAGTATATTTTGCAAATCAACTATAAGCACTTTTTATGTTAAATTATACTGAAAGGAATATAAAATGAGCTACATACGATTCAGAGATGTAAGCAAAAGCTTCGGCGGAAATACCGTACTGAAAGCCGTAAGCTTCGGGATAGAAAAGGGCGGGATATGCGGATTTCTCGGCAGGAACGGAAGCGGAAAAACCGTTGTTTTCAAGCTTATGACGGGACTGATGATACCCGATTCGGGAGAGATAACCGTCGGCGGCGAGAACTTCAACGCCAAACGGAAATTTCCCGATTCCCTCGGAGTTATGATAGAGACCCCCGGCTTTATCCCGCACTACAGCGGACTGAAAAATCTGAAAATACTCAATTCCATGAGCGCAGATCCCGTGCCTGCGGAGGATATAGCCTCGCTTATGGAGCGGCTTGAGCTTGATCCGAAAAACCGCCGTCCCGTAAAGACCTATTCGCTGGGAATGCGCCAGAAGCTGGGAATAATCCAGGCGGTGATGAACAAGCCCGAACTGCTTGTACTTGACGAGCCAATGAACAGTCTGGACGACCGTTCCGTAGGTCTGGTGAGAGAGCTTTTCAAGGAGCTGAACGGCGCGGGTACAACAATAGTTATCGCAAGCCATATCGCGGAGGATATCGAGTCTCTGTGCACGAAAAAATTCCGCATAGACAATGCGTCCGTTTCAGAGGTGTTATCCTAAAATCTGTGATTTTTGGATTTCGAGTTTTTCTTTACTCGCTGTTAGATGCCACTCGGAATTTTGTTTACGCAAAACCGCAAAACGTCGATAATTGGAGATATACGCATGAAATTTTTTAAGACGGACATAAAGAGAATTTTTACCGAACCGTCCTTTTGGCTTAGCGTTTTTTTAGGAGCGGTACTGCTTTTCGGCGGTCTTGGGTACTGCCTTGCTTCGGGGGACGTTTCCGATCTCTACAGCAAAGCGCAGGCTCTTGCGCTGCCCTTTGCGGCTCCGCTGCTGGCGGCAATGCCTTACTCGGTAATGATAATGACCGAGCGGGAAACAAAATTCGGCGCGCTTATGATACTGAAACAGAGCGGTGCACACAGACGTTACCGCATAAAAAGATTTTTTACCGCAGGACTTTCGGGAGCCGCCGCACTTTTCATACCCCACGCGGCAATGTTTGCGGTCTGCGCGGCTTTGGGAGGACTTCCCGACGCGGACGCGGCTATTCAGCTTGTCCTTCCTGTGACTTTCGGCTTCGGTTGGTCGGCTCTGTCCTACGGACTGACCTTTGTTAACCGTCAGCGATACGTACCTCTCGTGATGCCTCAGGTGCTTTACCTGCTCTGCATTTACGCGTTTCCGTACCTTAAGCTTGAAAGATTTTATCCGCCTCTGGACATTGCGCCGTCCATATATGGCGGAGCAATGTCCCCCGATCGTTTTGTTCTGCCTGCGGTACTGGCATCGGCGGGACTGCTTCTGACCGTATTCGGAAAGGAGGCTGACAAGCAGTGAAAAAACTTAGAGGACTTCGTTTCAGTCTAACGGAGCATATACCCGCGGCGAGGTGGTGTCTTGCGCTGGCTGTCATTGCCTTTACGGCGGCGGTAAGCGTCCGAAAATATATAGACCTTGCGGAAACGGCGGCGTTTTCCTCCTTTGAGGCGTTGTTTATGATAATAACGGACATCACCAATATCGTGTTCATATATCTGCCGCTGTACCTTTTTACCGTGTGCGGAATAATGTTCGGCAGCGATTTCGGCGGGATAGACATACTCAGGTGCGGAAGCCGCAGAAGTTGGCTTGCGGGAAAGGCGATAACCTACGCGGTCAACACGGTTTTATTCTTCGCGGCGGTGTTCGTGATAAACCTTGCGGTATGCTCGCAGACATTTGAGTTCAGCGGCGTGTGGAGCAGCGGATTTGTGGGTTTCCGCACAATGACGGGAAGTCCCGCTTCGGATTTTTCCGCTCCGCCCCTGCCTACCATAATCGGAGCAGCCGTTTCCGCGCTTTTGCTGTATCTGTTCTGCGGAATGATAAATATGTTTTTCTCGCTGCTGACGGGCAGGGAGTCCGCCGCGCTGTTCGTTTCCCTTTTTGCGGGAATAGCTTTGGGACTGCTCAATATGACGGCAGGCTCGAACGGCTTGGGAAGTCAGTTCCTGAGGTGTTTGGTTCTGGCTGCCTCGGCAGCGGCGGTATATGTTTTTTCTGCGGCGGCTGTGGGAAGAAAGGATTTAGGCAGAGGAAAAACCGCATAAGATCGGATTTCGAAAATTACCAAACAGATGGAGGCTCTATATTTATGAAAATCAATCACATTGCCGTATATTACAAGGATCTGGAAAAAGCCAAGGTCTTCTTTTCGGAATACTTCGGCGCGTCGGCGGGACAGCTTTACCGCAATGAGAAAACAGGTTTTTCCTCGTATTTCCTGACATTTGAGGGCGGCTCGCGGTTGGAGATCATGAACAGACCCGACGTCTGCGAAAAAGAAAACACTCCCCTCGGAGGTCTGCACCATATCGCTATTTCCGTCGGCACAAAAGAAACTGTTGACAGTCTTACGGAACGCCTGCGGCATGACGGTTATACGGTTATCGGCGAACCACGAGTTACGGGCGACGGTTACTACGAAAGCGTGATATCGGATACCGAGGGGAATCTTATTGAATTAACCGTTTGAAATTTGAAACGCTGAAAGGAGTACCATGAAGCTTCTTAAAATAATAATGATACTTGCTGTCGGAATACTCTGCACGGTCGCTGCGGCATACAGTACGGAAAGCTATGCCGCCGAGACTGTCGCGCGTGAGAAAACTCTTGCCGAAGCAGTAATGCAGAGCCGTCTTGAGGAGCAGCTCAAAAAAGCCGAGGAACAGGCTCGTCTTGAACTTGAGGAACAGGGTGAAACTCTTGTGACCTCCGTTATGGAGACGAAGCCGATAGTTACCGAGCCGTCCGAAACCGAAACAGAGACGGAAACGGCAACAACGACGGATACGGCGATAAAAACTTCTCCGTCCGAAACGGAGACGGAAACGGAAATTTCCGCAGAGGAAACCTCCGAAACTGCCGTACCCGACGAAATAATCACGGACTTTACCCGCGGAGGCATTCTTCCAACGGACAGATCGGGAATACCAATAAAAACCATGTTCGGACTTACCGCCGCCGAGCAGGAACAGGTCGTGAATTTCCTAATAGACCATTATTTTCTGGACGGCTTCAGGTACGCCGAGGCGGAGATACGTCCCGAACTTAAAGAGAAAAAGCTTCTTGCTGCCGAAATGGAAAGCAGCGTTGTTCAAAGTCTCAACATGATAATGGACGCGGTAAACGTCAGCGACGTGTCGGCAATGCTAAACGCCGATTTCGGCGCGCTGAAAGCCGAAGCCGAAGCCCTGCGGAACGATTTTGCGGAAAAGTACAGCAATGCGGGTCAGTACGGCGAACAGTTTGCCGCGCTTTACGAGGACAGTCTGAAATATTTCGACAGGCTTATCCTTGCGCTCGGAAACGTGGAGGAGACTTCAAGGCAGTACTCCGAAGCGGCTAACCCATTGCTTGCGCTGGGACTGCTCACAAGCGGTCTGAACGATGTGATAATCCCCGAAATAATGGGAGTTTTGGAACAGTCCTTCGACCTTGTTGAGACCTCGCAGGAAATATTTTTAGAGGGCACAACGGGAACAAGGCTGCTCACAAGAGACGAGGTGCGGGACATTATCACCAATCCCGCTTTGATCACAAGTACAAATTTAACATAGAAAGGACTACCGAAATGGACGCAAAAATACAGTCTCTTATCGACAATATCGAAAAGGTCATTGTGGGAAAACGCACGCCCATAGTTCAGACCGTTACAGCTCTTCTCACAGGCGGACACGTTCTGCTGGAGGACGTTCCCGGCGTGGGTAAGACCCAGCTTGCGGCGGCATTGGCAAAGTCCGTAAACGGCACGTTCAGCCGCGTACAGATGACTCCCGACATTATGCCCTCAGACATCACGGGGTTTTCCATGCTCAATCGCGAAACGGGAGATTTTGAGTACCGTAAGGGCGCGGCTTTCTGCAACTTCCTGCTTGCGGACGAAATAAACCGAGCTTCGCCGAAAGCACAGTCCTCCCTGCTTGAAGTAATGGAGGAACGTCAGGTCAGCATCGACGGAAACACCTACGCCCTGCCCTCTCCGTTTATGGTAATCGCAACGCAGAATCCCGTTGAGACCTACGGCACGTATCACCTTCCCGAAGCGCAGATGGATCGCTTTTCCATGAAAATAAGCATGGGCTATCCAACTGCTTCGGAGGAATCTGAGATACTTGACCGAAATGAAAACGACAACCCCATAACCCGTATATCGGCGGTACTGTCCACAGACGACATAACCGCTTTGCAGGATCAGGTGAAGAAAGTCAGAGCCTCCCAAAACGTCAAGGACTATATAATCGCTGTTGCGAACGCTACCCGCTCCGACGAGGGTATAAAGCTTGGAGTAAGTCCCCGCGGAAGCATTGCGCTGTACAAATCCGCAAAGGCGTGGGCGTTTATGGACGGCAGGGATTTTATCACTCCCCAGGACGTAAAGGACTGCTGCATATGCACCCTTGCCCACAGGATAATGCTGTCCCCGAAAGGCAAATCCATGTACGAGACTCAGGAAAACGCTTTCGTAAAAATACTTGAACGTGTTCCCGTCCCTACGGAGTAATGCCCTATGATCTCAAAAATTTTTATGTATCTTCTTGCGGTCTGGCTGTGCGTAATGTTTGCTCTGTATCTTTCCGCGCCCATAGGCTGGACGTTCGTTTACATCTTTGTATGCGCGCCTGTTTTTTCCTTTCTGGTAACGCTTTGGCTGCACAAAAGAAAAAGCGTTGTACTTACCTCTGACGTTAACCGTACAATGCTCTATAAAAAAGAGACCGTTACTCTTAAAATAACCGCCGCTAACAGCAGTCTTTTACCCGTCCCCGCAATAAAGCTGTTTCTTGCCGTTCCTGACGGACTGGAATCGGAATCCTCATGCAAAAGCTGCGTGGTAAGCATTCCGCCCCGCTCCGAAACAACGGTGGAAATCGTATACCGTGCCAAGGTATGGGGCGGCTCCCGTATCGGAGTAAAAAGCGCAGAGCTTCACGATTTCATGAAATTCTTCAAATTCCGCATGAGCTGTCCGCAGACGGAGGAGTGCGGGCTTCTTCATACGGTAAAGGTCTTTCCCGATATTCCCGAAATGGCGGGAGACGCTCCCATACTCCGTGCGGCTGCCGAAAACGCAAGGCTTGCCGACGACAGCGAGGAGACCCGCGAGACCGACAACGTAAACTGCTTTGCGGGAATGCCCGGCTACACCCACAGGGAATATACAGAGGGCGACCCGATCAAAAGGATAAACTGGAAGCTGTCCTCCAAGCGGGGCAAATACATGGTCAGGCTGGATGACGAAATAGAGTCGGTGCAACAGAACATCGTTCTTGACAGCCGCGGCGGAAGCGACGTTTACGAAAACGAAAGGGCGGTTGAGGGCGTACTTGCCGCCGCCCTTGGACTTCTCAAATGCGGCTTTGAATCTACAGTGTGGTGTCGGTTTAAAGGAGCATGGGAAAGCTTTTACGTTTCCGAGCCCGCCGACGTTTCCGCTTTGCAGCTAAAACTTGCGGATTACAGCTTTGCGGACGAAAGCGAAAGGTGCGGACGGCTTCCCGCTGCCGAGCTATCCGAAAAGGGGTCCTCGGCGGGAATACTTTTGTTTACATCGCTGTTTGACAAATCCCTGTCGGCGGAGACAGCCTCAGCCGAGGATATGGGGATAATGTCCGCGGTGATAAGCTCCGACTCGGTTTCGGTCGGAAGCGCCTATCAGATATGGAAGCTTAACGAGGATTATTCCGCGGAGCTTATTTCCAAAAGCTGAACCTTTGCTCTTGCCGCCGGCGGCTATGAAACAGCGGGACGGGAAACCCCGTCCCATACAGATTTTATCCTGATCTCTCATTGAATTATGCACAATCTCCCGCCGCAAAATCCATATATTAAAGCTTTTGCGGCGATTTCTTGTTCATAATTCTAATGAGGGATTAGGATTATTATTATTTTGCCGTATTGCCATAGTTTATAGCAAACCATAAAATTACCACAGCATTTTCGTCAGCGAAGCTGATGACATTAAAAAGTTCGCCAGCCTTTCAAGGCTGCGAGTTTCCAAAGGGCAGAGTCCTTTGGGCGCAAACTCATTTGCAGAATGAGTCCCCGCAGAAGCGCGAAATCTCTTTTCGTCCAAGAACTCCGCAAAGGGGTGAATTGAAAACAGTCCTGTGGACTGTTTTCAAGAGGGGAACGCCCTGCGATAGAGGGCGTTCCCCTAATCGTCACGTTAATTTTATGGATTGCTATAGTATAACAAACTAAAAAACGGCAGTAAAAAGTCTCATAAGATTTGCTGCAGCGGCGCATAAAACTATGCCGGCTGCTGTCGGAAGAAAGAACGCCGCCGCTGTCCATTTCAGACTTCCCGTTTCCTTTTTTACAGTGAGACAGGTCGTGGAGCAGGGAAAATGAAACAGCATGAAAATTACCGTGCAAACGGCGGTCGTAAGCGTCCAGCCGTTTGCCGTAAGTATCTCTTTAAGCTGTCCCAGATTTTCATATTCCACAATTTTTCCTGTGGAAAGATATGTCATAAGCATTATAGGCACGACTATCTCATTTGCGGGAAATCCCAGAATAAACGCTAAAAGTATCACTCCGTCAAGACCGATAAAACGCGCAAACGGGTCGAGAAAATCCGCCAACAGCGTAAGCAGAGCCGCGTCTCCGACCTTTATTGCTCCAAGAAGCCAAATGACGAGTCCTGCCGGTGCGGCTACAGCTACCGCTCTGCCGAGCACGAAAATTGTTCTGTCAAAAACGGAACGGACTATCACCTTGCCGATCTGAGGTCGGCGGTATGGGGGAAGCTCCAGTGCAAATGAGGATGGCACGCCTTTTAAAGCCGTAGACGAAAGAAGTCTTGACATTAGCAGGGTCATAAGCACTCCCAGTATTACCGCAGCCGTCAGTATTGCCACCGAAGCAAGACTTCCTGCAAAGCCAACCGCTCCCGCAGTCATAAACATGGTAATTATTGCAATAAGCGTAGGAAATGCGCCACCGTTCAAATGGCAACATATAGACTCATAAAAGCAGGGACTGCCTCTCACTGTGAAGCAGTCCCTGTTTTAAATATTATTTTAAATATTACTTTAAAAATCCGTCGATGATTTTCTGTTCCGCTTCTTCTTCGGTAAGACCTAAAGTCCGCAGCTTTATTATCTGCTCTCCCGCAATCTTTCCGATAGCCGCTTCGTGGATAAGAGATGCGTCAATGTTTCCCGCGTAAAGCTCGGGAGCCGCGTTTACCCTGCCGTTATCGGCAAGTATGGCGTCGCATTCGGAATGTCCCGTACAGCGGCAGTTGCCCTTGATGACCGAGTGGTACTCCTGATAGGAATTTCCCTTTGCCACCGAACGGGAAACAAGGTCAACGCCGGAATCCTCGCCGTCCAGAGATACCGAGAAATCCGACTTTGCGGTCTCGTCGCCGTCAGTGAGAAGTCTTTCGCGGATAACAAGCTTTGCTCCCGCGCCGAGCTTGGCGGTCGTAAGACGATTTGTACTCGTAACGCCGCTTATCTGCATGGTATCCATTTCCATATAGGAATTTTCGCCCATTATCACATCGGTAACGGGATCGATACGCTTTGCACCGCTGCCGTTTCCCGTTCCTACATGCTTTTCCTTGTAAAGCACGCGGGCGTTTTTCCCGATAAAGAAGCGGTGTATGCCGTTGTGGCGCGCTTCCTCCTCGTCGTCGGAATGTACTCCGCAGCCCGCAACAATGATAACGTCAGCGCCGTCCTCAACGTAAAAGTCGTTATAGACCAGATCGTTTACGCCGCCGTGTGTAA
This sequence comes from uncultured Clostridia bacterium, assembly GCA_947089135.1. GTDB lineage: Bacteria > Bacillota > Clostridia > Oscillospirales > Ruminococcaceae > RGIG8773. Next base: position 32,221 of record CAMUJF010000009.1, read on the forward strand.
CGCAGGCAGGAATATAAACAGTTTCTTTCTGTGCGCCCGAACCTATTCTAATAACGATACCCGGATTGTCGGATTTGTTTTCTATCTTGATGTTTTCCGAGGACTGTCTGCCTGCGCAGCCGCTGTTCTCGCGTATATTATAAGCTCCCTTGAAGGATATAACGTTCCGTTCGGAAACTATCCCCAAAAGCTTTTCGGTAATACTGTCCATATCAGAAGCCCTCCTTTTCCGGTACCGTTCTACCGAGGGGACATTTTCCCTCGGAGCTGTTTTCTTTGAGAAGACTTGGGAGAATATCCTCTCGGCTTCCCTCGGCGGAGACCTTTCCGTCTGAAATGACTATGATATAGTCCGCTATCTCCATGATCCTTTCCTGGTGTGAAATTATCAGCAGGGAACGTCCGCCCTCGTTTTTAAGACGTTCAAAGGCGTTTATAAGACTTCCGAAGCTCCACAGGTCGATGCCGGCTTCAGGCTCGTCGAAAACAAGCATGGAAGCGTTTTTTCTCGCAAGTACCGTAGCTATTTCAATGCGCTTGCTTTCGCCTCCCGAAAGGCTTGCGTCGGCTTCTCTGTTCATATATTCGCGGGCGCAGAGACCTACCTCGCCGAGTATTTCGCATATGACCTCGTTATCAAGCTTCTGCTCTGCGGAGGTTTCTATCAGATCCCGGACAGTGAGTCCTTTGAAGCGTACAGGCTGCTGAAAGGCGTAAGCAATGCCTTGACGGGCGCGTTCGGTGATATTATATCCGGTTATGTCAGTTCCGTCCAGAAAAATTTCGCCCTCTGTGGGACTGTAGAGACCCGCTATCATCTTAGCGATAGATGTCTTTCCTCCGCCGTTGGGACCAGTTACCACGGTAAGCTTTCCGTCGGGTATCTTCATATCGACGCCTTTGAGAATTTCCTCGCCCTCGGGAAGTCTCCAGCGAATATTTTTAAGCTCAAGCATATTTTAAAATTCCTCTTTTCTGCCGTATGGTAGCCGGATCAAAATCCGGTCAAAAGCGTACGCAAAGGATATACGTGAAAACGCATATCGGAGCTGCCGCTTAATTTTTCACGTCTGTATTTCAAGTCCGTATAAAACATTATCTGCAATTTGTATCTGTAAATTCACTGAGCGCTGATAACGAGTATATTATACCATATTAGTATGCAATAGTCAATAGCTTCAAGTCATGTTAACACGGCAACAGCATTTACTTTTTTATTAATTAAATACAAACATATAGTGAATGTAATTTGATTCGTATATAGAATTAATATTCCTAAATTATTAATCAAGCCGATTTTTATCAAGTCATAATACCTTTATTTTAAAAGTCCCAATCAAAAATGCTGTAAAGTAATCATATTTTTAAAATACCGCTAAATTAAAAAAGCAAATGCTTTTTCCCTGCAAACTTTTGTGATTTTTATTGACATTTCAGATAATTTATGGTATGATATTATTAGAGTATTTTCACATAAACCGTGACATACGTCTTTTGGGCAAATTTTTCCGTATTTTGCGTTAAAAATCCTTGAAATACGGACGTATTCCTGCGGATTTTTGCCTTAAATACGACAAAATTATGCTCAAAAATCCGCACATCAGCTTTATGTGAACACGCTCTAAAATAGCATAAAAGTTTAAAATTTATTCGCAAAGTGTTAATTTAAGGGAGATGGCACAACTGTGAAAATCCGCTATAATTAAACAAACGGAAATGTATCATAAAAAGTAACGTTTAATTCACGTAAATACGTGGGTTAGTTTTTTTAGAGAGGTGAAATGGCAAGCCGAGGCAAATATGAAGGTTAATAAAAAAATATTTGAGTTATCATCGCTGAAGAAATACAGGCAGTATGAGCGTAAGCTTTGGCTAATACCGTTGGCTTGTCTGATTTTAAGTATGCTGTATCCGTCGGGTAAAAAGGCATTCAGCGACTTAATGGAAAATCCGAACATTTTAACGGTATTGGGAATTATAATGTTGTTTTTTTTGCAAACGCTTATATTGTCGGTCGTTCCTTTCTTTATAGGGAAAATCATTATTAAAACTCATATAAATACAACGATACGTAATTGTACAATTACCAATATTCATGATTTTGATTATTACCGTGAAAAGCTTACGGGCTTGTCACCGGCGGTCATCAGTATTCTTACTGATTTGGACATCGAACAGAAAAAAGACGCGGCAGCATCTGTTTTGCAATATGAGAATCTTGGACTGTTGAGAGAAATCTCAGATAATACATACCGTGTCACAGATAAATACTACAGATGCGGTGACTTAAATGAAAGTGACCGCTATTTAATAAGTCATCTGGAAAAAGGCGACTTTGACTGGGAGAATGATACAAAGTGGAAGCAGCTAGTCATGGAAGAAGCGATTTCAGAGGGATATGTCAGAAAAAAAAGAATTTTAAGTAAAGATAGCTCTAAAAAGGGCTGTCTTGCACCGTTAGCGGCAGCGCTGATCTGGTTTTTTTGGATCGTAAGCGCAAGGCAGAGATTAGATGATTTTACCGCGGTTCTCGATACCGCTCCGGGAAATTCAAGCCTGGCAGAACAGGTGAATTTTCTTATTCAGAATAATCTTATACCCGAATGTATTGAGGTAACGCTGATGTTCATTTATATGATGTTTTTGTTTGCGTATATGTTGTCAGCCACTCGTGTGGGCGCGATAATTATGAAAAATAATAAACCTATAAAACGTACAGAATACGGCAATTATATGGCAGAATGTATATACGGAATGAAAAATTTTATTCATGATTATTCTAACTTGAATGAGGCTGACAAACGTTATGTTGTCTTATGGGAAGACTATCTTGTGTATGCGGTCGTGTTGGAAGAAAATATGCAAATAGTAAATGAAATTTCAAGAACAAGGAGGGAATCTTTATGAATATTATTTTTATCATTGTAATTGCAGTTATTATTTTTATTGCCGTTATAATGATTGCGGAGTATAACAGTCTTGTAGTGCTCAGAAACAGGGTTGACAATCAGTCAGCTCAGGTGGATGTACAGTTGAAACGCAGAGCAGAGCTTATACCTAATCTTATCGAGACAGTAAAAGGATATGCGAAATTTGAAAAATCAACGCTTACCGATATTGCACAACTCAGAAGCAAGGTTATGAATTCAGAAGATACAAGCGAAGCCTGTGCCGCTGACGCAAAGCTTGGTCGGGTATGTTCAAAAGTGCTGGCACTGGGTGAAAGTTATCCGGAACTGAAATCAAATACGAACTTTTTAAAACTACAGGAAGAGCTTTCAGAAACAGAAAATAAAATTGTAATGGCACGGCAGTTTTACAACGACGTTGTGACAAAGTACAATACGCAGATAATGCTGTTCCCGAAATCATTTTTTGCAGGAATATTCGGTTTTAAAAAGCATGCTCTTCTTGAGTCAGCGGCAGAGGAAAGAAAAAATGTGCAAATATCTTCTTCAGATTTTCAGTTTGAATAATTAAAAAGAATTTTTTACTGCGAGGCAATGTCAAGCGATACAACATCAATACCGAGGTCTGTGAAAACAGACCGCCAAATTAAATATTATGTTTGTATTGGCAAACCTTTTACATGGCTGACAGATTTTTTCTGTCGGTTTGATTCAGGTCGCCTTTGCTGCGAATTTATGTGTTATTTATGCGATTATACGTTTTAGGGCGTATAACCGCTTTTGTTTTGAACTATTATACGGTGTTTTATAAATTGTATTTTAGGACGCGTTGACACTATCGCTCAATGCTATTTATTTAAAAAAATGTTGAAATTTCATTGCTAATATGATATAATATTATATAACTATTCGGAAACAGCTTTTAGGAGGAAAAAAATGAGCCGCGCAGATGAGATTTTTATTGCAAACGTTAGGGATATACTGGAAAACGGAGTCTCCGATGAAAATATGGAAGTGCGTCCCAGATGGCAGGACGGCTCGCCCGCACATACAATAAAAAAATTCGGTATAGTAAACCGCTACGATCTTGCAGAGGAATTTCCGATCATCACTTTGCGCAGGACGTTTTTCAAGACTGCGGTCAAGGAAATTCTGTGGATATGGCAGAAAAAGTCCAACAATATCCACGATCTGGACGCTCACATATGGGACAGCTGGGCTGACGAAAGCGGCTCTATCGGCAAGGCTTACGGATATCAGCTGGGTGTGAAGCACAAATACCCGGAGGGAGAATTCGACCAGGTGGACAGAGTGCTGTACGACCTGAAGCACAACCCCGCCAGCCGCAGGATACTGACAAACCTATATAATCATCACGACCTTTCGGAAATGCACCTTTATCCATGCGCTTACAGCATGACCTTCAACGTTTCGGGGAACAAGCTCAACGCCGTCCTCAACCAGCGTTCACAGGACTTCCTCGCGGCTAACGGACTGAATGTCTGTCAGTATGCCGCCCTTGTGCATATGTTTGCTCAGGTCAGCGGTCTGGAGGCGGGAGAGCTTGTTCACGTTATTGCTGACGCTCACATTTACGACAGGCACATACCTGTTATAAAGGAGCTTATTGAACGGAAATCCCACCCCGCACCGAAGTTTATCATTGATAAGTCCGTAACGGATTTTTACGATTTTACTCCCGACAGCTTTGCTCTTGAGGGGTACGAATACAATACGGAGGAAGTAAAATTTCCCGTGGCGATATGAAGTGAAATAACCTGCGGCAGCACAGACGGATTTTTTCGGGAGGAACAGACATGAATAAATTGGCAGTCATATCTCGAGTTTATGGAGAAAGTACGGACAATACAGATGGAATTTCAAGAGTATTTTTGTTTATTTTTATTATACTTGCAGTTTTAACCGCGGTTTTCCCCGAATACGCGTGGTGGATAGAACACGGTATGCCAAAGGATTCCGAACCCTCGGACGCGGGTATCCTTGTTACAAGATTAGGCGGGATATTCTGTGCAATTATCGGCGTTATTATCTTAGTTATAACATTATAATTGAAAGGAACGGTGTCTATGATTACTGCGATTGCCGCTGTCAGCCAAAATTGGGGTATCGGCAAAGACAACGACCTGCTTTTTAATATTCCCGAGGATAAAAAGTTTTTCAGGCGTACTACCTTAAATCATACCGTTATAATGGGCAGGAAAACTCTCGAAAGCCTGCCGAACGGAAAGCCTTTCAAGGACAGGAACAATATCGTGCTGTCGCGGAACAAAAGCTTTTCCTGCGAGGGTACGGAAGTCTGCGGAAACGTTGAAGAAGTCCTCAAGCTGGCTGAAAAGTACGAGGAAGTCTTTGTAGTCGGAGGGGGACAGATTTACGAAACAATGTTGCCGTACTGCGGAAAGGCGATAATCACAAATGTAAATGCAAGTCCCGAAGCTGACGTATTTTTTCCAAACCTTGACAAGGACGAAAGCTGGGAGTTGACGGAGCGGTCGGAGGAATACGATTTTGAGGGACTGAAGTACAGCTTCTGTACATACGTAAAGAAATAAAACGACAAGGCAGGAGATTATTATGGACAATATGGAAAAGTTGGAACAACTCAGGCAATGGATAAGCGAATCGGAGCGCATTGTGTTTTTCGGAGGCGCGGGAGTTTCCACCGAAAGCGGCATACCCGATTTCCGTAGCGTGGACGGTCTTTACAATCAGAAATACAAGTATCCCCCGGAGACTATTTTGAGCAGGACTTTTTACTGCAATCATCTTGCGGATTTTTACGAGTTCTACCGCGACAAGCTTCTCAATCTTGAAGCGAAGCCGAACAAGGCTCATTATGCTCTTGCGAAGCTTGAAGAAGTTGGAAAGCTGACTGCGGTAGTTACTCAGAACATAGACGGTCTGCACCAAGCGGCGGGAAGCAAAACGGTGTACGAGCTTCACGGCTCGGTACACAGAAATTACTGTCTGCGGTGCGGAAAAATGCATAATGCGGAATATATCAAGAGCGTTGACGGACCTCCACCCTGCCTTGACTGCGGAGGACTGGTAAAGCCTGACGTGGTGCTGTACGAGGAGGGACTGAACACCGCCACGGTGCAGGGAGCTACAAAGGCTATCACGGAAGCGGATATGCTTATTATCGGCGGCACGTCCCTGTCGGTGTACCCCGCAAGCGGACTTATAGAATACTACGGCGGAGACAGGCTTGTGCTGATAAACAAGACTCCCACCGAAAAGGACGGCAGGGCGGATCTGCTTATACATGACAGTATCGGGGCGGCGCTGGATTTTGCGGTTGACAGTTTATAGTGTGTAGTTGACAGTTGTTTTGAAAGGTGTTTGATATGAAAAAGTTTTTTGCGGCGTTTTTGGCAATTTCTGTAACGACGGCTTTGACGGGGTGCAGTAAGCCTGCCGACGGACAGCTTATTGATGAAATTACAAATTATAATAATGCGGCTGAAAGCGACGGAATATACGGCGAACCTCGTCTCGCCCAGCAGGAGGATATGCTTGGCGCATGGATATCGAACAATAAGCTGTACTTTTTTGTTCCGGACAATATATACGAAACAGCGGACTGCAAAATTAGCGCACTTAATGCGGTAATGAAAAACGGAGAGCTTGATTTCGGAGAAACCTCCGGCAGCGGAAATATGTTTTTTTGCGGCGATACAGTATATATAAATTCCGATTCGGAACCTCCCGTATCTGTTGCGGTATATGAACGGTACGAACAAAAACTTCTTAATGCGGGCGACCTTGAGGGACATTGCCAAATATATAAAAACAATACTATGCTGGGGGACGCGTTTTTTGAAAACGGCAAAGGCATAATTAACGGATTTGATGAGAATTTTTTTGCGGAAATTTATGTAAACGAAGATAAAATCACAATGACGGTTGACGGCGAAACCAATAATTATGATTATTATATAATTAATAAAAAATCCGTTCAAAGAACAAATTCGGCATTTACAACAATGTCTGCGGTTCCCGACAGCAGTATTTACGTCTATCTTGCGAACAGCAAGGATTTTATTGCAATAAAAAAATCGGAAATTATCATCGGAACACAAAGGGATACAGCGTCGGAAACGTCTTCACATATTGCCGAGGATACGAAAGAAACCGTTATTGAAAGTTCAGAAGAAACCGAAAATATTTTTGAGGATTACGACGAAAGCGAATTTCCGGCGGGAATGTGGCAGGACAATTATATTTACACCTATGACCGTGATGAAAACGGAAATATCACATACAATTATTACGATGAAAACGAAACCAACATATACAGTTACTGCTTTAAAAATTATACGGAAAATAACGGCAGCGCCTTTGGCGAGCCGATTTTTCAGAAGGACAGCCATATTTTTGAATTTGACGGAGAGGGACATTTCCGCGTTGCTCTGGAAACTCACGACGTATTCGGAGAATATACCTTTGAGGATAATATGCTGACATTGACGTTCAGAACCGATTTTTACGTTAAGGGAGTGTTTATTAACAAATTCTGCTTTGAGGCTGTAAAGGAAGAAAACGGATGGCAGCTGTATTTGGATACTTCCAAAAGCGCGGAAATGATCGATCTGCCTGCTGCTACGGATCTGGAGCAAGTTTCATATATGGAGCTTTCGGTAGGCTTATCGTCATTGTTTGACACATTTTATAAAAGAAAATCATTTTTTATAGAATATATTGATGACGCAAATGCAGACAATTTTAAAAGCTATATTGAACATATAAATGAAATTTCATAATAAAAATCATAAAGGAGCAATCAATATGAACTTACCAAACTTTTACGTTGACGACATTATCAAGCGCGCTCTTGCGGAGGACATCAACTACATAGACCTCGCCACCGACTACCTGCTTGACGACGAGGACGTTTCCACAGCAAAATTTATCGCAAAGGCTGAGGGTATCCTCTGCGGTATCGACTGCGCTCTGCGGGTATTTACGCTGTTGGACGGGGACGTCAAATCTGAGGTGATGATAAAGGACGGCGGCAAAGTTTCCAAGGGCGACGTTATCGCCTCTGTTACGGGACGCACCAAGTCCATTTTAAAGGGCGAGCGGACGTCTCTGAACATTTTGCAGCATATGTCGGGAATTGCCTCTGAAACCGCTAAATACGTTGCCTGCTGCGAGGGTACGAAATGCACAATTGCTGAGACGAGAAAGACTCTCCCCGGACTGCGCGCGCTTGAAAAATACGCCGTTGTTGTGGGCGGAGGAAAAAATCACCGCTTTAATCTTTCCGACGGAGCAATGCTCAAGGACAACCACATAGACGCTTACGGAAGTCTTACAAACGCTGTGGCGGCTCTGCGCTCAAAAGTGGGACATATGGTAAAGATAGAGGTAGAGGTACGCAGCTTTGAGGAGCTTTGGGAGGCTTTGAACTGCAAGGCGGACGTTATCATGCTTGACAACATGACCACGGAGCAAATGGCGGAATGCGTTAAAATTGCGGGCGGTAAGGCTGTCCTTGAAGCTTCGGGAAATATCACCCTTGCCAACGCCGCAGAGGTCGCCAAAACAGGCGTGGACATTATTTCCGTGGGAGCTTTGACCCACTCCGTTAAGGCGTTTGATATATCTTTGAAGATATCAAAATAATTGCAAGGCAATAACTGCCATGGTACTATATAGCAGACACTTGACAATGTATATACAAACGTGATATACTATATGTGAAAGGAGTGCTGTATATGATGACTCAGGTAAATTTCAGAATAGATGATGAGGTAAAGGAAAGCGCAGAACGCGCTTTAAAGGCAATGGGACTTAATATGTCCACCGCTATAACCATGTTTTTGACAAAGGTCGGCAGGGAGCAGCGTATTCCGTTTGAAATAACTGCCGACCCGTTTTATTCCGAAAGCAATATGCGGTATCTTGAAAAGCTTGCAGCCGATGTTAAAAACGGTAATGCTCATTTTGAAGAACATGAATTGATAGAGGTAGACGACGAATGAAGCTTTTATGGGAAGATAGAGCATGGGACGAGTATTTGTACTGGCAAAATCAAGACAGAAAAATATTGAAAAAAATAAATAAAATTATTGCCGATATTCAGAGAAATCCGTTTGACGGCATAAGCAAGCCCGAACCGCTTAAAGGAAGTATGTCCGGTTGGTGGAGCAGGCGTATCGACGAAAAAAACAGAATTGTTTATTATGTCGAAAACGATATTATTTTTGTTATGTCTTGTAAAGGTCACACTATGAGGATTAATTCGGGAGAATTTTTATTAAAAGGAATTTTAGTTTATGAGTAAGGTTTATTCACTTGGCATCGACGTTGGTTCAACAACGGTAAAAACGGTCATTCTTGACGACGGCGGCAATATTATCCGCTCGCGGTATCAGCGGCATTTTTCAAAGGTCCGTGAGACCGTTGAGGAACAGCTTTCAGAAATAGCGGCGGAATATTCGGACTGCGAGTTCCGTCTTGCAATAACAGGCTCGGCAGGACTGGGTCTTGCAAACGCATCGGGACTTCCTTTCGTACAGGAAGTTTTCGGCGCGTTTATTGCGGTCAAAAACAGCTATCCCGACGCGGACGTGGTTATTGAGCTTGGCGGTGAGGACGCGAAAATAATCTTCCTGACGGGCGGCGTTGAGCAGCGTATGAACGGCTCCTGCGCGGGAGGTACTGGCGCGTTTATTGACCAAATGGCTACGCTTCTCGGTATCACCACCGACGAGCTTGACAGGCTTGCTCTCAGCGCGGAAAAGCTTTATCCCATTGCTTCGCGGTGCGGAGTTTTCGCTAAGTCTGATATCCAGCCGCTGCTCAATCAGGGGGCAAAGCGTGAGGACATTGCCGCTTCGATTTTCCAGGCGGTAGTTGACCAGACCGTTTCGGGACTTGCTCAAGGTCGGGAAATAAAGGGCAAGGTTCTCTTTTTGGGCGGACCTCTTTCGTTCCAGAAAGGACTTCGCAAGGCTTTTGTGAACACTCTGAAGCTTTCCGATGAGAACGCGGTATTCCCCGAAAACGCTCCATGCTTTATGGCGTACGGCTGCGCGCTCCACGCCAAGGATACAAGTGAACCTATGCCAATTGATGAGATAACCGAACGTCTGAAAAACGCCGAGATGAAAGACGATATAATAACGGGTCAGCCCCTTTTTGGCTCTAAGGAGGAGTACGAAAGCTTTGTGGCGCGCCACAGGCAGTTCGACCTGAAATATGCCGATATAAGCAAGTACGAGGGAGAAGCCTTTCTCGGAATAGACGCAGGTTCGACTACCACAAAGCTTGTACTTATCACTCCCAAGGGTGAGCTTTTGTATCAGCACTACTGCTCCAGCATGGGCAGACCGTTGGATATTATTTCCGCAAAATTAAAGGAAATTTACTCCCTTACGGGGGATAGAATAAAAATAGTTTCCTCGGCTGTAACGGGCTACGGCGAGGATCTTATCAAGGCGGGTCTTGGAATAGACCACGGCATTGTTGAGACTGTCGCTCACTACAAGGCGGCAAGCTTTTTTGAGCCGGACGTTGATTTCATCATCGACATCGGCGGTCAGGATATCAAGTGCTTCAAAATAAAAAACAAGGCTATCGACAGCATTATGCTCAACGAAGCCTGTTCCTCGGGCTGCGGTTCGTTTATACAGACATTTGCGCTTGCCATGGGTTACGATATTGCGGAATTTTCACAGCTTGGACTTTTTGCGGAACGTCCTGTCGATTTGGGTTCACGGTGTACTGTTTTCATGAACAGCTCCGTAAAGCAGGCTCAGAAGGACGGCGCGTCCGTGGAAGATATTTCCGCGGGACTGTCCTCGTCTATCATCAAAAACGCGGTCTATAAGGTTATCCGCGCAAAATCCGTGGACGAGCTTGGCAAACACATTGTTGTTCAGGGCGGTACTTTCCTTAATGACGCGGTGCTGCGTTCCTTTGAACTGGAGCTTGGCAGGAATGTAGTACGTCCTGCAATTGCGGGACTTATGGGCGCGTTCGGCTGCGCTTTGTACGCTATGGAGCATAGGGGAGAAAAGTCATCAATAATCACCGCGGAGCAGCTTGAAAGCTTCACATATTCGGCAAAGCAGAGAAACTGCGGCGGCTGTACCGCACACTGCAATCTTACGGTGATAAGCTTCGGAGACGGACGCAAATTCATAAGCGGAAATCGCTGCGAAAAGGGCGCGGGAATCACCTCCACAGGGGAAAAACTTTGTCTTTACGATTATAAGTACAACCACCTTTTGAGCGTTGTGAACGAGAAACCCTCGTCTCCCAAAGCAAAGGTAGGCATACCTCTATGTTTGGGATTTTACGAACAGCTGCCTTTCTGGCACAAGGTGTTTACCGATTTGGGGTTTGAAGTTATCGTCAGCGAGGAAAGCTCCCGCGACATTTACTACAAAGGTCAGCACACTATCCCCTCGGATACGGTATGTTACCCCGCAAAGCTTGCTCACGGACATATCCTCAGCCTGCTTGAACGGGGCGCGGACTTCATTTTCTATCCCTGCGAAAGCTACAACATCGACGAGGGTCAGAGCGACAACCACTATAACTGTCCCGTTGTGGCGTACTACCCCGAACTGCTGAAAGCCAATGTTAACGAGCTTAACGATGAGAATTTCCTGCACCCCTACATTGACATAAACCTTGAAAAACATTTTGCCGAGGTAATGAGCAAATCATTGGCAAAATACGGCGTTACAAAAAAAGAAGCTAAAGCCGTTTGGAGCAAGGGAATGGAAGCTCTCAGGAACTATTCCAGCGACCTTATCACAAATGGTGAGGAAATAATCAAAAAGGCACGGGAACGTCATATGCCTATCATTGTTTTGGCGGGACGTCCCTATCATATCGACCCTGAAATAAATCACGGTATACAGAAGCTTATAACAGGTTTGGGGCTTGCCGTAATTACCGAGGACAGCGTTTCTCATCTTGCGGACACTCCCGATCTGACCGTCCTGAATCAGTGGACGTATCACTCCCGTCTGTACCGTGCGGCTAAGTATGTCACCACCCAGCCCGATATGCAGCTTGTACAGCTTGTTTCGTTCGGATGCGGTATCGACGCCATAACCACGGACGAGGTGCGCTCCATTCTCGAAAGCGGCGGAAAGCTGTACACACAGCTTAAGATCGACGAGATAAATAACCTCGGCGCGGCTAAGATACGGCTCAGGAGTTTGGTTGCGGCTATGGCGACTGAATAATTAAGCGAAAAAATCGGAATTTGTATTGAACATTATTAGGAGGATTTATTGTATGCTTGAAAAAATATCATTTCCCGAACATGAATATGAGTCGGTCCAAAACTATTTAGATAGACTGGGGTACTGTTATACCACGAGGGTATATAAAGAAGTCGGAAAATATAAGGTCGGGGAATTATATATTGCCCCATGGGGCGATGTGTTGAAAATAGACGAAGTTACAACATACCTGAAAGTATCAGACCGCCCTTTCTATGACGAAATGAGTGATGACGAAAGGACAGAGATCCGTAAATATTCCGAAGATATGGGACTGCCCTATGAATTCATAAAATTTTCCAGAAGCACTGTATAATTATATTTCAACAGCGGCAAATTCCAATTCATGAGACGGCGTTCGGTAAAATCCAATTTATGAAAGGGCAATAATAAAATGTCAGTCGAGTTTATTTTGGCGGACGAGAACGGTGCAAAAATCATTGCCGAACTTCGCCGCGAGATATGGAGCACTACCTATCGGGGCATATATTCCGATGAAAGAATTGACAATTACGACTATGAGGAACACAGGCGGCGTGATCTAACGCGTATCCGTGATGATTCTTACCATGTGTATCTGATAGTCAGCGGCGGCGAACCGATAGGCTATTTCAATTTTTTGACCTCCGAAACGGTTTATATACAGTCGCTTTATGTACGGCGGGAATATCAGCGGCAGGGTATCGGCAAACAGGCGTTTGCGATAATAAAAGAATATTGCAAAACCCACGGGTTTGACAAATTTATCTGCAACTGCAATTCCCACAATTATCCTGCGCAGGATTTTTACCGTTCTATGGGCGGTACAGTCGTCAAGCGAAGCGAGGGACACGACGACAAATATGACGACCAAATCACATTTGAATTTTTACTGCGGCAATTGATTTATAGTGATTTGAAATAGCTGATATTTACCCGCCCCCTTGAGGGGCTTTATAAAGAAAAAACTCCCACATTTCACAGTGGGGAGTGACATTCGCAGCAGGGGCAAAACGCCGCAAACGGCGTTCCCCGCCCGCAAAGGAGTGCTTTTTATTTGTCCAATGCAAAATTTACCCCAGAAATGAAACAGACCCACACCATTCTTATCCCCGATATGCTGCCGATACATTTCGGACTTATCATGGAAATTTTCCGCAATAACGGCTACAAAATGGAACTGCTCACCACCTCAACCAGAAGCGTTGTGGACGAGGGTCTGAAGCATGTCCATAACGACACCTGCTACCCTGCCCTGCTTGTTATAGGACAGTTTATCGACGCTCTCAAAAGCGGCAAATACGACGTGAACAAGGTCGCTCTGCTTATCTCACAGACAGGAGGCGGCTGCCGTGCGTCCAACTATATACATCTGCTCAGAAAGGCTCTGGACGAGGAATTTCCGCAGATACCCGTTCTGTCACTGAATTTCAGCGGTCTTGAAAAGGACAGCGGCTTTAAGATAACGGCGGGAATGTTCCTGCAAATGCTTTACGCCGTTCTGTACGGGGATATTCTCATGAGCCTGTACAACACCTGCCGCGCCTATGAGCTGAACAAGGGAGACAGCAGAGCAGTACTGGACAAGTGGCGGGACAAGCTTGCCTTGCTGTTCAAAAAAGGCGGTTACCGCAAAACAAAAAAGCTTTACCGTGAAATTCTTGCGGATTTTTCAAAAATCAAGCGCACAAAGGAAAAGAAAATCCGCGTGGGAATTGTGGGTGAAATTTATGTTAAGTACTCCCCTCTCGCAAACAATCATTTGGAGGATTTTTTAATATCCGAGGGCTGCGAGCCTGTTGTCCCCGCTTTTCTGGATTTCTGTCTGTACTGCGCGGTAAACACCGTCAACGACGGGAAAATTTACAATTTCAGCACCAACACCACAAAAATTTTCGGTATCGCCTACAAGCTGATATACCGTATGCAAAAGCAAATGATAAAGATAGTCAAAGAACACGGCGAGTTCGATCCTCCCCACGATTTCGAGGACTTGCGCGCCTATGCGGACAAGTATATGCACCAGGGCGTGAAAATGGGAGAGGGTTGGCTTATCCCGGCGGAAATGGCTGCCCTTGCTCACGGCGGCGTGGAAAATATAATCTGCACTCAGCCTTTCGGTTGTCTGCCGAACCACATTGTGGCAAAGGGAATGTCCCGCGTTATCAAGGAGGCTTTCCCGCAGGCGAATATCGTTGCCGTTGATTACGATCCGGGAGCAACCCGCGTCAATCAAGAGAACCGCATAAAGCTTATGCTTGCAAACGCGCGGAAAGAAATATAAAATAATGCCGATAACCGCACATTGCAGATTATCGGCATGTTTTTATTTTTATAAATAATAATACACCTATTTTCTTAGGTTCTAAATATTTTGCAACCTAAAACCGTCCCGCTAAAAGCTCTGCGAGACGGTTTTTACATATTTATACATTAACCAAGATGACAAGTAAAAAGTGAGAAATGTGTATTATTCGTCATTTGGAGTTTCGTCAAGGGTGATCTGAAGATCAATATTTCCGTCGCTTCTTGCGAGAGTGACCGTCATTGTCTCGCCGGGCTTATGAGCGTTTTTGGCTGCTACCAGAGCGTCAAAATCGGCAATTTCCTTTCCGTCGGCGGCAACGATAACGTCGCCCTCTTCAATTCCCGCAATGTCCGCGCAGGAGCCCTCTTCAACGGAAGCGACAAGCACGCCCTTGTCTACGGGAAGATTGTAGTATCTCTTAACGGCTGAGGTTATGGCAGTACCCGAAATGCCGATCTTTGGAGTTGCAACATAGCCTTTGTTCCTGAGGTCGTCAAGGATAGGCATTGCGTCACTTATGGGGATAGCAAAGCCAATGCCCTCAACGCTGCTGTTTGCGATTTTGGAGGAGGTTATACCGATGACTTCGCCTCTGCCGTTGAGCAGCGGACCTCCGGAGTTGCCGGGATTGATCGAGGCGTCCGTCTGGATAAGGGTCATGGTAGCGGTTGCACCGTTCGACAGCTCGGCGGTTATCTCTTTTTCAAGACCGGATATCATGCCTCCCGAAGCGGAAAGTCCCAGACCGAGAGGATAACCGAGAGTAATAGCTCTTTCACCAAGCTTCAGGTCGTCGCTGCTGCCCAGAACCGCGGGGATAAGACCGTCAGCGTCTATTTTAAGTATGGCAAGGTCGGTGTTTTCGTCGCTGCCTATTATTTCAGCCTTATGCTCCGAACCGTCGTAGAGAGTTACCGTTACTTCTGAAGCCTTTTCAGTTTTTGTGATAGTTTCATAGCCTCCGCCGAAAAAGCTGAACGGATCGTCAAAAGGATTTCTGCCGTTGCTCTGGAGAGTCTGATAGGAGTTTTCAATAACGTGACAGTTGGTGATTATATAACCGTCGGAGGAAAGCACGATGCCGGTTCCCGTACCCTTTCCCGACTCGCCGAAAACTGAGGTGATAAGCGTAACCGAGGGTGTGGCTCTCTGGATAACCTCCTCGTCGGAAACGCTGTCGGCATCGGCTGTGTCAACATTCAGCAGATTTCCGAGCGAAGTGCTGTTATCGCCGTTTGCGTTCTGGGGAGCCGCCGTTACGGTCTGAATTGTCTCGGACGATCCGTTCTCCGCGCTGCCGTCTTCTGCATCTGTCACGACAGCTTCTTCCGAGGACATATTGTTCGCCAGATAAGCTCCGCCGAAGCCTGACGCTCCTCCAACAAGAACAAGCGCAAGGATCATTGCGAGTATCTTGCCGGCGCCTCCTTTTTTAGGCTCGGGTTCGGGTGAATAATTTGATGTGTAAGTATAATTATTGTTATCTTCGTACATAAAAGCTACCGCCTTTCAATAGCGCCGTCCGTATTTTCCTGCCGTTGAAGAACGGCGGCAGACTCAATGGCTGCCTCTTTCGGACGTTCTGTTTTTTGATTACGGTTATATGATAACGCCTCTATGTGTAAATTATGTGAAACCAATACGAAAGATATTTAAAAGACTTGTTGAAATTTGTTTTAAACCTGGTGAAGTGCTTTACCACCCCGTAACTTCCGAAATTTTTCCGATAAGCTTTTCCGCAGCCTTTTTGTGGGAAACCGCGTTGGGGTGTCCGAGACTTCCCGTTCCGTCGCTTTCAAGCTGACCGTCCAGCTCCAACGCAAAAATTTTTTTATCGTTTGCCTTCGATACAGCTTTTTCGACCGCGGGGAAAAGCTCGTTCCCCATCATTCCTAAAGCGCATATTATATATGCATTTGGATTTTTTTCGCGGACTGTACCGAGAAAGTCTGCATATGCTTTGGAAAATTCCTCCTGCCGTTCGGGTATGCCTTTGGTATAGCTTGCGTCGTTGGTGCCTAAATTTATCACGATAACGTCGGGTCTAAAGCTGCCGAAGTCCCATGGAATATGTTCAAGACCGAGAGTACCCTCGATGCCGATATCGGCGTGATCGTAAAGCATAGGCATTATCCAGCCGCCGTTTCTTGTGCCGTCCTTAGTATCGCTTGACCACAAGCCGATAGTGCTCCACGAGATCAGGTTAAAATCCGCGCCGAATGCCTTTGCTGCAAGAGCGGCGTAGGTTATATCAGAATTTTCTTCGGCGGTACGGAAATTGTCCTCGGCGGAACTGCTCTCAATTCCGAAGCCGCAGGTTATGCTGTCGCCGATAAATTCCATTCTGCGGCTTTTAGGCTCGGCGGGACGAATATAACCGTCAGCGGAAAGGCTCACTATCCCCATTTTGCTGAACGAAGCCTCGGAAAGCTTTACAAAGCGTATTGTTACCGTTTCCTCGGTATCGCTCTCAAACAGAGTATAGCTGTTCGTCCCCGCCTCAACGGGAAAACGCTTTATAGGTTCTGTTCCGCCGTTCACATAAACCGTCGCCCAAGGCTGAAAAATTTCTTTCCACGGCTCGTCGAGCGCCCAGTCCGTCCAAAGCTCGGCGGAAAGCTTAGTTCCCGTAAAAACAAATTCCGCGCCGGAATAGCTCCAGCTTAAATACCTGACGCCATTGTGCGCTATCGTCCGTCCCAAAAGGCGGACATTTTTTTCGTCTGCGGAAAAATTTTTCATTGATAAACGCCCTCCCCGTCAAGGTTTACGCCTATATAGTCCGAAAAAATTTTGTATACGTCGGGGTACTCCTTTTTTGTGCGGACAGGCTTCAGCTTCAGGTCGGTGAAGCAGTGCCTTGTTTCTCCGGTTGCAAGCAGTACGCCGCTTTCCTTGTTAAAGACGCGGTATGTGACCGTCATCTTGAAGCCGTTAAACTCGGATATTTTGGGTATCACTACAATGTTGTCCCCGAATCGTGCGGACACCTTATAATCGCAGGAGGCTCCCAGCACTACGATCATAATGCCGATCTCTTCCATTTTCGCGTAGGAAAACCCGACCTTTTCAAGGAAGTCCACCCGCGCGTCCTCAAACCACCTGATGTAGTTGGAGTGGTGGACAATACCCATCTGATCCGTTTCATAGTAGCTTACTCTGTGTTCGTAAAGACTTATTTTTTCCATAATGACGGTCTCCTTATCGGCGCTATTATGTAAGTCCAAGACTTGCATAATAGCTCTTATTGGTTTCTTTTATCAGATCATCTGCAATAGAAGAAAGCTGATCGTTGCAGTAATACTTGCCTTTGCCGTTGTAAGTCACAAAATCGCTGTACTCGAAGCTGAGCGTTTTCTTGGTATTGTTTTTATACCGCACAATTACGCGCGTTGTGCCGCCGCAATATGTATCGTTTTTGGTATACGGCTTGTCAAGCCTGAACTGCCGCAGATAATCAATTACTCTTTCAAGTTGTTTATCGTCTTTCACAACAGCTGTTGCTTCTGTAATGCCATACTCGTCCTCTTCCTCTACGGAATTTGTTATCCCGCCGCTGCCGCCGCGGAACTTTGTGGTTACGTCCATAGACACATTTGTAAAATTAAGCTGTATCTCCTTAATGTCCTCGGCTTTAAGACCTGCAAAGGGGAACTCGTCCGACTGCGGTTCTTTATCTGTAAGCTTAAATTCTGCAAGTCCTACGCCGTCTATCCAAACGGCATAGTCTCCAACGGTAAGCTTCGAGGTGTCATAAATATCCGACAGATCAAAGGTCAACGCCGTACTCCGATTGGATTTAAGGGTAGTATAGGACGGATCGATATCAATACAATCAAAGCTCGCAGCCTTGTCCCGCATATCCGTCCATGTGCCGTTTTCTTTTTTTGACAGATTTATCAAGTCCGTGCCTATTTTTACAGGCTTGTCATATCTGTTGTACACCGTAAAGCTGACTGCTATATCGCCGCTTTTCAGACTGTATTCGTCAAGCCACGGTTCGGCAGCGAGAGTGACAACGCGGAACGGTACTCTGTAATCCTTTCCGCCGAGATTTATTACCGCTTTGTAGTATCCTGCTTCGGCGGGAAATTCCGCGCTTATTTCAAGCTCGTTTTCATTGTCTGTATAGCCTGCGGAGTATCCGTTATCCTCGCAGTGCTCCCAGCCCGAAGCAGTCTTTTTCATAATTTCAAGCTTGAGGGATTTAGCCAGAACTTCGGGCTTCAAGCTTTCCCTATTGGAATTTACCGCCACAATTATACTTACAGTAGCGTTTCCTCTGTCGTTCGCAAGAAAGATTTCTTCGGACGGCTTCACTTCAACGGCAGGTACTGCCTGAAATACCGCGTAAACATTTCTTTTGGTTTTGGAATAATTGCTTCCGACCTCACCGCAGGAAACAGCTATGCGATAGTACCCCGCCGTCATGTCTCCGCCCATATAGCGGTTGGGATAAAATTCCGTCTTCACGGAACTCGGAGTGCAGTCGTCCTTTCCGTCGATAACCGGCGCGATATCGTCAACGTCATATTGGGAGGGCTTACCGCACCTTTTCCATTTGCCGTTTTCCCAGCGTTCCATTTTGGCAGGCTCGCCAAGGGTATATTCTACATTGTCGTTTCCGTCGTTATACTTTACGGTTATGGAAATTTTCTCCGCATCCACGGAGACCTTTTCGGCGCAGCTTGCGGTCAGAGCGGCGGGGGAGCTTTCTCCCGTATAGATACCCTTTTTGTCAAAGCTGTAGACGGTATCGCCTATCTGAAAATCTCCCGTAACGGGATATCCGTTAAGACAATATTGTTTGGAGTCGTCCGTCCAGCCGGTATAGGGGAGATCGTCCTCACACTTATAATATCTCCTGCCCGACATGAACAAGCCGGTATTAACGTCGGAACGGTATGCGTACCCATCATGAGAAAAATGATAGTATACCCCGTCTATCCTGCGGGGGTAGCCTATATAGGGGACGCCGTCGTCAAGGTACTGCCAGCCCGATTCGTCAAACATCCAACCCGTGTACTTAGGCTCTGCCGTTTCCTCTGCTACGGATTTCACAGACGTGTTTTCCGCTGCCGATACCGCTATCCCGAGAGATGAAACGGTCATCACCGCGGCGGTAAAAATTGCCGTAAGCTTTTCTGAAAAGTTCTTCATATTGTATTCCTCCGTTTTCAAAATAGGTCTCTGTAATAAATACAATCAAAAACGGCAAAATTTTTCATTCGGTACTATAATTATAAATAAAAATCCGAAAAAAGTCAAGAAAAGTTAAAGCGGGAAAAATTCCACCTCGGGTTGAAAAGCTTTCAATAACGCGGTTATTGCATTATAGGGGATTTTACGCTATACTGTAACCATAGCGGCGCCGTTTGAATATTTTTCGGGAGGAATTTTTATGACCCTGTACATCGGAGAAAACCTTAAAAAGCAAAGAAAGCTCCGCGAGCTTACTCAAGAGCAGCTTGCGGATATTTTGGGAGTATCCTTTCAGGCGGTATCAAAATGGGAGCGTGGAGAGGCTTACCCCGACATTGA
Source organism: uncultured Clostridia bacterium (assembly GCA_947089135.1). GTDB lineage: Bacteria > Bacillota > Clostridia > Oscillospirales > Ruminococcaceae > RGIG8773. The sequence goes on from CAMUJF010000009.1 coordinate 52,227, forward strand.
GCTGCTGCCGACTATTGCGGAGTATTTCGGCATAACCACCGACGAGCTTATGGGTATGAAAGAAATTTGTGATAACGCGGACGCGGAAAAAATTATTGCGCAGGTCAAGGAAAATATGTCCAAGGGGCTTATTGCGGAAAATATCAGGCTGCTTGAAGAAGCGGTGAAAGTCCACCCCAATAATTACGAGCTGCTTTCGCATTACGCCTTTAACCTTGCGTTTTTGGCTGTTGGCAACGAAAGCGAGGAGTACCGTCTAAATAATCAAAAAGCCGCCCGCATAGCCGAAAGGATCCTTGCGGAATGTACCGACACCAAAATACGGAACAGTGTGCAGGCTGATCTGTGCAATTACTATCAAAATTCGGGGGAGGCAACCAAGGCTCTTGAAGCCGCCGACAAGCTGCCGTCAATGCATCACGGCAGCGAAATAGTAAAGATGAATATTCTTAAGGGCGAAGACCTTGTTCGGCTGACGCAGAGTAACATTTTTGATCTTACGCAAATTTTTTGCCTTTGCTCGTATCGTTTGGCGGATATGGTGGCGGATATGGACGATAAAAACGGCGCGAGATATACATGGGAGCAAAAAATTGAGATACTCCAAAAAGCTATTGCAATGTTCGATATTGTTTTTGACAATGGGGACTATAATGTATGCTTCCATAATCTGTCATATTTGCACCGCGATATATCAATTATGGCAATGCGGGCGGACGATTTCGCGCTTGCTCTGGAAAATCTCGAAAAGGCGGCGAAGTACGCGGCGGAACTGGACGGTCTGCCGGATAAAAACCCCCATGTTTCCCTGCTTGTGAATACGCTGGAGTACAACTCTGCTCATAACGGAAAGAATTTCAGCGACACGTCCTGCGAAATGCTTTTGAAACATCTGTCCGACAGCGTATTTGACGGCATACGGGACGAACCGCGCTTCAAGGCTGTGGAAAGCTTTTTGAAAGATCGAACAAAATAACGTGAAAAAGACGTACTTCCAAATAATACGGGAGTACGTCTTTGATTTTTATTTTTTATTTTCCATATTTTCAACGGAAGCGCGGATAAAGTCCGCGAAAAGCTTTTGAGGCTTGTTGGGTCTGGACTTGAACTCGGGGTGGAACTGCACTCCCACGAACCATGGGTGGTCTTTTATCTCCACAATTTCAACAAGTCTTTCATCGGGGGAAATTCCCGCGATTGTAAGTCCCGCCTCCTGAAGCTGCGTGCGGAAAGCGTTGTTGAACTCCCAACGGTGGCGGTGTCTCTCGTAAATAAGAGGTTCGCCGTACACCCTCGCCGAGATAGTCCCCTCCGTAAGCTTGCAGGGGTAAAGTCCCAAACGCATTGTGCCGCCCTTTTCGGTAATGGTTTTCTGGTCCTCCATAATGTCGATAACGGGGTAGGGCGTTTCGCCGAACTCGGTGGAGTTCGCACCCTCAAAGCCGAGAACGTTCCTTGCGTACTCTATAACGGACATCTGCATACCGAGACAGATTCCGAAGTAGGGTACTTTGTTTTCTCTTGCGTATCTTACCGCTTCTATCATACCCTCGATACCGCGGTCGCCGAAGCCGCCGGGGACGATTATACCGTCGCAGCCGCCAAGCGTTTCCGAAGCATTTTCAAGGGTTATCTCCTCAGAATTTATCCACTTGATATCAACCTCGGCATCGTTTACGATCCCGCCGTGACGGAGAGCCTCTGCGACGGAAAGGTACGCGTCGTGGAGCACAACATACTTGCCCACCAGTCCGATAGTGACCTTTTTAACTGCGTTTTTGGCGCGGTTGACCATTTCAGTCCATTCTGAAAGATCGGGCTTGCGGTTCTCAAGACCGAGGTGATGGCAAACAACGTCCGCCAGACCCTCCTTTTCAAGCCAGAGCGGTACCTCGTACAGCGACGGAGCCGTAAGGTTCTGGATAACGTCCTTACTGCGCACGTTGCAGAACAGGGCGATCTTATTGCGCATATCCTCGGGAATTTCCTTTTCCGAGCGGCAAACCAAAATATTAGGCTGAATGCCTATGGAAAGCAGCTCCTTTGTGGAGTGCTGGGTAGGTTTGGATTTAAGCTCCTCGGAGCCTGCTATGTACGGGATAAGGGTAACGTGAATGTAAATGGCGTTTTCCCTGCCCACCTCGGTAACTACCTGTCTTATGGCTTCAAGGAACGGTGTGGACTCAATATCGCCCACCGTGCCGCCGATCTCTGTTATTACAATATCGGTGTTTGTTTCCTTTCCAACGCGGTAGGCGCGCTCCTTTATTTCGTTTGTAATGTGGGGGATCACCTGAACCGTACCGCCAAGATAGTCTCCGCGGCGTTCCTTGTTGAGGACTGTCCAGTATATCTTACCGGTGGTAACGTTTGAGTTTACCGACAGGTTCTCGTCGATAAAACGCTCATAGTGACCGAGGTCAAGGTCTGTCTCCGCGCCGTCGTCGGTGACGAACACCTCGCCGTGCTGATAGGGAGACATGGTTCCGGGGTCAACGTTTATGTAGGGGTCGAACTTCTGGATAGTGACCCTGTAGCCACGCGCTTTGAGCAGACGTCCCAGAGAAGCGGCGGTGATGCCTTTTCCCAGACCCGAAACGACTCCGCCCGTTACAAAAATATACTTTACCGGCATAATTAACGATCCTCCATTAAGGTTGAGTTGAGCGATTGCAATATTTATATTAGTATACCATTTTTCAACAAAAAAAGCAAGCAAAATTTTATGCATTTATTATTTGTTAATTAGGCAGTTTTTACAAATGCCGGTATACCGCAGCGCTGCACCGGGATTTTACGGCAATTCTGCTTTGAAAATGTTAACAAAATTTTTCGTAAAAATCCATGTATGAAAATTTCGGCTCAGCTTTTGTGCATTTTCTGCGCGCAGCTGTTACAGTGCGGACGTGCCGTATAAATCTTAACAATACTTCCTGAAACCGTTTCAGTCAGTTCGCATTATGTCTGAAATAACAGCATTTTGTACATATTATGACAAAATATATTATAAAATGCTACAATATTTTATAATAAAGTTGAATTGAGCCGTACAATAATTTATAATAATAATATCCGATATCAGTTTGTGCAATTTTGGCGTGTCCGTATACGCGTGACGGATATAATCATTTCGGTGACAAAGCTGAACGGAAGTACGCAAAAAGATATATAATACAAGCGTACCGAACAAAAGAAACAACAGAAAAGGAGAATAACAATGGAAGTGCTGATCTGCTCGGCAAGAAAGCCGCTCTGGAAAAGACTGTTCGCCCTGACGGACAAGCTTTTATGCAGAAAGAAAAACAGGTATATGTCGGTAAATACCAATCTTTTCTCAAACCGCAGTATTCTTCTGAAAGCGGTAAAAAAATACGGAGCGTCCGGTTCGGTCATAGTGATAATAGACGTCGGTTCTTTTGAGGACTGGCAGAGCATTGCGGAAGAGCTTGAAAAGTCTGTAAAAGGAATAAAAATATGCCTTGTATCGGAAAGCGACGGCGAGGCGGTGGAGGCTATAAACAGTCTTTCTTCCCTGTGCGGATATGTGCGCGAAAAGCAGCTTTCCGAAATGTACGCCGAGGTCATAGACCGTCTTTGCAGCAGGCTGAGGACTATCTGCGGCGGAATAGCGGTGACAAGATACAGCAGTATTGAAAAGATAATCCCCTACTGCGACATTTATTACATAGAAACAATCAAGCAGACCCATATGTGCAGCATTGTGCATAAAAACGGCAGAGACGAGATACGTGCCGAAATTTCAAAGCTCATCGGAGATCTTGACGCTCGCTTCAGGCTTGCGCGGACTTCGACGATAGTAAATCTTTCCGCCGTTAAAGCCGTAAAAAATTCCGAGATATTTTTCCCGGACGGCAGCAGCCGCTTCTGCACGGAGAAATATTCTTCGGAGATAATCCCCGCCCTGATAAAAGCTGAGGCAATACTGTAATATCATGAAATAAGCCGTTTTTGCGGTTTATCAGGAGACTGCCGCTCAGGCTCAAAGCGCGCGCAGACCGTGCGGCGGCTCCGCATATATCAAAACTTATATTTTATTTTAAACGGAGGTAATAATCATGCCGGTTTCAAATACCGATCTTCATATCAGAGTGAAGAGCAATCTTATGACTACCCAGCAGGTGCTTCTTTATCAGGAGGCAGTTACGCTTAATGTCAAAAACTTCAAAACAGCCGCCTGGGAACACCGCTATCTTGCTCCCGGAGCTCAGATGAGAGCCCTGCTTCCCATGGAGATAACTATGGGTTCTGTTAAGGGTATAGGTCACGACGGAACGATCATGACCAAGCTTCTTCCCGTGGAATACAATACCGCATGGGATATCTACAACAACAATAAAGCCCTCGACGTCAGAAAGAGCGACGAACCCGCTCCCGGAGAAAACACTATTGAGATACACAACAAGGACGTCCGCACAAGCTCCGCTGTCGTAGCCAAGAACGGAAAGCCCCTTTTCAAGTGCGACGTGCGTCCCGGCTTCAAGGTAAGTTTTTCCATTCACCCCAAGATATACGTCGCTCTCAGCGATTTCGAGATCAAGGATCCGTTCTTTGACGCCGCGACTATTTCCAAGAGTCCCGTGGCAATCAACTACGAGGGTCAGCAGTACCTTACCGTTATTCTCAGCGAAAACGGCAGCACAGGCGAGGTAACTGTGGATTACAGCTTTGAAAAATTCGATGAATGATTTTTGTATTTTGCTTTGCTTTTTCAATTTAAAAATACCGATAAAAAGCCTCCGCAGCATTTTAAACTGCGGAGGCTTCTTTGCCGTCGGGATCAATATCGGGTCCGGTAAGACTCTGCCGCCGAGGCTGTATTTCCTCAAATCTTCTGCTGAAAAAATTTGTCAGAGCAACTGCGGGTACGGTCAGCAAAAACCAGAGCGCTGAAAACGGCAGACATATCTGTCCGTACAGATTGAACATCATTCCTGAATAATCCCAAACGTTCCAGCCCAGCCAAAGATTTACTATACAGCCGGCGGCAAACTCAAGGACGGTGATCGTTATTGCACCGAAAAGACATTTCAGAACCAGCGGATCATGCGGTCTGGCGGTGAAATGTCTGTACATGAGCACAAGGCAGATGCCTCCGGTAACAGTCATGCTCCAGTGAGTGTAGCCGCGGAAAAGTACTTCTATCATTGAGTAGACAACCCCGCCGAACAGGAAAAGAATAAGGTTTTCTATTGCTTTCGGCATAAGCGCGTTTCCTTTCATCTTAGTATTAATAATATTTTCCGCCGCCGCTTCCGAAATATTGCAGGTAAGTTCTGTATTAGGGCGCGTTGACATAAATTTACACGGCAAGCAGCTGATTTCTGCGGAAATTTCTGATTACCCATTGACTTTGAACGAAAAAAGAGGTATTATTAAAAGGTATACTTTTTTACAATAAATTTTTGATTGGAGTGATTGGATTGATCAAAGCCGCTGAAGCAATGGTAAAATGTCTTGAAAACGAGGGCGTTAAGGTCGTCTTTGGTTATCCGGGCGCTGCGATCTGCCCGTTTTACGACGAGCTTACACATTCGGACATACACCACGTTCTTGTACGGCGCGAGGACAACGCGGGGCACGCCGCAAACGGCTATGCCAGAATTTCCGGCAAGCCCGCCGTGTGCATAGCAACCTCCGGTCCCGGCGCAACCAACCTGCTTACCGCAATAGCTACAGCCTATGCAGACAGCGTTCCCCTTATCTGCATTACCGGACAGGTCTCCACCGACCAGATAGGCTGCGACGTTTTTCAGGAGGTGGACATCACAGGCGCGGCTGAGCCGTTTGTCAAAAACAGCTATCTTATCAAGGACGCTTCACAGCTTCCGCGGATATTCAAGGAAGCCTTCTATATTGCCGGTTCGGGACGTAACGGTCCCGTGCTTATCGACGTGCCTGTGGACATTCAGCAGACGATGATCGAGTTTTCCTACCCCGAAAAGGTAGAGCTGCGTACTTACAAGCCTACCGTCAAGGGCAACAGCTTTCAGATAAAGAAAGTCTGCGAGGCTCTCCAAACCTCGGAAAGACCCCTTATCTGCGCAGGCGGAGGCGTGATTTCCGCAAAAGCCTGCGACGAACTTCGGGAGCTTGCCGAAAAAACAAGGATACCAGTTGTCTCTACAATGATGGGACTGGGCATCTTCCCCTCCGAGCACCCCCTCTACATGGGAATGCTGGGTATGCACGGAGTTAAGACCGCAAACGAGGCGGTATCAAAGTGCGATACAATGATACTTATAGGAGCAAGAGTGGGCGACAGAGCTGTCCGTTCGCCGAAATTCCTTGCCAAGACCACTAAAATTATCCACATAGACGTTGACCCCGCCGAGATAGGCAAAAATATTCCCGCTCACATTCCTCTCGTAGGAGACTGCAAGCATATACTAAAAGAACTTACCGAAAAGCTGGGCAGCGCGGAACGCGCAGAATGGCTTGCGGAGCTGTCCGAGGTAAAAAATTCCGTACCGAAAGAGGACGAGACCGAGGGCTATGTGAACCCGAAAATGTTTATACGCAAGCTTTCGGCAAAGCTTCCCGCCGACACGGTATGCGTTGCGGACGTTGGTCAGAACCAGATATGGACCTGCAATAATTTCCAATTCAAGGGCGGACGTTTCCTTACCAGCGGCGGTATGGGCACTATGGGATACTCAATTCCTGCGGCTGTGGGAGCGAAGTTTGCGTCTCCCGATTCTGAGGTGGTGGCGGTCTGCGGCGACGGTTCGTTCCAGATGCAGATGATGGAGCTTGCTACTATTGTGCAGGAAAAAATTCCCGTGAAGATAATCCTTATGAGAAATAACCGTCTGGGAATGGTTCGTGAATTGCAGACAAATCTCTATAAGGACAACCAGACGGCTGTCCACATTGCGGACGGAAACCCCGATTTTGTGGCTCTTGCACAATCCTACGGCATAAGAGCGGAGCGTGTCTGCACCATGGCTGAGGCGGAGGCTGCGATAGAGCATCTGTGCAGCGCGAAAGAGCCGTACCTGCTGGAGTGCAACGTGTGGAGAAATGAGTCTACCTTGTAATAACTTGCGGTTATGCTGCACATGAAAAATATATATTTTACGCATAGTTTAAAATATGGTAAACTATTACCGTAAAGCTCAAAGACCGATACAAAGGAGCTGTTCCATGAAACATACAATTTCTATTCTTGTGGAGAACCACGCGGGCGTGCTGTCAAGAATTTCGGGACTTTTCTCCCGCCGCGGCTTCAATATCGACAGCCTTGCCGTGGGGGAAACGGACGACCCCGAAACCTCCCGCGTTACCATAGTCGCCGACGGAGACGAGCATACCGTCGAGCAGCTTGAAAAGCAGCTCAACAAGCTGATAGACACGATAAAGGTCAAGACGCTGGCTCCCGAAGAGCTGCTTCCCAGAGAGCTTCAGCTTATCAAGATAAACGCAAATCCCCAACAAAGAGGAGAGATACTCACCGTCTGCGAGATAATGGGGGCGAAGATCGTGGATATTTCCGCCAACACCATGACGCTTGAAATTTCCGACACCCCCGCTCACCTTGTAAGATTTGAGGAGCTTATCCGTCCCTACGGCATAAAGGAAATAGTCCGCACGGGCGTTATCGCGATACAAAAGGGCGCGGACACCATTACGAAAAAATAAAATTTAAAAAATTACGGTTCGTAAACAAGAGAATGATTTTCAAAAATTCTCTGTTCCCAAATAAATAAATTCTAAATGGAGGACTTAAAAATGGCAAACAAAATTTATTATCAGCAGGACTGCGATCTGGGCAGACTTGACGGCAAGACCGTTGCTATCATCGGCTACGGCTCTCAGGGTCACGCTCACGCGCTCAACCTCAAGGACAGCGGCGTAAACGTTGTTGTAGGTCTTTACGAGGGTTCAAAGTCAAAGGCTAAGGCAGAGTCCCAGGGGCTCAAGGTCCTGTCTGTTTCCGAGGCTGCAAAGGCTGCGGACGTTATCATGATACTTATTCCCGACGAGAAGCAGGCTAAGCTCTATAAGGAGGACATCGCTCCCTACCTTACAGAGGGCAAAACCATTGCTTTTGCACACGGCTTCAACATTCACTTCGGCTGTATCGTTCCCCCCAAGAACGTTAACGTTATCATGATCGCTCCCAAGGGTCCCGGTCATACGGTAAGAAGCGAATATCAGGCGGGCAAGGGCGTTCCCTGTCTTATCGCTGTTGAGCAGGACGCTACAGGCGACGCTACCGATATCGGTCTTGCATATGCTCTCGGCATCGGCGGAGCAAGAGCGGGCGTTCTTGAAACAACGTTCCGTACAGAGACAGAGACCGACCTCTTCGGCGAGCAAGCCGTACTCTGCGGCGGCGTATGCGCTCTTATGCAGGCAGGCTTTGAGACGCTGGTCGAGGCGGGCTACGATCCCAGAAACGCTTATTTTGAGTGTATCCACGAGATGAAGCTTATTGTTGACCTCATCTATCAATCGGGCTTTGCGGGAATGAGATACTCCATTTCCAACACAGCGGAATACGGCGACTATATAACCGGTCCCAAGATCATTACCGAAGAGACCAAAAAGGCGATGAAGAAAGTTTTAGCCGACATTCAGGACGGTTCTTTCGCAAAGGAATTCCTGCTTGATATGTCCGACGCAGGTTCTCAGGTACACTTTAAGGCTATGAGAAAGCTTGCTTCCGAGCATGAATCCGAAAAGGTGGGCGAAGAGATCAGAAAGCTCTACAGTTGGAGCGACGAGGACAAGCTCATTAACAATTAATCGCTGACATTTGTCTGTTTGACAATTTGCCGCCTATATTATGCTGTTAAAAGGTACGCGTCCGAAAAGAGGCGTACCTTTTATTTGCCTGTTTACTTTCTTTTGAACGGTATGTTTCGCATATAGTCCTCCGAAAAAACAGTCTATGCGCTATGCGCACATTTATGTTGACTTTATACGGACATGGCTATATAATAATACTAATCCCTCATTGAATTATAGACAATCTTTAGGCACAAAACCGCATATATCAAAGCTTTTGTGCCGATTTCTTGTCAATAATTCTAATGGGGATTAATATAAAATTGAAAACTATGAAAAAAGCATTTTGGGGGAGAATTCAAAATGATAATCGAGACCGAGAGACTTTACCTACGGCAATTAACGCAGTCCGACTTCGGCTCGCTTTGTAAAATCTTGCAGGACGAAAAAACTATGTACGCCTATAACGGCGCGTTCAGCGACGCCGAAGTGCAGGAATGGCTTGACAGGCAGCTTGCGCGGTACGCCGAATACGGCTTTGGATTATGGGCGGCGGTACTGAAAGAGACCGACGAAATGATAGGACAGTGCGGACTTACAATGCAGGAATGGAACGGCAGGCAAGTTCTTGAAATAGGTTACCTTTTCCGCCGTGAGTACTGGCACAACGGCTATGCCGCGGAAGCCGCCAAAGCCTGCAAGGAGTACGCCTTTTCACATCTGGGCGCGGAGGAGGTCTGCTCAATTATCAGGGATACAAACACCGCCTCGCAGAACGTTGCTCTGCGAAACGGTATGACTAAGCAGAATGAAATTATGATAAAGCATTACCGCGGAGTTGATATGCCCCATTATTTATATTCGGTAAAGCTGTAATACTAATCCCCATATCGTAAAAAATGCCTGCCTGAGTCCGGCAAGCATTTTTGCATATTTTTAATCCGAGCGAGGATAAATGATGCTGCTGTCCTGATCCGTGATAAGAATATCCGCGTCCTCGTCAATGTACTGCGATATTATGTATGCCGCGCTGTCCGCTTCGTCCGGGGACGGTTCCCTGTTTACAGTCAGAACTGCCGCAACAAACGGGTCGCGGTAGGAAACAGTAACTACCGCATGATCGACCCATTCAAGCTCGGATAACATTTCAGCTGTAGTGTCTTCTACAGCCATTATTTGGATGATTTCCTTATCGTTTTCTCCGGAGAAATTTTCGACAACCGCGTAAGTTCCGTTGCTATCTGACATTACCATTCCTGTTTCAACACTCGGTTCGCTGCTTTGATTTCCGATAAATGCAAATGCCGCGCCGGTCAGCAGTACAGCTGCCGCGGCGATAATGATTGCTATTGCTTTTTTCATTGCAGACGCTCCTTTTTATTAATTTAACAAAATATATTTTCCAATTTTAAATATAACACGTTTTTTTCGGTGTGTCAACGGCTTTAAACTGCATTTGCTTTTATATTCCGAAATGAGTTGAATTTATTGGTATTATAGTGTATAATATTTCAGTAACATACTTATATTTGCGGGTTTATCAGAACTCTGAAAGGAAGATAAAAATGCCAGGAAGAACAAAAACCGAGACCGAGGGAGTTACCCTTCTCGGAAATCAAAAAACAAAATACCCAACGGATTACGCCCCCGAAGTGCTGGAAACCTTTGTGAACAAGCACCCCGGCAACGACTATTTTGTGAAATTCAACTGTCCCGAATTTACAAGTCTGTGTCCTATAACGGGTCAGCCCGATTTTGCTTCGGTGTACATCTCCTACGTCCCGTCGGAACGAATGGTGGAAAGCAAGTCCCTGAAGCTTTATCTGTACAGTTTCCGCAACCACGGAGACTTCCACGAGGATTGCATGAACATCATCATGAAAGACCTTATAAAGCTCATGGATCCCAAATATATCGAGGTCTGGGGCAAGTTTACGCCGCGTGGCGGTATTTCCATAGACCCCTACTGCAACTACGGCAAAAAAGGTACGATGTGGGAGCAGGCGGCTGTTGACCGCCTTACTCATCACGACCTGTACCCCGAAAAAATTGATAACAGATAACGGGCGGGAAAGATATCGGCATTTTGAAATATATTTATAGAATAGGAGCATCTTTATGAATTACGGAATTATTTTCGATCTTGACGGAACGCTGTGGGATTCCTCCGAACAGGTGGCAGGAGCTTGGAGCGTGATACTGTCCCGTCGTTCAGAAACGGACAGGCGCGTGCGCAGTAAGGTGACGGGAGAGGATATGCGCGGCTATATGGGAAAGACCATGGATGTCATCGCCGCTCTTATGCTTCCCGATACGGACGAAAAGACTCGTCTTGAAATTATGGACGAATGCGGGGAATACGAAAACGAATACCTGAGCGAACACGGCGGAACGCTTTATCCCGACCTGGAAAAGGAGCTTGAAAGACTTTCAAAAAGCTTCAGGCTGTTTATCGTCAGCAACTGCCAGGGCGGCTATATCGAGACGTTTTTGGAGTATCACAAGCTGGAAAAATACTTTGCCGACTTCGAGTGCCCCGGAGGAACAGGTCTTGCAAAAGCGGACAATATCCGCATTATTATGGAGCGGAACAGCCTTGACAAGGCGGTCTATGTGGGAGACACTCAGGGCGACCTGGACGCATGCGATTCCGCGGGAGTTCCCTTTATCCATGCGGCTTACGGCTTCGGCAGCGTTGACAGGGAAGTTCCCGCGGTAAAAAGTTTTTCAGAGGTTTTTGACACAGCGGAAAAAATACTCGGCAGCGCATGTTAGCGCATGTTAGCGCATGACAGCACTATGTAAAGGTCAAGCATTTTTACAAAAAATACCGAAAGGAATTGATATTATGTTAACAAGCAAGCAAAGAGCAAAGCTGAAAAGCATTGCCATGACGGAGGACACAATTTTACAGGTGGGAAAAAACGGTATTATTGACACACTGACAGCGCAGGTCTCGGACGCTCTGAAAGCCCGCGAGCTTATCAAAATGAAAGTCCAGGACGCCTGTATGCTGTCCCCTGCGGAGGCGGCAAACGAGCTTGCGGAAAAAACCAAATCCGAGGTGGTTCAGGTTATCGGCAGCAAATTCGTGCTGTTCAAGCGCAATGCTCAGGATCCGAAAATTGACTTAAAGGCGAAGTAAATGCGCAGGGCGATATTCGGAGGGAGCTTCGACCCCGTTCACAGCGGGCACATCAGCCTTGTTTCGGAGCTTCAAAAGACGCTGGAGCTTGATGAGATAATCGTTATGCCGACCGGGATATCTCCGTTTAAAAAGGACATGGAACGCCGTCCCGCAAGCGGCGCGGACAGGCTTGAAATGTGCCGTCTGGCTTTTGAGGATATGTCCTTTGTAACCGTAAGCGATTATGAAATATCCCGCGAGGGCGTGAGTTATACGGTTGACACTGTGCGGTATTTCCGCAGTCTTTACCCGAACGATAAGTTTTTCTGGCTCGTGGGCGGAGATATGCTGAAAAGCTTCGACAGGTGGAAAAACTGGCAGGAAATACTCTCCATGTGCATTCTTGCCGCCGTTTCCCGTCAAAAATGCGGCTCGGACAGAGAAGAACTTGAAAAAAAAGCGGCTGAGCTTCGGAAATACGGAGAGGTGATCTTTGCGGAAACAGAACCGCTGGAAATATCCTCTACTGAAATTCGTGAAAAAATTATAAAAAATTCCGATATATCTTGCTATGTTCCGCAAAATGTAGTAAAATATATTTTAGAGCGCGGATTGTATAAGGAATAATTTCAACCGTAAAGTCCCGCGGTCCGCGAAAGCTTGCCACGGCAAAGCGAGATATAAGAGGCAGGAAGCAAGAGGTATGAATTTCTTACATCTTACATCTTAAGCTCTTACCTCTAAAGGGGGTCAATGTCTATGTATTCTTCGGCGGAGCTGACAGATATTCTCAGCATCAGACTTTCCAAAAAAAGGTTTCAGCACAGTCTGAACGTTGCTGACGAAGCTGAAAAGCTTGCGGAAAAGTACGATTACTATTCGCCCGAAAAGGCGTATCTGACCGGACTTCTCCACGACATATGCAAGGAGATACCCAAGGAGGAACAGCTTGCAATGGCGAAAAAATCCACTTTGGACGTGTCGCCGGTGGAGCTTGTCACCCCGCCGCTCTACCATGCGGTTGCGGGAGCGTGGTATTCGGAAAACGTACTTAACGTTCACGATAACGATATGCTCAACGCCATAAGGTACCACACTGTAGGCAGGGCGGGCATGAGCCGTTTGGAGGAAATTATTTACATCGCCGATCTTATCTCGGCGGACAGAAGCTACAAGGACGTGGCAAAAATGCGGAAAAACGCTTACCAGAGCATAGAAAAAACAATGCTGGAGGCGCTGAGATTTTCTGTTTCGGACGTGGTGGCGAAAGGCTCGATGCTTCCGCACCATACCATAGAGGCGTACAATTACTATGTCTCGGAAAAGAAAAAAGAAAGGACGGAGATACAATGACGCAGATGACTCAGGACGAACTTATCAAAGCGGCTGTGAAGATACTCGACAGCAAAAAAGCGGAGGACATACGCGTAATAGGAATAGGCGATCTTACCATAATCGCCGACTATTTTATTATTGCGGACGGTACTTCCTCGACGCATACCAAATCTCTGGCGGACGAGCTTGAATTCCGCCTGAAGGAAATGGGCAGGGAACCGAGACAGGTTCAGGGAAACAACGGTTCCAACTGGATCGTGCTTGATTATTCGGACGTTGTGATACACATTTTCTATAAGGAGACAAGGGATTTCTATAATCTGGAAAGACTTTGGAGCGACGGTCACGACGTTGACATAAAACAGTATTTGGAGTGATCGCAATGGCATTGTCGGAAAGCGCGGAAAAGGGCAGGCGCACTGCCGCGATAGCCGCTTTGTTCTGCAATATAGGCGCTGTGCTGTCGCTGCTTACTCTTGATATTCCTTTGGCGCTCATCGGCTTCTGGGTATCGGGCGGCATACGAAAGGGAAATCCCGCAGCACGGAATATGTGCATACTGCTCCGCATTGCGGATATGTTATTTCTGCTGATAATCCTGTTTGCCGTGAGAGCGGCGGGAGTCCCCGAATGGCTGGACACTCTGCTTATTGCGGCGGCAGGTCTTATGGCTTTTATAGATATCTGGCTGCTTATAGTGCTTATCGGAAACAAAGGTCTTAAACAGTACTTCAATGAAATGAGCGCAGCAAAGCCGGAACAAAACGACTGATACCAATTCACTGAATCAGGGATACGTAAAAATATGCAAAGGAATGATAACATTGGAAAAATACGACTATTTGTCCATTGAGAAAAAATGGCAGAAATATTGGGAGGAACACGGTACTTTCAAGGCAGAAACAGGCAGCAAAAAGCCTAAGTTTTACGCGCTGGTGGAGTTCCCATATCCTTCGGGACACGGTATGCACGTAGGTCATATCAAGGCTTATTCGGGACTTGAGGTGGTCAGCCGCAAACGCCGTCTTGAGGGCTACAACGTGCTGTTCCCCATAGGCTTTGACGCGTACGGTCTGCCTACAGAAAATACGGCTGTGAAAACGGGCGTACACCCCCGTATCGTTACCGATAACAACATCGCAAAGTTTACCGATCAGCTCAAACGGGTGGGATTTTCCTTTGACTGGTCGAGAGTTATCGACACCACCGACGAGAACTACTATAAATGGACTCAGTGGATATTCCTTAAAATGTTTGAGAACGGACTTGTTTTCCGTGATAAAACACTGGTAAATTACTGCCCCAGCTGCAAGGTAGTGCTGTCCAACGAGGACTCACAGGGCGGCAAGTGCGATATCTGCCACAGCGATATAGTACAGAAAACCAAGGAGGTATGGTATCTCCGCATTACCGAGTACGCCGAAAAGCTTTTGCAGGGTCTGGACGAGGTGAATTACCTGCCGAATATCCGCCTCCAGCAGGAGAACTGGATAGGCAAGTCCACAGGCGCGTTTGTAAACTTTACCGTCAAGGAAAACAGCGAAAAGCTCCGTATCTACACCACACGTCCCGATACGCTTTACGGCGTAACGTTTATGGTAATCGCTCCCGAACACCCCATTATCGAAAAGTACCGCGATAAGATTGCCAATATAGACGCTTTGGACGCGTACAAAGCCGAGTGCGCAAAAAAGAGCGAATTCGAGCGCACACAGCTTGTCAAGGACAAAACAGGCGTTAAGATAGACGGTCTGACGGCGATAAATCCCGTTACGGAAAAGGAAGTCCCCATTTACATTTCCGACTATGTTATGATGGGCTACGGCACAGGCGCGATAATGGCTGTTCCTGCCCATGACAGCCGCGACTACGACTTTGCAAAGAAGTTCGGTATTGATATAATTGAGGTCATCAAGGGCGGAGATATTTCTAAGGAAGCCTACACAGGCGACGGCGAAATGGTGAATTCGGGCGTGCTCAACGGCATTTCCAACAAAAAAGAAGCAATTGCTAAAATGCTTGAAGTACTGGCGGAAAAGGGCTGCGGCGAAAAGGGCGTTCAGTACAAGATGAAAGACTGGGCGTTCAACCGTCAGCGTTACTGGGGCGAGCCTATCCCTATCGTACATTGTCCGACCTGCGGAATGGTTGCCGTACCTTACGATGAGCTGCCCCTTAAGCTCCCTCCCGTGGAGAATTTCCAACCCGGCTCTGACGGCGAGAGTCCTCTTGCCAAGATAGACGAGTTCGTACACTGCAAATGCCCCAAGTGCGGCGGCGACGCAAGGCGCGAGACTGATACTATGCCGCAGTGGGCAGGTTCTTCATGGTACTTTTTGAGATATTGTGACCCGAACAACAGTGAGGCGTTTGCGTCACAGGAGGCGTTGAAATACTGGATGCCCGTTGACTGGTACAACGGCGGTATGGAGCACGTCACCCGTCATATGATATACTCAAGATTCTGGCACAGATTTTTGTACGATATCGGGGAAGTCCCCTGCGACGAGCCTTATGCCAAGAGAACGGCTCAGGGACTTATTCTCGGTTCGGACGGCGAGAAAATGGCTAAGTCAAGAGGAAATACGGTCGACCCTAACGACGTTGTCGATCAGTACGGCGCGGACGTGCTGAGGGTGTACGTGCTGTTTATGGGCGACTATGAACAGGCTGCGCCATGGAGCGAAACAAGCATGAAAGGCTGCAAGCGTTTCCTTGACAGGATATGGGCTTTGCAGGAGAAGCTTGTTGACGGTGATGAATACCGTCCCGAAACGGTTTCCCTTATGCATAAAACGATTAAAAAGGTCTCCGAGGATATTGAGGCGATGAAGTTCAACACCGCCGTGGCTGCAATGATGAGTCTTATCAACGAGATATACAGTATAGGCAGCATAAACAAGGCGGAGATGAAAGCGCTGCTTATTATGCTCAATCCCTTTGCACCGCACATCACCGAGGAAATGTACAGCGTGATCTTCGGCGGCATACTGAACGAGCAGGAATGGGTAAAATATGATGAAAAGCTCTGTATAGACAGCACGATCGAGGTCGCGGTGCAGGTAAACGGAAAGATAAAGGCGAAGATAAACGTCCCCGCGGAGGCTGAGCAGGACGAGGTTTTAGGTCTTGCAAAGGCGGACGGAGCGGTCGCTGCGGCTATAGACGGAAAGAATATCGTCAAGGAAATTTACGTCAAGGGAAGACTTGTAAATATTGTGGTGAAATAGTCGTTTTATATAACCTGCCGAAAAAAAAGAAGATTTTTTGTGTATATTTTTTTGAATTGCTCTTGACAAACGCGAGGCTTATAGGGTATAATAAAATAGTTGTATCTTGTATATGAGCCTCTGCCTTATGGCAAAGGGAGGGAATCAAATTGGCAGAAATTCGTGTTGGTAAAAACGAATCCTTGGATACCGCTCTCAAGCGCTTCAAAAGAAGCTGCGCAAAGGACGGCGTTATCGCGGAAGTTCGTAAGAGAGAACACTATGAGAAGCCTTCGGTAAAGCGTAAGAAAAAGTCCGAAGCTGCTCGTAAGCGTAAGTATTAATTTTGATCAAAACGCTTAGAAAGCGGGCAGAATTTTATTCTGCCCGCTTAGTTTGTGAAAACGGCTTTTGGGGACGTATTTCCAGAAGCACAGTATTTTTCACAGCCTTTTGGAAAAAATATTCGGGTGTTAAAGGAAAAAATACGAAAAACACTTGCAATATTGAAAAAAATGTAGTAAAATATATGTAAGCTTTTTATGCGGTATTTTCCGCCAAAAATTTTTAAGGATGGTTAAGTTATATGATTACAGCAGGCGATTTCAGAAACGGCGTTACCTTTGAGGAGGACGGCAACGTGCTTCAGGTCGTTGAATTCCAGCACGTTAAACCCGGCAAGGGCGCGGCTTTCGTAAGAACCAAGATCAAGAATGTTATCACAGGCTCCGTGATTGAAAAGAGCTACAACCCTTCGGCTAAGTTTCCCACTGCTTTCGTTGAAAGAAAGGATATGCAGTATTCCTACACCGACGGCGATCTTTACTATTTTATGGATCCCGAGACATACGAGCAGGTTCCGATCAGCAATGCGGAGCTTTCCAACAACTTCAAGTTCGTCAAGGAAGAAATGATCTGCAAGGTTTGCTCCTACAAGGGCAAGGTTTTTGCAGTAGAGCCCCCCAACTTTGTAGATCTTGTCGTAAGCCAGACGGAACCCGGCTTTGCGGGAAATACAGCTACAAACGCAACTAAGCCCGCTACTCTTGAGACAGGCGCGGAGGTAAGAGTCCCCCTCTTTATCAACGAGGGCGAAACTATCAGGATCGACACAAGAACAGGCGAGTACATGGAGCGCGCTTAAAAGACGTTTCAGACTGTGCCGAATCAGTCATAATTTATATTTGTTACGCATATTATTAATGCGCTGAAAGGAGATTTGATCTATGAAGCTTGGTGAAAAGGTCGCTTATCTGAAAGGACTTATTGAAGGTCTGGAGATCGACGGTTCCACAAAAGAAGGCAAGGTAATTCTGGCAATTGCCGATATACTTGACGAGGTTGCCGTTACATCGGAGGATATGCAGGATCAGATTGATGAGATCGTTGAGGTAGTTGACGCTATCGACGAGGATCTCGGAGAAGTAGAGCGCGATTTCTACGATGTTGACGATTGCTGCTGCGATGATGACGACTACTGCGAATGTGACGATGACGACTGCGAATGCGGCTGCGATGACGACGACGAGCTTTACGAGGTCGTATGTCCGAGCTGCGGCGATACTATTTGCCTTAACGAAGGTATGCTTGAAGAGGGTTCAATGACCTGTCCCGGCTGCGGCGAACTTCTTGAGTTCGACTTCGGAGGCGACTCGGAAGAATAATTCTCCGTCAGAAATTCTAATCGAATAAATGCAATCTGTTTCAGGGCGAGGTGTAATTCCTCACCGGCGGTGACAGGCTTTGGCTTGAAGTCCGCGAGCATAGGCAGCGGTATGCAATGTTTTACTTATCGTGCAGCTTTTGAACCTTTTTGAGATATTTACAAACGTAAAGGGTCAAGGCTCAGCCTTGTGTTGATTCGGTGTAATTCCGAAACCGACGGTATAGTCCGGATGAAAGAAACAAACGCTGCGCCAAGTTTGGTATAATGCGCGAGTACGCCTGTGGAAGTAATTTTCACAGGCGTTTGCTGTTGCAGACTGCTTTATTAATAATTATTTTTATTAAAAGGTGGTAATCTTATGCAAAAATCTGTAACACTTGGAAACAAATCCCGCATGGACGTGAAAAAGCTTGTAACGATGTCCCTTATGACCGCTCTGGCGTACTTAACGGTATTTGTTTTCAGAATACCCGTGATAATGTTCCTGAAGTACGAGCCGAAGGACGTCATAATCACTATCGGCGGATTCATGTTCGGACCGCTTGCCTCGGTGATAATGTCGGCGGTTGTATCGCTGGTTGAAATGGTAACTATCAGCGGCACAGGTCCTATCGGCGCGCTTATGAATTTTATTTCCACAACGGCGTTTGCCTGCACCGCTTCTATCATGTATAAAAGGATACATACCATTAAGGGCGCGGTGACGGGTCTTGCCTGCGGAACGGTCTTCATGACGATAATGATGCTTGCGTGGAATTACCTTATCACGCCGCTTTATATGGGTACTCCCAGAGAGACCGTGGCTGAAATGCTGCTGCCTGTTTTCCTGCCCTTTAACCTGCTTAAAGCAGTACTGAACAGCGCGCTGACCGTTATGCTCTATAAACCCCTGACTCAGATAATGCGCAAAGCCCGCGTTCTTCCTGAAACGTCCGGAAACGCAGGCGGAGCAAAACGTTACGTATGGGTGTACGTTATCGCGGCTTTTGCGGTGCTGACCTGCGCGGCAGTAATTATTATCTGGAATTTGTAAAAATATTATAAAATGAATTAAGGATTCATACTGTTAACTGACTTCGCATGAGCCGCGGAGTCAGTTTTGCTTTAAGCCGTATAAGCCGAACGCTGCAATTATAAATTTTGTTTTTTGACCAAAACTATTGAAAATCCCGTTGAAATATTGTATAATATATTAGACCTGTTCGGTAACCGCAGAAGTGTCGGATTGCGCAGGATTTTGGGCGGAAGGCAAAGTGAGCCGAACGCCGCTGTACTGTATGTACTGCAAGCGAGGCGCACAAAGCCTTCCGTCAAAAAGACAAGCAAGGCGATGCTTCTGCGGTTACCGAACAGGTCTATTCATGTTTATCCCTTTAATTCAACTAAACGAAAGGAAGTTGTTACATATGGGTCTTATTAAAGCGGCTGTCAGCTCCGTCAGCGGAGTTCTTGCCGACCAGTGGAAAGAATTTATTTACTGCGAGGCTATGAGCAATGACATTCTTGTCCAGAAAGGACGCAAAAAAATAAACGGCAAATCCTCCAACACAAGCGGAAGCGATAACGTCATCACTCAGGGCTCCGGCATCGCCGTTGCGGACGGTCAGTGCATGATAATCGTTGAGCAGGGTAAGATACTCGACGTATGCGCTGAGCCGGGCGAATACACCTTTAATATTTCGGGCGAGCCCTCCATTTTCGCCGGCGACTTGGGCACAAGCATTAAGGAGACCTTCGGCAGCGTTGTTGACCGTTTCGCTCACGGCGGTCAGGCTTCAACGGACACCCGTGTGTACTATTTCAATACAAAGGAAATTTTAGGCAACAAATACGGCACGCCAAACCCTGTTCCGTTCAGAGTGGTTGACAGAAATATCGGTCTGGATATCGACGTTTCCATTCGCTGCAACGGCGAGTATTCATACCGCATAATCGACCCGCTTCTTTTCTATTCCAACGTATGCGGAAACGTCCGCGATGTGTACCGCAGAAGCGAGATAGACAGCACTCTCAAAACCGAGCTTATGACGGCTCTCCAGCCTGCGTTTGCCAAAATTTCCGATATGGGCATACGCTACAGCGCGCTTCCCGGTCACACTATGGAGATCGCGGACGCTCTCAACGAGGTGCTCTCCAAAAAGTGGACGGAGCTTCGGGGCATCAAGATATCCTCGTTCGGAGTAAACTCCGTTACCTGCTCCCCCGAGGACGAAAAGATGATAAAGGATCTCCAGCGCAGGGCGGTGAACCGCGATCCGTCAATGGCAGCGGCAACTATGGTCGAAGCCCAGAGCGCGGCTATGCAGTCTGCTGCAAGAAACAGCGCGGGAGCTATGACAGGCTTTATGGGCATGGGTATGGCTCAGCAATCGGGAGGACTTAACGCTCAGGCGCTTTTCGGAATGGCAGCGCAGCAACAGCAGGCGGCTCAAACAGTACAACCCGCGCAAGCCGCTCCCGCAAACGGCTGGACCTGTTCATGCGGAACGGTAAATACAACGAAATTCTGTTCCGAGTGCGGAAGTCCCAAGCCCGCGGATAACGGCTGGACTTGCTCCTGCGGAACGGTCAACAAGGGTAAATTCTGCGCCGAGTGCGGAAAACCAAAGCCTGCGGGAGTTCCCCTGTACCGCTGCGACAAGTGCGGCTGGGAACCCGAGGATCCTGCAAATCCGCCTAAATTCTGTCCCGAATGCGGCGACAAATTTGACGAGAACGATATAAAGTAAAAGAAATGGGACAGAGGGCAGCGGCAGAATAATATTTTTGCCGTCTTCCCTGTCCCTGCTTTTTCAATTGAAAGGTGAAGCTTATGTCTGCACTTATTGAATACAAATGCCCGTGCTGCGGCGGCGCTATCGAGTTCAACAGCAATTCCCAGAAAATGAAGTGTCCATACTGCGATACGGAATTTGAAATAGATGCTCTGAAAGAATTTACCGAGGCCTCACAAAGCGTCGGGGACAGTCTCGAATGGGACATTCCCTCTTCCGAGTGGGGCGCGGAGGAAGCTTCGGGAATGAAAGTTTACAGCTGCAAAAGCTGCGGCGGACAGATAGTCGCCGACGATACTACAGCGGCATCAGCCTGTCCCTACTGCGACAGTCCAATTGTCATGACGGGACAGTTTGAGGGCGGTCTCAAACCCGACATGATAATACCCTTTAAGATAGACAAGGAAGCCGCCAAAAATGCGCTTGCAGGATATCTGAAAGGAAAGTTCCTGCTGCCGAAAAGCTTTAGGGACGAGCACCGCATCGACGAGATAAAAGGCGTTTATGTTCCGTTCTGGCTGTTCGACTGCGACGCGGACGCCAATATCCGCTACCGCGCCACGAGGGTCAGAAGTTGGCGTTCGGGAGATTACCGCTACACTGAGACTTCCCACTACCTGATAGTGCGGGACGGTTCAATTGAGTTTGAAAAAGTCCCTGTTGACGGTTCCGAAAAAATGCCCGACGAGCTTTCAGAGGCGATAGAGCCGTACAACTACAGCGGCTGCGTTAATTTTAACACGGCGTATCTTGCGGGCTATATGGCGGATAAATACGACGTAAGCGCCGAGCAGAGCCGTAACCGCGCCAACGAGCGGATAAGGAACAGTACCCAGCAGGAATTCAGAAACACGGTGTCTGGGTACGCAACGGTAATTCCAGAAAAGACAGATATACGGCTGAAAAGCGGAAAGATACGTTATGCTCTGCTTCCCGTGTGGATGCTCAACACCACCTACAGGGGCAAGGTCTACCGCTTTGCCATGAACGGTCAGACAGGCAAGTTTGTGGGAAATCTTCCCACCGATTACGGAAAATTCTGGGGTCTGTTCGCGGGAATTACAGCGGCAGTTACCGCTGTTGCGTTTATCATTCAGGCGGTAGTCTGAAACGTTGGGAGGTTCGCAAATGAAAATACTGAAAAAAATTGCCGCGGCATTTGCGGCGGCGGTTATGTGTACGGCTTTAGCCTGTCCTGTTTATGCGGAAAATCCCGACAAGGTAGTTGACGAAGCAAACCTGCTCACCGACAGCGAGGAGCAGTCCCTTGAACGTTACATAAACGATGTTATAGAAAAGCATGACTTCGGTTACGATATAGCTGTGGTAACGGTCAATTCCACAGGCGGAAAATCCGCCGTAGATTATGCGGACGATTACTACGACTATAACGATTACGGCTATGACAGCGCGGGCAGCGGACTTCTGCTGCTTGTGGACATGGGCGGCAGGAACTGGCACATTTCCACAAAGGGAAACGGTATAAGAGCCTTTACCGACTACGGTATAGATCGGATCGGCGACAAGGTTGCAGGTTATCTCAGCAACGGCGATTATTACAGCGCTTTTGAGGAATTTGCTGATCAGTCTGATTCCTACATCGAAAAGTACGAGAGCAGCGGAAACGCATACGACGTCGGGAACAGACCGAAAAATTACGGTCAGATGTTTTTGATTTCTTTGGCGATAGGCGTAATCGCGGGATTGGTTGTCTGCCTTTGCATGAAAGCGCAGCTCAGGACTGCGGTAAAGCAAACAGCCGCCCGTGTGTACATTAAAAACGGCAGCATGAGGGTAAACAATGCGCGGGATATTTTCCTTTATAATAACGTTACTCGAACCAAGATAGAATCAAGCTCCGGAAGCGGCGGAGGCAGCAGCACCCACACAAGCTCCAGCGGAAGCACTCACGGCGGAGGCGGAGGTAAATTCTGATATATAAAAACGGAGGACGCACCGGCAGATCGAGTGCCGATATGTCCTCCGTTTTTTATTCCAGCAGGTTTCCCCTTAATATCATAAGAAGCTTTTTTTCGCGTCGGGACACCTGCACCTGGGACATTCCGAGTACCTCGGCTGTTCGGGTCTGGGTCATGTCCTTGAAATAACGGCAGTATATAAGGCGGCGGTCGGTCTCGTCAAGAGCTCCGAGAGCCTGTCTGAGGGAAAGTATATCAACAAGCTCCGCGTCGGGGGAGGGCTCGGCAATATCTATCTGTCCCTCGTTTCCGTTTTCGGAGTCGTCTGTAAGAGACACGGCGGGAAGATTTACAGCTATAGCTTCGGCAACGTCCTCGGGAGAGGAATCCGTCAGCTCGGCAAGCTCGGAAACGGCAGGCTCTCTGCCGTGCAGAAGCATAAACTGTTCCCTTGCGCGGGATATCCTCATGCCCAGCTCCCGAACCGAACGGCTTACCTTAACGGAGCCTCCGTCGCGGAACAGCCGCTTTATTTCCCCCAGTATGACAGGTACTGCGTATGTGGAGAACTTGACTCCCCTGTCCCTGTCGAAAGCGGAGGCTGCTTTTACCAGTCCCACGCAGCCCGCGCCGTAAAGATCGTCGTACTCTATTCCCTTTCCCCTGAAACGGTTTGCGCACAGGTGAACAAGCCCAAGGTTTTCTTCGGCAAGACGGTTGTCTTTCAGAGAATTCACGGCGGTTTTTCCTTTCTTTTCAGTATTGCCGCTGTCGCGCGGCTATGTATCGCTTTTGTCCGAAAGTATTTTCCGCTTCATAATTACCGTTGTGCCCTTGCCGGGAACGCTTCTTACCGACACCGAATCCATAAAGCTCTCCATTACAGCGAAGCCCAGCCCGGCGCGTTCCTCCTCGGGAGCGGAGGTATACATGGGCTCCATGGCCTTTTTTACGTCCGGGATACCGCATCCGCTGTCCCGTATTTTTATATAGAGCGTATTGTCCTCAAGAGCGCGGGCGGTTATTTCTATCCTGCTTTTGTCGGAGGACGTTCCCCTGTAGGCGTGGACTATACAGTTCGTTACTGCCTCGGAAACAGCGGTTTTTATCTCTCCCACTTCGCTCACCGACGGATCGAGCTGCGCCGCAAACGCCGAGACCACGACTCTTGAAAGTCCCTCGTTGCGGCTGTCCGCGGGAACGGTAAATTTTATTTCGTTAAGAATTTTCATTTTTTCACAGTCCTTTCGGTTTTGCTATCTGATAACGGCAAGCCTGTCCAGACCCGCAAGCCGCATGACCTTTTTTATCTGGTTCCCTGTGTTTTCTATGATAACGCAGCCGCCGTAGGGCTTGACTATTTTGTACCGTCCCATAACAAGACCGATACCTGAGCTGTCCATAAATGTTACGCCGTCGAAGTCAAGTATGAGCTGCTTGGGGTGGTGTCTGTCTATGGCAAGATCGATGTCCTCGCGTATGGCTTTGGCGGTATGGTGATCCACCTCGCCTGAAAGTCTGGCGATTACGGTGTTTTCCTCCGTTTCTATGATAACGGGCATATTTTCACTTCCTTACGATGTGTTGTATAGTTTATATTTTACGCCCGACCCGGCGCGGATTTTGTCGCAGCGGGGCGGTGCTGTGCGTACGTCTGAAATTTGCATGAAAATGAGTTTGACCTGCGTTTATCTCTTATTTGCCCGATTTACTTGACTTTTTTCTCCTCTGACAATATAATATATATAACAGCGTCAGAAAAATAACAGGGGGATAAGTTTGAAAAAACTTATTTTTTCAAACTGCGAGTTTTGCTTCTTCGGCTGTCGCCTCGATTTCCTTACGGAAACCGCAAAACTCAGAAAGGAATGGTCATAAGTATGAAACAATATTACGACAACCGGGAGCTGTCATGGCTCAAGTTCAACGAAAGAGTTCTCGAAGAGGCTGTGGACAAGAACGTCCCCCTCTGTGAAAGACTTATGTTTGCGGCGATTTTTCAGTCGAATCTGGACGAGTTTTTTATGATACGCGTCGGCTCTCTTTACGACCGCACTCTTGTGGACGCGGACGTCCGAGAAAATAAAACGGACATGACCTGCCGAGAACAGCTTGACGCTATATTCAAGCGGGTCGCGGAGCTGAACCCCATGCGCGACAAAGCGTACAGCAGAATAATGTCCGAGCTGGAGGGACACGGCGTTGAGCAGGTGGATTTCAAGGCTCTTTCAAAAGATGAGGAAAGCTTTCTCAAAGCCTACTTTACCGCGGAGATACTTCCCCTTATTTCACCGCAGGTCATAGACAAGCGGCACCCGTTCCCTTTCCTTAAAAACAAGGAGATATATGCCGCGGCTCAGCTTGAATCAAAGTCCTCGTCGGTAACGATAGGTCTTGTTCCCGCCAGCGGAGCATTTTCAAGGATCATCTTCCTGCCGACGGGAAACAAGCGCCGCTTTATGCTTGTGGAAGAGCTTATACTCCACTATATGCCGCTTATTTTCGAGAACTATAAGATACTCGACAAGTCCCTCATGCGCATAACCCGAAATGCAGATATCAACATGGAGGAGGCTCTCTACGACCACGACGTAGACCTGCGGGAGGTAATGTCCGAGCTGCTGAAAAAGCGCAAGAAGCTTTCCCCTGTCCGCATGGAGCTTTCCCGCAAGCTTGGTTCTGCGGCGGTAGACTACCTCTGCGAAAAGTTGGAGCTTAAACACGAGCAGATATTCCACCTTAAATCTCCGCTCGACCTTTCCTTTGTGTACCCGCTCAGGGGCCGTCTGGAGGAAAGCCTGCCTACGCTTTTCTTCGGCAGGGCGGATCCTCAGCCCTCCCGCGAGGTGGACAAGGACATGCCTATGATACCCCAGATACAAAAGCGGGATATTATCCTGTCCTATCCGTTTGAGTCCATAAAGCCGTTTTTAAGACTGCTTCACGAGGCGGCAAACGACCCGTCGGTGGTATCAATAAAAATAACCCTTTACAGAGTAGCCTCCGATTCAAAGGTAGTGGACGCTCTTATTGCCGCCGCGGAAAACGGCAAGGACGTGCTTGTGCTTGTGGAGCTGCGAGCACGCTTTGACGAGGAAAACAACATAGGCTGGTCGAAGCGTCTTGAACACGCCGGATGCAGCGTTATATACGGTCCGGATAATTTAAAGGTACACTCGAAGCTGCTGCTTATCACAAGAAAAACTGGCGGCGGAAAGATAGAATATATCTCCCAGATAGGCACGGGAAACTACAATGAAAAGACCTCCGCGCTTTACACCGATCTGTGCCTTATGACGGCTAACAGAGAGATCGGCTCGGACGCTCTTATGGTTTTCAACGCTTTGTCCACAAACACTCTTGCGGAAAACACAAGCAAACTTCTTGTGGCTCCCCTGTGTCTCCAGAACAGGATAATAGAAATGATAGACGGCGAGATAGCCGCCGCGGAACGGGGCGAGGAAGCCTTTATCGGTCTTAAAATGAATTCCCTGACCGATAAAATACTTATCGACAAGCTTGTTGAAGCCTCGCAAAAGGGCGTTAAAATACGCATGGTGATACGGGGCATATGCTGCCTTGTGGCGGGTATAAAGGGTTATACAGAAAATATTGAGATAACAAGCATTGTGGGACGTTATCTCGAACACAGCCGCATTTATATTTTCGGTACTCCCGAACGCATGAAGCTTTACATAAGTTCCGCAGACTTTATGACGAGAAACACCCTCAGACGCGTTGAAGTCGCCGCTCCTATCTACGATACCCATGTGCGCAAAAGAATAATGCACATCTTCGGCATACTGACAAGGGACAACATAAAGGCGCGCGTAATGCTTCCCGACAGCAGCTACGTCCACGTAAGGTCAGAGGAAGAGCCTGTTGATTCTCAGTCGACGTTTATCCGCGAGGCATACGAAAACGCTTCGGCAGCCGCTTCGGGAAAAGGCAGAAAGGTCAAGCCCACATTGGTACAGCGCATAAAAAGCTCTTTGAGAAAAAGATAGCGGAAACAGAAACGTTTACAGCAATTCCGCAAGTGAGCTGCTGTAAACGTTGCTAATCCCCATTAGAATTATTGACAAGAAATCGGCACAAAAGCTTTGATATATGCGGTTTTGTTCCGAGAGATTGTCTATAATTCAATGAGGGATTAGTATTATCCCGCACTATACTGTTCGTAAAAATACGCATTCATTCCGAGGTTTGGCACGGCGGCTTTATTCTGCCGTATTCAGTCTGTACCGCGTCTGTTTTTATTGAAGGCTGCACAGAAATGTGCGGCTTTTTTATTTTGCTCTTGAAAATTCCGGCATAATAATGTATAATAAAATAGTATATTTTAACAGTAACTTTTTCGGAGGATTAATATGTGCGGATTTGTAGGATTTACCAACACGCAGAACGATTCAAATAAAATTATCGAAGCAATGATGGAGAAAATTCGTCACCGGGGTCCCGATTCGGGAGGAAAGCACGTTGACGGCGACATAGCCCTTGGCTTCCGCCGGCTTAGCATTATTGACATAACGGCTTCGGGAGACCAACCTATCTACAACGAGGACAATACCAAAATTCTCCTTTTTAATGGGGAAATTTACAACTATCAGTCTATCCGCAAGGAGCTGCTTGAATTGGGACACAAGTTCAAAAGCCATGCGGATTCAGAGGTCGTCCTTCACGGCTATGAGGAGTACGGCGAAAAGCTTTTGAACAAGCTTCGCGGCATGTTTTCCTTTGTTATCTGGGACACCGTCAAAAAAGAGCTTTTCGGCGCCCGTGACTTTTTCGGCATCAAGCCTATGTATTACACACATATGAACGGTACGTTCATGTTCGGCTCGGAAATAAAGGCTTTTCTTGTACACCCCGATTTCAAAAAGGAGCTTAACGAGGCGGCTTTGGAAAACTACCTGACATTTCAGTACTCCCCGACTGCCGAAACGTTTTTCAAGAACGTCTATAAGCTGCCGCCCGCTCACTATTTCAAGTATAGAGACGGAAAGCTGGATATCACCCGCTACTGGGACGTTCACTTCGATCCCGACAACGAACCCGATCTGGATAAATGGGTGGACGAAATATCGGATATTTTCCATAATTCCGTTGAGGCGCATAAGATATCCGACGTTGAAGTAGGCAGCTTCCTTTCCAGCGGCGTGGATTCAAGCTACGTCGCCGCCGTGGCAAATGTTGACAAGACCTTTACCGTAGGCTTCGGCGAGGACGAAAGATACAATGAAATAGGCTGGGCAAAGGAATTCTCCAAATACATCGGCAAGGAAAACATCAGCAAGGTCATTACTCCCGAAGAGTACTGGAACAACATCTCAAAGATACAGTACCACATGGACGAACCCCTTGCAGACCCCTCCTGCATTGCACTGTACTTTGTCTGCAACAAGGCTTCGGAGTACGTCAAGGTCGTACTTTCGGGAGAGGGCGCGGACGAAATTTTCGGCGGCTACAACATCTATAAGGAACCCATGTCAATGCCCGCCTACAACGCTATTCCTCGTCCCATAAGGCGCGGTATCGGCGCGATCGCTTCAAAACTTCCCGCAAAAAGGGGCGTAAACTTCCTTGTCCGCAGGGGCAAGGACTTGGAGGAACGCTTCATAGGAAACGCCTATATGTTCAGCGAAAAGGAGCGCAAGGCTCTGCTGAAAATAAAGACGGACGCTCCCCCTGCCACGGATATAACCCGTCCGTTTTATGATAAGGTCAAGGACGCGGACGCGGTTACGAAAATGCAGTATCTCGATCTGCACCTGTGGATGACGGGCGATATCCTGCTTAAAGCGGATAAGATGTCAATGGCAAACAGTCTGGAGCTGCGTGTGCCGTTCCTTGACAAGGAGGTAATGGCAGTAGCCGAAAAGATACCGACAAAGTACCGCGTTACCGATGAAAACACAAAGTTTGCCATGAGAAAAGCTGCGCTCAGAGCAGCACCGCCGCAAACGGCAAACAAGAAAAAGCTGGGTTTCCCTGTTCCTATCCGCGTATGGCTTAAAGAGGACAAATACTACGGAATCGTAAAGGAGCATTTTACCTCCGGAACGGCAGAGCATTTCTTTAACACCGAGCTGCTGGTGAAGCTTCTGGACGACCACCGCGCGGGCAGGTATGACAACAGCCGCAAGATATGGACGATATTTATTTTCCTTGTTTGGCACAAGGTATATTTCGGCGGCGAAACGCCTGCGTAAGTTTGCATTTGGAGGTACGGACGTGAAAAATATCCTTGTGACCGGCGGTACGGTTTTTGTCAGCCGCCGCATTGCCGAATATTTTGCCGAAAAGGGTGAAAATGTTTTCGTGCTGAACAGAGGTACAAAGCCTCAAAGCAAGAACGTTACGCCAATAATTTGCGACAGGCATAATATCGGCGGTAAGCTGAAAAAGTACAGCTTTGATATTGTTATAGACGTTTCCGCATATACCCGCGGGGACGTTCTATCACTGCACGCCGCTCTCGGAGATTTTGGACAGTATGTTTTCATAAGCTCAAGCGCAGTCTATCCCGAAACGCTTCCCCAGCCGTTTAAAGAAACCGCAGAGTGCGGCAGAAACACGGTTTGGGGCGATTACGGCGCAAACAAGCTTGCTGCTGAGAAATACCTGATTGAAAATGTTAAAGACCTGTACATACTGCGTCCGCCCTATCTTTACGGCAAGGGAGAGAACCTTTACCGTGCGCCGTTTATTTTTGACTGTGCGGCGCTTGGAGAGTCCGTTTATCTTCCGCGAAAGGAACTGAAGCTGCAATTCTTTGACGTTGACGACCTGTGCAGATTCATAGGTACAGTTAACGCTAAAAAGCCTGCAAACCGCATTTTTAATGTTGGAAATCACGATACCGTTACTGCGGAGAAATGGGTCGAATGCTGCTTTGAAGCGGCGGGAAAGAGCCCCGAAATACGTCTTGCACCCCAAAATGATTACGCAAGAAATTATTTCTGCTTTTACGACTATGATTACTCACTTGACGTAACGAAAATGCTGGATCTAATGCCTGAGGTAAAGCCTTTAAAGCAAGGAATATGTGAGGAATACGAGTGGTATCTGGAAAATCCCGAAGCTGCTGCAAAGAGAGACTACATTGACTATATAAGGAAAAATTTTCAATAAAGGCTCTGTTTCCAAATAAAGCGGAAGTCTGTTTTCAAACAACAGTCTGTCGCTTCCGCTATATGACCGCATAACACTAGAAAATTATGGCAACAAGGTTTAATTTTTCAATTTATGTCATGATGATTTTCAAGACATACAATTATTAGAAATTTTTTTGAAAATAGTCTTTACAAATATAGTTTTTTGTGGTATAATATTTTATGCTTAAAATAACAACAATAATTCGAGGTGTGGCTCAGTTTGGTAGAGCGCTGCGTTCGGGACGCAGAGGCCGTGGGTTCGAGTCCCGTCACCTCGACCAGTTGAAAAAGCCCGCAAATGCGTTATTTAAACGGTTTGCGGGCTTTTTACTTTTTATTTGTTAACTTCAAAAATACTGTAAAACCAGTAAAAATATTATAAAAAAGTACAGATATGCGGGTCAAAATGCGGGTCAAAATATCCCCGCAGGCATCACCCTGCGGAGATAAAACATCACTTCTCCCTATTCTTCAACTGCTCCAGCACATCAAGCATTTTCTTAGGATACGGGACAACTAACGCCCCCGTATTCTCCAACAGCGAAATAACTTCATTTGCTGCATAGAAAATGATCGTTATGTTCCGCAGAGCCGCACCGCCGTCGATGATCTGAACGTCAAGCACATTGGCAACCGCGACAACTATCAGCATAAGTATCTTCTTAGCGATACCCTTTGCGCCGATCTCGCTGGAAAGCTGCCTTTTTACGATCGCAACGATAACGCCGGTTATGTAATCAGCAATTATCAGCGCAAGCAAGGCTTTGTACAGACCGTCAAATTCTCCGATAAGAAATCCCGCAATGCCGATAAGACCGCTTGCAGCTGTTTTCAAAAAGCTATTCATATTGAAACCTCCTAAAACTTTTTAATAAACGCGTCGGGATAAGTCTTTTTGACCTGAGCAAGATACGTTTCTGCATTAGTCCTGTTTGCAAACGCCCCGACCTGTACATAATATTTTG
Organism: uncultured Clostridia bacterium; assembly: GCA_947089135.1. Classification (GTDB taxonomy): domain Bacteria; phylum Bacillota; class Clostridia; order Oscillospirales; family Ruminococcaceae; genus RGIG8773. The sequence goes on from CAMUJF010000009.1 coordinate 83,130, forward strand.
CATCGGCGGCAGGGGACTTGTCCGAATTGCCCATAGCAGCGGCAACGTCTTTACGGAAACCGTCCATGGTGTATGACATACCAAGACCTTGCCAGAGATGTTCGGGATCGCCATGGTTGGAAGCAATTCCGTATTTTTTCAACATTGCTGTTCTTAATAAAAACTCCTTTTCAAAAATACTTGACATTTGGGAGCAGGTCGGTTATAATAATATTAACCTGCTCCCTTGTGGACGGTTTGCGCTCTTACATTTTGCTTTGGTCGGCGGTTATGTAAGAGCTTTTCTTATACGGCAATATCCAGAGCTGCGCCGTAGTTTACCAAAGGGTTAAAGCCTCCCGTTACCCTGAACGCCTTTGTGTTCGGCTCGGTGTGCTTATCCATAAGCGGAGCGAGGACGGCGGCAACGGCTCTCGGAAGATAGCCAATAAAGAAACTCTGCTATCCCTTAAAGCGGCGTATACGGCAATTGCGTTGCTGTCGTGGACGTTGCGGGGTTTTCTTTTCAGCTTGACGGATATGTCCGCAGGATTTACGTCTGCAAGCTGCTCCAGTGCGCTTTGACGGCGGGACGTTCCCTTTACCTTTGTGCGGAGCGCGTTTGCCTTGACTATTCCGTCGCAAGCGAGCGGGTCAGTCCCTGCTTTACAAGGCGGTTCGCTATTGTCATTACTTTTGACCTTGTTTTGTTCATATTGGCTTACCTCCTGTTTGGTTATTGGGTTCGGAGCAGGTGTGCCGCTTTCAGTACCCTGTGATTATATTATATACTATCGTTAACGATATATCGAGTGGTAATTTAGACAAATATATATCGTTATCATTGTGCATATTGTATATTGTTAACGATATTTGTATATGATATAATTAAAATAAGGCGGTGAAACTATGGCTACAACAAAAGCGCAACAAAAAGCAGTTGCAAAATACGAAAGCAAAGTATATGATAAAACGCTTATAAGAATGCCAAAGGGATATTTACCCACTATAAAAGATCATGCAACTCAGCGTGGCGAAACTCTTAACGGCTTCATCAACAGAGCTATAACTGAAACAGTAGAGCGGGACAACAGTGGCAAACCTGCTCCAATTAAAGTGGAAAAAGAAACGGAGGAATAAAAATGCCTGAGTTAAGTAGATTTATGGGAATAGTAATAAAAATGCTGTTTAAAGATATAACGCAGCACAATAAGCCGCATATTCACGCCTATTACGGAGAATATGAAGCCTCTATCGGTATTGACGGGGAACTGTTGGCGGGGTCTATACCTGTTAAGCAGCTCAGAATGATACAGGCGTGGCTTGCAATTCACGAAGATGAAGCTTATGCGGCATGGAACAAAGCTGTACAAGGCGAACAGTTTAACAAAATTGATCCTTTGAGATAGGAGGTATCTGTATGTATATTATTGACGGTATTGCATATGCAGGGGAATGTCCAAAGCCAATAGGTGCAAAATCAATCCGTCCGTTGGAAGATTACAAGCTGCTTGTGCTGTTTAGCAATGGAGAGCGGCGCATATTTGATTTCAAACCTCTGCTTGATATGCCATGTTATAAGCCTTTGCGAGATATTGACACATTCAGACAGGTTTATGTTGAGTACGGTACAGCAGTATGGGATAACGGCGATATTGACATTGCACCCGAAACACTGTTTGAAGAAAGTACACTTGTATCGTAAGAACAGCTTTAAAAACGTTTTCAAAACAGTTATTATATTGACAGCGTACCAATAATCTTAAAAAGAGAGGGAGCAGGTTCACCTGCTTCCGTTATCTTTTATTTACTCGTGAATTTTTAAAGGGGTCGAAATCGACGGGTTTAGACCTGCTCTAAAATATGATACCCTCTAATAGCGGCTATGGGTCTGAATTATAAACTGTGTAAATGCATTTTTGCGACAAAAATTGTTAATACTAAAAATGCAGTCAAAACATGAGCAAAAACTCAGCAAGCTGAGTTCTGAGGAGCGACCCGACGCAAACTGCGGAACAATACGGTGAAGGGCAGCGGAGTAAAATCCGCTGTTTTTCTTCATCGGATGTTCCCAAGCGGATAAACCTCGTGGTTTGGGACGGAGTCCCAACAGCCGTCAGGCTGCCAGTCTGTCCTCAAAGAAAATCGCAAACTGAGAATAAGCAAGTCCCCAGTCACGGACGGGCATCGTCCACTTTTTGGAAATCTCTTGGACGCTCATATAAACTACCTTGCGTATCGAATCGTCCGTCGGAAAAATTGCTTTGGACTTCGTAAATTTTCTTACCATTCGATGATAGGCTTCAACAGTATTTGTTGTATAAATTATTCTCCGAATCTCCTGTGGATATTCAAAAAATGCAGTAAGTTCCGCCCAATTTTTATCCCAGGATTTTAAAATGTTAGGATACTTATTGTCCCACTTTTCGCGGAATTCTTCTTTTGCAAATTCCGCGTCGTCAAGGTTTACTGCACCGTAAATTTTCTTCAAGTCTGCACACACAGATTTCCTGTCCTTGTACGGCACGAATTTGCAGGAATTTCTTATTTGGTGTACTATACAAAGCTGATTTTTTGTCTTTGGAAATATTGATTTAATTGCTTCATTCAAACCTGTCAAATTATCGTGGCAGGCTATGAAAATGTCGGTAACACCGCGGTTTCTGAGGTCTGCACATATGCTCGCATAGAAGCTTGCGGACTCATTTTCCGATATCCACATTCCCAATATTTCTTTCTGTCCCTCCATGTTGATTCCGAGTACAGAGTACACACATTTTGTAATAATTTTATTGTCTTTTCTGGAGTTAAAAACAATTCCGTCAAAGAAAATTACGGGATAAATTTTGTCCAAAGGACGGTTCTGCCACTCGTTTAATTCGGGCAAGATCCTGTCCGTTATTTTCGAGATCATGCCCTGTGAAATATCGGAACCGTAAATATCACGGAGCGTATCTTCGATGTCTCTTTGGGACATTCCCTTTGCGTACATCGCCATTATTTTCTGTTCAATTTCATCGGTACGGGTCTGTCTTTTTTCAATTACTTTTGGCTCAAATTCGCCGTTTCTGTCACGGGGTACGGCTATTTCGCAATCTCCATAATCGCTGGAAATTGTCTTCTTTCCGTAACCATTCCTGCTGTTGCCAGAGTTGTTTCCTTCTACAGAATTTTTCTCGTAATCAAGGTGCTCGTCCATTTCAACTTCAAGCATTTGCTCGATAGTTCCCGCGAATAATTTTTTCAGTTTCGCCTGAATATCTCCCGTACTTTTGCAGTCTGCCATCAGCTGCTTTACAAGCTCCATTTCTCTTTCGTCTAAACCGTGTGTTCTTGTTGTTTTCATACCAATTTTCCTCCATATATTTATTTATGGTTATTATTGGCATTTACACGGTTCTTTATTCAGTCTCACATATTATTTACAGCACTCAATATTATACTAATTTTCCGCATTTCAAATTAGACGCAGGGAGTTCGGATTTATTTCTTTTTCATTTTTTATTCCCGATTTTATATTGTTTTGTTTTAAGTGTTTGTTTTAAATTTTAAATAGTATGACCTGCAAACCGCTTGAAATATGCCCTTACAAAAAATCACCTGCAATAGTCCAAATCGTGGTAATTCAGATTCTGATAGGTGATTTAATCAAGGAAATATCCCCAAAATTGGTGATACTGATCCATAATCGGGCATTAGTTTACGCGCAGCTTTCAAGTTATTTTGAGGACAGGTTCGCCGCATGTCGAGCTGTTCCACGCTCTTTCTTATTATTGAACGATATTTATCGTTTTTCAATTGTCTAAATTAGACGTTTACATGGTTTGAGAGTAAGCCCCATGCTTTCTAGCATTTCTTTTGTATACGCATATGTTTTCATCCCTTATTTGTTTCCATTGCATTTTAATTTGCATATATAGTTAAACCAAGTGGTTGTTCTAATAGTTGCATTCTTAACAACTTGGCTTACAAGAACTTGAAAAAAATATAGATTTTGAACGATATATGCTTGTAAAATTATCGGAAGAAATGGCAAACCATTTCGATCAAAGGGAGTGGGTGAAAAAGAATGGCAAACATAACCCCCCGAAAGAATAAGGACGGCTCGACCTCTTTCCTTATCCGCGTATATGTGGACGAAAACAGCAGCGGCAAGCAGAGGTTTAAATCCATGACATGGAAACCGCCCTCGGGAATGTCCGAAAAGAAAGCGCAAAAGGAACTCCAAAAAGCCGCCGCGCTTTTCGAGGAGCAGGTCAAAAAGGGACTCGTTGCCTTTGACGGTAACACCACCTTTGCGGAATACTCCACGGAATGGATAAAACACGCCTCAACGTCTGGACTTGCAGCACGTACTCTTGAAAACTATAAGGACCTGCTCCGTCGGATCAATGCGGGGATAGGTCACATACGGCTTTCAAAGCTTGAGGCACGTCACATAAAAGAATTTGAAGCGCAATTGCTTGAAGAGGGTGCAAAGCGCGTCGGCGGCTATGCTGTTGATAAAGGCTTTTCCGATATGCTGAAAAACGGCAGTTTGTCCAAAGCAGAAGCGGCGCGGCGTTCGGGCGTTTCAGCTTCAACAATTAGTGCGGCTTGCAGCGGTAAGCACATTCAGATTGATATTGCGGAGAAGCTTGCAGCAGCTTTCGGAATAGATCCCGAAAAGATTTTTGAATTTCATAAGATATCGACGGCTCTTTCCGATAAAACTGTACTACATCATCACAGGCTTATTTCCCGTATACTTTCAAGCGCAAAGCGTGAGCGACTCATATCCTTTAATGTTGCCTCGGAGCATATGCAGCCGCCAAAGGTACAGCGTAAAGAGGCTAAGTACCTTGACGATGAGCAGGCACGGCGGCTTGTTGACCTGCTCTTTGCTGAAGATGATATACGCATAAGAACCGCTATCCTGCTTTCACTATATACCGGAGTACGCCGCGGGGAGCTTTGCGGCTTGGAATGGAAAGACATTGACAGCGAAAGAGGAATAATACACGTTGTCAGAGCCTCCCAGTATCAGCGGAGTAAAGGCGTTGTTACCGTACCGACCAAAAACGCAAGCAGCGAAAGGGCTATAAAAGTCCCTAAGATAGTTTTTGACATTCTGGAGGAATACAAGGCGTACTATAATAGTCTCCGTGAACAGTTCGGAACGGCTTGGACGGAAACCGACCGCCTTTTTGTACGTACAGACAAATCACCCGGTACGCCGATCAATCCCGATACAATAAATTTTTGGCTTGATAACTTTATCGAGAAAAACGGGCTTGAGCATTTTACGCCTCACAGCTTGCGGCATACCTTTGCGACCCTGCAAATTTCCGCAGGCGTACCTATACGGGTACTTCAGGCAAGGACGGGACATTCGCAGGCTTCAACCCTTGTAAACATATACAGCCATGCTATAAAGTCGGCTGATGAAGCTGCAACCGAAGCTCTTGACAATATGCTTACACCCACCGATTACCGCAAGGAGCAGGTCATAAACGATACCCCGAAAATCACGCGCAAAAAAGCTATAATGTAAAAACGGATATGCCCGATTTATGAGCATATCCGTTTTATTTGGTATAACTTGCCGTAACTTATTCCATATTGCCGCGACCTTTTATACTGTGACTTGAACAAAAGTTGAACATTTGCAAATTTTAAGGTAAAAATATAAGCCACCTGATAACCATCAAACGGCTTAACTACGTGGTGCGCCTGACAGGAGTCGAACCTGCGACCTTCAGAGTCGGAGTGTATGGTGTTACTCTTTAATTGAAATTTTTTAATCTTATTTTTGATTATCTAATATCTTCTCAAACCGCGATTTTAAGCCATTTGACAGCAATTATTCATCAAAAATTCAGTGACAGAACAAAAATTCGATTTTCGCATTTTGTGAGAATTGGTTAGAAAAAGTGTTAGAAAGCGTTAGAAAAAAGTCTGCTGTTTGACAAATATTTTATCCTTTGAATTATCCTATATTTGTAAATTGGTATAGGTTAATTGAGAGAAAAGTGGACTTTAGTATATACCTCTATAACTCGAATTTTTCTTTCAAATTTTGTGTTAAATAAGTTTGTAATAACAAAACAAATGTCTTTAATTAGAAGACAACAAGTTTATTAACAAAAGCGGCACAATGTTTTGTTGCTTTTATATAAAGTTTGCGTTAAATCAGTATTAAATTTTGTCTAATGATACGTTTTTTTGCAAAATTATAGGGATTTTTGTTGAATTGTGTTATAATATGTATAATTAATTATTAACAGAAGGAGAGATAGTATATGAAAAAATCAAAAATAATTATTGGGGATATTTTCCTTTTTTTAATTACCACAGTTATAACATATATATTAAACAAATATTTGGATAGTATTAACTTTATGAGCAATATAAAAATTCCATTATTATTATTAATTTGGTTTATTATTGTATTTTCTGTAATAATAAGTTCAATTTTGGTAATGATAATTGATAAAAATAATTTGAGTTATGAAAATGACATTAAACAAATAAAATTAGACCACGAAAATGAAATTAAGGAAATAAAAGCTAAGAACAATGAAGCGGTTGATGCTTTGAAACAAAAAAATAATGCTAAAGGTAACAAAGGTATACAATATTTAGGGATGGCTTTAGCTGTAGATTTAAACAAAAAAACAAGATATTTGTTTTTTGAAGAGGCTTTAAAAAACAAAAATGTGTATGCGGGAATCTATATTGGTAGTATTAATTTTTATGGTATTAAAGGGAAATTTCCTAAAAATTATCCAGAGGCATATAAAATATTTAAAGAAATATCAGATTATGATGATACAGGAATTTCCTTCTGGTTCTTAGGTCAAATGTATGAGCAAGGGTATGACGACAAAACTAAGCAAATAGGTGCTCCAAATGAACAATTAGCTTTTGAATATTATAAACGATCAGAAGAATTAGGCTTTGTTAAAGCATATAACAGTTTAGGTAGACTTTATAATTTTAATGAAGAAATTATCGACACAAGTGAAGCTATAAAGTATTATAAAACTGGTATTGAACATGGTGATGTGTATGCTATGACCAACTTAGCTTTTGAATTTGAAAAAAATCCCCTAAAAATAAAAGAGGCTGAAAAAAATTTTAAAGATGCTTCTGATTTAGGTTATTCATTTGCAACTTTAAGATTGGGTCATTTGTATATGGATAACAAAGATATTTTTAAAAAATGTCCTCAAGAAATTGCAGATTTATATATTAAAGCTATTAATGATGAGGATTTAAGTGATGATAAAAAAGCTTGTGGGTATTTTTGGCTTTGTAACCTTTTAAATGATGATAACAAAATTGATATAACAAAAATTTCTGATAAACCCATAAATAATAAATATGAATTTTGTTTTAATCAAGCTTATAATTTACTGAGAAATTTGGATAATTCCAAAGAACACATGGGTAAAAGAGCTGCAAAAATATGGGATGAAATTAAAGAACAAATACATAAAATAAAATAATACTTTATGGAGGTTAATTATGTATTTTATATTAGCTACTGTTCAAGAACCTGAAACTAAAGAAATTATAAATTCATTTAATGATATTATAGGAATTGGTGGTATCATAGCTACTATATTAGTTGGTCTAATTACGTGTTTAGTTACTTGGAGATTAACAATGAAGAGTATTAAACAATTAAAAATATCCTATAATATTAAAATTTATCCTATTTTATCAAATTCCGTTACTAAAGACTCGGAAATAAACTTGGATGACTTAAAAATACAATATAAAGATAAAGTTCTTTTAAATCCGTGTCTGTTGACTTTAGAAATTGTAAACTTAGGAAATGAGTCAATTGCTAATCCGCCAATAAAAATAAAGAGCGGCGAAAATATTGAAATAATACCAGGTTATTTTGAATATATGCCTAATGGATATGAAAATTTATGGCATTTAAAGAAACTTGACAAATGTTTATGTAGTTTGCAATTAGAACATATTAATCCCAAACAGGTTGTTAAGGCTTTTTTCTTTTTAGATAATCTACCTCAAAAGAAAATTATTTTTGAATGTCCTATGCAAAATTTACAAGTGCAAGAAGTTGCTTATAATAATACTTCATCGCCAACTTCCAAGCAGGTTAAAATTAATTCTTATTTTAAGTCCAATATAATATTAATAATATTAACTATTGTGCTTTTTATAACCATTCCCCAATGGGAATATTACATAGATGATTTTATTTGGATAACTGGCTTACACTTACAAGCCAGATTTGTAGTCATATTTATTATGTCAGTCCTTGTGCTTGCTATTATTATAAATTCATACGGTATTCCTAAAATAGATGAATATATTAAAAATCACCATAAATATGGTTTTCTTATAAAAACAGGATTGTTTATAATTAGCTTAATTTTGCTAATAATAATTACACTTGATTATATTATTGTTAAATTTATACCACAAGTTATTACTGCTATTATTATCGCTTTTTTATTATCCTTGTTTATTCATTTTTCATTTCTTACAAAAAAATAAAAAATTAAAACGAAAATGCTCAGCACTTGTTGAAAATGTGATTTTCTTTAAGGCAACACCGTACAATCCTAAAAACCCAAAGTAGCTATATGTTCCAAAACGCATAACCACATAAATAACCCCTAAATTCTTAGCAAAAACAACCTAAATCAGACCGACAGAGAAAATCTGTCAGCCATGTAAAGGTTTGCATTAAAATGTACATATTTAAATAGAATTGAATATACATACTATATTCATATCACAATTTTACAATTCACTGAACAATGTTAAACTTTTAACAATATTCTAAACCTAAGTAAAAGCCTAACAAAACTCCGAACCAAAATCATTAACAAAATAAATTTATCCCATTAAACTATAAAAGTTTCACACCGTGTGAAACAACTTTATCACACTAATACAATACACTGAATTAAGATTAAACACATTCTGACTACTTATGTAAGCCTTAGTCCGAAAAACGCACGAAGCTATTACACCGATTGCTATACAAATTTTAACTGTCAATGGGAGTCACAAAACGCTACTCCCATAGCTCTTAATATGATAAGGGGGTCTGTGCGTTTTTCGGACAGACCCCGTAACGTTTCGTTACCCCGTCTGTTTTACCCTAAAAACATAATAAATAACAATAGTTTTTCAGCATATCCATTTCAGGGGTAAGTTATACCATTGAACACTTACCCTTAGAAAAACTACAGTTATCTATCACAAAAATAGGCAAAATGGGCATAGAGTAATATAAGTTGTTCTATTCTTAACTTCAATAAGACGTTTTCATAAAGAAACAATTAGAAAGTTCTGTAAAGGGGTATCTAAATTGGACACCCCTACCGCAGGACACAATCAAAGCAATCAAGCAACATTGTAAACCAGAGGGGTGGGTGAATTGCCTAGGGGTCTCCAATACCACCACTCAACACACGATAAAAATACCTTTTATCGACCAAAATAACACTTCCTTAATATACACTAATTTTAGACCATGTGACAGAAACTGTAACCCCCTATGCCATACCACATGACAGTTTCCGTCACCCCCTAACCCTTACCACATTACAGAAACTGTCACATATGTGTCGAAGTAATAAAATAACTAATAATAAAATAACTTAATAATAAAACAACTAATTAAATCTCTGCGAGATTTTGTGTTTTGAGGGAAAGAGTTTTTTGTCTTTTTCAAAATAACTACTTTGATACTACTCATTTGATTTTTCTCTTGTGATTTCGAGATTAAAAAAGTTGTCACTTTTCAATAGTATAATATAATAATTTATATACCATCGAAAAGTGACAACGTTTATATTCTGCTTCAAGTCATATCTAAAAAAGTTGAACAATTATAACATTAATACATTATTATTTATTATATATAGTATTGATTTTATATTTGTTCAACTTTTTATATTCTGCTTTCAGATTATACAATAATTTTATAGATGTAAATACCATTTGCGCTGTAATAGGTCTACAACGCTTTGTATCGCATTTTAATCTGATTTTA
>CAMUJF010000010.1 GCA_947089135.1 uncultured Clostridia bacterium
CGCAAATGTTATTTGTTTTTCCATATCTCTATTTTACCATACTTTTCTCTCTTTTACAACTGTGCGGTGTTGCCTTAATTCAAAATCTGCTGAATGATTTTCCAGATTCAAAAAAACTTCCCGAATATGAAAAATATTCTGCCGATAAAAATTCGCGGAATGCTTCCGAATTTATTTCGGCGGCAATTGACGACAACATGGATCTGCTTGCGAGCCGCGAGATTTATATGAATTATCTCGGTACACGTCCAAACGCTGTGCGTATCGGAAGTCACGGATTATTTTCCGAAACCGACGAGCCTATCAATCTTGCAAAAACTGCCCGCGAGGTTGCTCTGCATGAGGGAAATGTCTGGACTCATGTTGTCTCTCTTCGCCGCGAGGATGCTGAACGAATGGGGTATAATTCTCTCTCGGCATGGCGCGATCTTGTCAGGAGACATATTGATGATATTGCTTCCGCTCAAAAAATCGACCGAAAAAATTTGAAGTGGTAGCGCTCTTTTTATTTGTTCTAAACTTGTCCGGTGAAGCATAGGATTAAACATATCGGATAAAAGGAGATGCCGGGACGTGAAAAACAGGGAATTTCTGCATTACTTTTTGGGAACGGCAGGTAACGCCGTTTCGAAGATTTCAGACGTTCAGCTCAATGATATCATGGAAATACGGTTCAGGGTGAACCGACCCGCAGCTGTGTGTGCGTACTGCTTAAAAAGCGATAATTGTGCAGCCTTAAAAATACTCTATATAACACCAAACGGGCAGCTTACTTATAATCCCGAATCGGCAGTAACTGTAACCGAACAGGACGTTCGGCGCACTTTTGAGGCTGTCTGCCAGTACTCGGTGCACAGCTTCCAAAGAGAGATAGCTCAAGGCTTTATAACAGTCAAGGGAGGACACAGGGTAGGCTTCTGCGGAACGCCTATAATGCATAACAATACTATTGAAAATATAAAAAACATAAATTCGATAAATTTCCGTATCGCAAGGGAACTGATAGGCTGTTCCGAAAAACTTTTTAAAAGCTGCTTTTCGGACGAACCTTGCAGTCTTCTTATTGCCGGTATACCCTCAAGCGGTAAGACGACCGTTCTTCGCGACCTTACGCGGCTTCTCGGAGGACGTTTCAAGGTTTCGGCTATCGACGAAAGAGGGGAGCTTGCCGCTTCATGGAACGGAGTCCCGCAGAATGATATAGGTCTGAACACGGACGTTTTTGACGGCTATGGCAAGTCGGAGGGGATATCCGCGGCAGTAAGGGTAATGTCCCCTCAGATAATAGTATGCGATGAAATAGGTTCAAAGGAAGACTTTTCCGCAATACGCGAAGCAGCTTTGAGCGGAGTTTGTACTGTTGCTGCGGCGCACGCGGCGGATATGTCAGACCTGCTGAGAAAATTCCCCAAAGAAAATTTAAATATATTTGATAGGATCGTTTTTTTGCCTGAGCCTGGAAAAATATCCTCCGTACTGAAAAGGAACTGTGATGAATATGTTTAGCTTTAGCGTACTTAAAATATCCGGTCTTATAGTAATAATCGCAGCGTCAACGCTTGCAGGAAATTATTTTTCTTATATGCTGAGATGCAGGCTTGCGAGTCTGAAAAAAATTAATTATATGATAGACGAAATAATAATGATGATACGGTTCAGGTCTCCTACTGTATACGAGATAGTGGAAAGTCTGGCAAAATCGGAACGTTTCAGCGGTTTCGGTTTTCTGAACTCGATATCTTCAGAGGCGGACGAGCCGTTTCAGCAAAGTTGGTGCAGAGCGGTATCGGAAGATATTCCGCAGGGACTTACGGCAGGCGACGCGGAACTGCTTTTAGACATTGGCAGGAAACTCGGCACCAGCGACTCGGAAAGTCAGATAAACACGCTGCGGCTTCAGCAGGCGGAGCTGCTGTCGGCGATTTCGGCGGCTGAAACGGACTGTATAAAAAAAGCAAAGCTGTACCGTTCAATGGGGGCTCTTGCAGGAGCGTTTATTTCAATAATGCTTATCTGAACCGTATTTTTATTTGAAATATGCGGTGGTACGGAAAAGCGCGGGAGGTTAAATCGTGGAGCTTGATCTGATATTTAAAATTGCGGGCGTGGGAATAATCGTGACCGTCCTGAACCTGCTGCTGAAAAAGTCCGACAGGGACGAATACGCTCTTATGGTGACCATAGCGGGACTTATAGTTGTGCTTGCTATGATAATAAACGAGATCGCGGAGCTGTTTGATACGGTGAAGTCAGTATTCGGATTTTAAAAAGGCGGGACGTTAGCATGATAAATATAGTATCCGTTGCGGGGGTATGTATAATCGCCGCCGTTCTGTGCAAGCTGTTCGGTTCGGCAGGAAGCGAATATTCGCTGTACATAAAGCTTGCAGCCGCGGCAGCCCTTATGTCTGCCTTGATACTTTTTATATCGCCGGTGGCGGAGACCGTACGCAATATTTACGAACGGGCAGGGGCGGACGAGGAGTACCTTACCATACTTTTCAAATCGCTGGGTATATGCTACATCACCCAGTTTGCCTGCGATATCTGCCGAGACAGCGGCGAGAGCGCACTTGCTTCTCAGGCGGAGCTTGCGGGAAAGCTGTCTCTTCTGATACTGGCTCTGCCGCTGTTCGATTCGCTTTCCGAAATTGTTTCGGGACTTATATGAGGACGTGTATATGAATATTGTTAAAAATTTTTTCGCGGCTTTATGCGCGGCGGTTTTTGTACTGTACTGCCCATTTGTATTATCCGTACAAGCTGTACAGGACGTACAAACCGTACAGACAGAGCCGATCGTGCAGGACGGACAAAACTTGGCGCAGCAGAATATCTCGGAAATAGCCGATGAATTAGGTATAGATACCGACAGCCTCAGCGACGGACTTACTCCCGAAGCCAAGGACTTTTTTGCTGAAAATAATATTGCTGCTGACAACCCCGAAGCCATTTCGGAGATAACTCCAAAAGATGTTTTTCTGTACGTCTGGGAGGAGTCCAAAAAAAGCCTGTCAAAGCCGCTAAAAGTACTTTCGTCGCTGTTGGCGGTGATACTGGTTGCCGCTCTTATCGAGGGCATGGAGGATAGTATCCCAAACAAAAGTCTGTCGAAAATATTCGGGGTGATATGCGTGCTTATTTCGGTGGGTATAATCGCCGATTCAGTATCGGGCAGCATAAGCCGAGCCGCAGAGGCACTTGATTCGGGCGGAACGTTCATGATAGGCTATGTTCCGGTTTTTGCGGGGATAACCGCTTCGTCGGGAGGAATCACTTCTGCGGTAGCCTATAATATGCTTGTCCTGCTTGTGGCGCAGACTACGGTGCAGCTTTCGGGAGAGATAATTGTTCCCGCTCTTTCTGTCTGTATGGCAATGGGGATAGTAGAAGCTATAAATCCGGGGTTCAAGCTTTCGGGGATAACCGAGTCTCTGAAAAAAGCGGTCACATTTATAATGGGCTTTATAATGACCGTTTTTATAGGACTTCTGTCCCTCCAGAGTATTGTGGGAGCCTCAGCCGATACGCTTGGGGTAAAGGCGGCAAAGTACGTGGTTTCAAATTTTATACCCGTTATAGGAGGCGCGGTTGCGGACACCTATGCCACGGTAAAGAACAGTCTTGGGCTTCTCCGCGGCGGCGTGGGCTTTATCGGTATCGCCGCCATATTTATAATGATACTTCCTCCTGTGCTAGACATAACCGCAATGAGACTGGTATTCGGCGCAGCGGACGTTGCAGCCGAGCTTTTCGGTTTGTCGCAAATAAAGGTTTTGGTAAAAAACACTGGTTGGATACTGTCGGCGGTTTTCAGCATACTTGTCTGTTTTGCGGTAATGCTGATAATCGCAACGGCGATACTTATGCTTGTGGGACTAAACATATCCTGAGGTGATAAATGTGGAGACATTTCGTACAATAGCTTTTACAGCCTGTTTTTTGGGAATAGCCATAGCGGTATTCAACTCGCTGTATCCGTCGGAAAAATTTGCAGGACAGCTTAAAATCATTTTTTCTTTGATATTTATTCTGAGCATTATAAAGCCTATAGCAAGCGGAAAAGTGGATATCCCGGAGATAGCTGCTGCCGCTTCGACCGCTTCGGGAAGCACGGACTATTATTCCTCAATGAACGACAGGGCGGACGAATATTTTATCAGGTCGGTGGAAAACAACATAAGTTCGGTTCTTGAATCGTCTCTGCACGAAATTGAAATTTATCCGGAAGAAATTGAGACAAGTATAAATATTTCAGAAAACTACGGCATATCTATTAACGAGGTAAAAATTGTCCTGAATGCGCAGAACGCTTACGACGCGGAAACAGCGGAACGCTGCATTTCGGACAGGATCGGAAATACTGCCGCCGTTACTGTAAACATTGCGGCGGAAAGCGGAAAAGAGGAACGGCAATGAATGAACTTATCGAAAAGCTCAAGGATATTTCCAAAAAACCTGTTTTTCTCAAAGCCGCTGTGGCTGCGGGAATATTGGCTATTATTCTGATACTTGTTTCCGACATTTCAGGTGGAAAGAACAAAAAGACCGGGGAAACTGATGAGAACGTCCCGGTTACTTTCGGGTACTCGGACGTTTACGCTGACAGCATGGATACAAAGCTGTGCGAAATATTAACGTCCATAGAGGGAGTGGGAAAAGCGCAGGTAATGCTTACGGTAAGCTCCACAGAGGAGTATGTTTACGCCGAAACGGTAAAAAGAGGAACCTCGCAGGCAGAAAACAGCTATGTGATAATAGATAAGGGTTCGCAGAAGGAGGCGTTGGTGAAAAAGGTAAATAATCCGTCCATAAAGGGCGTTGTAATTGTCTGCGAAGGAGGCGATGATCCGAGAGTATGCGAAAAGATCTACAAGGCGGTGTCTACCGCGCTTGACATTTCAACAAGCAGAATCTATGTTGCAGAAATGAAATAGGAGGAAATTTTTATGAGAAAACCAAATCTTATCATCGGCAAAAAGCACATCATTCTTGCGTGCCTTACTCTTATTCTGGGAGTGGCGGTCTATATGAACTACGCCTTTGCTTCCGTTGAGGACGACATCACCGCCGAAAAGACAATGGCTGACGCAGCAGGAGCTTCCGATTCGGGAAGCGTTGAAGCGGCAAACTACGGGGACGCTGCGTTTGTCAGCGCAGAGGGCGAGAGCGATTACTTTGCGCAGGTACGGCTTGCCAGAATGACCTCACGCGACGAAGCGGTTGAAACGCTTTCGGCTATCCTCGGAGGCGGAGACCTTTCGGACGAAGAAAACGCCACTTACACAGGCGAGGCGGTAACTCTTTCCAAGCTTTCCGAGAGCGAAAACGCCATAGAAAGTCTGATAAAAGCTCAGGGCTTTGAGGACTGTGTGGTGTATCTGAACGGTTCCATGGCTAACATCGTTGTGAAGTCCGAGGGGCTCGTTCCTGCCGAAGCGGCACAGATTAAAGACATTTTGTTAACAGAGGTGACAATTCCCGCAGAAAATATTAGAATTTTTGAGGTTAAGTAGTTGTTTCTTTCAAAAAAATTTGGTATAATAGATATACATACATATTTTTGAAAGGCTGACAACGTCATAATGTAACCGTCAGCTGTCATATAAGACAAGGAGGTATCATTATGAGCAGAACAGCTAAAACAGAAACAGCAAACAGCCTGAAAATTTTTGAGGACGTTATCCGCAGGATCGCAGAGCTTGCGGCGGCGGACGTTGACGGCGTCCGCGGATTTGTGAAATCAAAGGTGGATTTTGCAGACCTGTTTATCAGAGCGGGTCAGCAGCCTTTGATCGACGTAAAGACCGGCAGCGGCTCGGCAGAGATATCCCTCGGCATAAATGTTTCGGGGAAATGCAAGGTCAAAAGTACTGCCGAAAAGGTTCAGCAGCGTGTCAAGGACGACGTGCAGAGCATGACCGGGATCGCAGTGACAAAGGTAAGCGTGTATATTTACGGCATCGTTTTTGACGATGAGGATAACGAAAACAGCAAAAATAACGAATAAGGAAAGCAGGCTCTTCTTTAGGGGGAGGGCTTGCTTTTCCGTGCATTTTTGCTTTGAAAGGCAGAAAGGAAAGAGCGGAATTGAAAAGAAGTGAAATAAGAGAAGCGGTGTTCTACCTGACGTTTGAAAAAATGTTCGGCGAAGATACGCCTGACCAGGTACTTGATACGGCTTACGAGGCGGACGTTTTTGAAATTACGGAGGACGTTGAGAATATGTTCAAGGCGGTGGACACGCATTCTGACGAAACCGACGAAATAATAGCCAAATTCAGCGAAAAGCGGCAGTTCAGCCGTATACCCAAGGTACTGACCGCAATACTCAGAATAGCGGTCTACGAAATGCTTTACGATGATAAGATACACGATAATGTGGCTATAAGCGAGGCAGTAATTCTTGCTCAGAAGTTCGCTTACGAGAACGACGTGCAGTTTGTGAACGGTCTGTTGGGAGCGTTCAGCAGGAGCAGGTCTGGAGACGGTTCGGAAAATGAAAATACTGGGGCTTGATACGAGCAATTACACGACCTCGGCTGCGATTTTCGATACTTCGGACTGTACGGTAAAACAGGTAAAAAAGCTTCTGCCCGTTAGAAAAGGCGAACTGGGACTCAGGCAGAGTGATGCGGTTTTCCACCATACAAAGCAGCTTCCTGAAATTGTAAGTAAACTTTTTAAAGATTGCGGAGAAGCTCCCGCCGCTGTGGGGGTATCCGTCAGACCGCGTAATGCAAACGGTTCATATATGCCATGCTTTTTATGCGGAGAAGGGCTTGCGGACTCGTTGGGAGCGGTAAACGGTATTCCGGTCTATAAAACAGCTCATCAGGTCGGACACATTTTAGCTGCGCTGTATTCGGCGGACAGGCTTGACCTTGTAAAGGAACGCTTTATTGCGTTCCACGTAAGCGGGGGGACTACCGACTGTCTGCTCGTCCAACCCGATGAGGAAAACATTATCGGAGTAACGGAGCTTGGTACGTCTCTTGACCTTAAAGCGGGACAGGCTGTAGATCGGGTCGGACTTATGCTGGGACTGGATTTCCCCTGCGGACAAAGGCTTGAGGAGCTTGCGGTGAAAAGCGGCAGGAGTTATAAGATAAAGCCTCCTATGAAAGGCGGCAGCTGCTGTCTTTCGGGAGTGGAAAACAAGTGCAGTAAAATGCTTGACGACGGCGAAAGTCCGGAGGATATTGCTATGTATTGTTTGCAGTACATTTGCGCGGCAATTGAGGAAATGACGCGTTGTGCTTTGGATACGCACGGGAAACTTCCTGTGGTTTTTGCGGGCGGAGTGATGTCCGACAAAATAATCAGGGACAGGCTTGAAAGCGGATTTGATTCTTATTTTGCCGCCCCGGAGTTTTCCTGCGACAACGCTGCGGGAACTGCGGTTTTTGCGGCTCTGAAAGGGAATTTTATATGAGCGCGGTTTTGACGGTATCACAGCTTAACAGGTATGTCGCTTTTAAGCTGAAAGAGGATAAAAATCTTCACGGCAAGCTTATCAGAGGCGAGATATCCAATTTTACAAATCATGCCAAAAGCGGACATTTTTACTTTACCCTGAAGGACAGCGAAAGTTCGGTAAAGGCAGTAATGTTCAGGGATATGGCTTCACGGCTGCCGTTCATGCCCAAAAGCGGCATGAAGGTCATAGTCTCGGCGGACGTTCGCGTTTATGAGCGGGACGGCGTTTATCAGCTTTATGTTACCGATATGCAGCCGGACGGCGCGGGAGCTCTGTATCTTGCTCTCGAACAGCTTAAGGAAAAGCTTTCGCGGGAGGGCGTATTTGACGAATCACGCAAAAAATCGTTGCCTGCCATGCCGAAAAAAATCGGTATAATCACTTCCACAGACGCTGCCGCGCTTCAGGATATGCTGAACATTCTGTCAAGGCGGTATCCTCTTGCGGAGGTAACGATTTTTCCCGCGGCGGTGCAGGGTGAAACTGCTCCCCAGTCCATATGCAGAGCAGTTGGATATGCCGATAAGCGGGGTATGGATCTGCTTATATGCGGTCGCGGCGGAGGTTCCTTTGAGGACTTGTCCGCATTTAACACCGAGGCAGTGGCGCGGTGTATACAAGGGTGCGGTACGCCGGTGATCTCGGCGGTGGGACATGAAACCGATTTCACAGTGGCGGACATGGCTGCCGATCTGCGAGCGCCTACTCCATCTGCCGCTGCGGAGCTTGCCGCTCCCGATATTGCGTTTCTGTACGGCAGGCTGAACGCTGTTGAAAAGGCTCTGACGGACGGTTTTCTGAACCGTCTGGAGGAAAAGTACAGACAGCTTGAAAATGCGGAGAGGCGTATAAAAGCTCTCGATCCCAAGGAAAGGGTACTGCGTCTGAAAGAAAAATTTGTTCAGGCGGAAAAACATCTCACGGCGGTTTATACCGTAAAGCTTCGGGAATGCGCAGGTCTGCTTGCGGAAAAGGCTGCTGTTCTCGACGGGCTCAGTCCGCTGAAAACTCTGAGCAGAGGATATTCGCTCGTCTACAAGGGCGAAAAGCTTGTCAGTTCCGCGGTTGAGCTTTCGGTGGGAGACAGGGTGGATATCCGTCTTTCGGACGGGGCAGTCTCGGCAGTAATAGACTAACGGAGGTCAGTAACATGAATTTTGAACAGTCGCTGAAAAGGCTTGATGAAATTATTGCAAAGCTTGAAAATAATGAGATATCTCTTGAAGAATCCATTGAAATATACCGTGAGGGTATAGATTTGGCGGGCAAGTGCCGCAGTCTGCTGGACAGCGCGGAACTGCTCGTTACCGTTGAGGAAGCGGATACCGCTCAATAATTATCACATATCGGAAAACGGAGGAGCTATTTTGACAGGTGAATTTAAAAAGCGTCTGGAAGAACTGTCGGGAATAACCGACCGCAGACTTGAGGATTATATGAACAGCGTTCTTTCGGGAACGGGGGAACAGAGAAATGTCGCCGAAGCAATGGAATACTCTCTTTCAGCGGGAGGAAAGAGGATACGTCCCGTGCTTACAATGGAGTTCTGCCGCGTATGCGGTGAAGACACGGAAACTGCGCTTCCCGCTGCTTGTGCGCTGGAGATGATACACACGTTTTCGCTTATCCACGACGATCTGCCCTGCATGGACGACGACGATATGCGCCGTGGAAAGCCCTCCTGCCATATTGCTTTCGGCGAGCCCACGGCTCTTCTGGCGGGGGACGCTCTGCTTAATCTTGCTTATGAAACTGTATGCGGAGGAAATCTTTCTGCGGAGGTAAAGATCGCGCTTATTGCGGAGCTTACAAAGGCTACCGGAGTAAACGGTATGATTGGCGGACAGGAAATAGATACGGCTTTTGGTGGTCGAATGACCGAATCTATTCTTTTGAATATGTATTCCATGAAAACGGGAGCTTTGCTCAGAGCCGCCTGCAAAATGGGCTGCATTGCCGCGGGTGCAGGGAGTGAAAAAATCAATGCGGCGGAGCTTTACGCCGATAAGCTGGGACTTGCCTTTCAGATAATCGACGATATACTTGACGTTACCGGAGATGAAAAGCTGCTCGGCAAGCCTGTGGGCAGTGACAGCGGAAACGAAAAGGCGACTTTTGTTTCTCTGAACGGTATCGAAAATTCCCGAAAGACGGCGAAAATCCTTACCGACGAGGCTCTGAACGCTCTTGCGGCGTTTGAAAATACAGATTTTTTAAAGGAGCTTACGCTGTTTCTTTTGAAACGGGAGTATTAAATAAAGGAATGAAAAACATGAATACGCTTTCATATAATTATGTTCTTTTCGCTTCGCTTGTTTCGTGGTGCGCGGCGCAGGTCATAAAAACGCTGCTGAACTTTATGCAGACAAAAAAATTCAATCCCGAACGCCTTTTCGGAGCAGGCGGAATGCCAAGTTCCCACTCTGCTTTGGTGTGCTCG
Source organism: uncultured Clostridia bacterium (assembly GCA_947089135.1). Taxonomy (GTDB): domain Bacteria; phylum Bacillota; class Clostridia; order Oscillospirales; family Ruminococcaceae; genus RGIG8773. The sequence continues at coordinate 9,921 of CAMUJF010000010.1, forward strand.
GCGACTATTGCCGTATGCAGGAAGTGCGGGTTCGGCTCTTCGGAATTTGCGATAATGTTTATCGTTGCAATGATCGTAATGTACGACGCTATGGGAGTACGGCGTTCGGCGGGACTTCACGCACGCGAGATCAACAGGATAAACCGTATCTTTGCCGTAAGGGGAATAAGGTCTAACGAGGAATCGCAGGAACGTAAGCCTGAGCAAAAGAAAAAGGAACTCAAGGAATATCTTGGACACACGCCTTTTGAAGTTCTTGGGGGCGCGCTTCTCGGCATACTTATCGCAATGGCTATGCCTATGACTCTGACAATGTGAAAAGGAAGTTTTTATGTATGAGAAATAAAGAAATAACGCTTAAAAATCTGACCTCTCCCCACGAACTGAGCCGCCTTGATATATGTCAGTGCGAAAAAATTTGCGGCGAGATACGTGAAAATATTATCCGTACGGTTATGAAAAACGGCGGACACCTTTCCTCAAACCTTGGAACTGTGGAGCTTGCAGTTGCTATCCATAGGGTGTTCCGTTCTCCTGCGGACAAGATCATATGGGACGTGGGGCATCAGGCTTATGCCCACAAGCTGCTGACAGGGCGGTACGACGATTTCGGTACTCTGCGGAAAAAAGACGGCATATCGGGTTTTTGCCGTCCGGAGGAATCGGAGCACGACGCTTTTATAAGCGGTCACAGCAGCACGTCCATTTCGGCGGCTCTCGGAATTGCGGAAGCCATGCGTCTTGACGGAGACAAGCACCATGCGGTAGCCGTTATCGGCGACGGAGCGTTTACGGGCGGACTTGCCTACGAGGGACTTAACAATGCGGGCAAAAGCAATAATAATCTCATAGTTATACTTAATCACAACGATATGTCCATATCAAAAAATGTGGGGGCATTTGCGAAATATCTTACGTCTATCAGGGGCAATACCGCATATATCAATGCCAAGAAAAAGGTTGAGTACATTCTGGGCAACACTCCCGTTGTGGGAGAACCCATTAAAAAGGTCATTCAGACTTCAAAGTCCGCGCTGAAATCGGTTCTTTACCACTCCACAATGTTTGAGGATATGGGCTTTGTATATCTTGGACCGATCGACGGTCACAATATTGCCGAGCTTGAGGACGCTCTGAGAGCGGCAAAAAAGCTCCGCCGCCCTGTGTTCGTACATGTCAATACTATTAAGGGAAAGGGCTTCAGACCTGCGGAAATAAATCCCGGAGCTTTTCATGGGATACCCTCCTGCGGGTACAGAAAAAACAATCCCAACAACGATATAAAGGATTCCTTTTCGGAAGCGGCAGGCAAGGTTCTTTGCCGTTTGGCAGCAAGGGACTCAAAAATATGTGCAATCACAGCCGCAATGAAGTACGCCACAGGGTTACAGTACTTTGCTTCAGAGTATCCCGATAGATTTTTCGATGTGGGGATAGCCGAACAGCACGCTGTTACCTTTGCGGCTGGACTTGCAAAGGGGGGCAGACTTCCTTTTTTCGCGGTGTATTCCAGCTTTTTGCAGCGTTCGTACGATCAGCTTATTCACGACGCGTCCATAGACAGGGCTCACATTGTTATAGGTATAGACCGTGCGGGTTTTGTCGGCGAGGACGGAGAAACTCATCAGGGTTTGTTCGACGTACCAATGCTGCTGACGGTTCCGGACGTTACGGTATTTTCCCCGTCAACTTACAAGGAACTTGAACTGTGTATGGAAACCGCCTTTTACCAAACCGACGGAGTAGTGGCTGTAAGGTACCCCAAGGGCGGCGAAGTGCAGACCTTCGGAGCGGAGGATACGGTCTCCTATGCTTATACGCTGACAAAAAACGGAAACCGCAGGCTTGCCGTGGGATACGGAAGAATTATTCACAATCTTTACGCAGCAGCTGAAAACTGCGACATTCTGAAGCTTGTGAAGCTGTATCCCGTTGAGGAAGAGATTTTGAGGATATGCAAAAATTACGATGAGGTATTTTTCTTTGAGGAAGGCTCGCGGCGGGGCGGCATCGGCGAATATCTGCTTACGGAGCTTTACGAAAGAGGCTACAGGGGAAAGTACTCAATAACTGCGCCGGACGGTTTTATCGGTCAGGCTTCAATGGAGGAATGTTTTGACGAATACGGTCTGAGCACGGAAAAAATGAAAGCGGTACTTAACAGCCGCGCGGAGGATAGTATTGAGACTTGATGTGTATCTTGCAGAAAACGGTCTTGTAAAAAGCCGTGCTGCGGCAAAGGAGCTTATTATATCAGGACAGGTTGCGGCGGACGGAAAAACAGTACTTAAACCCTCATTTGACGTTAGTGAGGGCTGTTCCGTGAAAATTACAGGCGGGCAGCTTCGTTATGTTGGCAGGGGAGGCTTGAAGCTTGAAAAGGCTCTGGACGTTTTTGGAATAAACCTTTCCGAGCGGGTATGCATAGATGTAGGCGCGTCTACGGGAGGCTTTACCGACTGTATGCTGCAAAACGGCGCGGCATATGTTTATGCGGTGGACGTCGGTCACGGTCAGCTTGACGGTAAGCTTATAAGTGATAACCGCGTACTTAATATGGAAAAAACTAACATTCTGGAGCTTTCGGCGGCGGATTTTTCGAAAGAGCCCTTATTTATTTCTGCGGACGTTTCTTTTGTGTCGCTTAAACATATTCTTCCAAAAATAAAAGAGCTTCTGCCCGAAAGCGGAGAAGCCGCCGTTCTGATAAAGCCTCAGTTCGAGGCGGGAAAAGCAAATATTGGCAAAAGCGGTATAGTAACGGACAGGAAAGTCCATGTTGCCGTTTTATCGGACATTGTTTCATTCTGCTTTTCAATTGAACTTGAGGTCTTGGGTCTGACTCATTCTCCCGTTACAGGAGGGAGCGGTGCTGATGGAAATATTGAGTACCTTGCTTATCTGAAGCGCGGAAGTGCCCAAAAAGATTTCAATTTCGGGGAGATAGTCCGCAATGCTTTTGAAGAACTGAAAAAAACATGAAAGGAGTACTGCGGCGGTGAAAATTGCTGTTATGCCGAATTTCGGCAAGCTGCACGCGCTTAAAACCGCGCTGGAATGCTGCGATATACTGAACTCCCTCGGAATAGGAGTTCTTGCGGAAAATTGCTGCAAAAATGAATTTGCAGACAAAAGCTTTGTGACTTTCGGAACAGCCGATGATATAGCCTCGGAATGCGATATCATCATAGCCATAGGCGGCGATGGAACTATCCTGACAGCTTCGGTGTACGCTTCCTTAAACAGTAAGCCGCTGCTGGGAATAAATACCGGCAGGCTTGGCTTTATGGCATCCATGGAGCGTAACGAGCTTGAAGGTCTTGCAAAACTTAAAACAGGGGATTACTGTACTGAGGAGCGCATGATGCTTGACGCTGCTCTTGTCCGAAATGGAAAAACAGTTTCGTCCCACACGGCTTTGAACGATGTGGTGATAGCGAGACCGTACTCAAAAATAACCGACTACGAAATATTTACAGACGGCATAGCTGTCAGCTCTATGCGTTCGGACGGAATGGTTTTTGCAACTCCGACCGGCTCTACGGCATATGCGCTTTCTGCGGGAGGTCCTATTCTTGAGCCTGAGACCGAGTGCATACAGCTTACTCCCATATGCCCTCACTCGCTTTTTTCGAGGACTATGGTTTTCAAGTCGGAAAGAATCCTTGAGGTAAGGCATCACTCCGACGACGATTCGGTCTATTTTTCGGTGGACGGGAAATTCTCCTGCGCTTTGACAAAGGACGAAAGGCTTATTATAAAGAAGTCTGAAAAGAAGCTGCGACTAATAGATATCAAGGGACACTCATTTTTCGGTGCGGTAAACAGCAAGCTGATGAATCCCATAAAGTGAGGAAAAATACAGATGAAAAGTCACAGGCAGAATAAGATAATAGAATTGATAGAGCGGTACGATATCGCTACGCAGGACGCTTTGAAAAAACGCCTTGAGGACGAAGGCATCGCCGTTACACAGGCAACACTGTCAAGGGATATAAACGAGCTGGATCTGAGAAAAGAACTGTCTTCGTCCGGAGTTTATGTATATGTGCGCACGCAGAGAGCGGAAGTGCAGTTTCCGCCGATATTCAGGGATTCTGTAGCCGGAATTGATTTTGCTCTGAACACTGTGGTGATAAAGTGCCACACGGGCATGGCTCAGGCGGCTTGTGCCGTGCTTGATAAAATGGATTGCGCCGGAGTTGTAGGTACGATAGCCGGGGACGATACTATATTTGCGCTTATGAGGACTGAATCGGCTGCCTGCGAGTTTGCCGGCATACTGAAAGCTATGCTCTCGGTAGAATAGACTCGGAGCTGATTTAGCTTCAGGTCATGAAAGGACGTTTATTATGCTTAGTGAATTGTATATTGAAAATCTTGCTGTAATACAAAAGGCTGAGATACCGCTGACGGAAAGCTTCAACGTCTTTACGGGAGAGACAGGCGCGGGAAAGTCAATTCTTGTGGGCGGTATAAATGCTGTTCTTGGAAAGCGGATCAGTAGGGATATGGTGCGTTCGGGCTGTGAAAAGGCAACAGTGAGCGCAATGTTCAGGCACCTCACTCACGGAACTTTAAGCAAGCTTTCGGAGCTCGGCATAAGCTGCGAGGACGACGAGCTGATGATAACCCGTGAGATATCTGCGGACGGAGGCAGCAGCGCAAGGATAAATTCCAAGGCGGCTCCCATATCAGCAGTGCGGGAGCTGGGAGAGACTCTTATAGACGTTCACGGACAGCACGACAATAAAATACTTATGTATCCCGAAAAGCATATAAACATCATAGACGACTATGCAGAGCTTCACGGACAGCTCGACGATTACAGGAAATCTTTTCGCGAGCTTCAGGATACGGCGAGAAGAATAAAAAAGCTAGCTGTTCTCGAAAATGAAAAGCAGCAGCGTGCGGAGTACCTGAACCGTTTTCTTGATGAAGTAGGGGAGCTTGAACTGGATAACGAAAACGAGGATACTGAAATTGAAAACGAATTTACCGTTGCAAATAACAGCAGCGTTCTTGCGGAGACTATTTCCCGTTCCCATACGGCTGTGTGCGGAAGCGAGGACAGCTCGGGAATGACGGAAAGCATTGATACCGTTATTGGCGATCTTGCGGAATATTCGGATATAATGCCGTCACTTTCGTCGCTGATAAACCGTCTGGACGCGGCAAGGATAGAGCTTTCCGACATAGGCGATGAACTGACAAGGCTTCTTGACAGCATAGATGTTGACGAGCAGCGTCTTGAGTACCTTTCCGACCGCAGGGAAAAGCTATACAGCATTAAAAAGCGGTATTCATGCACCCTTGCGGAACTGATAGCGCGGTATGATTCCTACAGCGGAGAAGCTAAGGAGATCGCGGGCAGCGCAAAGGAGATACAGGATCTTACGGAAGCCAAGAACAGGCTTCTCGCAGAGGTATCGGAGAAAGCGGAAAAGCTTTCCGAAGCGCGTTTAGCTGCGTCCGGCAGGTTTACGAAAAAGATAGCCGAGGAACTGAAATTTCTTGATATGCCAAATGTAAAGATACTTTTCAGGCATGAAAAAGGCAAGCTTACTGCGAATGGAATGGACGTTATGGAGCTGATGATATCCGTAAACGCGGGAGAGCCTCCGAAGCCGATCGCCAAGATAGCTTCGGGCGGCGAGCTTTCGCGTATAATGTTGGCGATAAAAAATGTTGTCGCGGAAAAGGAAGATACTCCCACAATGATATTCGACGAGATAGATACGGGAGTAAGCGGACGCGCCGCTCAGAAAATCGGAGTAAAGCTTCGTCAGGTATCAAAAACAAGGCAGGTCATATGCGTTACGCATTTGTCCCAGATAGCGGTCATGGCGGATAATCACCTGCTTATAGAAAAAACAAATCTTGAAGACAGCACGGTCACAAGCGTTACGCAGCTTGACCGAAATCAGCGGGTAGAAGAGATAGCCCGTATACTCGGCGGAGAGCATATTACTCAAACTACTTTAGACAACGCTGCGGAGCAGCTTGACGGTCAGGATAAAATTTACAATGAAATTTTAAATAAGTAAAAAACGGCAAACGGCAGAAGCATTTCGGAGATTACCTCGGCGGTGTCGATATTTTCTTTTTCAAAAAATACCGACACACCGATTTATTTAAGTTCCAAAACCGCTTCAAGGCAGACTAAATCGTTCTTCAAATTCCCGTGAACTCCTTTTTTCTGTCCTTGACTTTTTATAATATGCGTTGTGTGTCCACACCTTATTTTGTATAATTATTGACATTAATTACGCACTATGCTATAATAAAGTGTAGAAATAATTCTGTCGTTTTTTCAGTTACTGCAAGGCATGACCGCAGAATGTCGGAAGGAGGGCGCATTTTTTCTTTAGGGAAAATGCTATCGGAATGAAAAATAAAAATTTCCTGCAAAGCGTAAAATGCGCTTTCAGAGGAATTATAAGCGGTTTCCGTTCGGAACGGAATTTTAAAATATATATTTGCATCGCTTTGACTTTTCTTGTACTGAATATCGTTACTTCTTCCGGTTTATACGATTATATTATTCTTTTGGCTTTGACCTGCGGGGTTTTTTCAGCGGAATATCTTAATACTGCGGCAGAAAAGCTTTGCGACAGCTTCTGTCCCGAAAAGGACGAAAATGCGGGATTTATCAAGGACGTTGCGGCAGCTTCGGTTCTTGTCATGGGTATCGCTTTTTTTACGGCAGAGGGAGCGGTGCTTGTTTCAAATATTACGTAAGCTATGATGATTCTTAAAATGTATGTAACAATGATTCCCGTAATTTTGGCTGGAATCATGAATATGCTTTTTGTCAGAACGAAGCTGTATTCGAGAATAAAATTTCCAATTGACGGAGGAAAGATTTTAAGCGACGGGAAGCGTCTTTTCGGCGAAAACAAAACATGGGCTGGCTTTTTCGGAATGATATTTTCGGGAGCTTTGGCTCAGCTTTTGTGGGGTTTCGTGTGTTTAAAAATTCCCCAAATGTGTTATATTTATTCTTATTTTGATAATACGCCGCTGTTTAACCTTGCCGCAGGCGCGGCTATGGGTTTTGCATATGTGCTGTTTGAACTGCCGAACAGCTTTATAAAACGCAGGCTGGATATTCCGAGCGGAAAAACAGTCGGAGGAGCAAAGGGCTGCGTGTTCTTTTTAATTGATCAGGTCGATTCTCTTTTCGGAGTGGCTGCGGTTTTTGCGGCGCTGTATCCAATGCCGCTTTGGCAGTACATTTTATATATCTTGCTGGGTGCGGTCACGCACATAGCGGTAAACTTGATTTTGTACGCCGCAAAAATACGCAGAAATCTGTGAGGTAAATAGGTAAAAATGTTTATAGGAAAGTACAACAAGTCGGTTATTCTTACGTATATCGGCGTTGCGTTTGCGTTTTCAGGAATGGCTGTGGCTTTGGGGGAAAATCCCGCGGCTGCGATGATATGTCTTGCGGCAGCGGGAATATGCGATCTGTTTGACGGTGTAATAGCGCGCAGATGCAAGCGTGGCGAAGCTGAAAAGGAATTCGGGATACAGATAGATTCGCTTGCGGACGTTATCGGATTTCTCGTACTTCCGGCAGTTCTGGGACTGGCGCTCATGGACGGTGCAGGATTTGTGAAATATCCGCTGATTTTAGGTTACATACTTTGCGGCATCATACGTCTTGCATGGTTCAATACCTCAGCCTCAGCGGAGGGAACGCGCACGCATTACGACGGACTTCCCGTAACATATTCCGCGCTGATATTTCCTGTTTTGTGGACAGTATTGGGCTTTTTCGGAGAATTAAAAGCCGCTTCTTGGATATGGGCGGCGTTTTATGCTGTCACGGCTGTAATGTTTATTCTCAATGTTAAGATACCAAAGCCGCGCGGAGTATGGTATGGCATTTTCGGCGTGCTGGCGGTCGGAGTTACGGTGCTGATTTTAGTAAGGGATATTCTATGAGAATTTACGACAGAGCTGTAAAGCAGTATCTTGAAGAGAAAGAATACGGCGATAAAGGTCTGAATTTTCTCTATAGTACAGCAGCGGGACGGGTATTGCTTAAAATATTTTTTTGCCGGGGGATTTATTCAAAACTAAACGGAGCGTTTATGAAAAGTCCGCTTTCAATTTATAAAATTCGTCCGTTTATTGAAAAATATAATATTGATTTATCAAAGTGCGAACGAACGGATTTTAAAAGCTTTGACGACTTTTTTACAAGAAAATACAATTTTGATACAACTTGTTCGGAGGACGGGCTTATGTCTCCGTGCTGCGGAAGACTGACGGTATACTCTATAGATGAAAAGCTTGCGCTGAAAATAAAGGGGAGCGTTTACACCCTGACAGAGCTTACAGGCGGGAGATTTGACATTTCGGATTATGGCGGCGGGATATGCTTTTTATACCGTCTGGCGGTGGAGGACTGTCACAGATATGTTTTCGTAGACGACGGAAAAGTAGTGCATTCTGAGGAAATAAAGGGAGTTTTGCACACTGTACGCCCTGTTTCGGAACATTTTCGTGTGTTTTCACGGAATCACAGGGTTTGCACACTGCTTCGGACAAAGCGTTTCGGGGACGTTATTCAAATTGAAGTCGGCGCGCTTCAGGTCGGAAAAATTACAAATCATGCCGTTGATTCTTTTTCGCGGCTGGACGAAAAAGGCTTTTTCAGTTTTGGGGGTTCTACGATAATCCAGTTATTTAAAAAGTCTGTGATTGCGGTTGACGAGGATATAAAAATGCACTCCGAAAGCGGAGTTGAGGTACTGATAAAAACGGGAGAGAGAGTTGCAGGGAGGACAAAATGCTTAAAAGACTGAATGTTTATTTCAAGGAAATGTACCCGATAATTCCCCGTCTGATACTTGGTATCATCATATTCGGTGAGATATATTTTATCGTACTGCTGAATAACGGCGTGACTGAATTCAATATAACCTGTCAGGAATTTATCGGAGGATTTACGGTATTCAGCTTTTTGCTTTGGCTGAGAATTGCAGACGATTTCAAGGACTATGAGTTGGACTGCCGCTTGTTTTCGAGTAGACCGCTTCCGTCGGGACGGGTGAAAAAACGCGATCTTGCAATTTTTGTGACGATCCTGATAGCCGTAACGGTAACGCTGAACGTTGTTTTTATGAACAACTTTTGGTTCTTTCTGTTTCTGTACGTTTACGGAACGCTGATGTCGCTGTGGTTTTTCAGCAAGAAAAAAATTCAAAAAAGTTTGCCCCTTGCGCTTGTTACCCACAATCCCGTGCAGATGATAATGAATATTTACATAATTTCGTTCACCTGCATAAAATACGGATTGGAATCGTTTACGCTCACCAATTTTCTTGCTGCGTGGACGCTGTATTTTCCCGCTCTTATCTGGGAAATTTCGCGAAAGATACGCGCTCCGAAAGACGAGACGGAATACGTTACGTATTCAAAGCTGTTCGGTTACAAAAAATCCATCGTATTTGTTCTGGTACTTACTTGGGCGGACATTCTCACAAACGTGCTTCTCGTATGGAATTTAAACAAAATTTCCGTTGCAGCACTGCTTTTAAACACAGGTTGGATGACGCTGAAATTTGCACAGTTTATAAAAGACCCGACGCGGTTCAAGATAGTAGAAAAGGTGGAGAGATATACCTATATTCAGGAATCCATGATGCTTGTTACAATAGCTGCATTTATAATATTCGGAAAGGTATAGCGCAATGATAATTACGGACAAAAGCTACAGGTCTGCTCATGTTGGAGCAAAGGCGTATAATCTTTTTAAAATGCGGGAAAACGGCTTTAATGTACCGCCGTTTTTCTGTGTTTTTGGAGAAACTTCCGAAGAGGCAGAGGAATATGCATGTGCTTATTTTGTTGACTCCGACTGTGTTTCCGTGCGTTCCTCCGCTTCATCCGAGGACGGAAAAAATGCTTCCTTTGCCGGACAGTTCCGCACGGAATTAAACGTTCCTTTAAACGGGGTCGGGGGAGCTGTAAAGCGGGTATGTTCTGTTCCGAAAAGCGTGGGATTTGCGGAGTACTGCAAAATAAACGGCATAGACACCGCAAAAATAAACGTCTGCGCCATAGTGCAGAAAATGATAGACGCAGACCTTTCGGGAATTATTTTTACCGCGAATCCTCAGGGAATTTTAAATGAATCCGTTATTGCAATAGGCAGAGGGACGGGTGATAACATAGTCGGGGACAAAGCCTGTTCAACCGTCTATTATTTTAATAATTCCGACGGGATTTACTACAGCGAGCAAAGCGGAAATTCTCCGCTTATTTCCGAAAAAATGCTGAAAGCTTTGCTTGAACAGGCAGAAAAGATAAAGGAACTTTTCGGTTCGGAAAACGAGTATGATATTGAATTTTCAATAAAAAATAACGATATATTTATTTTTCAGGCGCGACCGATAACGACGCTTCCTGAAACGGATTTTCCGATAATTCTTGACAATAGCAATATAGTTGAAAGCTATCCCGGAATAACTCTTCCGCTTACCCAAAGCTTTATCCGAACGGCTTATTACCGCGTTTTCCGTTCTGTTCTGCTGAGACTGACTCACGAGCCTGAAACTGTTGATGCGGCTGACGAGATACTTCAAAACATGGTTGACTCGGCAAACGGCAGGATATATTACCGAATCAGCAACTGGTACGATATAATTTTATTTCTGCCGTTCAGCAAAAAAATAATTCCCGTATGGCAGGAAATGCTTGGGGTAAAAAATAAAAGCGTAACTTCTCATGATGATAAAAAAATCAGTTTTATTACTCATCTAAAAGTGACTTTTTCATTTATTTATTTGATAATTTCCTGTCCGAGGCTTATGAAAAAGTTGGACGGCGAATTCAGCGAAATGATAGAATTTTTTAATTCGCTGGATCTTGAAAATGCAAGCGGAGAAGAAATTCTTGAACGCTACAAGTCGCTTCTTGATAAGGTAACGGAAAAGTGGGACATTACGCTTGTAAATGATATGTATTCATTTATTTTTACTGGACTGCTGAAATCAAGGCTTAAAGCGAAAAAATTTGCAGATGCTGATTCTGCCGCGAATCGTTATATTTCGGGACTTAACGGAGTCGAAAGTATGAAGCCTGTGACGGAACTTATTAAAATTGCTGAATTTGTTAAGACGCTCGGTGCAGACGAATTATCCGAATTAAAACGGATAAGAACGACAGGGGACTACCGCGAATATGTAGCTAAAAAAAGCGCGACGGCAATCATGATCAATGAGTATATTGAAAATTACGGAGACAGAAATGCCGAGGAATTAAAGCTTGAAAGCAGAACTTTCCGCACAGACCCGGAGCTTTTGATACAAAGGATAATTGCATATGCCGAAAACGGAATTTCCGAAACAGTGCAGAGTACGAACGAACCAATAAAACCGCTTAAAGGTTTATGCAAATTGTTTGCGAAAAAGGCTGCGGAAGGTATAAAAAACCGCGAGAAGTCACGTCTTGACCGCAGCCGCCTTTACGGAATGATGAGGTCTATGATGCTTAAAATCGGGGAGGAGCTTGCTGCGGACGGTCGGATATCGGAACCGAGGGATATATTTTATCTGTATTATAACGAGGCGGAACGCGCGGTAAAAAATTACGAAAATATGCGTGCGACCGTAAATCAACGCCGTGAAATATATAGGCGATTTGAGAAGCTTCCTGCATATTCGCGGCTGATTTTTGCGGGAGATGTTTTTGACAAAGCGCCTAAAAATGTATGCGGAATGGAAAACTGTCCCGGTGCAGACGTGCTTGAGGGTATACCTTGCTCCGGGGGAAAGGCAAGGGGAGAAGTTCTGATCGTTGACGATCCGACTGTATGTTCCGATACATCAGGAAAAATTATTGTGGCAAAAATGACAGATCCCGGCTGGGTATTTCTTTTAGTTGAGGCGGCAGGGATAATTTCGGAAAAAGGTTCTCTGCTTTCACATACGGCAATTATTTCGCGTGAACTCGGAAAACTTGCCGTAGTGGGAGTCGACAGCGCGTCTCAGCTCCTTAAAAACGGGGATATTGTGGAAATTGACGGAACAACCGGAAAGATAACGGTAACGGGGAGAAAAGAAAAATGAAATGCATTTGCGAATATCTTGAAGAGGACAGAAGAAAATGGGGTGAACTTCCGTATATAAGCGTGAAAGAAAACGGAAAATTCGTTTCTCATACGTTCGGTGAAGTGATCGGCGACGTACAGGCTCTTGCTCGCGCTTTAATATCCAAGAGCGTTTGTGGCAACGTTATGCTGTATTCGCCAAACAGCTATGAGTGGACAATCGCTGACCTTGCTGTTATGGGGTATGTTGGAGTTTGCGTTCCGATCGACAGCGAATGGACTGCGTTCGACATTTTAAATACGATTTCGGTTATTGAGATAAATACGATTCTGTACGAAAAATCAAAGCGCGGAGTTATTGACGAGTTACGTGATCAACACCCTGAGATATGTTTTTTATGCATTGACGAAAACTTTCCGGAGCTTTTGAAAAAAGGTAAAACCATAGATACGCCGCTTTGTGGAAAAAAGGATATGGACAAAACCGCTATGATATTGTTTACATCGGGAACCACAAACCGCCCGAAGGCGATACCTCTCACGCAGGCTAATTTGCTGCATAACTGGAACGCCTTGTATGAGCGTACTCCAATGACGGAATCGGATATTTCGTATATTTTTCTGCCGCTTAATCATGTTTACGCAGGAGTGGCAAATTTTCTTTACACAATAATTTCGGGAATGAGAATTTACCTTTGTTCAGACCGCTCAAAGATGCTGGAGGAAATGCTGGAGATCAGACCTACCGTAGTATGTACGGTTCCGCTTATCCTCAAAAGAATATATGACGCTATGAACGAAAACATTATGGAAATGCTGAAAAATATTCGTTTTTTGTACTGCGGAGGAAGCTTTACCGATCCGGAAATAAAAAAATACTTTATTGAAAACAATGTACAGCTTCTTGAAGCGTACGGAACTACAGAGACATCTTCGGTCATTGCTCTGGAAAAGCCTGGGGACAAGCATATCGACTGCAACGGAGTTATTCTTGACGGCCTGGACGTACGGATAATTGATCCCGATCCCGACGGCGTTGGCGAGATCATTGTAGGCGGAGGAAGCGTTTCAGCGGGATATATTTCACGAAACGACAACTACAGCGATTTTGACAGCGAGGGGTTTTATCATACCGGAGACTTGGGCTTTATAGACGGTGACGGGAGACTGTTCCTAAAAGGCAGAAAGAAGCGAATGATAATTACCGCGAACGGAAAAAATATTTACGCTGACGAACTTGAGGAGCTTATTTTGAAGAATCCCGAAATAAGATCGGCGGCTGTTTTTGAAGAGGAATTTCACCCTGCCGTTCGTGTTTATACCGATCTTTCAGAATCGGACGCGAAAAAATATATTGAAAAGGTAAATGAAAACCTGCCGAAATTTAAAAGAATAAAAAATGTGTACGTCAAATCTGAATCTCGCGGGGGACGGTTAAAATGAATTTTGAGGCGGTAGTTTTTAATCCGGACGATAAAAAGTGTCTGAACGATTTTCTGAGACTTCCAAAATGTATTTACAGTTCGGAAGAATTAATGCAGAATAAATCGGACGAAAGATCTCTTCTTTGCGGAACGCATATTCTCAGCAAATATTTCAAGGTGATTCCGATATTGGTTTACCGCGGTAAAACGTCAGTCAGCAGAGCTGTTGTAACAATATATCCTGACGATGCTGATGCGTATATCGGTTTATTTGAAAGCGAAGAAGACAGCGCCGCTGCAAAGCTGCTGTTCGATACCGCGGTTCATGTTGCTAAAGAAAATTCCGCTTCGGAAATAATAGGTCCGGTGGATTGTTCGTTTTGGGTAAAATACAGGTTAAAAACCAATTATTTCGGAGCTCCCTATACCGGCGAACCTTACAATAAAAATTATTATTTAAAGCTTTGGGAAGAAAACGGTTTTAAAGAGTACCAAAAATATTTTTCAAATCATTACATTGCAGTTGAAAATGACAATGGCTGCGAAAAATACGAGGAACGCCTTGCCGGAGCGATCCGAGCGGGATATGAAATAAAAAGCCCCTCTCCCGAAAGCTTTGACAAGACCCTGAGCGAGGTATATTCGCTTCTTATCGATTTGTACAGTAGTTTTCCAGCATATAAAAAAATAACCGAAAGCGAGTTTTGCGAAACGTTCGGTTATTTGAAATCAATTCTTGATTATAGTATGGTAAAAATGGCTTACTATAATAAAAAAGCTGTTGGTTTTTTTATTTCTGTACCTAATTTCGGAAATTCCGTTTACGGAAAGCTTTATCCATGGAAGATTTTTAAGATCATTTCTGAAAAAAAGAAGCCACGATCTTATGTGATGCTCTATATGGGAGTAGACAGAGAACACTGCGGACTTGGCAAGGCGCTTGCCGAGTCGGTGCGCACGGAACTGAAAAAACGGCGCGTACCGTCAGTGGGCGCACTGATACGAAGCGGTAATATCAACAAAGACTATATGGCTCAATTAATAGATTTTGAGTATGAGTATGTCCTGTTGAAAAAAACTTTGATTTAAAAGCAGGTATGCTTATATACTTAGCAGAAAAAATTATGCATAATCTTTATATTTTTAAAGATACGAAAAAAGTTTTTAATTCTTTGGACTCAACCCATTCCGAATACCTGAACACGCTCAAACAGATCGCTTTCAAGAATGTCTTCGGGGGTAACAATCAAACCGTTGTCTGAATCTATATCATATCCGTTTGCGGCGTAGGCAAGCCACACGAGATGAGCGCATTGAGTTCCTGAGGCAAGGCTTATATCGGAATATTTTGCGGAAAAAAGTCCGATCGTAACTTTGTAAGGAATGTCGTTAAGATTTTCAAGTGCGGAACGCGCTATTTCGGCGCGTTCTTTTTTGTCCGCTCCTTTCAGACGCAACACGGCAAAATTAGGATATCGCATCCATTTGCTTATATCCTGAGTGCGCGAATTGGAGCCTATGACCACCGCTTCAAGGGTAATGCCGTTTTCGGCGTCCACAACAATTGCGGCATGACCGTTTCTCCAGCTCAAAACATGAGAGGAATTGGTAACAAGTATATCGCCGTCCTCTAAAGGGGCGAGAAGCGCCGGAGAGCCGCAGATACGTTCTTCAAAGGACACGGGAGAATTCATATGGCAGGTAAAATCCGCTCCGCTGAAATATCTGTTTTGATATTCCGAAAGCTGTGCGGTATTTTCCAGAGACGTAACAGCGGAACGCCCAAGACCGGTTTGGGAACGAATAAGCTCATAATCGCTTTCTGAGTATTCGTCCGCAGATTTGAACGCCAAAAGGCTTATATCCCGTTTTTCAGCTGACGGCGGGATATAAGCCTGCGTTTCAATATAAAAAAGCGATGACATATAGGCTGCAATGATCCCGTACAGAATGCATATCCAAAAGATACTTTTTTTCACAGAAAAGCCTCCGAAACAGTTTTCGTGAATAGTATCTGTAGTTTCGGCGGTATAATTCCGATCTTCTGCATACTGCGGAAATTTTACTCTTTATTTTATCAGCCAAGCTCAAGCATACGGTCGATGCACACGGAAGCTTTTTTTATTACCTCGTCCGGCATCGTTATTTCAAGACCGCCGCCATGCAGCGCTTTGTAAACGTCCATAAGCGTGGTGCGCTTCATATCTTGACAGATAAGCCCCTTTGACAGAGTATAAAATTCCTTTTCGGGACATTCAAACTGCAAATGCTCCGCAATGGATATTTCCGTACCTATAATGAATTCATTTGCATCAGACTTTTGGGCAAAGCTTACTATTCCGCTTGTGGAGCCGATATAGTCTGCGTGATTTGCCACGGCAGGAACACATTCGGGGTGTACGAGCATAAGGGCGTCAGGGTGCTGTTTTTTAGCAGCAACTGCTTCTTCTTCAGTAACTGCCGCGTGAACCGGACAGCCCCCCTTAATAAGTTTGATCTGCTTTTCGGGAAGCTGATCGGCAACAAATGCTCCGAGGTTGCAGTCTGGAATAAACAGTATTTTGTCATTGTCAATTTTTTTGCATATCTCCACAGCCGACGCAGACGTAACGCAAACGTCGCATTCGGTTTTCAAAGCCACCGTCGTATTTATGTATGCCACCACAGTATGGTCGGGATACTGCTTTTTAAGCTGCCTGAGTTCGTCAACGGATAGCTGCTCCGCCATAGGACAGCCGCAGCCATCCTTGGCAAGAATAACTTTTTTATCGGGAGAAAGCAGCTTGCAGGTCTCCGCCATAAAATGCACTCCGCACATTATCAAAGTATCGTTCGGATCCTTTGCGGCAAGCTCTGACAAGCGGAAGCTGTCTCCCGTATGGTCTGCGATCTCCTGTATCTCTTCTGCCTGGTAGCTGTGGGCAAGGATAGTTATATGTTTTTCTTTTTTTATGCGCAGTATTTCCTGTTGGATATCCTTTATCATAATAAAGAGTCCTTTCCGATATTAAGTGTTTATGGAAATATTATAGCACAAGTTTTGCAATATGTAAAGTATATTCTTATTGTAGGTGCGGACACACAGCGCATATTATAAAAAGTCAAGGACAGAAAAAGGAAGTTCACGGGAATTTGAAGAGCGATTTTGTCTGAAATTCATTTTTGCAATACCAAAATCATTATAGGCTTGAACAAACGGTTTCAATTATGCTCCGATCCCTGCTTATCTTGTGACTCTTGGGCTTCACGCATTTTGCGAAGTTCCGCATTGATGGTGATCCTTTTGGCGCATTCGATTATTCTCTGCTGACGACGGCGCATTTCTTCCGGAGATATACCTGCATATGCATCGTCGTGTATTCGTACAGTCGCACCGTTTGACGCTTTCATTTCCATAACAACTGCCATTTTAGCCGCCTCCTTTCATTAAATTGTATGTGAGGTTCGGATTGTCCTATTTCAAGTTTTCACAAAGCCTCAGGTTCCAACGTATTTCGGAAGTCTGCGAAAATTATCGTTGTGTGGGCAGTCAAATTATTTTCGATGTTGATAATAATTTCAAATTTTTTTTTGCAGTTTCGAGCCTTGCACTGTATGTGCAATCTGCGGCAAACTTCGTTTTTATTCTGTTTATCGGAATTATATATCCACAGTAGGGACAGCGTATTTTCTCGGTTTTTGTTTCTGCGGACTTCATTTATCAAACTCCTTTCCAAAAAGTCTTGCAATATTTACGATTATAGTGTATTATATAAATATACCAAGCGTTCAGCGCATTAGGTTCACAATTGCACACGAACTGGGACATTATCTTCTCTGACATCTCGGCAATGACATAACTACTCTGAACAGAGGATACAGCAGCATTAAGCCCGTTCAAGAAACCGAAGCGGATATGTTTGCCGCGAGACTTCTTGCTCCAGCTTACGTATTGTGGGGTATTAATGCTCAGACTGCGGAGCAGATCGCCAAAGTGTGCAATATAAGCTATGAAGCCGCTAAGATTCATGCAGAACGCATGGAAATACTTCGTAAGTGTGGAAAATTTTTGACTTTGCCGTTGGAACAGAGAGTGTACCAACAATTTGAAAGCTATATACAAAACAACAGCCTGTAATAAGGCGGTTGTAAAATCAGCCTTCCAACAATTGGAGAACCATACGAAAGGAGCCGCGCCATGCCATACGCGATATACCTAAGAAAATCCCGCGCCGATGTGGAAGCCGAGGCGAGGGGTGAGGGTGAGACTCTTGCCCGTCATGAAAAGACGCTGCTGGAGCTTTCCCGCAAAATGGAGCTGTCTGTTACGGATATATACCGCGAGATCGTTTCTGGTGAGACGATCGACGCGCGTCCCGAGGTCAGACGGCTTATTTCTGCTGTTGAAAGCAGGGAGTACGACGGCATTATCGTCATGGACGCGGATCGTCTTGCAAGAGGCGATACGGTTGATCAAGGAATAATATCACGCGCATTCAAGCTTTCGGGGACAAAAATAATTACGCCACGCAAGGTCTACGATCCGAACAGCGAATTTGATGAGGAATACTTTGAGTTTGAGCTTTTTATGGCGCGTCGGGAGTACAAGATCATAAACCGCCGTATACAGCGCGGGCGCATTGCATCTGTTAACGAGGGGCGCTTTGTCGGCTCGACTCCGCCCTACGGTTACGACAAGGTGAAGATCGAAAACGGCAAGGGCTATACATTAAAGCCGAACAGCGAGGCGGATACAGTCAGATATATTTTTGAGAGGTACATAGCCGGAAGCGGTGCAAGCGTTATTGCAAACTGTCTTGATGACATGGGAGTACCTACGCGCAGCGGAAAACCGTGGAGCAAAGCCACGATCACGGATATGCTGAAAAATCCTGTTTACATGGGGAAAATACGCTGGTCTTACCGAAAGGATATAAAGCAATCGGTAAATGGCCAGATCGTTAAGGTGAGAAAAAATAACGTGGATTGCATTCTTGTTGAGGGACTACACGATGCAATTGTAAGCTCCGATGATTTTGAAACGGTTCAAAGAAAGCTTTCGGAAAATAAAAAGAAGCCGGTCAAGGCTTCAACAGTTTTGCAGAATCCCTTTACCGGACTTATGTATTGCGGGAAGTGCGGGTCTAAAATGACAAGGCTCGGCAGAAATTCCCGAAATAAATATGATACGGTAAAATGTACAAACCGAAAATGCGACTGTGTTTCCGCACCCATATTCCTTGTGGAACAGTCGGTGCTTGAATCAATGCGCAAGTGGCTTTCGGGGTACATATACCGTGTCGATCACCGTGATGTGTTTCCGGCGGAAACGGAAGGCACCGCCGAAAGAGCTATCGCGGAACTGACTTCCGAATTAAAAAGAGTCAGCGTTCAGATCAATCGGACATATGATCTGCTGGAGCAAGGGGTGTACACCGCGGAATTATTCACGCAGCGAAATAAAGCTCTTTCCGAACGCAGAGACAGAATCGAAATCCGTATAGCGGAACACAAGCAGTCGCTTATAACGATGCGGAACACTCGAGCTGCAAGGCAGGAGATCATTCCGCGCATAAGGTATGTTATTGCTGCTTACAATGAATGCACTTCTGCGGAAGAAAAAAACGCATTGCTCAAATCGGTACTGAATCGTATTGAGTACAGAAAGTCCGAGCCTAACCGCCGCGGACATCTTGATAACGCTAATTTTTCTGTGGACGTTTTTCCGAACGTATCCGAAGATTTGCTTTATTAATTACCCATATCTTAAATGTGTGTATACATATGGACCTCCAATGGCGGTAGCGCCTCTTCCGAGCGTGAGGCGGGTGCTTGATTACGCTTTAACGGAAATACCGGCGGACAAAATTTTCCTTGGTATCCCGAACTACGGATATAACTGGAAACTTCCTTACGAAAGGGGAGTGACCGCAGCAGTAACGCTTGGAAACCTTACTGCGGTAGATCTTGCTATCGAAACGGGAAGCGAGATTATTTTCGACGAGCTTTCACAAAGTCCTTATTTTTACTATACCGACGCTGAGGGTGCGGCACGAGTGGTATGGTTTGAGGACGTCCGCAGTCTCAGAGAAAAATTTGAACTGGTTTCGGAAAAAGCAATACGCGGCTGCGGCTACTGGAACCTTATGAGACCTTTTCCGCAGAATTTTTTGCTACTGAATAGTATGTTCAATATTATAAAAGTGTATAACGGGTAACATACGGCGGCAGTCCGCATTTTCCACAGCGGATAAGTCCCGCAAGTTCAAAACATTTGATAACGCTCGGCAGCTCATTGATGAGTACATTTACTTCTACAATTATCAGCGTATTCAATCTAAAACAAAACTGACTCCGATTGAGTTTCGGAATCAGTTTGTTGCGTAATATTATTTTTTACCATAGGGTGCTTTTTTGTGCTGTCCGCACTATGTGGGGCGGGTCATTTTATAGCAATCCATAAAATTAACCCTACTAAATTAACGCTGCTATTAGTGGAACGCCCTCTATCGCAGGGCGTTCCACTCTTGAAAACAGTCCTGTGGACTGTTTTCAATTCACCCCTTTGCGGAGCTCTTGGACGAAAGGGAATTTCGCGCTCTGCGGAGCGCGCCCAAAGGGCTCTGCCCTTTGGAAACTCGCAGCCTTGAAAGGCTGGCGAACTTTTTAATGTCATCAGCTTCGCTGACGAAAATGTTGTGGTAATTTTATGGTTTGCTATAGTTTGGAGGGTTAAATTATTTGCTGTTCTAATTTTTTGCGGCGGCAAGCCTTTTGAAAGTTAACGTTATGGTGTTTTTGCTTGTCAAATCTAACATAAAAAGAAAAGCAGGTCTTAATTCATAATAAAATGAAATGCAGACCTGCTTATTTAATATTTTTGTACGCTTTTGCCGTAATTTAGGATTACATCATAAATACTCCGCATCCAAGCTTTTCGGATTACGGAATAAGTCTGTTCAAATCTCTTGGAAACATTGATGCCTGACGGATATTCTGCTGTCCAAGCAGCTTCATGACAAGACGTTCCAAACCGATTCCCAATCCGCCGTGAGGAGGAAGCCCATACTTGTGTACTTCAAGATAAGATTTGAAATCTTCCGGGTCAAGACCCTGTGCTTTCATTTTTTCAAGTTGTTCGTTGTAATCGTGGATACGCTGTCCGCCTGTTGTTATTTCCAAGCCTCTGAACAGCAGGTCGAATTTGCAGGCGGTACGCGGGTCGTCCCTGTCGTTCATTGCATAAAAAGGAGGCTTTGAGGACGGAAAATTTGTCACAAAAATAAATTCCGTGCCATAGTTTTCCTTTGCATAATTGCATAGGAAAATCTCGTCCTCAGGCTCAAGATCAAATTTATTCTTTGCTTTTGAACCCTTGATAAGAGCGATTGCTTCTTCAAACTTAATCGAAGGTATCTCTCCTACTTCAGGAATATCCGCTCCGAGGATATTTATTTCATGCTGATAATTTTCTTTCAGATACTGCATCATATAACGGAGCATAGCTGTTTCCATGTTCATAACATCATACATATCGTTGATGTAGCCCATTTCAAAGTCCAAACCGATATACTCATTCAGATGGCGGGATGTTGCATGACGCTCGGCACGGTACACAGGAGCTATCTCGAATACTCTGTCGAAAAATGCGACCGCTGTCTGCTTATAGAACTGAGGAGACTGATTGAGAAAAGCATTTTTCTGAAAATAATCCAGATGGAAAATGTTAGCGCCGCCCTCTGCGCCCTGAGCAACTATCTTCGGGGTGTGTATTTCGGTAAATTTATTATCCAGCATAAATCTGCGGAAAGCCTCCGCAACGCCTTCCTGGAACTTGAACGTCGCTCTCTCAAAGGGATTGCGCAGAGCGACGCTTCTATTGTCAAGGTTGATCTCCAGCGAACAGCCCAGCTTTCGCTTTGAAACGTGGAGAGGATAGTCCTCCGTGGGTTTGGACATTATTTTAATGCTTTTTAAAGTAAGTTCAATTCCGTTGCGTGCGCGTTCTTCCTTTTTAACGACAGCCGTGACCTTAACAAAGCAGCCCTCGCGTACTTCGTCCAACGAATCTGAGCAGTCTGCCTCACTGTATACCGACTGGATAACGTATCTTGCCGTCCGCAGTGAAACGAACGCGAAGCCGCTCATCTGCTTTACGCTGTGTACACAGGCGCAAAGCTCTATAGTTTCGCCTACCTTTGACAAAGCCTCATCAAGATCGAATTCTTCAAGCAGATTCGTTCCGCCAATTTTTATCATTATAAACACCGCCTAATTATTTTTTCGCCTAAATTGACTTTAATTTCTTTTCCAGTTCCTCTTTTATTACCTTTGGCGTACATACGCCTTTAAGAGCCTTTGTACACTGTCCCATAAGGAATCCGAACACCTTTTGGTCTCCGCTCTTGTACTGACCTACCGCCTTTTCATTTACCGCCAGAACTTCATCTATTACCTCAAGCACCTTTCCGGTATCGTTGGTAATGAGCAGTCCCGCAGCCTTTGCGATCTTTTCCGGGTCTCCGCCATTTTCACACATTGTGCGGAACACGTCCTTGGCGTCGTTTTTGGATACCTTGTCGGTATCAGCCATTTCAACCAGCTTTGCAAATTCTTCCGCGCTGAACGGCAGCTTTTCAAGTTCGATCTCGCCAAGATTTATACGTCTCATAAGCTCGCCGATAAGGAAGTTGCAAATGGATTTTGGATTATTGTAGGTCTTTACCGCCGCGTCAAAGAAGTCGGAAAGTATTTTCTTATTTACAATAATTTTCGCATCCGTCTCATTCAGACCGTCGGCAAGGTATCTTTCCAGTCTCTTGTATGGCATTTCGGGAAGCTTCGCGCGGATAGCGTCTAAGTCCTCATCGGTAAAATTGACCTGCAAAATGTCCGGCTCAGGGAAATAGCGGTAGTCGTGAGCGTCCTCCTTAGAACGCATGGACTTGGTTTCTCCTCTGTTGTCGTCAAAACGGCGAGTCTCCTGAACAACTCTTTTGCCCATATCCAGAAGCTTTGCCTGACGGTATATCTCAAAGTCGATAGCGCGTCCGATAGCCTTGATAGAGTTAAGATTTTTAATCTCGGCGCGTGTACCGAATTCGGTGTCGGTAGGCTTCATTATGGAAATATTTACATCGCATCTTAGCGAACCCTGCTCCATTTTACAGTCGCATACTCCGGCGTACTGTAAAAGCAGAGAGATTTTTTCAACAAAAGCCTTTGCCTCCTCGGCAGAACCTATATCCGGCTCTGTAACTATCTCGATAAGAGGAATACCGCAGCGGTTGTAGTCCGCAAGGGAAACGCCGTTCAGATCGTCGTGAATAAGTTTTCCTGCGTCCTCTTCAAGATGTATACGGTTAATGCGGATATTTTTGGATTTTTTCTCTCCGTTTTCCTCAAATTCGATAGGAACAAGACCGTTTATACAAAGCGGCAGATAAAGCTGAGATATCTGATACGCTTTGGGCAGGTCGGGATAAAAATAGTTCTTTCTGTCGAATGTAGAAAATTTGTTGATGTCGCAGCCGAGAGCAAAGCCTGCCTTTACCGCGTACTCTACAGCTGTTTGGTTGATTATGGGGAGCGTTCCCGGCATACCTGAGCATACGGGACAGCAACGGGTGTTTTTATCTCCTCCGAATTCGGCGGAACAGGTACAGAAAACCTTTGATTTGGTCAGGAGCTCCGCGTGTATCTCAAGACCTATTACGGGAATATATGCTGACATTTTTTACCGCTCCTTTCCTTATATTTTCGCAGGCTGATATGCGAGCTGTTTTTCGTAAGCATCGGCAGCCTGAATTACGGAGGCTTCGTCCCAATGCTTACCGATAATTGACATACCTATAGGCATACCGTCTTTATCATAGCCGCAGGTCGTTGAGATAGCAGGAAGCGAAGCTATATTAACAGTAACGGTGCAGATGTCCGCCTGATACATCTTTGCGGGATCAGAAATATTTTCATTCACACCATATGCAACAGTCGGAGCAGTAGGCGTAAGGATAACGTCGCAGCTCTTGAATATTTCTGCGTATTCTTCACGTATTTTCTGCTTCAGAGCCATAGCCTTTCCGTAATAAGCGTCGTAATAACCGCTGGAAAGCGCATAGTTGCCCAAAAGAATTCGTCTCTTTACCTCGTCGCCAAAGCCCTCGCTTCTGGAGTTGCATACAAGGTCGCTGTAGCTGTCACCTGTTTCTGAACGGTGTCCGTACTTGATGCCGTCATATCTTGAAAGGTTAGAAGAAGCCTCGGCGGAAGCTATTAAATAATATGCAGCAACAGCGTATTTCAGAGACGGCATAGAGCATTCAACAATTACCGCTCCTTGTTGTTCGTACCACTTTGCGGCTTTTTCAACTGCTTCGCGTACATCGGAATCAATGCCCTCTGCATAGAATTCTTTAGGCATAGCTATCTTCATACCCTTTATGTCCTGACCTATTTTCGCGGTAAAATCCGGAACGTCAAGCTTTGCGCTTGTTCCGTCATGGTAATCATAACCCGATATCGCATTTAATATGATCGCACAGTCGTGAGCGTCCTTTGCAACGGGACCTATCTGATCGAGTGAGCTTGCAAACGCAACCAGACCATAGCGTGAAACACGTCCGTAAGTAGGCTTCAGACCCGTTACTCCGCAGAAAGAAGCAGGCTGGCGGATAGAACCTCCCGTATCAGAACCCAACGCCGCAGCACAGAGGGACGCTCCCACAGCAGCAGCTGAGCCTCCCGAACTGCCTCCGGGAACTTTGCCAAGGTCGTATGGATTCTTAGTCTTTTTAAAAGCCGAGGTCTGAGTCGAACCGCCCATGGCAAACTCGTCCATAGAAGTCTTGCCCAACATTATTATACCCTCAGCGTTAAGCTTTTCCATAACTGTGGCATTATATGGAGGAATAAAATTTTCCAGTATTCTTGAAGCGCAGGTGGTCTTAACGCCGTCTGTGCAGATATTATCCTTAATTGCGAGAGGAATGCCGGTCAGCGCACCTGCGTTTCCGTTGTCAATGACCTGCTGAGCCTTTTCTGCAGCAGCTTTAGCTTCGTCGGCGGTAACTGTAATATAGCTTTCAAGACTGCCGTCGGTTTTATTTATTCTGTCCAGATACGCGTTGGTAAGCTCGGCTGCGGATATCTCTTTTTTGTCAAGCATATTGCGCATATCACGGATCTTAAGCGCGGTAATATCCATTGGTTTACATCCTTTCAAAACTCTATGATTACGTTTCGGCGTGCAGTGCCAGTTTACTCTACGACCTTCGGTACGACAAAACAGTTTTCGCTGTTGACTGCATTCTGCAAAATCTTTTCGGTGGGGAAAGAATCCATTGATCTGTCCTCACGCAGACCGTTAAGATAAACGTTGTGATTATCCTTTATCGGGTCATAGGAAATGTCGATTTCCTTGATCGTATCCATTATCTTGATAATGCCTGTCATGTCCTTAGCAACCTTTTCCAACTCCTCATCGGTAAAGGTAAGCTTGCCAAGATCGGACAGATGTCTCACCATCTCTATGTCCATAAAAATACCTCTCTTCCTTACTGTGATAAATAATACAGAATATATTATACCACATTTTAGGTAACAATGCAATACAAAATTTATAAAAAAGTATATGAAAAAATTCAAACACTTCAAAATAGGTTATTGGTATTAATTTACATTTTTAATCCGCTTTCCACAGTTTTAAACCGACGTATTCCGCAGTATCTGTCATATGCAGGATTTTTAGTTGAGGAATTTTGAAACCAAATTGTAACTTGATTTTCACTATATTGTAATTTGCTTTTTACTGTATAATTTGTTACAATTAAATTAACAAAATTATATGGATATTGAAAGGCGCTTTATGCGGATATGGGCGTAATTTGTCATTTCCGTCGGTATTTTGTCATGGAATTTCCGTAAAATGCTTGACACAACAGTTGTATTATTATAGAATAAATATATGATGAATTTTCTTGCGGTACTTTTCTGCCGTGTAAAACTGTATGTAACAATAGAAAGGATCTGATAAAGTGAAAAAAAATATTTTCGGACGGCTTATAGGAGCGGCGCTTTCGGCTTGTATAGCGTTCGGTTCGGCGGGACTTACTGTTTTTGCCGAGACTTTGGAGGAAGTCGATACCATTATGGTTGACGATAATGAGCTTACAGATGACGGAGATGAATATGGCGGCGATGAAGACGGTATTGACGGTGATTACAGCGATTTTTTTGATGAAGTTCCCGCCGTTGACGACGACGGTGCGGTTGCCGGCGGTTTTGAAAACGACTACCATGAGGTAACGCTTCCGGCGAGAAATATTCGCCTCAAGGTCAAACAGACAAATAATTTGAAGATCGGTGAAACGTTTCAGATAAAATACGCGTTTACTCCGCTGAAATCCGATGATTATGTTACATACAGAAATTTTAACAAAAGCATTGTAAAAGTAGATCAGGACGGTCTTGTTACGGCTGTCGGATACGGAGAGGCTAAGGTACAGCTTGAAACTTCCGGCGGAAGAAAGAAGAACGTTTACTTTGTTATAACAAACGAAGACGGCGATGAGAACGCGTCTCCGGAAAAAGGCGATATCACGGAGCTGGAATTCGGTGACAGCTTTATTATGCTTCGCGCCGGAAAAACATTTCAGACCGACGTTATTTTCTATCCGTTCGGATATTATGCCGATCTGACCTACAGCTCGGAAAATTCCGGCGTTGCGGATATATCCGCTTCTGGAAAGATAACGGGTATCGGTGCGGGTTCAACGGTAATTACGGCTTCCGCTCCCAACGGGGTAAAGGCTGAAATGAACATTACGGTGTACGACGATATTCTGCGCGGTATTGATGTTTCCAAGTGGCAGGGGAATATTAATTGGAAAAAGGTTTCTGTTTCAGGAATAGATTTTGTGATGATACGAAGCTCGTTTGGCAGCGAGCATATTGATGAGATGCTGGATAAAAATGTTGAGGGCTGCGAAAAGTATAGCATACCTTACGGATTTTATCACTATACATATGCTGCAACTCCCGAGGAAGCCGAGAAGGAAGCAAGGTTTTTCCTGAAGCAGATAAGGGGTTTCAGTCCCGAGTATCCTGTAGTGCTCGATATTGAGGAGGAATTTTACAAGAAGATGTCCAAAAAGCAAGTCACAGCCATAATAGAAGCTTTTATGGACGTTTTGGAGGACTCCGGCTATTATGCTATGGTGTATAATTCACCAAACTTTATAAAGGCGTGCATAAACGAATCCAAGCTTAAAAAGTACGATATCTGGATAGCCTGCTGGGGCGATGAAGAAAGACTCGATTCGCTGTACGACGGTCATTACGGAATGTGGCAGTATTCCGCTACAGGAAAAGTTAACGGTATAAGCGGCGATGTTGACTTGGACTATTCCTATAAAGACTACGCGGAAATAATAAGGAAAAACGGATTCAATAATTTGTAAGGAGAGCTATTCTGTACAAAAATATCTGAGTATATTTGAACAATACTTGACAAATGGTGGATAATATGTTAAAATAATACGTGACAGAAAACGGCGCACTCAACGCCGTTTTCCTATTCTATGACATTTCAGATTACGTTTCAGTACTTGCCGCGGAGAAAAATATTTACAGATTGCAGAGCTTAATATGTAATGCAGATTTCGTCAAAAAATACGCTGATTCTGTCAAATGTGGATCCGGCGTATGATATTATGGTGTAATTATTCGCGGCTGTTTTATCTTTCCATCAAATTAATTTATGCAGCTGACTGCTGCAAATCCGTTCCGAAAGGATATAATTATGGTTAAAAATTCGGCATTAAGTTCAGTTCCGACTGATACGGAAAAATATCTGACGCTTCAGTCTACTATTATCAAGTGCGTTCACACCTTACATATAAACGAAAATATGGACGAAGCCATAAACGAGCTTCTTTCAATAATTGCAGATTTTTACAAAGCCGACAGGGGATACATATTTGAGTTCGACGACGACGGTATAATGATGCATAATACCTACGAATGGTGCAAAGACGGAGTAGAACCCGCTATGGAGCTTCTTGCAAATGTTAAAATATCTGATATTGACCGCTGGCTGCGTTATTTTGACGAACAGGGAGAGTTCTACATAAATTCTTTGGATGACGAGGTTTCTGAGGATTCCGAGGAATACAGGATACTTGCTTTGCAGGGGATAGATTGCCTTATGGCGGCTCCGCTCAGAATGAACGGCAGACTTGTAGGATTCATCGGAGTGGATAATCCGAGGGAGAACACTGATACTTTGCTTCTCATGCAATCGGCTTCTGCGTTTGTGGTAAACGATATCTGCAAGAGAGAAACCGTTGAGGAGCGCATAATCAAGTCCATTTCAAAAATATACGCTTCAATGCATTTACTGAATATTCCAGAGGATACCCAAAAGGAGCTTAACAGCAACAAGACGATACGAAGATTCTTATGCAAGCCTGAAAATGCGTCAGCAGGCCTGAAAACCGCCATGTCGGAATTTGCCGATAAGGAATTTCTTTCGGGAATACTCGGTTTTGTGGATTTTTCCACGCTCAACGCGCGCATGGCTGACACAAACGTTATAAGCTATGAGTTCCTTTCCTACGACGGACACTGGTGCAGAGCAAATTTTATCGTTGTCAGCCGTGCGGACGACAACAGCCTTATACATGTCATATACGCCATTCAGTACATTGACAGGGAAAAGCGCATGGAGCTTGAATATCAGCGGGCGCTTAAAGCCGCTTTGGAAAATCAGAACGAGATATACGCTGAAATGCTTCATATACAGAAGTGCGGCGTTATCGCTTCCAACGCGGAAAGCGGAAAGATACTTATGATGAACGACGCGGCTCTGCGGCTTTTCGGCAGAGAAAAACCGGACGGCGTTTACAACGATATTTTTGAAAGGATCATTTCCGACAACAAGGACGAGATACGAAGCGAACTTATGCGCATGAACGAGACTCTCGGCAGCTACGACTACGAGTATGCTATCGAACAGGCGGACGGAGAGTTGACCTATATTATTTCCCGTGCAAGAACCGCAGTTCTTGCAAGCGGTGAAAAGGTAATGATAAATTCGCTTATGGATATTACCGACAAAAAGAAGCTTGAGGACGAGCTTCTGGTACTGTCTGAGACCGATGTACTTACCGGAATAAGTAACCGCCGCAGCGGAGAGGCTAAGATAGACGAGCTTATTGCAGACGGAGCAAAGGGTATGTTTTGCCTGCTTGATATAGACAAGTTTAAATCCATTAACGATAACTTTGGTCATACGGTAGGTGATAAGGCTCTTATTGCCGTGGCGAACTGCCTCAAAAGGAGCTTTCGCCGCAGCGATGTTACAATGCGTCTCGGCGGTGACGAGTTTGCTTCTTTTGCAATAGGGATCGGCTCTGAAGCGCAGGGAGCGGAATGCATAAATAGATTTTTTGCCGAAGTTGAAAAAATAAACATTCCCGAAATAGGAAAAGGCGGCATTTCAGTAAGTCTTGGCGCAGTACTGTTCGACGGTGAGAACAATGCGGAGTTTGACAAGATATATGCTATGGCTGATTCGGCAATGTACATATGCAAAAAAATTCAGGGAAATCATTTCAATTTTCACCGCTGCTGACAGTTTAAGACTGCAATAAAAACGTCAGATCATTTGTTTTAAGTAATTTTAGGACGGTTGCCAGCCGTCCTTTTTATTGCTGCTGCATTTTCAAATTTTCATCTTTTTATCACAAAAAAAAGACGGCAAAAATATACACAAACGGCAAAAAATATGTTATAATTGTAGTAATTATTAAAATGTGAGAGGAATGTTCCTATGAGCTACGTAGAGTTTAAGAATGTTTATAAGCGATACAGAATGGGAGAGGTAACGATCGCGGCTTCGGACGGGATAAATTTTGAAATAGAAAAAGGCGAATTTGCCGTTATAGTAGGCGCTTCGGGAGCCGGAAAAACAACAGTGCTGAATATGCTTGGCGGTATGGATACCTGTGATGAGGGGCAGATATTAGTGGACGGCAGGGATATTGCAAAGTTTTCAAAAAAAGAGGTGACCGCATACCGCAGAAGAGATATCGGTTTTGTGTTTCAGTTCTATAATCTTGTGCAGAACCTTACGGCAAAGGAAAACGTTGAACTTGCTACGGAGATATGTACAGGAGCGATAGACGCGGAAGAAGTACTTAAACAGGTGGGTCTGGGAGAAAGAATTAACAATTTTCCCGCTCAGCTTTCGGGCGGAGAGCAGCAAAGAGTATCAATTGCGAGAGCGCTTGCGAAATCACCAAAGCTGCTTTTATGTGACGAGCCGACGGGTGCGTTGGATTACAATACCGGTAAAACTATACTGAAGCTTTTGCAGGACACCTGCCGCGAAAAGGGCATGACGGTTGTTGTCATCACACATAATCAGGCTATAACGCCAATGGCGGACAGAGTTATAAAGATAAAGAACAGCAAGGTATCAAAGGTCACTCTTAATCCCGAACCCGTGTCAGTAGACACTATTGAATGGTAGAGGTGAGCTTATGAATAAAAAGCTTGTTCTGAATACTCTCAGAAGCGTAAAAAACACTAAAAGCCGATTTATAGCTATCATGGCGATAATTGCTATAGGAAGCGGCTTTTTTGCGGGAGTAAAGTCCGCAAGTCCCTCGATGAAAATGAGTGCGGCAGATTACTTAGAGAAACAAAATCTTGCAGATTTTCACCTTGTATCGGAGCTTGGTTTTGACGATGAGGACATTTCCGCAGTTAGCGGCGCCGTCGAAGCGGACGGGCTGTATGCAGGGTATTCCGCCGACCTGATGATGTCGGGGGAGGGGGATAACGACAGCATTGTCAAGGTATATTCTTATAACCCGAAAAGTACGGTAAATATTCCTTATATTACGGAGGGGCGGCTTCCCGAGGCTGCGGGAGAGGTTTTTGCGGACGAAAGATTTTTCTCGGCAAAGTCTCCGGAAATAGGAGACGTGATTTCCCTGAGAACGGGTGATGACCGTGAAATGGGGGATATTCTCGGCAGAACGGAGTATACCGTTGTCGGAAAGGGAATTTTGCCTATATACGTTGCATTCGAGCGAGGGAGCGCTGCTATAGGTAACGGTACTATAAACGGTTGGCTGCTTGTTCCGGAAGAAAATTTTTCATATGATATCTATACTGATGTGTATATCAGTCTTTTGGAAACTGACGGTATGGATCCGTATACCGATGAGTACGAAAATATCATCTCTCGGGATACTGATATGCTGGAGGACTTTGCCGACGTGCAGATAGAACATCGTAAAGGTGTTATAAGCGATGAGGCTTATAAGGAAATAAACGACGCCAAGGCTGAAATTGAAGACGGTGAAAAAGAGATCGCAGACAATGAAAAAAAGATTGCCGACGCGGAACAGGAGATTGCCGACGGTGAAGCGGAAATTGCAGAGAATGAAAAAAAGCTTGCAGATGCCGAGCAGGAAATAGAGAGCGGTCAGGAGGAGTTTACAAACGGCGAGAACGAATACCGTGACGGTGAAAGAGCACTTGATTCCCTTAATGCTGCTGTTGAATGGCTGAACGGGATTATTTCCGATTATGAAACAAATGCTGCGGCTGATGAAGCGGAAATTTCAGAGAGAATAAATTCTTATCCGCAGAATGATTTTTTAGCAGTTGATGATACGTTAACTCAGCTTTTAACAGGGTATATGTCCGTTCCCGCAGCGTATGACGACGGAACGAAAACAGCCTGCCGTCAGGGATTAGAGCAGTACAGCGCGGGGCTTGCGGTTCAGGTGCAGGAACTTGAAGCTACGCTTGCGGAATCGCGGATACAGCTTGATAATGCCGCCGCAGAGCTTGAAAACGCAAGAGCAGAGGTTGCCAACGGTCGGGAAGAGATAGCCAAGGCAAGGGTTGATATCGCTGACGGCAAAAAGGAGATAGAGGACGGAAAAAAAGAAATCGCCGACGGAAAGAAAGATATTGAAGAAGCACGGCAGGAAATTTCAGATGCGGAGCAGGAGCTCCATGATGAGATAGACGATGCGAAATGGTATGTTTTCGACCGCGATTTTAACCCGTCCTATTCAAGCTACGCCGAAGACTGCGACAGAGTGGACGCAATAGCCGATGTTTTCCCCGTGTTCTTTATTTTGGTTGCGGCGCTTGTATGTTGTACGACCATGACAAGAATGGTTGAAGAACAGCGTACTCAAACCGGTACGCTCAAAGCTTTGGGGTACAGCAGATACTCTATTATTTCCCAATATATTTTGTACGCCCTTGCGGCAAGTATCCCGGGAGCGTTTATAGGTCTGCTTATCGGATTTAATTCGCTTCCGCCTATAATTTTCAAATGCTATCAAACAATGTACAGCCAGCCTTACCTCATAAATCCGTTCAGGTGGGACTATGCGGCAGGCTGCACAGTAGTTGCTTGTTTTTGCACCGGACTGTCAGCTCTTTATGCGAGCAGACTGGAGCTTGTGTCTTGTCCTGCGCAGTTAATGCGTCCCAAACCGCCTAAAAACGGCAAGAGGATACTTCTTGAACGAGTAACATTCATCTGGAAAAGGCTGAAGTTTACTACCAAAGTAACGTTCAGGAATCTTTTCCGCTACAAGGCAAGACTGCTTATGACAGTTATCGGAATAGCGGGCTGCACCGCTTTGCTGCTGGCCGGGTACGGTTTGCAGTATTCCATAACGTCCATAGTGGACAAGCAGTACGGAGATATTTTCAAATATGACGCGCTTGTTTTTGTGGACAAAAACGCGGACGATGACGAATATACAGAGATATTGGACGAATGTTTTTCTGACGGTATCGCTTCGGATAAAATGATCGCGCTTCAGGAAACTGTGGATATAAAAAGCGGCAGCGAAGAGTTGGAAACGTATCTTTTTGTACCGAATAATCAGGTCGAGCTTGAAAAATTTATTGATCTGCACGAGCGTAAAAGCAGGGAAAAGATTTCTTTGGGAGACGGTGTGGTTTTGGGTGAAAAGCTTGCAAGGCTGCTTGGAGTAACGGCAGGGGACAGCGTTTGTTTTAACGACGGCTTTCCGGTGACCGTTGATGCGGTATGTGAGAACTATACCTTCAATTATGCCTATATGACTGCGGAAACTTATGAAAAAGCGGGATTTGACGAAACGTTCAAAAGCAACATGATACTGTTGAATATAGATGATTCCACGAGTGAAAAAGAAGATATTCTTTCTTCGCGGCTTGTGAAAAAAGATTCGGTACTGGCGGTGTCGTTCTCGTCGGGCGGAGGCGGAAAGTTCCGCGACCTTGTGTCAAGTCTTTCGCTTATCATTGTGGTAATAATAGTATCCGCAGGAGCCCTTGCTTTTGTGGTGCTGTTCAATCTGTCCAATATAAACATAAACGAACGCGTTCACGAGCTTGCTACCATAAAGGTTCTCGGGTTTTACGACGGAGAGGTTGCGGCGTATGTGTACCGTGAAAATATCCTGCTAACGCTTATGGGAACTGTAGTGGGACTTGGTTTGGGTGTTGCTCTGGAAAAGTTTGTCATAAAAACTGCGGAGGTCGATTCGGTAATGTTTTCCGCTGAGATACCTTGGTACTGCTTTTTACAAGCGGCTTTGCTTACGTTTGTTTTTGCGCTTGCAGTAAATATAACCCTTTATTTCAGGCTTAAAAAGATAGATATGGCTGCATCGCTTAAAGCGATAGAATAAAAATGCGGAGTAAAGTTTTTGCTATGCTGCGTCTTTTTACTTAAAGTGTTGACGGAATTAAATTCATTCGAATTTACCAACGACTGGTTGAAAGTCAAAATTTACCGAGTTATACTCAAAGCTGCAAATCAATCTTTGAAGAGGTGTTCATAGTATGATAAAAATTGCATTTCTCCAGCTGCTTCCTACTAAGTGTATAAAAGAAAATATGGAAAAAGGTATTCATTATTGTAAAGAAGCCAAGAAACTGGGAGCCGATATTGCTTTGTTTCCGGAGATGTGGAGTTGCGGATATCGTATTCCTCACGATATGGAAAAGCTGAACAAATTGGCCATTCCGACCGACGGTGAATTTGTCACACGCTATGCGCAACTTGCAAAGGAACTGAATATGGCTATTGGAATCACTTTTTTAGAAAGAAGCGAGTCCGGACCGCGAAATACAATTTGCCTTTATGACCGTCATGGAAAATCTGTTTACAAGTATTCCAAAGTGCATATCTGCAATTTTGGAGAAGATGATGATGAGAGCGTATTGTGTGCGGGTGACGAGTTTATTGTTGCCGAGTTGGATACGGAAAAGGGAAAACTCAAAGTGGGTTCTATGATCTGCTATGACCGTGAATTTCCAGAAAGTTCCAGGATACTAATGCTCAAAGGGGCGGAGCTGGTGCTTGTGCCAAATGCCTGCCCAATGGAGATCAATCGCCTGTCACAGCTTCGGGGACGCGCATATGAAAATATGTTTGCTATTGCAACCTGCAATTACCCAGCCCCGCACCCGGATTGCAACGGTCATTCTACGTTGTTTGACGGTGTGGTATATCTGCCGGAGCTATCAGGCTCAAGAGATACCTGCATATTAGAAACGGATGAGTCAGAAGGATTGTTCCTTGCCGAATTAGATATCAATATGTTAAGGGAATTTCAAAAACGGGAGCATCAGAATTTGGAAAACAGGCGTCCGGAACTATATGGTATACTTTCAAAAATATAGGGTGTCTATTTACATTCAGTAAACTTGTATTTTATACATTCTAAACAGAATTTAGAATGTATAAAATAGCAACGCTAAGGGCAAAAGTGAAGCTATGTTGTTTTTGCTTGACAAATTTACAGCTATGGTGTAATATAATGTATATGCGGCATAATTTTGCCTTTTAAAACTTATTGTAAAGGAATGTGCTTTTTATGAGGAAAACCAAAATTGTGTGTACAATAGGACCAGCGACCGATGATGATAAAATACTTCGTGAGATGATGCTTGCGGGCATGAACGTTGCCAGATTTAATTTCTCCCATGGGGACTATGATATCCATAAAAAACGTTTTGAACAGGTCACACGTCTGCGTAAGGAATTGGGTATACCTGTCGCAACGATGTTGGACACGAAAGGTCCTGAGATACGTCTCGGAAAATTTGTTGACAATAAGCCTGTCGAGATATACGACGGAGATTCCTTTATCCTTACGACGGAGGACGTTCCATGTACAGCGGAGAGAGCTTCGATAACGTTTAAAGGACTTCCAGCAGACGTTTCTGTCGGCACAAGAATACTCATAAACGACGGTGTTATTGAGCTTAAAGCTGAGAAGATAACTGCCACAGATATTGTCTGCAAAGTAATTTCCGGAGGAACGCTTTCCAACAACAAGGGGGTCAACGTTCCAGGTGTGGAGCTTTCGATGCCGTATCTTTCGGAAAGAGATATGAGCGACCTTGAATTTGGCTCGAAGCTTGGTTTTGATTTTATTGCCGCTTCTTTTGTGCGCTCTTCGGCTGATATTAATTACCTGAAAAAATTTACCAAAAGTCTTGGCTGGAGTACTCCGCGTATCATTGCCAAAATCGAAAATATGGACGGCGTAAACAATATTGACGAAATAATTGACGCTTCAGACGGAATAATGGTCGCACGCGGAGATATGGGAGTCGAGATACCCTTTGAGCAAATACCCGCTATTCAAAAAGCGATTATCGAAAAAGGTTATCTTGCCGGAAAGCAGGTCATCACAGCTACCCAGATGCTAGAATCTATGATAACCAATCCGCGTCCGACACGTGCGGAGATAACCGACGTGGCAAACGCTATCTACGACGGAACGTCGGCAATAATGCTTTCCGGAGAAACTGCCGCGGGTAAGCACCCCGTAGAAGCGGTCAGTACAATGGCTCTTATTGCTGAAACAACGGAAAAAGATATAAATTACATCAGCAGACTTTCAAAACGTCCGATATCAATGGTTAAAAACCGAACTAACGCTATCTCTCACGCCGCAGTAACTACTGCTCACGATATCGGAGCAAAGGCTGTAATAACCGTTACAAAGTCAGGCTCCACAGCGAGAAATCTTTCCAAGTTCCGTCCGTCCTGCATGATAATCGGCTGCACTCCAAGCGAGACCGTTCTAAGACAAATGAGTATGAGCTGGGGAGTATATCCTGTTCTTATGGATGAAAAAGAAAGTACCGACGAACTGTTTGACTGCGCCGTAAAGGCTGCGGAGGCGGCAGGTTACATCTCAAAAGGTGACGTGGTCGTACTGACTGCGGGAATACCGCTGGGTGTGGCAGGTACCACGAATATGCTCAAGGTTGACGAAGTTGAATAAAAATTGTCAATAGGCGATATTGAAGACATTGAGAGCCTGCTGCAAAAAATGCGGCAGACTCTCCTTTTTATGATATGTTTTTCAAAAAATCGTTAATGTCTGAATTAACGCAGACCGCACGTTTTTTAATTTCGTTTGGGACATATGCCTCCTCGAAATTAACGCAGATGTAAAATGCTCCGGGAATTTCGGCAGTTATTTTCCAAAATGGAAATTTTATTATCCCCGGCGTGTTGTATCCAACGCCCAGTTCAAGGAACAAAATATTGTCACTTTCATGTCGTTTGATAAAATTACCGTATCGCTCGTTTGCCCTATGCCAACCTTCGTCCTGTACAAATCTGTCGTCCGTTCGCAGGTTCATAGTCATTGGCTTGCCGCATTTTTGACAAAATGGAATCAGTTCTGACGGAATATGCATATTTTTTTGCTCGGCAACCATTCTGCGTATAATTTTTTCATTGTCATATGTCTTGGAATGGCACGGTTCGGTGCATTGAAACAGCCCGTAATCTCCCTGAGTGTAAAAAAGTAGTTTTTTGTCAAAACCTGCCTTTTGAAACAGGTGGTCGACATTGGTTGTCAGCACAAAATATTCCTTGTCTTCAACAAACTTCAAAAGACGTTTATAGACACCGTTTTCCGTACATTCAAATCGGTTCACAAAAATGTATCTTGACCAGTACGCCCAGTATTCCTCAGGTGTTTCAAACGGATAAAATCCTCCGGAATACATATCGGTAAAACCGTATTTTTCTATAAAATCGGAAAAATATTTTTTAAAACGTTCTCCTGAATATTCAAACCCGGCAGCGGCGGAAAGTCCCGCTCCCGCACCGATCACAACAGCATCGGCGGATTCAAGCCTGCGTTTGATCTCTGCAATGCTATCGGAGCAGCTTGTCATATATTTCAAAGTCGTCTTGCCTGAAAACATTAAATATCACCTCGGTATTGTTTTTCTGTAAAAATTCACGCACAGTTCTTACTGCAATTTTCGCGGCTAGCTCTTGCGGAAAACCGAATACTCCTGTTGAAATACAGCAAAGCGCAACGCTTTTTATATTATTTTTTGCTGCAATCCCAAGGCAAGCTTTGTAACAATTTTCAAGCTGTATGCAATGTACCTCCGTAAGTTTGCCGCTTACTGTGGGTCCTACGGTGTGGATAATGCTGCCGCAGGGCAGGTTGTATGCAGGGGTAATTTTGGCGGTTCCCGTCGGTTCGTCATGTCCTTGCTCTCTCATGATTTCGGCACATTTCAACCGAAGCTGTACTCCCGAAAAGGTATGAATTGCATTGTCAATACAGCTGTGGCATGGTTGAAAGCAGCCCTGCATCTGCGAATTTGCCGCGTTGACGATAGCTCCGCATCTTAAGGTAGTTATATCACCTTTCCAAAGGTAAATTTTACCTGAAATTGGCTGCATATCTGCAATGTCGGAAATTCCTTTTTCGGCGATTTCTGATCGCAGAAAATCGTCTTGAACAGTTAAAAATTCCTCTGAAACAGGCTTTGGCAAACGGACATTCACCAGCGATCGGAACAATTTAAATTGTTCCTCTTTACTTTCCGGGACAAGTATATTTTTATACCTTTTATCCTCGGAAAGCAGATATTTTATCAGATACAATAATTTTTCTCTTTTATTCATATTATCATCCTTTCGGGTGAATATTTGCTGCAAGCCCGATTATCAAGTACTTATTTATTCAGTAAAGAAAAATCCTGCGGTCATATCGAGATAATTTTCTCCGCTGTAATTCGGGTAATTCTTTTTTACCTCTGTTTTGAATTCATTTGCATTTTTGCACCTGTCGGCAATTGCTTTCAAATTTTCAAGATATGCTATTTTGACCTTCGCGTCTTTCAGATCCTCGGGAGTGTAGTGTGACGTAAGAATAAGTCCGAATCCATCCTCAATGTATGCTTTAAGCTGAGCAATAATCGCGTTCTCGTGATCTGCTCCCGCTACTATGGAGTGGCAGTCGTGTCCCATCATGTGTGTGTAAACAGCGTTTATTTCGGGAATTTCAATATCAAAGGCTTTCGCAGTTTGCTTTATAATAAAATCAATTCCCGCTACAGTGATTTTTCCCTCGCTGATGATGTTCGTAATCTTGTGTACTTCGCTATCGAATATGTTCCCAAAGGTTTTTGCAAAATTGTCAATGAGGGCTTTTCCGCCTCCGTTGTCGGAATATTCCTTTGCGTTTTCCGTTGAGTACTTTGGAACGTCAGGGAGAAAGCTTGCTCCTGCGCCGTGATAAGCGACAAATATGCCTTCAACCTCAAATTTTTTCATGTATTCCGCAAGTTCTGTACAATTATCAAAGAAGCACGGCGGATCAATAATGACAGCTCTGCTGTCCTTTTCAAGTACAAATACCTCGTCATCAATAAGGTCGTTAGTTTTGTAGGCGTGGAGCTTTATCGTTCCGAAATCGTAAATGCTCATTTTGCCCTTTGCAAGCTTTACCTGTGTGAATTCGTTCTTGTTCATTATGGATTCCTCCGTAAATATTAATTTTCGGAAGATTTAAGCGCTTAATCTCTTTCCTTGTCTATATAATATCATAGTGTTTCCACATTGTAAAGTACGCACTTTTTTGTGGCATAGTTACCAAAGGGTAACATTTGCGCAGATGCGAAGAATTTTGTGAAAAAATTTTTTCTTGAATTTTGCGTAACAATATGATATACTGAAATTATAACAATACTGGAGGCTGATAAAACGGTGACTGACAAGAAAAATTTGCCTCTTTGTCCTGTTGAGACAACTTTAACGCTTATAGGGGACAAGTGGAAGGTGCTGATAATCCGAGATCTCAGAGAGGGTACGAAGCGTTTTGGAGAATTGAAAAAATCACTGACCGGTATTTCTCAGAAGGTACTTACCTCTAATCTCCGCGATATGGAAGAAAACGGTTTGCTGGAAAGGGAAGTTTTTCCGGAAGTTCCCCCCAGAGTGGAATATACTCTGACAAAACTTGGCTGCTCAATGTTCCCGATTCTTGATGCTATGGCAAAATGGGGCACGGAATTCAAGAAAAACAATTTATAAAAATTTTTTAATTGGAATTTTTGAGCGTTACAAGACATAAACTATAAAAAAGTTTTAAATTGGTGATGTTTATGTTTTTCTGTATAAGACTGAAAAAGTTTCTGGTTTGTCTTGCCGGGATACTGGTTCTAATTCTGGGAGGAACATTTCTAACAACAAAAGGTTTTGAGCAGGCTGCCGTTGCTGCCGACGCTTCTTCAGACGGTTCAGATATTGTGAAAGCTGCTGACAAAGAAATATTTGTACCTGCGGTTATGTATCACAGCCTGCTGAAAGATTCGGACAGGGCAGGGGATTACGTAGTCAGTCCCGCCGTGTTTGAGGAAGATATGCGTTATCTCTCCGAAAAAGGTTATACGACTGTTTTTGCAAGCGAACTTATTGATTTTGTTGAAAAAGGGATTCCGCTGCCTGAAAAGCCTGTGCTTGTTACTTTCGACGACGGCTATTTGAATGTTATGACATATGCGTATCCGTATATGAAAGAAAACGGTCTGAAAGGCGTAATGAACGTCGTCGGTACATACACCGATCTTTCTACTGATCAGGACGAGCATAATCCTGCGTATTCCAGTCTGACTTGGCAGGAAATAGCGGAACTTTCACAAAGCGGAGTTTTCGAGATTGGAAATCATACCTACGATATGCATTCTATGACGTCAAGAAAAGGCTGCAAAAGAATGTACGGTGAAAGCTATGAGGAATACCGTAAGTCAATGTTCGACGATATAGCAATGCTTCAGGGACTTCTCAGCGATAAATCAGGCGTGACTCCTGTTACCTTTGCTTATCCCTTCGGTTTTATTTCAGAGGACAGTATTGGAATATTGCAGGATATGGGATTTAAGGCGCTGCTTACCTGTAATGAAAAACCCAATTATATTTCACGTGGAGACAATGAATGTCTGCTTAGCATTAATCGTTATAACCGGCCTGCGGGAGTTTCCACCGAAGAATTTATGGAAAAGCTTCTTAAACATTGAAAAACGGCACAGGAAAATTTCCTGTGCCGTTTTGGGTTTATTCGTGGAGAACAAGATCG
This sequence comes from uncultured Clostridia bacterium, assembly GCA_947089135.1. GTDB lineage: Bacteria > Bacillota > Clostridia > Oscillospirales > Ruminococcaceae > RGIG8773. Next base: position 49,826 of record CAMUJF010000010.1, read on the forward strand.
TCTCCGAAATCTTCGGGGATAAATTCCTGAATGCCGTCGTCCGCGGCAGTTTCCGCGTTCCCTGTTCCCTCTGCAGCAAGAACGGCAGCCTCCTCTTCGGAAAGCTCCTCCTCAGGCTCGGGTTCAGGTACGTAGTCAATGCTGTGTTCGTAGACTGAAGTATAAAACCTGTCGATATGACCGAAAGTCGCTTCAGTATATTGGTCGCGAAATTCGATCATCTCATCAAGTATCGGACCAAACTGTTCAGGTGAACGCGGTACTCCGGCAGTAGGATCATAATTGGCTTTTGTGTTTGCATTTTTCCAGGCGCGGTTTATCATTGCCAGAACATACTTATCTTTTTTGGATTCAAGGTTTTTCTTGAACTCAGTAGGAACCGGCTTTTTAAAAGAATAGTATTTTTCCAGAACAATTAATTCTTTCAGGGAGTCGTGAATAGAATCCAAGCAGCCGAAAAATGTTCTCGGACTTTTAGTTGTGGAAATGCTTGACATTGCATTGTTAATACTTTTCATTCTTTTGGAAATGTAGACCTTTGTCATCTCGTCGAGAAATTCATTTGAAACCATGAGTTTCTTTTCATTTGTGCCAAAAATAATGTTTTGCAGTTCGACCTGTTTTGATTTATTGGCGCCGCCTGAAAAAAGAGCCATTTAAACACATATCCTTTCATATTGATTTATGATTAACGGTTCGTCCGTAAACAGCCTTTACAGCGGGCAGAACCGCTATTATCAGGGGAATAAAAAACACAAGTTCAGCGGCAGTCTTGCCGTACCGCGTATAAAGCTGCTGCGAAGTACTTGACATAAAGCCGTAGTACATAAGTATCGGGGTATTCAAAAGCAGCGAGATTATAAACGAATCTGCAAGCCGCGCAGCGATTGAAAGCACTACCAGTTTAAATCCGTCTTTTTTGTACAGCAGCGTACCATATATAAATCCTGTCAGCACCGACGTTATAGAAAGCAGCGGCAGGGGAGCCTGACCGCTGAGAATGCAGCCGATAAGGTCTCCCGCCAGCGCGGAAAGCATTGCAGGAACAGAACCGAACAGCATTCCAACCGCAGAAAGCGCAATAAACGAAAAATTGACTTTTATGAACTCAGTCGGTCTGAACGAGAACATATCAAGTACGATAAACGCCGCAGTGAGTATTCCCGCCACGGTAAGGCAGCGGATATTTTTAAGCTCAGCCGCAGAATTTTTGAAATCGGAAAAAAAACTTTTCATTATAGTAACCTCCTTAAAATTATGCTAACTGCATAATCGGGAGTAGCACGCCCTTTGCGGGAAACGGCAATGAAAAGCTCCTGTTATGCATTCAGCGGGATGCGGCAAACGCACCGCAAGTATCTTAAGATACTTTTCGTCAAGGCGGCAACTCCCCGTCCGCCAAGCACTGTACGCGCGTATGCCTACTCTGTATGCTTGCTTACTCAATAGTAAGCTTTAATACGCTGCTGTTTGCAGACGTATATCTGCCGAACCGATCAGAATGAAAGCTCGTCGGCAATTCTGTAAAGATTTTCGTCAAATGGCTTCTTCATTGCAAGAGCTTCCTTGATGTCGAAGTCCACGATCTTGCCGTTCTGCATAGCCACGACGCGGTTTCCGATGCCCTTGTCGAGAAGGTCTACCGCGTAATAGCCCATTTCACTTGCGGCTACTCTGTCGCGGAGCGTAGGACTTCCGCCTCTCTGAACATGACCGAGGATAGTGGTTCTTGAGTCAATACCTGTTTTATCGTGTATTTCCTTGGAAATTTCTTCAATATTTCCTACTCCTTCGGAAACAACTACGATAAAATGCTGTCTTTTATTTTCCTTGGACTTCTTTATCTTGTTGACAATGTCATCCATAGAAAATTTTACTTCGGGGGTAATTATAGCCATAGCGCCTACGGCAGTACCCACGTTAAGCGCGATCCAGCCTGCGTTTCTGCCCATTACCTCAACAACGGAGCAGCGGTCGTGGGACATAGCTGTGTCGCGTATCTTATCTACCATTTCCATAGCGGTGTTCATAGCCGTGTCGTAACCGATAGTATACTCTGTGCATGAAATATCGTTGTCGATAGTTCCCGGAAGACCTATACAAGGAACACCCGCCTTTGAAAGATCAGCCGCGCCTCTGAACGAACCGTCTCCTCCGATAACAACTATACCGACAAGGTTGAGCTCGTCGCACTTCTGTTTTGCTTTAAGTACGTAATCCCACTCCTTGAATTCAAGACACCTTGCAGTATAAAGTATCGTACCGCCGCGCTGAATAATGTTAGAAACGTCTCTTGCACCGAGCTCTACAGTTTCGCCGTGTAGCAGACCGTTGTAACCTCTTTGGATTCCTACTACCTCGTAGCCTTTACCTAAAGCCGCGCGTGTTACCGCTCTGACAGCCGCGTTCATACCGGGGGCGTCTCCGCCGCTTGTTAAAACGCCTATTCTCTTCATACCTTTTTCCTCCAAAATTTATTGCATAATAATATACAATTCTCCATACATTTCTAATTATACTATTTGCTTAAAGTTTTGTCAAGTGTTGTTTCTAACAAATAATGTTCTATTTTAAGGCAATATTTTCCTTTCCGGCAGTTACAGCAATCCTGTCGGCAAAACTGTCTGATATTTTTATCCCCGCAATGCTTTTTGGAGCAAGCTTTTTTTTCAGATCTGACAGGTAGAAGATCACTTTGGTTTCTCCGGGATTTTTCTTGCATATATCCATAATTTCCGAAAGCGCGGGACTGTCCGAACGGCATCTTATATAGAGGCATGCTTTTTCAAGCATACGGACGCATTGCGCCGCGTCGGCAATTTGATTAACAATAAGCTTTGGGTCTCCGTCTTTGTATGATAGCTTTGCGGTTATGTGTACCGCTTTGCCCCTTGTAATAATATCTCTGTTTGAAGCCAGTATATCCGCAAAAATAATTCCCTCCGCTTCGCCTGTCATGTCCTCAAGAGTTACAAAGGCCATTTTTGCACCGTTTTTCTGGGTGTAAAGCTTAACGCCTTGCAAGGTGCAGAACAGAGAAATTTCACTGCCGTCCTTCGGCGGGTCAAGCTCATCGTAAAGACTGGCGATATCGTTCATGCCGCAAAGCTTTGAATAGGGACTGTAATCTTCAAGCGGGTGTCCCGAAAGATACGCACCAGTAATCTCTTTTTCCATTTCAAGTTTGACAGCAAGAGGATATTCGGGAAGCCGCTCAAATGAAAATGGATCGCTGTCTCCGCCGTTGTCATCATCTGTATCAAAAAAGTTTATCTGTCCCTCCATGTTTTTCAGAGAATATCCTTGAACTGAGCCAAAAATTTTATCATAGTTTTCCAGCATTTCCCTGCGACTGTATCCAAAGCAATCCAGAGCGCCGCATTTTATCAGACTTTCAATAGCTCGCTGATTCAAGTCTCTGCCACTTATACGCTTGCAGAAATCATTCAGGGATTTGAAAGAGCCGCCTTTTTCACGCTCATTTAAAAGTTCGCGGATAGAATTGTATCCCAAATTCTTAACTGCCAGAAGCGCAAAGCGTATACCGTCCGCAGTTGGGGAAAATCCAAAGCCGCTCTCATTTACGTCTGGGCTTAAAATCTTCACGCCGTTTTTAGCGCATTCCGAAGCGTATTCCAGAATCTTTCCTGTGCTGTCAAGAAAGGCCGACATCAGCGCGGCCATATAGTCTTTGAAATAGTAATGTCTTAAATATGCGGTCTGGTAGGAAACATGAGCGTAAGCCGCCGCATGGGATTTATTGAACGCATAGGAGGCGAAGCTTTCCATTTCATCAAATATCTCGTTGGCAATTTTTTCGGAAACTCCGTTTTTAGTTGCTCCCTCAACAAAGATGCCGCGTTCTTTCAGCATTTCGGCGGTCTTTTTCTTAGCCATTGCGCGGCGCACAAGGTCGGCTCTGCCGTAGGAATATCCCGCCATTTTGCGGCATATCTCCATTACCTGTTCCTGATAGACTATGCAGCCGTAGGTAACGTCCAGAATGTCCTTTAAAATAGGATGCCTGAATGTGACTTTCTGCGGGTTGTGGCGGCATTCAATATATCTCGGTATGCTGTCCATAGGTCCGGGACGGTATAGTGACAGTACGGCAATTATATCCTCAATGGATTCAGGCTTCAGCCGCATCAGAACCTGCCGTATGCCCGCGCTTTCAAACTGGAAAACTCCCGTAGTCTGCCCTTGGGACAGCATTTCGTACACATTGGGGTCGTCTATGGGTATTTTGTTTATATCAAAGTCCGGTTTTGTCCTGCGTATAAAATCGGAAGCGTCTCGGATAACGGTCAGATTCCTGAGACCGAGGAAGTCCATTTTCAGCAGTCCCAAACGTTCCAGAGCGGTCATTGTATACTGTGTTACTGTAACGTCCCCGTTCTTTTGCACCGGAACGTAATTGCTGACCGGCGCCGGACATATCACTACGCCCGCTGCGTGGGTGGAGGCGTGACGCGGCATTCCCTCTATTTTTCTTGCCGTATCTATAAGCTTGCGGACGGTACTGTCGCTTTTATACAGAGCCGTCAGATCATCGCTGTCTTTAAGCGCACCGTCAAGAGTGACGTGCAGTCCGTAGGGAATAAGCTTTGACACCTTATCTGCCGCCTGATAGGGGATACCCATTACCCGCGCTACGTCACGCACCGCTCCTTTTGCGGCCATTGTACCGAAGGTTATTATCTGAGCGACTCTGTCATCGCCGTATTTTTTTACAACATAGTCAATCACCCTCTGCCTGCCCTCATAGCAGAAGTCGATGTCGAAGTCGGGCATAGACACTCTTTCAGGATTGAGAAACCGTTCAAACAGCAGACCGTACTTCATAGGGTCTACAGAGGTTATGCCGATACAGTAGGCTGCAATGCTTCCAGCTCCGGAACCTCTGCCCGGACCAACCGGAATGCCTTGCTCACGTGCGTAGCGGATAAAGTCCCATACAATGAGAAAGTAGTCCACATAACCCATTTTGATTATTATGCCAAGCTCATAGTCAAGTCTTTCGGAGTACTCGGCGGGAGGATTTTCTCCGTAACGTTTTTTTAGTCCTATTCGGCACAGCTCCGTAAAGTAAGGAACGTTGTCCGAGACTCCCTCGGCAGTAAATTCGGGAAGCAGAAGTTTTCCGAATTCAAATGTTACGTTGCACAGTTCCGCTATTAAAGCGGTATTGTCTACCGCGTGGGGGACGTTTGCGAAAAGCCGCCGCATTTCTTCCTCGGACTTCATATAGAACTCGTCTGTTGGGAACAGCATTGGGTTAGGTTCACCCAGCGGCGTATTGGTTTGTATAGCGATAAGCACCCGCTGTATTTCAGCGTCCTCTTTTAAAATGTAGTGAGCGTCGTTTGTTGCCGCAAGGGGAATACCCGTTTCTGCGGAAAGCCTATAGAGAAGCGGAAGTATGCGTATTTCCTCGGAAATATCGTGGTTCTGAATTTCTATATAGTAATTTCCTTCGCCGAAAATTTCCAGATACCTCAAAGCCACAGCTTTGGCGTTGTCGTATTCGCCGTTTGAAAGTCTGCGGGGAATCTCCCCTGCAAGACAGCCTGACAGCGCAATAAGCCCCTCGTGGTATTTTTCTAAAAGTTCAATATCCACGCGGGGCTTGCTGTAAAAGCCCTCGGTGTAGCCCAGTGAAACAAGCTTTATAAGATTGCGGTATCCGCCGTTGTCCTTGCAGAGAAGCACAAGATGATACGGTTTATTGTCCTGACCGTGAATTTTGTCAAACCTCGTTCTCGGAGCAACGTATACTTCGCAGCCTATTATCGGCTTTATTCCCTGGGACACAGCTTCATTATAAAAATCCACGGCTGCGTACATACAGCCGTGGTCGGTAACAGCAACAGCGGTCTGTCCCATTTCCTTTGCACGGGAAACAAGCTGCCCGATACGGCACGCTCCGTCAAGCAGGCTGTATTCACTGTGCAGGTGAAGATGAACAAAAGACATAATCAATCTCCTCGCTTTTCCGCGCGTTCTTCGCGTATCCTCTCCGCAATTTCGGAAAGCTTTTTCAGACGGTGATTAGCCCCGGAACGACCAACAGGCTTGTCCAGCATTTCGCCAAGTTCTTTCAGCGAAACGTCGGGATTTTCCAGACGTATCTCCGCCGCGTTTTTCAGTTCCGGGGAAAGGCTGTCCAGACCTTCTGTCGCCATGATATATTCAATATCCGCGATCTGCCGCTCCGAAGCTTTCAAAGTCCGCTCGATATTGGCGGAATCGCAGTTAGCAATGCGGTTTGCCTTGTTTCGCACATCCTTATAGATCTTAACGTTCATAAGGTCGATACTGCTCATGGTCGCACCCATAAGGGTGAGCAAGTCTTCTATGGACTCACTGTCCTTAAGGTAAATGACATACGCGTTTTTTCTTTCGGTGTACTTGGCGTTTATCCCGACAGAAGTGAGCAAATTCAGTAAGTCTTGCGTAAGGTCATAATATGGTACTGCAAATTCAAGATGATATTCCTTAATAGGTTCAGTAACGCTTCCGCAGGAAAGAAACGCTCCGGCGATAAAAGCAAAAATGCTGTTGTTGTCGATAATATCCGTCTGAATACGGTGGATAAGCGTCCTGCTGGAAATTCTGTAGCGGTAGATTACTTCCTCGCGGTAATGCTCCGAGGGAATGCTCAAAGAGTACAGCGAAACGCCGTTTTTCTTTTCGGTAACGCTCACCTCGGCAACGCCCGTACCTCCGATAACATCGTCGGCAAGACTTCGGAAAAGCCTGCATACAAGATCGTTTTCGGTTTGAAAAACGATAGAATCGGGAGTAAAGCTTTTACAGAACAGCAGCATACCGTACAGGCAGCAATACTTTCTGTCCTTGTCTGTTATGACGGAGCAGAGTTCTTTTTTAACTGAATAGGAAAATGACATTTTATAACATTCCTTTTATCTGTCCTTTTCGATATCGCGGTGGCTTATCCTGCACTTCAAGCCCTTGTTTTTCAGGTACTTATAGATAGCTTCCGCAAAGGTAACGCTGCGATGCTTGCCTCCCGTGCAGCCGAAAGATACCACCAGTTGGCTCTTGCCCTCGTGGATATAGAGCGGTATAAGAAAATCAAGTAAGTCTTCAAGCTTTTTTATCAGAGTGCCGGACTGCTCAAAGCTTAGAACGTAGTCGCTCACGCAGCTTTCAAGACCGGTGTGTTTTTTCAGTTCGGGTATATAGAACGGATTTGGGAGGCACCTTACGTCGAAGATCAGATCGGCTTCGCGGGACACGCCGTATTTGTAGCCGAAAGACATTACCTTAATGACCATGCTGTCGTTGGGATTATCCAAAAACAGGGAATAGACAGTTTCCTTTAGCTGATTCATTGACAGGTCGGAGGTGTCTATGTAGTAATCAGCCTTTTCGCGTACCGACGAAAGGACTTCCCGCTCAGTATTTATTGCCTTTTGCAGACTGCCGTGTGACTGCTCGTCGAGCGGGTGCTTGCGGCGTGTTTCCTTGTACCGCTTTATCAGCACCTCATCGCTTGCGTCAAGGAAGAGAATTGATGTTTCAAGTCCGTTGTTCTGTAAATACGACAGACCCTCGTCAAGCTCTAAGAAAAGCTCTCCGCCGCGGATATCGGTAACGATTGCAACCTTTTTCATTTGACCGTTGGCAATGCATATCTCCGCAAATTTTGGTATAAGCTGAGGAGGAATATTGTCTATGCAGTAGTAGCCTATGTCCTCCAGAACGTTTACCGCACCTGATTTTCCCGAGCCCGAAAGACCGGTTACTATCAGAAATTTCATGTTAAATTCCTCCTTGTGACTGATTGCGTATGATTTCCGTATCTTCTTTTATTTTTTATCCGTGATTATAAGCGGCTCGCATTCAAGAATGTAACCTGTTTTTTCTTTTACTGTATTCTTTACTATCTGTATCAGTTCCATGAGCTGCGAAAAATCAGCATTTCCTTTGTTGATGATGAAGCCGCTGTGCTTTGTGCTGACTTCCGCGTCTCCTACGTGAACGCCTTTCAGTCCGCACTGCTCTATCAGCAGAGAAGCATAGCTCCCCTCGGGACGTTTAAATGTACTTCCTGCGCTGGGATACTCCAAAGGCTGCTTGGAACGTCGTTTTTCCATAAATTCGTTCATTTTAGCCTTTATCTCCGCTTTGTCTCCGTTTTTAAGAGCGATCTCCGCAGAGAGGATCACCTCTCCGCTTTCCGTAAAACGGCTGCGGCGGTATGAAAAATCGCATTCTTTTCCGTTGTAGACATTTATTTCACCTGTTTTTCTGTCCATAGCGCGGACAGTTTGTATCACCTGTTTCATTTCACCGCCGTAAGCTCCTGCGTTCATGAAAACTGCGCCTCCGAGAGTACCTGGTATCCCGTATGCAAACTCTATTCCCGAAAGTTCATGTTCCAACGCAAAATTGCATATTGCTGTAAGAGTAGCTCCGGCACCGCAGGTGAGGACATTAGTATCGGCAGTTATCTCAGCGTTACCTTTTCCAAATTGAAAAACGATACCGTTTATTCCGTCGGAATCCACAATAAGATTAGAACCCTTGCCGAAAATATAATATGGCACGCCCAGCTTTTCCGCAAGAGTAATCAGCCTGCGGCAGCTTTCTTCGCCCTGCAAGCTTATAAGAGCTCCGCATCGTCCTCCGATTTTAAAGGTAGTGTGGTTTTTAAGTTCTTCATCAATTTTGACACTGCACCCAAGGGATTTTGCCGTTTCGCATATTTCCTCTGTACCGCTCATTCGCGCACCCCTGTTTCCGATTAATTTTATATCTGTATAGTTTATGCTTTGTCCGCAAAAATATTGCCTTTTTTCTCGAAAATGAACCTGAAAAATCTGTCATGATCAGCGTTTATAACAAGGCTTTCCGGAAAGTCCTGCTCTTCTAAAAGTGCAATGGACTTTTCAAATTTTCCCACAAGACCGCAGAAATGAGCGTCCGAGTTGACAACAACGGGAACCTCATACTTTTTGCATAAACGGATAATTTCACGATAATTGTCCGAAGTATTCTTCCATGTAATGGAGCTTTCGTTTATTTCCACAAGCTTGCCGCATTCCTTAAATTTTTTCAGGCATTTTTCATAGTCAAACTCGTATCCTACAGTTGCACAGTGACCGATAACGTCCACAAGCGGATTTTCCGCAACGCCGAGATACAGCCGAGTTATCTCATCGGGTGAAGCTTTTTTCAGGTGATTTCGGTGTATGGACGCTATTATCCAGTCCAGTGAAGCGCACTCATCGTAGGGAAAATCAATTGTACCGTCGTAGTTGATAATACTGGACTCCGCACCGAACAGAAGCTTCACCCCGAACAGCTCACGCGGCAGCGCCTTGTGCAGATTGTGAAAGTGCCACACGTGGGGACCGTCGGTTGAGGCTGGTGTGTGATCGGTTATCGCCAGCGCGGAAAGTCCCGCGTCTGCGGCATAACGGGCGTTTTCAAGCACCGTCGAGTAAGCGTGTGTGGAAGCGACGGTGTGAGTATGCAGGTCTGCAATAATTTTCATTTTCGGTATTCCTTTTGTATGATTTATTTCGGATCAATAAATATCCCACTTTTTAATAGTTTCCTTGCGGTCCATGTCGAGCCCCAGGTTGTCAAGCAGCTCTTGAGCGGCGTTATAGCCCATTTTTTTCTGACGGTTGTTCATAGCCGCTACTTCGAGGATCACTGCAAGATTTCGTCCCGGCTTAACAGGAATAGTACTGCATGGCACCTTTACGCCCAGAATGGAGGTGTATTCGTTGTCAACTCCCATGCGGTCGTAGACCTTTTCACTGTCCCAGGGTTCAAGCTCTACGATCATGTCGATCTTTTCAGTGACCTTGATTGCGCCCATGCCGAACAGGCGGCGGGCGTTTACAATACCTATGCCGCGGATTTCCAGAAAGTGCCTGATATTTTCGGGAGACGAACCAACAAGGCTTATGTTGGATACCCTTCTTATCTCAACAGCGTCGTCGGCGACAAGACGGTGTCCGCGCTTGATCAGTTCAACGGCGGTCTCGCTTTTGCCCACGCCGCTTTCTCCGAGAATAAGCATACCCTCGCCGTAGACCTCTATAAGCACTCCGTGGCGTGTGATACGGGGGGCAAGGTGCAGATTAAGGAACGCAATCAGCGCAGCCATAAAACTGGAGGTGCTGTCCTTGCTTCGGAGCAGCGGTACCTCATATTTTTGCGCGAGATCGACCATTTCGGGGAAATACGGCAGCTCACGGGTAATGATAAGTGCGGGGATATGCTGGGAAAAAAGCATATCGAGACGTTCGCGGCGTACGTCTTCCTCAATAGTGGCCATGTACGCAAACTCCATTTTTCCCACAATCAGGATACGTTCGTTGTTGAAATATTCGTAAAATCCCATAAGTTGGAGACCCGGACGGATCAGATCCGTTTCAGTAACTGTCAGCTTTGCCGAATCTTCGGGAAGATAAATAGTTTCAAGGTGAAATTCTTCGATAATTGTTTTCAGATCCACATTATATTTTTTTTCAGCCATTCCAATCATTCCTTTTCGATAAACAGTTATTTCTTATTATACATCTTTTTGGAAAAATTTCAAGTGCTGTCAGACTTTATTTACAAATGCCGAAAAAATATTCTGCCGAAAAATATAAAAAACGATTGCTTTTTTGTGCAATTTGATGTATAATGTTAAAGACAAATATTTTAAGCTTGGGGGAAGTTCATTGAATCATAAAAACAGAATTGCTGCTGCGGTCATGGTTTTGTCTGTTTGTATGCTGACAGCCTGCGGTTCGGAGATCTCTACAGGCAGTGCGGTATCAGAAACGTTGTCGGAAACTTTGACGGAAACTGAAATCGAAGCGAAAACGTCCGCAGAAGCTGCTGAAAACGAAAAGACCGGGGTGAGGACTGAAACAGAATCGAAAACTCCGGCGGAATTAAACGAAGTAATAACCGGAACCGACCCTCTTGATACGGCGGCTGCGTTTATTATAGAAAGTCCCGAGCCGGACGAGAAAGCCGTTGCAGAAGCCGCTAAACGTCCCGAGATAACGGACTATAAGCTTAATTATACCGGATATGAATTTGCCGATGATGCGCAGCGGGCGCTGGCTGAATATCTTTACGCAAACTGGAATGAGGAGCAGATGCGGATCGATATTGAAGGGTCGCGCGCGTATATTCTTGCCTATGACCCCGAGAGACAGCTCGGCGATTGTGACGTGTACAATCGGGAATTTTGCGCCGATTTTGATGGGGACGGCGATAATGAGCTTTTTGTGTACCGTTACGTAAATCTTGACGAAAGATCCAGTTGGGCTATGTACCGCGATTTGTGGTATACGGACGGCGAAAATGTTAAAATGCTTTACTACGGTATCGGGCGCGCGGCTTTTTCAGGGATTTTTGAAGTGCAAGACGGCGTGCCTCTCATGTTTATTGTACCCGATATTGTTATGGGTTCGCCTATACAAACGGCGTACTGCGTTTCCGCTGCGGACGGTACGCCAAAATGGTACGAGCTTCCCGAGGACAGGTGCTTTATGTATGATTTTATCTTTGAAAGCGAGGAAGTCAAAAAAGATTTTTTGTTCATATACGACTCGGATTTTGACTATAGTGATTTTTCAAAAGCGGAGGGTGACGATTTGGAAAATTTTCAGCAGATAGGCTGGGTTGACGGAAAGCTTGAAATAGTATCGGGTTACGGCGCGGGTTCCGAGTGAAATTTATATGAAAATTGTAAAAAACGCTTGCTTTTTTGTACAAATTGTTGTATACTACTTGACAGGCTGTATTTGAAAGGAAGTATTTAGTATGGCGGCAGTGGGATTTATCGGCGCGGGCAATATGGGCTATGCGATAATAAAGGGTATTCGCGGTACGGGGCAGGGCAGAGAACTGTCTCTTTTCGCTTATGACCTCTCGCATGAGGCTCTGAACCGTCTTTCTGAGTTCGGAGTATCGCCATGCGCTGACGAAAAGGAGCTTGTTAAAAACAGCGATTACGTTTTTCTTGCGGTGAAACCTCAGCAGCTTGATACCGTTATGGATAGGATCGGTGCAGCAGTTACAGCTGATAAGGTAATGGTTTCCATATGCGCGGGGATAACCGCAGAGTACCTTTGTTCCAAAACTCTGCCGGAGGCTAAGGTTGTTCTGGTAATGCCCAATACTCCTCTGCTGTTGGGAGAGGGAGCTTCCGCTCTTTCGAGAAACGAAAACGTTTCGGACGCGGAGTTTGAGTTTGTGAGAAATATTTTTGCTTCCTGCGGAAAGACAGCGGTCGTTCCCGAAAATAAAATGAAAGAGATAATTGCCGTAAACGGAAGCAGTCCGGCGTTCATATATCTGTTTGCAAAGGCTTTTATAGATTATGCAGGTTCGGCAGGTATAGACGATACGGCTGCAAAGGAGCTTTTTGCTCAGTCTCTTGTTGGGTCGGCGAAAATGCTTACTGATTCAGAGTATACTGTTGACGAACTGATAAAAATGGTTTCCAGTCCGGGAGGGACGACTCTTGCGGGGCTTGACGAGCTTTATAAGGGCAAGTTTGCCGAAACGGTGACAAAAGCCTGTGAAAGCTGTACAAGACGTGCTTACGAGCTGTCAAAATAGTTTGTTCTTAAAGAGGACTTGTCCGCATAGACTTTACTATCAATAATTAAAGTAAAGGACGGTCTTTATGACGGACAACAACATAGGTCGTAAAAAAAGAACCGACGGAAGGCTGACGCTGCTTGCCGCGCTTTATTTTGCGGGAGTTTTTCTCGGCGTTATACTGTACGGAACGCTGAGCGGGGAACAGCTTGACGCACTTAACAGTCTTACCGGAAGCTTTGTTATGGGCAGATTAAGCCATACTTTCTGGGAAACTCTTGTTAATTCCTTTTCGGGGGCTTTCCTGCTTCTTACGGCGTGCTTTTGGCTTGGATTCAGTGCGGCGGCTCAACCAATAGAACTGTTGGTACCTGTCTTTCGTGGGCTTGGAGCCGGGGTGTCGCTTTCGGGAATGTACGGAAGCTTCGGGTTTGCCGGCGTGGGAATGTCCGCGGTGCTTATTATTCCGGGAGCGGTGCTGTCTGCGTTTGCGCTGATAATCGCTGCAAGGGAGTCCCTTGAATTGTCCGGAAAGATTTTTTCGTCGGTTTTCGGAAGAACCGCTTCGGGGGAAGCGATAGATTTTCGATTGTACATCACAAAGTTTGTGATACTGGTTATTATTCTCATGGTTTCGTCTCTTGCGGACAGTTTTGCAACGTTTATTTTTGCCGGATTTTGGACCGGGCTGCTGTGAGAGCAAATTTGAAAAATTTAAAAATGGGGAAGTTACTGTAAAGGAGCTGCAAATTTTTGGCATTGTTTGGTTTTGGCTATGATTACGAAAAAGCAGGACGGGGCGTATCCAAAAACGCGCCTAAAAAGAAAGCTTTTTTTGAGTTCTGGGAAATGTATTTCAGGTATGCATGGAGGCTCATAAAGCTTAATATGCTTACGTTTATTTTTTGTCTTCCCATTGTTACCATAGGTCCTGCGCTGGCGGGAATGACAAGAGTGCTGCGAAAATATTCGCTTGACAAGAATGCGTTTATTTTCCACGATTTCTGGAAGGGCTTTTCTGAAAACTGGAAACAGTCTTTGCCTGTCGGTCTGTTGGATACATTGTTTGCGGTGTCAGCGGTGACTGCAATGTATGTTTACCCCAAAATGGCTCAGGCAGCGGAATCGGGCGGTTTCATCTATACGATATTCTGCGTTATATCCGTAAGCTTTGCACTTACGTTATTTATGATGAATTTTTATATTTTCCCTATGATAGTTTCCACGGAGCTGTCCTTTAAAAATATTATAAAGAACAGCTTTTTCCTGACCTGTATTGCTTTGAAAAAAAACTTCTTCACGCTTATTTCCGTGGCGTTGACGGCGGCCGTACTATTTGTCATGTGTATTACAAATGTACTTTCTCTGCTTTTTATACCGTTCTGGGCTATAACGTTTATGGGATTCATTATAATGTTTAATTCCTATCCTCAGATACAGAAATACGTTATAAATCCTTACTATGAGGAGCGGGGAATGGATAATCCCGAATATGATTATCTGAAACCGCTTACCGCAGAGGAAAGCGTTTTCACCGACCGTGGAGGCGAGGAAATGCCTATCGATGGAAAGGGAAAAAAGAAAAAAGGAAAAATTATTTCATAAAAACCCTTTACAAAATGATTTCTATGTGGTATAATAATTTCTGTCTTGTTCAGACAAACGAGGACAAGAATGCCGTTTGCTTGGTCTGCGGAGTAAGCCCGTTTCGGGACTCCTTTTACGGAGGCAGCGCCTGCCGCTTACTATGCTTACGGGAAAATTTTTAAAGAGGTGTTTTCATCATGATGAGAAAAGAAGAAAAAACAGCCGTTATCGAGGCTAACAGAACCAGTGAAAACGACACCGGTTCTCCCGAGGTACAGATCGCTATCCTCACGAAAAGGATCAACGACCTTACCGAACATTTAAAGGTACACAAGAAAGACCACCATTCCAGAAGAGGACTTCTTAAAATGGTTGGTCACAGACGTAATCTTCTCAACTACCTTGCAAAGAAGGATATCAACAGATACCGCGCAATAGTTGAAAAGCTCGGTCTGCGTAAGTAAGAAGATGCCGAAGGCAGGAAGTAAGGGCGAAAGCCTTTACTCTGCCTTTTTGCGCGTTTAAAACAAGGAAATTTCAGGCAGCAGGCTTAGCATTAAATCGTGTACGCAGGATATTTGCATGCAGGATTTATTGCTAAAGCTGCGGTCTGTTGAAAATTAACAGGAGGAAAAATATGTTTGATAATCACAGAATTTTTAAGACCACTTATGCCGGAAGAGAATTGACCGTCGAAACCGGAAAGACTTGCGAGCTTTCCAATGGTTCATGTTGGGTACGCTGCGGTGATACCGTTGTTATGGCAAATGTTACGGCAAGCGTTAAGCCAAGGGAAGGCATTGACTTTTTCCCGCTTTCCGTTGATTATGAGGAGAGACTTTACTCCGTGGGACGTATCCCCGGTTCGTTCATGAAAAGAGAGGGCAAGCCAAGTGAAAAAGCTATTCTGACTTCAAGAGTTGTTGACAGACCTATCCGTCCTCTTTTTCCAAAGGATATGAGAAACGACGTTTCTGTTGTAATGACGGTACTTTCCGTTGATCCAGATAACTCTCCCGAAATATGCGGTATGATAGCAACCTCTGTTGCAATCTCCATTTCCGATATACCTTGGAACGGTCCTATCGGCGGTATCAGCGTGGGACTTGTTGACGGTGAGATCGTCCTTAACCCTACGCTTGAACAGCGCGAAAAGTCTGATTTGAACCTTACGGTTGCGGGTACAATGGAAAAGATAGTCATGATCGAAGCAGGCGCAAACGAGGTTGACGATGACACAATGCTCAAGGCTATTATGACGGGTCACGAGGAGATCAAGAAGATAGTTGCGTTTATTTCCGATATTCAGAAAGAGATAGGCAAGAAGAAGTTTGAGTTTGAGTCTATGGAAGTAGACCACGACCTGTTTGACGCTATTGAGGCTCTTGTTGGAGAAAAGGTAAAGGTCGCTCTCGACACCAACGACAAGAATATCCGTGAGGAGCGTCTCAATCCTATCAAGGACGAGGTGCACGAGAAGTTTGATGAGGAATATCCCGAAAAGATCGCTATGATAGACGAGTGCATCTACAAGCTTCAAAAGAAAATTGTAAGAAACTGGCTCTATGAGGGCAAGCGTGTCGACGGCAGAGGCATTGACGAGATACGTCCTCTTGCCGCGGAGGTAGGCGTTCTTCCCAGAGTTCACGGTTCTGGACTCTTCACAAGAGGTCAGACTCAGGTGCTTACTGTTGCTACTCTCGGTCCCGTAAGCGATTCCCAGAGAATCGACGGTCTGGACGAAGAGGACAGCAAGAGATATATGCATCACTATAATTTCCCGTCATATTCCGTTGGCGAAACAAAGCCCAGCAGAGGTCCAGGACGCCGTGAGATAGGTCACGGAGCTCTTGCCGAAAGGGCGCTCGAGCCTGTTATCCCTCCCGTTGAGGAGTTCCCGTATGCTCTCAGACTTGTTTCCGAAGTGCTTTCTTCCAACGGCTCTACTTCTCAGGGTTCTATCTGCGGCTCGACTCTTGCTCTTATGGATGCGGGCGTGCCTATCAAGGCTCCGGTTGCGGGAATTTCCTGCGGTCTTATCACAAGAGACGACGGCAGTTTTATGACAATGGTTGATATTCAGGGTCTTGAGGACTTCTTCGGCGATATGGACTTCAAGGTAGGCGGTACTCACAAGGGTATCACTGCTATTCAGGTTGATATCAAAGTTGACGGACTTACTCCTGAAATTATAAAGGAAGCGTTCGCTAAAACTCATAAGGCAAGAGACTATATACTTGACGAGATAATGCTGAAAGCTATTCCCGTTCCGAGAGCGGAGGTTGGCAAGTATGCTCCTAAAATGCTCCAAACTAAAGTTCCTGTGGACAAGATACGCGAAGTTATTGGTCAGGGAGGCAAGGTCATTCAGAAGATTTCCGCTGACTGCAACGTTAAAATTGACATCAATGATGACGGAAGCGTATTTATTTCGGGCATTGATCTTGACAACGCTAAAAAGGCTCTCCAGATTGTTGAGACCATTGCAAATGACCCTGAGATCGGCGCGATCTACAAGGGCAAAGTTGTTCGCATAATGAACTTCGGTGCGTTTGTTGAGATAGCTCCCGGCAAGGATGGTCTTGTTCACATTTCCAAGTTGGATAAGCAGCGCGTCGAAAAGGTCGAGGACGTTGTTTCCATCGGCGACGAGATCGTTGTAAAGGTAATGGAGATAGACAGTCAGGGCAGGATAAATCTTTCCAGAAAGGACGCTCTTGCAGACATTGAGGCAAAGAAGAACAGCTGATTGAATTTTTAAGGCGGGGCTTGTCCCCGCCGTTTTGTTTTAAAAAAAATGTTATGCGGAAAATAAATTGCTAAAATCATTTATTTACACCAAATCTTTTTGAAAAAAATTTATTGCAGTTTATTTAAAAGTATGCTATAATAATTTGTGTATAAGATTGTTTAAACACGGTATCGGTATAATTGTTCCACCGTATCAAAGTGTATGTGCGCCGCTTTGCGGTATTTATGTTTCAGCAAAGGTGATGTTCGTGAATTACTGCGAAGCGATGAGTTATATTGAAAGCTTTTCCAAACTTGGAAAGCCCGTAAGCAGTCTTGTCAGATTTGAGAAAATTATGGACGCTCTCGGAAATCCGCAAAAGGAAATGAATTTTGTTCATGTGGCTGGTACGAACGGAAAAGGGTCGACTGTTCGCATGATAGCGGAAACGCTCACAAGATCCGGATATCGGACGGGAGAGTTTACTTCTCCGTATATCAGGGTCTATAATGACAGGATACGCATTGACGGTGTGAACATTTCCGATTCGGAGCTTGCGGAAATCGTAACTCAGATACGTCCTATAATAGATGATTTGAGTACTGACTGTTCTCAGTTTGAAATCACGACAGCGATCGCTCTCATTTTCTTTAAGGCAAAAAAATGCAGTATTGTTGTTATGGAAACCGGTCTTGGAGGCTTGCTTGACTGTACTAATATTATTGAAAAGTCCTGCGTTTCGGTCATAACATCTATATCGCTTGATCATACGGCGATACTCGGAGATAATGTCGAAAAAATTGCAAGACATAAAGCCGGTATCATTAAGCAAGGCTGTCCTGTAGTAATAGCTCCGTCCCAGAGTAAGGAAGCCTACGCTGTTGTGTACAGAACAGCCGCTCAGTTCGCTTCAAAGCTTGTCACGCCTAACATAAGCAGACTCATTATCCGGAGCTGCAATCATACAGGCAATAGTTTTACTTATAGGATGCTGAATTACAAAACTTCTATGGTTGGCAGACATCAGATCGACAATGCGCTTACGGCGATTGAAACGCTGCGCATATTAAAAAAACGCGGATTTGGAAGAATTTTTTATCCGCATATCTATAGCGGTATAAAATATGCTGAGGTTCCGAGCAGATGTCAGATAATACGGGGCGATAAGCCTTTCGTTATGATAGACGGAGCGCATAATCCCGACGGAATGAGGGCGTTGGCTGACTTTATCCGCACAGTTCCAAAAGGTCCGAAAATAATGGTCTGCGGCATGATGTCCAACAAGGATTGGCAGACGGCTATAGGCTATATCAGCCGATATATTGACAGAGCGGTCTGTCTTGACGGATTTGCGCAAAATACGGTTTTTGCTCCAAGACTTGCTGAAATGTTTTCGGAGGGTGAAGTGTCAAATTTGCGTGATGCAGTATCCAGAGCGGTTACTCTTGCTGGAACTGACGGAATGGTCGTTATTGCGGGATCGCTTTATCTTTCCGCTGCGCTTCGTACTCACGGCGGACTTGAAAATATTAATGATGAAATAGAATAAAAATATGAAAGGATTGATGAAATGGCGGTTTATTTAGTTGATTTTGAAAATGTTTCTTCGGCGGGAATTTCCGGTATACAAAAGCTTACCAAAGAGGACAAGGTGTATATTTTCTACACTGTAAACGCGTCTAATATGTCTTTTGCAGCTCACCTCAACCTTCTTTCCAGCCCTGCTGAGGTGGTGTACTACAACGTTGCGAGCGGAGGAAAAAACGCTCTTGATTTCCAGCTTGCAAGCTTTCTTGGATATCTCATATGTCAGGGAAAGGATAAAAAGTTTTGCATTATAAGCAACGACCGCGGTTTTGAGTATGTTAAAACCTTTTGGGAGCGAAACGGCGCTGCGGCTGATATTTCCATATACGGTGCACCGTCTATAAATCGTTCGCTGCTTGCGGCAGAGAAACCGTTTGCCGCACGTATACAGCAGAATGCGGCACCGTCTGTTCAGCCTTCGGCAGAAGAAATTGTGGCTATCGGAGAAGATACAGTAAAGATTGAAGAGGCAAAAGCTGCTGAAACTGCTGCAGACACTATAGAAGACGAGCGTACTGCGGAAAAGCCGGTTACCAAAAAACGCGGCAGACCGAGAAGTTCTTCAAAACAGGATAAACAGGGGGATGCAAAAGACAGAAAGTCGGAAAAGACTGCAAAAACAGAGTCTGCTGCTTCGGAATCCAAGAAAAATGGGTCTGAGGCACAGCTTGTTAAACAGCAAAAGAAAGAATCCGCTAAAAGTAAGAGCGAGCCTAAGCCCGCGTCGGGTGCAGGGGAGATACCTCCCGGTTTGAAAGGTGCGCTGTCAAAGGCGGGGATCATCGACGACGCGGAGATAAGAAATGTTCTCGGACTTCTGAAAAGCGCCGAGGGAAAACAGCAGTTTTATCGCGGTATACTTAAATTTTTTGGCATGGAGCGCGGCGTTGAGGTTTACAAGGCTGTGCGCCCCGAATATACTAATCTGACAAAGCTTGTTAAGCAGTAAAGGGATATATTAGTTATTATACACAGTTTTTTCGGGAAATTTTTGTCATGAAAATTTCCCGAAAATTTATGTACGCCCTTGATATTAAACGTTTAAAATGATATAATAATTTTAATAGTACGGTTTGCGGCAAAATCTTTTCAGTCGTAAAAACCGTCACAAGCAGAAAGGATGGTCTTTTCAGATGAAATTCGGATTCTATGACGACGCAAACAAGGAGTATGTCATCACTTCCCCGAAAACCCCTTATCCATGGATAAACTATCTCGGCACACAGGATTTCTTCGGACTTATTTCCAATACCGCAGGCGGCTATAACTTTTATAAAGACGCACGTCTTGCCCGTATCACACGTTATCGCTATAACAACGTTCCTGCCGACGCGGGCGGACGTTATTTCTACATAAACGACGGCGGTACTGTATGGAATCCAGGCTGGGCTCCCGTAAAGACCGACCTTGACGACTATAAGTGCCGCCACGGTATGGGTTACACCGTTATTAGCGGCAAGAAAAATGATCTTTCCGCAGAGGCAACATTTTTTGTTCCCCAGAATTTTACGGGCGAGGTTCAGAAGCTTGTTCTTAAGAATGAGGGCAACGCTCCCAAAACTTTTAAGTTATTCTCATTTATCGAATGGTGCCTTTGGGACGCTCAGGACGATTCCACAAACTTCCAGAGAAATTTTAACACAGGCGAGGTTGAACTTGAGAAAAACGGCGCGGTGATTTATCACAAGACCGAGTACAAGGAAAGAAGAAATCATTTCGCATTTTATGCTGTAAATGGCACTGTAGACGGTTACGATACCGACCGCGAGACCTTTATGGGCGATATTTATCACGATTTCCACAATCCTCAGACTGTTATGGACGGAAAGCCCGCAAATTCCGTTGCTGACGGTTGGTCTCCCATTGCTTCCCAGTATAAGGAAATTACACTTGCGGCAGGTGAAGAAAAAACTCTTGTGTTCATTCTCGGCTACGTTGAGAATCCTTATCCCGAAAAGTTCAATGCTGACGGAACAATGAACAAGTCCAAGGCTTACGAGATGATGAAAAAATTTGACACTGCGGAGAAAGCTGACGCCGCTCTTGCGGAACTTAAAAAGACATGGGACGATTTGCTTGCAAAGTACACGCTCGATTCTCCCGACGAAAAGCTCAACAGGCAGGTCAACATCTGGAATCAGTACCAGTGTATGGTAACGTTTAATATGTCACGCTCTGCTTCGTATTTTGAAAGCGGCATAGGCAGAGGTATGGGATTCCGCGACTCCAATCAGGATTTGCTTGGCTTTGTACACCAGATTCCCGAAAGAGCGCGTGAGAGAATTCTTGACATTGCGGCAACTCAGCTTGAGGACGGCGGCAACTACCACCAATATCAGCCTCTCACCAAAAAGGGCAACGATGCTGCTGGTACGAATTTCAATGATGATCCGCTCTGGATGATTTTGTCAACCGCTGCATACATCAAGGAAACAGGCGATTACGACATTCTCAAGGAACAGGTGGATTACAAGAACGATCCCGCTCTTGCACAGCCGCTGCTCGACCACTTGAAGAGAAGCTTTTATCATGTTGTGAACAATAAGGGTCCTCACGGTCTGCCTCTTATCGGACGTGCCGACTGGAACGACTGCCTGAACCTTAACTGCTTCTCCCGTGTTCCTGGCGAGAGCTTCCAGAATACAGCAAGCAACATTGCCAAGGAGGTAAATCCCGAAACTGGCGCGCCCCTTAATGAGGAGACTGCAGAGTCCGTAATGATCGCGGGTATGTTTACCTACATCGGACCCGAGTACGTTGAGCTTTGCCGCAGAATGGGCGATAACGCTGAGGCTGACAAGGCACAGGCTGAAATAGACAAGATGAAAGAGGCTATCGTTAAGTACGGCTGGGACGGCGAATGGTTCCTCCGTGCATACGACGCGTACGGCAAAAAGGTCGGCTCTAACGAAAATAAAGAAGGCAAGATATTTATTGAACCCCAGGGCTTCTGCGTAATGTCTGATGTGGGCGGAAAAGAGTTCACCGAAAAGACTATGGCGAGCATCGACAAGTATCTCGGCACAGAGCATGGTTTGGTACTTAATAATCCTGCTTTCACAAGTTATATCGTTGAGTACGGAGAGATATCCACATATCCCGGCGGTTACAAGGAAAACGCAGGTATTTTCTGTCACAACAACGCTTGGATAATGTGCGCCGCTGCACACGCAGGCATGGGCGACACGGCGTTCGATTACTATACAAGGATCGCCCCTGCTTATCAGGAGGACGAAAAGCTCCACCGCACAGAGCCGTATGTATACGCGCAGATGATCGCTGGCAAGGACGCTAAGCGTTTCGGCGAGGCTAAGAACAGCTGGCTGACAGGTACTGCTGCATGGAATTTTGTGGCAATTTCCCAGTACATTCTGGGTATCATTCCCGACTATGACGGACTGAAGATAGATCCATCTATACCAAAGGCTTGGGACGGTTATTCGGTATCCCGCTATTTCCGCGGAGCTACCTTTAATATCAAGATAGAAAATCCCGATCATGTTTCAAAGGGTATCAAGTCTGTTACCGTTGACGGCAAGGTTATTGACGGAAACGTTATTAAAGACATTACAAGCGGTACTCACGAAGTAGTTGCTGTAATGGGTTAAGCGGATTTTCAGCAGACCAAAAAGGCATATCGTAAATTCTCTTAGTCCCCCTCATGGGGGGCGAGAGAGTTATTTTACCTCACACTTTATGGGGTGTAAATGTCGAAATGTTTTTGAGTAAAATTATTTATGAAAGGAGAATTTGTGTGAAAATCAAAATGAGTAAAGTAAATACCTTTTATGTGGTGATTGCAGGCTGACCGGGAGGTTAGTACTGCTGCTGCATAAACAGTCGCCTCCCAAAAGGTATTTACTTTTTAGGAGGAATCATCTTGAACAGAGAAAACAAAAGAAAAACATTTGAAAAGGGTTACTATAAAAATCACGCCTGCAAGGACGTTTTTACCTGTAAGGTCTGCGGACGGCAGATAGTTCCGGAGGGCGCGGGAAGCGAGCACAGAAATCATTGTCCCAACTGCTTGTCAAGTTTGCACGTGGACAACGAGCCGGGAGACCGCGAGTCCGACTGCGGCGGCATAATGGAGCCTGTGGCGGTCTGGATAAAGAAAAACGGCGAATGGTCGGTTATACACCGATGCAAACGCTGCGGTAAATTTACCGCGAACCGAACTGCTGCCGATGATAACCCTATGAAGCTTATGTCTATTGCAATGAAGCCGATTGCTAATCCGCCTTTCCCCATTGAGTTCATTGAAGAACTTACGATGCAAATGGGCGGAAGCGGTTCTATACAATAATGACAACGGGATTGCTGCTTATTGAGCGGCAATCCCGATTTTATATTTTTTTCACAAAAATGCGTTCCTTTCATAAAATAAAGTGAAAGGAGCGTTTTTTATGCTTGAAATAAAACTTTTACTGCTTTTTGGAATATGTCTTGCAGCTGTGCTGATAAACGGCTTGGTAATAGTAAAATTTTATGCGTCAGGTAACAGAGAAACTGTTCCTGTTGTGGTAATTCCGCTTACAAGGAATATGGAAACTCCGGAATTTATTGTGAGGAACTGCGTTTACAGGATCGCGGAAAAGTGTCCGGAAACGATAGTTGCTGCGGTGAACTTTGATGCGGACAGCGAGACTCTGAACATTTTTGAAAAACTTATGGAACATTCATGCAGATATGAATTAGTTGAAGCAGAGGAATGTTCGGAAAATATCTGCAATATTTTGGGAAATTTAATATCATTATAAAAATAGTAAAAAAGGTAGTGAACGGAAACCGATTGGACGACAAGTTTTTGTATTGACTTTTTCATATATCGTGTGCTATAATAAAAATGTATATGCAGTTTATACCAATTTTGCGGTATAGTTTGGGGGTATGACAGTGGACGGCGAAAACTTGATAAAGCTCGAGGGTGTAGTGGATACAGTGCTGTTCAGTAATCCCGCCAACGGATATGTGGTTCTTGACCTTGATGTTAACAGTGATTACGTTACAGTCGTAGGTGAGCTTGGCAACATCGAGGAAGGCGAGGAACTGATAGTTTCCGGAGCCTATACAAAGCACGCAAAATTCGGTATGCAGTTCAGGGCAAGCTATTGTGAGAGAAAGATGCCAGCCACTACAAACGCAATACTGAAATATCTTTCATCGGGGGCTTTAAAGGGAATAGGCAGAACGCTTGCGGGACGTATTGTTGAAGAATTCGGGGACAAAGCTCTGGACGTTATAGAAAATGAACCCGAACGTCTTGTATGCGTAAAGGGGATAACGCCCTCAAAGGCTGAAGAAATATCAATGGATTTCAAGCGTGTATTCGGTATGCGTGCGCTGATGATATTTCTTTCACAGTACAATATTCCTCCGTCCGCGGCGGTAGCAGCATGGAAAAAATGGGGGCAGTATGCAGTCGAGATAATCAAGGAAAATCCATATATGCTATGCGGAAACGGCATAGAGCTTGAATTTGATAAGGCTGAGGGTATGGCCGTAAAGACAGGCTATCCGATGAACGGAGAGGCTCGTATTTCTGCCGGGATAACGTATATTCTTGTGAACAATACATTTTCGGGACACACCTGTTTGCCTGAGGACAGGCTTAAGTCCACCGCTTTGAAGCTTCTTGAAATAGATGATGAGCTCTTTGAAAAATGTATGGAGAGCCGATGTTCCGAGGGGGATTTTGTTCGGTACGAAAAGGACGGCAGGAATTTTATATATCTAAGCGACTACTTTAATGCGGAGCAGTACATCACCGGACGCCTTGCCGTCATGAGCGGCAGCCTTAAGGATACAGGTATCGACTACAAAAAGCTGATAGATATTGAGGAAAAAACCAAGGTCATTACATATGCCGAGCAGCAGAGGAAAGCTATTTCGCTGGCTTTGTCACAGGGCTTTATGATACTTACGGGGGGACCCGGAACAGGAAAGACGACTACCCTGAAAGCCATTATTTCCCTGTACGAGCAAAGAGGGCTGAAAGTAATGATAGCCGCTCCTACGGGAAAGGCTGCTAAACGTATTTCCGATCTTACAGGATACGAAGCCAAGACAATACACCGTATGCTTGAAGTCATGTTTGACGGCGGAGGAAAGCCCCGCTTCAAGCATGACGACAACAATCCGATATCATGTGATGTAATGATAGTAGACGAAATGTCAATGGTAGACACGCTGCTGTTCGAGGCTTTGCTGCGGGCATTGAAGCTTTCCTGCCGATTGATAATGGTGGGTGACAGCGATCAGCTTCCGTCGGTGGGGGCGGGAAATATTCTGAAAGACATGATAGACTGCGGAAAGCTTCCTGTGGTAAAGCTGACAGAAATTTTTCGCCAGGCTCAGCAAAGCTGTATCATTACAAATGCGCATAAAATAGTAAACGGTGAGCAGCCGGATATGTCCCGTGCGGACAGCGATTTCTTTTTTATGCAGCGGCTTGACTATGAATCTGCGTCGGATACGGTGGTTGAGCTTGCGGCAGAGCGGCTGCCCGCGGCGTACGGCTTTGCTTCATCTGACGATATACAGGTGCTTTGTCCGTCAAGAAAAGGCGCGCTGGGAGTCGTCGAAATGAACAAGGTACTGCAGCTTGCTTTGAATCCTCCGAAAAAGGACAAGACCGAGATAAGGGGAGTTATGTATAATTTCCGTCCTGACGACAAGGTGATGCAGGTCAAGAACAATTATGATATTGAGTGGACAAAGGGCATGGAAAAAGGTACTGGTATTTTTAACGGCGATATTGGAATAATTTTAAAGACGGTAAAAGCCGAGAGCAAGATATATATTGATTTTGACGGACGCGTTGCTGAATATACGTATGAAATGCTCGACCAGCTTGAGCTTGCATATGCAATTTCGGTACACAAAAGTCAGGGAAGCGAGTTTAACTCGGTAATAATCCCGTTGCTGGGAGGTTTTGAGAAGCTTTATTACCGTAACCTTTTGTATACTGCTGTTACAAGAGCGAAAAAACTGCTGATAATTGTAGGGTCGAGGCGTGTTGTGGAATCAATGGTAAATAATAATCGCAGAACGTTAAGATACTCCTGCCTGAGACATATGCTTGAAAAGGAGATTGGACATGACGAAAATAACGGTTAACGGCATTAAGCTGTTCGTTTTGGACATACTGTTCCCGTCAAGATGTCCGTTCTGCGGGGAATTTATCATGTGGAACGAGCTTTGCTGCGAAAGCTGCCGTGAAGCCCTCACCGCTGCAAACGATGTGATATGCAGGAAATGCGGTCAGGACAAATGCCGATGCAACGAAAAGCGCTCTTTTGACGCGGTGTACGGCTCTTATTTCTTTGACGATGAAAATGTCGCAGGCGCGGTCTACCGCTTTAAGCACGAGGGCGAGAGCAACCTTGCCGAACTTGCGGCGGCTGATACCGTCCGGCATATGAAAGCCGAGGAAATGCCGTTACCGGATTTCATTGTTCCTGTTCCCATGAGTGTGAAAAAACGTATAGCGAGAGGTCACAATCAGGCGGAACTGTTTGGAAAAATTCTCGGCAAAGCATTAAAAATACCAATGAGACGCGATATACTGTTCAAAATAGACACAAAGGACGAGCAGCACAAGCATACCGAAGCGGAGCGAAAGAAACGTGTAAAAACCCTGTTTTACGGCGGAAATGCGGATTTGTCTGGAAAAAGCGTTTTGCTTTGCGACGACGTTATGACCACCGGTTCGACTTTGAACGAGTGCGCGGCAATACTTAAAAACGCAGGGGCTGAGCTGGTTATCGTCTCCGTTTGCGCGGTGACAAGACTTAACGGACAGAATTCATCTGACAAAAAACATATGCGAAAGGAGTAGTGCTCCTGTCGGAGCATGATTGGATTATGGACATCGGAATTGATTTAGGTACTGCAAATGTAATGATAGCTGTAGGAAATAAGGGCGTTGTCCTGAATGAGCCGTCGGTTGTGGCGTTTAATAAAAAGCTTGACGAGGTCATAGCCGTTGGAGACGAGGCTCACAGAATGATAGGAAGAGTCCCCGACTATATTTCAGTGGTAAGACCTCTTAGCGACGGTGTTATTTCCGACCACAAGATGACGGAAAAAATGATCGCCTGCTTTATCGAAAAGGTAACGGGAAAACAGCTTTTTATGCCAAACATTATAATGTGCATACCATCGTCGATAACCGATGTGGAAAGCCGCGCAGTGATCGAAGCCGCAAAGATCGCAGGTGCGAGACAGGTATATCTTATTGAGGAGCCTGTGGCTGCTATTATGGGTGCGGGGGTGGATATTTCCGCCGCGGACGGGAATATGGTGGTTGATATCGGAGGCGGAACTACCGACATAGCTGTAGTTTCCATGAACGGCGTTGTCGCTAAGTCCTCGGTGAAAATGGCGGGCAGCAAGCTTGATAAGGCGATAGTAAAGTATGTCAGCAGCCGTTACAGGATACTGATAGGCGAAAAAACTGCTGAAAATGCCAAAATGGCTGCGGCAAATGTATATTCGCCCGACGGAAGCAGAAAAATAGTTGTTAAGGGAAGACATCTTGTGCGCGGGCTTCCAGAAAAGGTAGAGGTAACGGATTACGATATTTACGAGGCGATAATTGACAATATAAGAGAGATGATCACAGCGGTCAAGGACGTTATGGAAAATACCCCTCCGGAGCTGGCGGGAGATATTTACCGCAACGGGGTGTATCTTACCGGCGGCGGAGCAATGCTTTACGGTCTGGACAGGCTGATGTCCTCGGAATTGGGAGTCAAATGTTGTGTCGCAGAGGATCCGATATCCTGCGTGGCGAGGGGAACTGTCTGTGCGTTCAAAAATATTGACAAGCTTCTGGATGGCTTTGAGCACGTGTCGATGTACAAGTAGGCAGAGACGTTTATTGAGGGAGATATTTTGAAGAAAACGCTGTGCTTTTTAATATTGCCTGTGACGTTCGTTCTGACAAGGATTCCGTTTGCGGAAGATGCGTCTCAAATAATAAGCTTCGGACTGTTTATTGCAGTTAATTTTATTGTAAGCCTGACGTTTTATTTTATATTTAAAAAGGTAAAATTTACATTACCGAACGCAATTTTAACTGCCGCACTTTTATTCGTGACAGACCAACTTATAAAAATAATTATTTACAAATTTGATCTCAGTGCCAATCTGATCGGAGATTTTTTGCGGATAGAACCTACAAAAAATCTTAACCAAACAGCAATGTTCAACTTATTTGACGTAGAACTGAAAAGTACGTTTATTATAATATTTAAAGCTGCTTTGATTTTGGCTTTATTATGTATATTTATAAAATTAAAGAATAAAGGTATGAATATTTGGTATGCATTTATATTGTTGTTTTCGGCAGGTATTGCAAATTTTGTAGACTCAGTCGCATGGGGCTATACGTTGGATTATGTTCTTTTCATCAAGCTGACCTGTTATGACCTTAAGGATTTTTATGTGGATACGGCTATAGGCTTTGTGCTGATAGAATTTCTATGCACTGGGAAAAAGCAGAAGATCAGAAAAACGGTATAAACATAGTACAAGTATTGATCTGCATATTCTGATAATAATAAAGGTTAAGGAGTATGCTTATGAAATGTACCTTGACAGAGCTTAGAAACAAGGAGATAATCAACATAAAAAACGGCGCGCGCATGGGTTATGTGGACGATGTTGAATTCGATACGGAGGATTCTATGATAAAGTCCTTTATAGTTTATGGAAGATCGCGTTTTTTGGGGCTTTTCGGCAGGGAAGACGATATTATTCTTACCTGTGACGACATTGAGATAATCGGAGTAGATACGGTTCTTATCTCTGCCGATGAGGCAAAATTGGCAAAAAGACGTACTATTCAGTCGAAAAGTTTGTTAAAATAATACAATAAAATTTTCTTGCAATTATTTGGCATATATGGTATAATATTAAAGCAATTCGCATGGCGAAATTCGCACGCGTGAGTTTTTGACGGTTGGTGCTTACCCGAAAAAAAGCTGCTGTCAAGCTAAGCCGCGCGGAGGTGCGCTGTCCCTATGGGCGCGCTGAAAACTATTTTTTTAGGAGGAACTACAAATGGGCGTAGTATCAATGAAACAGCTTCTTGAAGCAGGCGTGCACTTCGGTCACCAGACAAGAAGATGGAACCCGAAGATGGCTCCGTACATCTTCACAGAAAGAAACGGCATCTATATCATCGACCTTCAGAAGACCGTAAAGAAGCTTGACGAGGCTTACAGCTTTGTTAAGTCCGTTGCCGAGAACGGCGACACGGTTCTTTTCGTCGGCACAAAGAAGCAGGCCGGCGATTCCGTAAAGGAAGAGGCTGTACGCGCGGGCGTTCACTATGTAAACGCAAGATGGCTCGGCGGTATGATGACAAATTTCAAGACCATTCAGAGACGTATCAAGAGACTTGAGCAGCTCCACAAGATGGAAGAGGACGGCACGTTCAACCTTCTCCCCAAAAAGGAAGTTGTAAAGCTCCAGCTCGAAATTGAAAAGCTCGAAAAATACCTTGGCGGTATCAAGACAATGAAGAAGCTTCCCGGAGCACTCTTTATCGTCGATCCCCGCAAAGAGAAGATTGCTGTTGCGGAAGCCAAGAAGCTTGGTATTCCAATTGTTGCGATCGTTGATACCAACTGCGATCCTGATGACGTTGATTACGTTATCCCCGGAAACGACGACGCTATCCGCGCTGTAAAGCTTATCGCAGGTGCAATGGCTGACGCTGTTATCGAGGGCAGACAGGGTGAGCAGGAGGTTGCTGAAGCTGCTGAAGGAGAAGCAGAGGAAGCTGCCGCTGAATAATTCAAATAGCAGACAGACAAGGCAGACACCCAATGTCTGCCTTGATTTCGGTATATAATTTTTGTCTCAATTCGACTTCGTGTTTTAAACATAATTGCGGTATTATACTGATTTACGACTAAAAAGCGTGCAAAAAATCAAGCAAAAGCTTGCATATATGGGTTTTGCGCAAATTTTTGCATACGCTTTTAGGAGCAAATTAGTATTATACAGCTCTGTATGTAAAGGAGGTAAGAACCTTGGATAAGCAGGTCATTCATATATACGGCGCGTCCGGTTCCGGAACCTCTACTATGGGCAGGTTTATTAGTGATAAAGCAGGATATTTTTTCATGGATACGGATGATTATTTTTGGGAAGAAACAAATCCGCCATTTCAAATCAAAAGAAATATTTCTGACAGGATTGCTTTGATGAAAAATGATATTGAAAGACATGACAAGGTAGTTATTTCCGGTTCACTTGTTGGTTGGGGTGATGAGCTGATACCTTTATTTACATTAGCCATTCGTGTAGCAACAGATACTGCAATACGAATTGACAGATTGAAGAAAAGAGAACGGGAGCGTTTCGGAAGTCGGGTCGATTTTGGTGGAGATATGTACGAAAGCCACCAAGAATTTCTTGATTGGGCAGCTTCTTATGATAATGGTGATATAAATATGAGAAGCAAATCAAAACACGATGAATGGCAAAAACAATTGCAGTGTCAGAAAATTTTATTGGACGGAAGTTTGGCTGTAGAAAAGAACTTTGAAATAATAAAGCAATATCTATAGCTTTCAGTTTGTAAAATGCTCTACTCAATTAAAAATTTATAAATATTTGCCCGATTAGTTTAGAAGAACACAAAAACAAATTGGGAGTAATTTTTTAGGAGGAATAAAAATGGGAAAGATCTCAACACAGGAAATTAAAGACCTTATGAAAGCTACCGGAGTTGGCATGATGGACTGCAAAAAGGCTCTTGAGGAGGCTGACGGCGATACGGAAAAGGCAGTTCTGATACTCCGTGAAAAGGGTCTCGCAACACAGGCAAAGAAGAGCGGCAGAATTGCTGCGGAGGGCATCGTTACTTCCGTTGTAGAGGGCAACGTTGGCGCAGTTGTCGAAGTAAACATCGAAACAGACTTTGCTGCCAACAACGAGGAGTTCAAGGCTTTCGTTGCTGCCGTTGCAAAAACTGTTATCGAAAAGAATCCCGCCGATCTTGACGCGCTTAAGGCCGCCACTATCAGCGGAGGCGACAAGAGCGTAGAGGAAACTCTTCAGGATCTCTTTATCAAAATCAGAGAGAACATGGTTATACGCCGTTTTGTAAGAATGGAGGGTGTTCTTGTTCCTTACGTTCACGGAGGCGGAAGCATCGGCGTTATGGTAAAGCTTGATACAGACCTTCCTGCGGACAAGGTATTTGAGGTCGGCAAGAACTGCGCTTTGCAGGTTGCGGCTATGAATCCTGCATATCTTAACAGAGAAGCTGTTCCCGCAGAAGTCATTGAGGAAGAAAAGAAGATCATGATGACCCAGATGGCTGAGGATCCCAAGATGGCAAGCAAGCCCGAACAGGTTCGTGCAAAGATAGTTGAGGGCAAGGTAGGCAAATACTACACCGAAAACTGTTTGCTTGAGCAGGCTTATGTAAAGGACGACAAGCTGTCCGTACAGAAGTATGTTGAAGCGTCCGCTAAGGAGCTTGGCGGAAAGATCAATGTTGTTGAATATGTTCGTTTCGAGAGAGGCGAGGGTATCGAAAAGAAGGCCGATGACTTTGCTGCCGAGGTTGCAAGCATGGCTAAGGGAAACGGCTGATTTTAATTAAATAACGATAAGCCGCAGAACTTTGATTCAGCGGCTTAAGTTTTTGAAAAAATTTTTCAAAAACTATTGACAATAGTAGTGCTTTGTGGTAAAATAATAATGTTATAGCGATTTTCGCTTGACAAGCTATCGCATTCTAAAGACAGCAGGGGGCTGAACGCTGTGAATGGCGTGCCGTAAATCCTGCCGAGGAAAAGATGGTGAGTATTGATGTGTACTTGCGCCTTTTCCTTTTGGAAAAGGTTTTCTTTTTTGAATCCGTTAGCTGAATACGCCGAAAGGTGTTATCGAATTATCGGAGGTGAAATCATTTATGCCAAGCGCAAAGGTACTTGAATCCAAAAAGGCGAGAGTTCAGGCTCTTACCGAAATGTTGGACAAAGCCACAGCGGGTGTTATCGTTGATTACAAGGGTATCACCGTTGAGGAGGACACCAAGCTCAGAAAAGAACTGAGAGAGGCAGGCGTGAACTACTTCGTTGAGAAGAACTCCATGCTTCGCTTTGCTGTTAAGAACGTTGGTTTGGACGGTCTTACAGACGTTCTGGAGGGTACTTCCGCAATTGCCGTTACAGAGGGCGATGAAACTGCTCCCGCACGTATTCTTGGTAAATTCGCGGGTAGCAACGAGAAAAAGTTTAACCTTAAAGCAGGCTTCATCGGTAAAGAAATCTACGATGAAAAGGGCGTTACAGCTCTGTCTAAGATTCCTTCTAAGGAAACTCTGCTTGCACAGCTTCTCGGTTCACTTCAGGCTCCTATGCAGAGTCTTGCAGCCACACTTCAGGCTCTGGTGGACAAGAAGAACGAAGAGGAAGCCGCTTGATCGGTACGATCCTCAGCCGTTTCACATAAGGACGGCATGAAATGCGCTACGGTTTTATTTATGGCGCAAAAACAAATTACATTAAATTAAAAGGAGATTATTATTATGGCTTCCGAGAAAGTAACAAACATTCTGGATTTAATTGACGCTCTTTCTATCATTGAGCTCTCCGAGCTGGTTGAGGGTATTCAGGAGAAGTATGGCGTTTCCGCAGTAGTTGCAGCAGCGGCTCCCGCAGCAGGCGGTGCAGGTGCAGCAGCTGAAAAGACTGAGTTCGACGTTGTTCTTGCTTCCTTTGGTGACAAGAAAATGGACGTTATCAAGGCTGTTAAGGATATCTGCGGTCTGTCCCTTAAAGAGGCTAAGGAGCTTGTTGAAGCTGCTCCTAAGGCTCTCAAGGAGGGTGCTTCCAAGGCTGACGCTGAAGATATCAAGACTAAGCTTGAAGCTGCCGGCGCTACAGTTGAACTTAAGTAAGTTTTGCCGATACGTTAAAAGAATGGAAAAATCCCGTGCCGAGTTGACGGTACGGGATTTTTTTGTAAAAATTTATTGTACTCGACAGAATTGGTAAGTTAGTCTTTACCAAAAATGCTTTTCGTGAGGACAGTGCATTTCCGATCTTGCAGCACGCAGCTCTACATAACAGCCGCATTTTCCGCAGGTACCTTCTCCAAGAAAATCACAGCTTTTGCATATTTCAAGTCGTCGGCTATATTCTGCCTTAGAAGTTTTTTTCCAATCCGGAAGTGCGTCAACCATTTCTCTGACCGAAGCGTAAACTCCGGTCAGGTCGGTTTCAGCCAGGAGACATTTGCGGCAAAAAGGCTTGCTCATGAAAGTATAACCGAAACAACGGAGCAGGGAGGAAGTACCGCAGAAACATTGCCGTTAGATAACGAGACATTAAACGTTTTGGGAGCAACGCTCTCGGGTGAATCAAAGTCGTTGAGAGCGTGACATTCTTCGGTAAGTATTGTGCTCTCAGAGCTTGTTGGAGCAAATCCGGAAATTCCGCAGGAAACCTCAGCTTCCTCTTCGATTGAACAATTTGCAAGTGTAACGGTCATTTTGCCGTCCTTAACGCTGGCGGAGCATGAGATCATAGGAATTTCCGTGTCTTTTCCAACGGTTTGATTTTCAATATGGCAGTATACCGTCTCGCCGTTTTGATGAGATTTATACATATCGAAAACGTGATATGTGGGCGTTAGTACCATTTTCTCTCCCTCGGTGAGAACAAGTGATTGCAGCACATTTACAGCTTGCGCAAGATTAGCCATGATAACACGGTCGGAATGTTTGTTGAAAATGTTTAGATTGCAGGCTGCCACAATCGCGTCCCGCATGGTGTTCTGCTGATAAAGAAAGCCCGGATTCGTGCCCTCCTCGACATCGTACCAACAGCCCCATTCGTCAACGATCAGACCGATCTTGTGCTGCGGATCGTAACGGTTCATTATCTCGCCGTGGCGTGTCACAAGTTCTTCCATGTAAAGTGTATTTGAAATTGTAGAGTAGTACTCCTCTGTCGAAAAATCACGTGCGCTGCCTTTTTTGCTCCAATTGCCTGTTGGTATGGTGTAATAGTGCAGGGAAATTCCACGGGTATGCCATTCGTTTAGATTTTTCATGATAACTTCAGTCCAGTAATAATCGTTTGAGTTCGGACCGCAGGCGATTTTAAACAGTTCATTGCCGCTGTAATTTTTGCAGAACGACTGGTAACGGCGGTATTCATCGGCGTAATATTCGGGACGCATATTTCCTCCGCAGCCCCAGTTTTCGTTGCCTATGCCGAGATATTTCAGTTTCCATGGTTTCTCTCTTCCATTTTGCTTACGCCAGTCAGCCATGGGGGAAACTCCGTCAAAGGTTATGTATTCTATCCATTCCGAAAGCTCCTGAACGGTTCCGCTTCCGAGGTTCCCCGCAAGGTACGGCTCGCAGCCAACCTGTTCGCATAAGTCGAAAAACTCGTGAGTACCAAAAGAATTATCTTCAGTTACACCGCCCCAGTTGGTATTGACCATTTTTTTTCTGGAGGACTTTTCTCCGATACCGTCCTTCCAGTGATATTCGTCGGCAAAACAGCCTCCCGGCCAGCGCAGTACGGGAAGCTTTATTTTTTTGAAAGCTTCCACTATATCGGTGCGTATTCCCCTCACATTTGGGATAGAGGAGTCCTCTCCGACATAAATGCCGTTATAGATGCATCTTCCAAGGTGCTCGGCAAAGTGTCCGTACAGTTCCGGATTGATTTTTGATATCTTATCACCCGCATTGATCTGTACTGCGATTTTTTTCATAATATCAGCGTCCTTTCGATAATTATATTGATAATTTATTTTTTTAAGGATTACTGTATTTTATTTTACCACTTGACATTTATTTTTCAATGATATATCATATCTTTATACTAACAAATCCTATTATTTGGAGGAGACGATGATATAATGATGAAGCTGCACTCAATTGGAATGAACTATCGCCACAATGGTGACTTTGAGATAATCCGTCCTAACGGTTCGGGAGATAATCTGCTGCTTATTTTTAAAACTGCTGCTCAAGCGGATCTGAACGGTGAGTCTGTCAGGATCATGCCTGACAGTGCGATTCTTTATTCTTTGGGAACTCCGCAGATATACCGCGCCTGCGGAAATATGTACGTTAATCACTGGATACATATGGACTGCTGTGAAGCCGATGATTTTCACTTTGAAACGGAATTGCCCTTTAATAAAGTTGTAAAGCTGACAAATACTGCCGAAGCTGAGGATATTATGAGAATGATCGGACGTGAGAATCTGTCAGATTTGCGGTCAAAAGAGCGGTACATGGATCTGCTTATAAGAATGCTGCTTTTGAAGCTCGGAGACGGCTGCCGCTGCGGAAAATCTGCCGGGACGGTAAATCCTCACCGAGCTGCTCTTACCGGACTTCGGGCGGAAATATACAACAGCGCCGGACAGTTTGCTTCTGTCGATGAGATCGCCGCCAAAGTTAATCTGAGTACGTCATATTTTCAAAGACTTTATAAGGAGCTGTTCGGCGTTAGCTGCTACGAGGATATGCTTTCCGCGCGGATAAAGGCTGCGGGGTACTATCTGAAAAATACCTCCATGTCTGTTAAGGAGATAGCCGCCGCCTGCGGATATGAGAACGACGTCTGTTTTATGCGTCGTTTCAGGCTGAGGACAGGCATGACTCCCACGGAGTACAGAGAAAAAAATTAGCGTTAAAGGACACATATGACAAGCGCTGTATTTTTGCTCATGTGAGATAAAGAAGTAAAAGAGGTGTAAAAAATTTTGCCGTTCCTATCCGGCTGACT
>CAMUJF010000011.1 GCA_947089135.1 uncultured Clostridia bacterium
TATCAGCAGAGCGGTCTTGTTTTCACAGGCGGCAAGTATCTTCTCAGCGGCTTTTTCGGACACCGCGCCGCTTTCGTCCGCTTCAAGCAAAAGATAAGTCGCCTCCGGTATAGCCGCTCCTATGCGGTCAACGACCTTTTCGGACGAAGCAAGAGTAACCAGTCCCGCGCCCGAACGCAGAGCGGCTCTTGTGGAAAGCAGCGCCGCACCGCTCATCTGAGCGCAGCCCGAAACGTTCAGCAGCTTTCCGAAATCCCCCTTATAGGAATCCTTTTTCCGACGCGGGATAAGCTCCTCCGCCGTTTTGCGTCCGAAAAGCTCCGGCAGATAATCTATTCCGTCAAGACATTTTTCTGTAAAGCCAATGTCCGCCCTGATAATTTCTCCGCAATATTCCGACAGCGGATCGATCAGCATACCTATTTTCTTAAAGCCGAAAGCGAGGGTCATATCCGCTTTGAGCGCGCCCTCCGCCACCGTGCCGTTCAGGCAGTCTCCTCCCGACGGAACGTCCGCCGCGATCTTTACCGCAAGAGATTCCTCAGCCATCGCAAAGCATTCCTTTACCTGCTTGGGGAGATATCCGTGAAAGCCCGTTCCGAAAACCGCGTCAACGATAACGGCGGCTTCCGACATTATTCCTTTCAGCTTTTCGGCGTTGTCCTCGATACTGAGGACTTCCACGTTTTTAAGTCCGCTGAGTTCGCAGTATTCCGTCATGGCAAGCTCGGTGGACGGATCGCCGCATACAAGGGCGATAGTCACGGGAAAGCCTATCTCCGCGATAAGACGGGCGGCAACGAAACCGTCCCCGCCGTTGTTTCCGCTCCCGCATATGAACACTGTGCCGGAGGATAAGCTTATATCCAGACCGACCTGGCATATCTGCATGGCAAGGGCGTCGCCGGCCGCCTCCATCAGCTCGCGGCACGGCAGACCGTTTTTTTCCGAATTTGCTTCAATGGTTCTCATTTGATTCGGAGTAGGATAAAACATTTCAGTCGGACCTCCTGTCTGTTGTCTTTAGGATTCGGACGAAAATACGCCGTCAGCCTGCGGTTGTCGGACGTTTGCATTTTTCGCGTATTTTCATTATTCGTAAAAGATCACGATAGCCGAAGCTATGCTCCTTGTGTGGGAACAGCTTATGCTGATCCTTGCCCTTTTCATTGCAAAGGATTTTTTGGCTTTTCCGGCCAAACTTATATAGTACGCTCCGCTGTAATCGGTGAGAACGGAAATTTCCTGCATTTTTATACCTGCGGCGCTGATCCCCATTGCTTTTATGAAAGCGCATTTCGCGCAGAACATTTCCGCGATATTGAACACAGGAAAATGCTTTTCCATAAGGAATTTCATTTCCTGGGGAGAATAAAGGCGCGCAAGGAATTTCGGCTTCTGAAGAAGCTTTTTTACTCTCGGCACTTCTATAATGTAGGAACTTGTTATCATCTTAGATACATCCTTTCAAAGAATATTAGGGTGAATATGAGGTGAAATTTTCCTGCAATGCTGTAAATGCTGTAAATTCTGCAAATCTATTTTTTAAAGCTTATTCTAAGCGGCGCGGACATAAACGGAACTATCGCGTCCACTACCCGCTCTTCGGGAGTAAAGATAAGCCGTACATTCCCTGCGCTTGCGTGCTTGAAATCGGCGTAGTAATTTTTCGCGCTTTCGGAATCGGAGACTCCCGCGGCGTTCACTATAGTAACTCCGTCCGCGGTTTCAGGAGCGTTTTCGTTGTATTCGCCGAAAGCCTCAAACAGCGAAGCCTTTGCGGTAACAAGCCTTACCCGTTTTCTTTTGGCAATAATTTTGTCCACGTCTATCTCGCCGTTTGTGACGATGTACTCGTATTCGCAGTCAAGACCGGTCAGCAGGTAGTACCCGCCGTAGAATATGCCGCATATCAGCAAAAGCCCCAGTCCCGCCAGAGGCAGCATGAGAAAGAATATAAAAACGCACACGGCCGAGAGTACTCCTATGCCTATGCCTATCAGAAGCTTCAGGACAGTATCCTTTCCGCTTGTTGCTTTTTTAACGATCTGTTCAACAAAAACGTCCATTTTTACCTCCGTTAAAGTAGTTTTTTTGTATATTATTTATTATACCACACTTTTTTTTTCGTTTCAAGAAAAATTTACTTGCAATTTGTGACGTTATTGTATATAATATAGATGTTGAGTTTTGTATATATACGCAAAACGAAAAAAATTCCCGAAAAATAAAACGCTATGACCGGACACAGTAGTCCCGCCGAATAAGGATATGCCAGAGAGAAAGGCGTTTGCTGAAAGCCTTTTATATTCCGACGGAACGAAATTCACCCGTGAGCGGCCGCGCTGAAAATCCGAGTCCTTAAGCAGGACGAACGAGTAGGCGGGGACGTATGCCGCGTTAAGGCAGCGAGGATGATTGTCCTTTAAAAGGGTGGTTTATAAGCAAGGTCATGTCTGTTGCGCCTATTATGCCTTGTCCCGAAAATAAAGACCGTGGGTCTTTATGGGGACAAGGCTTTTTGTATTTTATTTCGGGGTAAAGAAAGGAACGATTGAAAATGATGAAGGAACAGCTTGAAAAGATCAAAGAGCTTGCCGAGTCGGAGCTTGAAAAGTGCGGCGCGGCGGACGCGCTGGAAACTCTGCGCGTAAAGTATCTGGGCAAAAAAGGAGAGCTTACCGCTATCCTGAAGCAAATGGGAGGACTTTCCGCAGAGGAGCGTCCCGTGGTAGGTCAGCTTGCCAACAGCGTAAGGCAGACTATTGAGGAAAAGCTTACCGCAAGAGCGGCGGAGCTTAAATCCGAGCTTGCGGCGAAAAAGCTCAAAGAGGAGACTCTGGACGTTACACTGCCCGCAAAGCCCCGCCCGGTGGGAAAGCTCCACCCCCTTACGGTGACCCTGAACGAAGTCAAGGAGATTTTTCTCGGCATGGGCTTTGAGGTTGCGGAGGGTCCCGAAGTGGAGACCGATTATTACTGCTTCGAGGCGCTGAATATGCCTCCCCACCACCCCGCGAGAGATACGCAGGATACTTTCTACATCAACGATAACGTGCTTTTGAGGACTCAGACCTCATCGGTGCAGATACGTACAATGGAAAAGAAGAAGCCGCCTATCAGGATCATTTCCCCCGGCAGAGTGTACCGCTCCGACGCGGTGGACGCTACACATTCCCCACTGTTCCACCAGATAGAGGGACTTGTTGTTGACAAGGGCGTTACAATGGCTGACCTTAACGGTACTTTGGAGCTGCTCATGAAGCGTCTTTACGGCGAGGACTGCCAAATTCGTTTAAGACCCCACCACTTCCCCTACACCGAACCCTCCGCTGAGGTGGATATGATGTGCTTCAACTGCCACGGAGAGGGCTGTCCCATGTGCAAGAACGAGGGTTGGATTGAGCTTCTCGGCGCGGGCATGGTACACCCCAAGGTGCTGGAGGGCTGCGGCATAGACCCGGAGGTCTACAGCGGCTTTGCGTTCGGTATCGGTCTGGAGCGTATCACCATGGGCAGATATCAGATAAGCGATATGCGGCTTTTGTATGAGAACGATATGCGTTTTTTGGGACAGTTCTGAGCGGGGAGGAAACTAATGGGCTTTGACGAAAGTATTTTCTATGCAGATATAAGGCGGGCTATACGGCTGCACGTTTTCAGAGCGGTTCGTGAAACATTTTTATTAATGCTTTTGTTTTCCTATCTGCTGATCCCTGTGTATATCTTTTTCCATATGAATAATATTTTGTGGATATATTGGATATTTTTAGCCGTGTTTATCGGACTGTGTTTTTATTGGAGATTTCGTCCCGCGCTGAAAAAGCGTGACAAAATAACAGCTCAGTTCAGCGGATTTGACCGTGACGCACTTGCACAGCTGGAAAAGAAATATGACGTTATGAGTCCCGAATTCAACACGCTGTTTTTATTTGACGACCATATTTATTTTCCCGACAATATGCTGCTTATCCCGTATTCTGAAATTGCAGACGTACAGTCGGAATTTCCGAGAATAAAAATTTTTAAGTTTTTCCGTGTAAATACCGGCGCGCTGCTGAATATAAGATGTGTAAACGGAAAGAAGCACAGCGTAAAAATAAGAGACGGCAGAGGCTTCCGCGATTACGGCGAAAGGCTTTTAAGGCTGCTTAATTCTGCGGCGGATGACGCGCGAAGCGGCATTGACTACAAAGCTTTAGCAGACAAAAACGCCGTATTGAAAATTACCGCGAACTGCAACCGTGCGGAAGCCATAGCAAGGCTTTGCGGAAAAGCTTTTTGGTTCGATATTGCAAAGATCGCGGCTGTTGATATTATCATAGTGCTTGTATATTTATGGCTTACCGCTTCTCTTGATTTTGAACTCGGAGAAGCGCGGTATGCTTCGTTTATGGCGGTGTCCGCCGCGGTCGATGCTGTTGCCGTCATTGTTATGATACTGTTCGCGGGCGCAAAGCGGAACAAAATGATAAGCTGTACGGGAAAATTTTCCATAGCCGATCTTGAAGCTATAGAGCAGGGGTACGCACTGTTCGGAACGGTTTTTATGCTTGAAAGCTGCCTGTGGTTTTTTCGGGAGAATGTTTCCGTCGATTACGCTGATATTGCGGATTTGTCGGTGTCATGCCATATTTCAAACATCGCACTGCTGGAGATAGGACTTAAAAGCAAAAAAACGCGCAGAGTGCTGATAATGAAATGGTTTGAATACATGACATACCACGACAGCTTTTTAAATGACTTAAAGAAAAAAATAAAAGAAAATATTTTACAGGAGGTACAGTAAATGGATCTTTCAATGAGATGGCTCGGAGACTACATCGACGTTTCCGATATGCCGATAAAGGAATTCTGCTCGGGACTCACCATAAGCGGCTCAAAGGTGGAGCGCTGGGAGACCGAGGGCGAGGAAATAAGCAAGGTTGTCGTGGGAAAAATTCTTTCCGTAGTTCCCCATGAAAATTCCGATCACCTTGTGGTCTGCAAGGTGGACGTGGGACACGCAAGTCCCGATATTTTGCAGATAGTTACGGGCGCGTCCAATGTTCACGAGGGGGACTTTGTTCCCGTGGCTATGGACGGCTCTGCCCTGCCGAACGGCGTTAAGATCAAAAAGGGCAAGCTCCGCGGCGTGGAGTCGAACGGTATGCTCTGCTCTCTAGGCGAGCTGGGACTTACCACCCACGACTTCCCCTACGCTATCGCGGACGGAATCTTCATTATGCAGCAGGAGGATGGCTGCGTACCCTTTGAATTGGGTCAGGATATCCGCGAGGCTATCGGCTTTGACGATACCTCGGTGGAGTTTGAAATAACCTCAAACCGTCCCGACTGTATGTCCGTTATAGGACTTGCAAGGGAGACGCACGCAACGTTTGACCGCCCCTATACCGTTAAGGAGCCGACCTACAAAGGCGTTGACGGGGATATCAATTCCATGCTTAAGGTAACTATCCATAACAAGGAGCTGTGTCCAAGATACATTGCCGGCGTGGTAAAGAACGTCAAGATAGGTATGTCCCCCCGCTGGATGAGGGAGCGTTTAAGGGCAAGCGGAGTACGTCCCATAAACAATTTTGTGGATATCACCAACTACGTTATGCTGGAGTACGGTCACCCCATGCACGCATTTGATATCCGCTATATCGACGGCGCGGAAATTAATATCCGTAACGCCAAAGAGGGCGAAAAGATCACCACCCTTGACGGCGTTGAACGTACCCTTACCGAAAAAATGCTCGTTATCGCCGACGCCAACAAGCCTGTCGCCGTAGCAGGCGTAATGGGCGGCGAGTACAGCGGAATCATGGACGACACCGTGGACGTTGTTTTCGAGGCAGCCTGCTTCGACGGAGCTTCCGTCCGCACCACGGCTAAGGCTTTAGGCATGAGAACGGACGCTTCCGCACGCTTTGAAAAGGGTATCGACCCTCAGAACGCTTATCCCGCGCTTATGAGAGCGTTTGAGCTTGTGGAAATGCTGGGCTGCGGCGAGGTGGTAAAAACGATCATCGACGCTGACTACACAGATAAAACTCCCAAGGGAGTGGAGTTTAACCCCGATTGGATAAACAATTTCCTCGGCTCGGACATTCCCGCCGACGTTATGAAAAACTGTCTCGAAAAGCTTGATTTCAAGGTGGAGAACGGCATGGCATACGCTCCCTCGGTGCGTATAGATATCGAGTGCAAAGCCGATATTGCCGAAGAAGTGGCGAGAATTTACGGCTATAACAATATCCCCAGAACTATTATCCGCGGAGTCGCCGACGCGCAGCTTACCGAAAAGCAAAAGCTTGAACGCAGGGCGGCAAACGCAATGACCGCTCTGGGAGCTTATGAGATAACAACGTACTCTTTCATCAGCCCCAAATATTTCGATAAAATACGCTTGCCGCAGGACAGCGCTCTCCGCAAAACCGTGGTAATTTCAAATCCGCTGGGCGAGGATACCTCTGTTATGAGGACTACCCTGCTGCCCTCCATGTGCGAGGTAATGGCTCGAAACTACAACAGCCGAAACGCCTCCGTATGCCTGTTTGAGATAGGCAGCGAATATATCCCCAACGGAGGAGAACTGCCAGACGAGCCTGTACGTCTCAGCGTGGGCGCATACGGCGGAGACATGGACTTCTTCGGCATAAAGGGCATAGTTGATTCCATGCTGAAAAATATCGGCGTTGAGGATATCGAGTACTCCGCTGAAATGAACGGCTTCGGCGAAGCGGAGGCTTTCCACCCCGGAAGAAGAGCGGTCATCACAGCAGGCGGCAAAGCCATAGGCATTGTGGGAGAGCTTCACCCCGAAACTCTTGAAAACTACGGAATAGGCGTAAAGGCTTACGCCGCAAAAATAAACGTTACCGAGCTGCTTGAAATTGCCGATCCCGTAAAGACCTATAAGCCGCTGCCCAAATTCCCTGCGGCAGTGCGCGACCTTGCGATCGTCTGCGATGAGACCCTCCCTGTGGCGGAACTTGAAAAGGCTATCAAAAAGGCTGTTGGAAACACTCTTGAAAGCGTTACCCTTTTCGACGTTTACAAGGGCAAGCAGATCGCCGAGGGCAAGAAGTCCGTGGCGTACTCCATTGCAATGCGTTCTCACGAGGGAACTCTTACGGACGAGCAGTCCGACGCGGCTGTGAAGCGGGTACTGAAAGAGCTTGAAAAGCTGGGTGCGGAACTGAGAGCGTAACCGCAAGAACCGCAAGCACAGGAAACCGATTTGCAGGGGCGGATATGGAATCCGTCCCTATACAATAATTCGGAGGAATCCGCTGTAACCGCAGACAACGGAAAGGACGTATAAATTATGAGCGAAATAAAATGCAAGGTCGAAAACGGGATACTCACGATCGAAAGTGACGGCAAAAGCTATTCCTTTGAAGCGCACGGTGAAGCTCCACGACCCTCAATGCTGGGGTGGGGTCTGAGCGCGGCTGGCAAGCATTGGTCGAACAGGGACGAGTCTATAAAGCTTGAAAAGCACACGAGCGTCCAAGCGGTCGCCATAGGAGACAGCTATGCGGCGTGGTACACTCAGGAGTTTATCCCCGACGGGGAGGACTATAAGCTGTCCAAAAAGGCGAAAATATATCTTGGAGACCTTTCAAGCGGCGAAACAAGGGAGCTGTACAAGGGCGAATGCTACGGCGATCTTGTTTTCGACGGCGGCGAGCTTTACTTTAACAAGGGAAACAAAGTCGCGGTAATATCCCTGAGCACAGGGGAAGTCACCGAGCTGTTCAAGCATTCGGGAATAAAAAAGAATATGATCGACCTTAAAATTACCCCTAAACGCATATTTTTCAACCACTGGACAAAGGATAATTGTTTCTTTATGTGGTACGACCGCGCAAGCGGCGAAACGGTAAATCCTCATGTGGATTCCGTTTGGTACCGTCTTCTTGACGAGGACAGCGCGATTTTCCAAAGCACCGATCACGCGTGGCGGCTTGACCTTAACACTGCAAAGAAAAAGCGTTTTTTCAGCGGCAAGCAGATAGAAAGCATACGTCTGCGTGTCTGCGAATTTTTCGGCATACCCGAGGAGCATTACCGCAAGGATTTTTATGTTAAGTTTCGCATTCGCAGCGATAGCAATGACCCCAACGACACCGATGACAGGCTGTATTTTATCTGCGAGGGAAAAGCCAATATTGAGGGCGTACACTATACCGAGCTTGACGAAACGCTTAACAAAATGGGACTTCCGTATCTCATACGCGCAGGGATCTACACCGACACGAACGGCGGAAATTTTGAATTTGCCGCCGACAAATCGGAGATCACGGAAGAGACGCATACAAGCAGCTTCTCCAATTCAACTTCAACCTTTAAAATCCGTAAGGCAGGAGTAAGAAAATATTAAAAACCGCCGTACCCGAATTGTATCGGGTACGGCGATCTTATTTGTATAAATTGATTTATCTGCCTTTTAGTCTTTTAAACGAAGTATCAGCCTGCGGAATATCAAGCATACGGCGACTCCCGCAAAGCCTATCACAAAGAACAGCAAAGCCGCCCCCGAACCCTTTTCGCTGCCGAATACGGTCACGGCGAGGCTGTCCGCGGAAAGTCCTGCCATAAGCGGCTCGAACACCTTATCCAC
Organism: uncultured Clostridia bacterium; assembly: GCA_947089135.1. Taxonomy (GTDB): domain Bacteria; phylum Bacillota; class Clostridia; order Oscillospirales; family Ruminococcaceae; genus RGIG8773. The sequence goes on from CAMUJF010000011.1 coordinate 8,615, forward strand.
CAAAATGCCGCCGAGGAAAAATCCTACGGGGATAGTGAAGAATTGCAGCGTATTTCTTGCGGAAAATACCCTGCCCTGCATTTCCGCGGGTATTTCGCTGCGGAAAATAACGTCCATATTGGCGTTCATGATGGGTATTACCAACCAGCCCAGCACCGCGCCTATGCACCACACAAGAGGCGTTTTTCCGAAAGCGAGCAGGAAATTTTCCGTACTCATTGAGATGAGCAGGGTATTGCATATCACTTTGAGTCTGCTTTTGGGTTCGGGCAGGAAAGTCACAATAACGCTGCCTGCAAGAGAAGCGAGTCCCACACAGGTGTTTACCGCTCCAAGCGCGGTTTCTCCGCCGTTTTTGCGGGACAGCAGCATTGCGGGAAGCGCAGCGTCGTATATGGAAGCGATAAGATTTATCGCCGCCAGAAAGATAATAAGCAGCAGTATCTTTCTGTGGACTTTCAGCCAGATAAGTCCGCTTTTTGCCGAGGCAAGGACAGATTCTCCAACCTCCTCTTTCCGCGGGACTTCGGGTATCCTTATGAACAAGAGCAGCGCGAAAAACGCCGCCGCAAACGTTGTAAGGTCTATTGCGATGACCGCTTCAACTCCCCAAAAGGACATCACCGCCGTAGCTATGGCAGGCGTCAGGATAGTCGTCAGCGAATTTGAAAAAGACCTCATTCCGCTTGTTTTCTGATAATATTTTTCCGGAGTAAGCAGCGTTGCGGCTACCTCCGAGGCTGGCTGTTGGACGGTGTTCATAAGTCCGTTCAGAGCGTTAAGGATATACAGATGCCACGGCTCAAGACTGTCCGCTTTAAGCAGTATCAGCGTAACAAAGGTACACAGCGCGGCAAAGCTGTCGCAGACAAGCATGGTAACTTTTTTGTTCCACCTGTCGCTTAAAGCTCCCGCGAAAATGCTCATAAGCACATAGGGCGCGTAAGAGCACACCGAAAGCATTGCTGTCGTAAGCGCTGAGCCGCTGTTTTTGTACAGAACGATTATCAGCGCGAAACCCGTCATTGTGCTTCCCAACGCGGAAAACGACTGGGTAAGCCAAAGTATAAAAAATTGTTTTAATTCTTTCAGATCTTGAAATTTCATTGACCTTGCTCCTTTTCGTTTTTTTGACCGAAAGCAAGGTCTGTTCCGCGTTTAATGCGGTTACGGACGTGATAATCCTAATAACCGGTTAAAAAATCTATAAAAAATCAAGTTAAAATTTATATGTATGATTTTGATGCAGATTTTTTATTTACATTTTTAATTGGTTATTAAGATATGTCCTCTGTGCAGTTCGTCCGTTTCCGGGATCAGACCTTGCACAGAGCATTGGCAATGCAGAGTATCATTTTTTCACCCTTTCTTATTTTATGGCAACAGGGGGACCGGAAAGCCCGTCCCCCGAAAAAATTACCTTTCGATCTGCTGCTCCCTGTCTGGACCCACGCCTATCATAGCGATCCTGCACTCGCAGAGCTCCTCAAGGCGCTTGATGTAGCTTTTGCATATTTCGGGAAGCTCCTCGAAGCTGCGGCATTTGGAAATGTCGTCCTTGAATCCCTCGTGCTCCTCGTAAACAGGCACGCAGCCCTCCAACTCCTCCAATGTTGCGGGGAAATCCTTTATCACAGTACCGTCGGGCTTCTTGTAGGCAACGCAGATTTTCAGCGTATCCAGTCCCGCAAGGGTATCCAGCTTGTTAACCACAAGACAGTTAAGACCGTTTACACGAACTGCGTGGCGTACTATAACCGCGTCGAACCAGCCTGTTCTGCGGGGTCTGCCCGTTGTTGTGCCGAACTCGCCGCCGTTGTTTCGGATATAGTCTCCCGTTTCATCGTTAAGCTCGGTAGGGAAAGGTCCCTTGCCCACTCTTGTGGTGTACGCTTTTGCAACGCCGTAAACTTTATCTATTACCGTAGGACCTACGCCCGTACCTATGCATACTCCCGCGGAAATGGGGTGGGAGCTTGTAACATAGGGATATGTGCCGAAGTCGATATCAAGTAGGGTAGCCTGAGCTCCCTCAAAGAGAATTTCCTTGCCCGCCTTGTGCGCTTCATAGGTAAGCACGGAAACGTCGTCAACATACTGTGCAAGACGCTTTCCGTATTCGGTGTACTCCCTGATCACAGCCTCAATGTCAATGGCTTCTCCGCCGAAAACATTGGTTATGATGCTGTTTTTGAGCTTCCCCGCGGAACGTGCCTTTTCCGCAAAAATTTCGGGGTGAACAAGGTCGTACACCCTGATTCCGCTTCTTTCGTACTTATCCATATAGCAAGGACCTATGCCTCGCTTGGTCGTACCTATGTCCTTGCCGCCGCGGAACTGTTCGGAAAGACCGTCCAGAACGATATGCCAAGGCATAATAACGTGAGCGCGGGGATCTATTTTAAAATTGTCAAAAGTCACGCCTCTTGCGGAAAGTCCGTCTATTTCTTCAAGAACTACTTTCGGGTCGAGGACAACTCCCGCGCCTATCATGCAAAGAGTATTTTTATAGAGAATACCCGACGGTATCAGATGAAGCTTGTAAGTCTCGCCGCCGCTTGCAACGGTGTGACCCGCATTGTTTCCGCCCTGAGAGCGTACGACAACGTCGGCTCTGGAAGCAAGAATGTCGATGACCTTTCCCTTGCCCTCGTCGCCCCACTGCGTACCGATAACAATATTTGCAGCCATAAAAAAAGCCCCTTTCAAATTCAAAGCTAAAACACCGTTTACTATTATAACAGAAAAAAATTTACGTGTCAATACACGAATGTGCCAAGGCATGGAAATCTTGAAACTGCCGCTTGACAGGCATTTATATCCGCGTTATAATACTTATATCGCGTCAGCGCAGTCGGGAGCGTACTACAGGAGGAATTATCATGAATGAATTTCTTGAATGGCTGAAAGAAAATAAAATCAGCGTTAACGGTAAATATAACGGCAAGAGGTGGGGCTCGATCGGCAAAACGGAGGACGGAGACTGGAGTCTTCGCATATGCGTTCAATATGACGAATATCTGGAACCCGTTTTATCAAATGAGTCCGATGCAATGCGGGAACTGATCGGCACGCCTACGGGATATAAGGGCTGCGGAAGGTGTATAGACGGTAAATGTGCTTTTACCGGTTTTGATTTGGTAAATCCTACCGAGGAGCAAATCGAATTGGCTAAGCGGCTGATAAAATTCAGGATCAGCGCCATTAAAGACGGACGGATCCCCAAATGCAGCTATATAAAAATATCTGAACAAGGCAAAGCGATCGAACCCTGCGCTGTATGCAAGGTATGCGACCCTAAATGCAAAGCCATGAAAAAATATTAATATTGAATACAATAAAATAAGCAGGGGACTGTGATCCATACCCTGCTTATTTTTGTCTCGGCATATATCCATCAAAGCTCGGCGTGAGCGTGTCTTGTAACGTGACAGCCGATATTCACCGCCGCGGGAAGTCCCGCAATGTGCGTAGGAGCCTGCTCTATCGCGACCGCAAGCGCAGTGGTGGTTCCTCCGAAGCCCTGAGGACCTATACCCAGCCTGTTCACCCTTTCAAGGATACGCCGCTCCATGTCCGCATAAAGCTGCTTAGGATTTTTTACCGAAATGTCCCTGCACAAAGCCTTTTTCGCCAGATACGCGCAGTACTCGAAATCTCCGCCCAATCCCACGCCTATCACCATAGGGGGACATGGATTGCTGCCCGCCTTTGAAACGACGCTTACCACAAAGTCCTCGATATCGGAAACGCTTGCCGACGGCGTAAACATTTTCATCGCGGACATATTCTCGCTTCCGAAGCCCTTGGGACAAACTGAAATATTTACTTTGTCCCCATCAACGATACGTGTGTGAATAACTGCGGGAGTATTGTCTCCCGTGTTGATCCGCTCCAAAGGATCGGAAACGATAGAGCAGCGCAGATACCCCTCGGTATAGCCCCGTGCAACGCCCCTGTTTATTGCTTCCGTCAGCGAACCGCCGATAAAGTGAACGTCCTGACCCACATCAAGAAAAATAACTGCCATTCCCGTGTCCTGGCAGACCGCAAGCTCTTCCCGTTCGGCGGCTTCGATATTTCTAACAAGGTCGTTAAGAACCTCTTTTCCAGTAGGGGACTTTTCAGTTTTCACCGCGCAGCCTATGCAGTCCGCCAGCGATCTCGGAAGAAAACGGTTAGCCTTTATGCACAGGTCTCGGACGATATTTTCGATCTCGGTAACGTTTATTTCGCGCATTTTCACTCGTTCCTTTCCGTTAATTTATTGACATACAATGACAAAATATGCTATACTGTTTATGTTGCCGACTCCCTCACGCTTCGGCGGAAAGGAGGTGTAACTGCAATGAATGTTATAGATCTTATATTTTCTTTTCTTGTTTCCGCTGCGGCGAGTGTGTTTGGAAATGTTACTTATGACGCGCTTCGCAAGTGGCTGAGCGGACGCAGGAAGTAAAACTCAGGCAACGACAGCCCAAATGAAAGCCTCCCTGACGGCAATCGGGGAGGCTTTCGCTTTGTGAACCGCAATGAATGCGACCCTATATTTTCCTTGTGCTATCATTATACTACATAAAATTGATTTTGTCAATACTTTTTACAACATGACTACATACGCAATCGGCTGAACAGACGGAAGAAGTAAAAGAAGGCAACAACAGCCAAAATGTCCCCCGACACCACCCGGGGGACATTTTTTGTGAACGCAAATGTTCGATTTGAGTTCATTACAGCTTTTACGGCTTTATTATACCACGCCGAATTGTTTTTGTCAATACATTTCCTATTATCCGCGGTTAAATTTTGAGCATAAATTTCAGCGACTTAACGGCAAAGCAAAAGCCCTGCTTAAACGCGTCTCTGTAGACGTAACAGGCATAATCGCTTTCCGCTCCCTGGATCATATCGACGATTTTTTCGTCGCCGACATTTTTTTCAATAAAGTCGGAAAGACGGTTCAATGCGCATCGTGTTTCAATGCTCTCGCTGCGGACAAATACGTCGCAGTCCAGAAGGGCGTCGAGGCTGAATTCGTTGTTATCCATAAAAAACTTCCTTTCAATGGTCTTGACAAGAAAGCCTTTCCGATGTATAATAGATTTCGGACGGACTTTCTTGTCCGGTTTCGTATAACGCAGGCTGTGACTTTGGTCGGTGGCAGTTTGCGTTATTTCTTTATTTCGGCATATTGCTTTTCAATTCCCTTACGAACAATTTCAGATTTGCTCATTTTGGTATGTTGACAAACCGTTTCCAATTCATATTCCGTCTTATCGTCAATACGTATACGCAGGATTTTGTCTTTTGGATTATCGGTAAGCTTTGTGCCTTTTTTTATACCCAAAAATTCACCTCCCATTTGTTTGTGGGCACAATTAAATTATAATGTGTCCACAAACAAAAGTCAATACGTAAATATATCCAAACTTTCCATATACTTTTTGTGCACAGTCTATATATCTTTACAATCAAGGGGACGGAAAACCGTCCCCGAAAAGATATCACATACGGAACTATGCCCTGTAAACTATTTTCCCGCCGATAACCGTCATTTTCACATTTGTCATAATATCAAAGGGATCTCCGTCCGTAACGGCAAAATCCGCGTCCAAACCCACCGTAATGTCTCCAGTAATATCGCCTATGCCCGCAATTTCGGCGGCAGTACACGTTATCGAACGAATACCGGCTTCGCGGGGAAGTCCTGCTTTTACACAGTACGCCGCACTTGTTTGGAGGTACTGAATGGGAGTTTCGGGGTGATCGGTGCATATAGCGACCCTTACGCCGTTTTTGTGAAGTACAGCCGCGTTTTCAAGCCGCTGACCCGCAAGCTCCGGCTTGCCCCTGTCGCACAATATGGGACCCACAACCGCGGACGCTTTTTTCTCCCCCAAAATATCGGCGGAAAGATGTCCCTCGGTGCAGTGGATAAGCACATAGTCCAGCGAAAATTCCTCGGCAATGCGCACAGCCGTAAGGATATCGTCGGCGCGGTGACAGTGAAAGTGCGCCTTAAGTTCTCCTTTGAGCAGGGGAATAAGAGCCTCGGACTTCATATCAAATTCGGGCAGTTCGGACAAGGACTCCTCGTTTTCCTCCGCGGAAAGCTTGTCCTGCATATACCGCTTAGCCTTGAAAAGAGCCTCGCGGATAACAGCGGCGGTAGCCATTCTCGTCACGGGAGCGGACTCCTTGTCGGAAAAGGTGGACTTAGGATTTTCACCCAAAGCGAATTTTATTCCCACGCGGCGGACAAGCATTTCGTCGGCGGAACGCCCCGCAGTCTTTACCGCGATAAGGTCTCCGCCTATGGGATTGGAGGAGCCAACGCCTGTTACCACGCAGGTCACGCCCGCCCTTACCGCGTCGGCGAAATATCCGTCGTTATGGCAAAGACCGTCTATCGTCCGCAGATGAGGGGTAACGGGATCGCTGTCCTCATTCACGTCCTCGCCCTCTGCTCCCTGACCATCGCCGATAAGACCCATGTGGGTGTGCGCGTCGATGAAGCCGGGGTACAGCCTCATGCCGTGAAGATCAACGTCCCCCTCGGAAATTTTTATCGGAGTACCGCCCGAAACCTCGGTTATCTTTCCGTTCTCCACGCGGACAAAGCCGCAGGGAATAAAGCTTATGCCGTCCGCACAGTACTCATAAGCTTTCTGGGGGTAAATTTTTGCGTTATAGAAATACATTTTGATTTTCCCTTTCGGTTTGGGTTCGCGGTTCGCATATTACTGCATTCCGCACTCGTCGTAGTCCTTCCAGCGTTCGTTGTGGCGGTACGCGGTTATGAGCTTGTAAACGATAAAGCCCGCCGATACCAGAAACAGAACAAGCGCTGCCGATACGGGCACAGCTGTACTCAGAAAGTCAAGGGTCTCTTTTTTGCTGTCGTAATTTTTTTCCATAGCCATTTGGTATTCTCCTTTGCTGTTTTTTGTTTTAATTGTTTTTCTTATTATAATATATTTTGGAAAAATAGTAAATAGTTTTTCGGTATTTTCACAGAAATCATTTTTTATAAGATAAATTGTTATTTAGCGAACTATTTGACAAGACTTTTATGGAAAAGTTTCGTCCACCTTTTCAAAGGTGGCGAGGTCCATGGGGCAGAGCCCCTGGTCGCCCTCCGCAGAGGGCGAAATCCCTTTTCGTTCGGAACGGAGCAAGAGGTGAGAAATGGCGACATCTTGCCCTCGCTTCGCGAGTGCTCCGAGGGGGAGCGGACACGACCGCTCCCCCTTTCTAACCGTACGAGGCAAAGTAATCCTTGAAAACAGTTCAGCGGACTGTTTTCAACACAGCAAACTATGTCGGAACAAAAGCTAAAATGCAAGCTTGCTCCGTCTGAAACGTCACACTGTGACGTTTCAGAGATTTGTTTTGCTGCGCACATAACAAAGGAGGGGCGGTCGTGTTCGCCCCTCCTCGAAACGCTATCGCGTTTCTCACCACCCTCTCCGTACCAAACGGAAAGGATTTCGCGCTTCTGCGGGGACTCATTCTGCGAATGAGTTTGCGACCAAAGGCTCTGCCTTTGGAAACCGCGAGCTGTGCTCAGCTCGACCAGCCGTATAGCGGCTTCGTCGCTAAATAACAATTTATAAACGAAATTGATTTCTGTGGGTATTTTCACAGAAATTATTTTTCCGTGAATTTACTCAAAAAAGCGGACTCACAGCAAACGCCGCGAGTCCGTTTTTTATTCCGTTCGGAAAAATTACTTCTGATCCTTGATAGCAGCCTGAGCAGCAGCCAATCTTGCGATAGGCACACGGAAAGGCGAGCAGGATACGTATGTCATGCCGAGCTGGTGGCAGAACTCAACAGATGTGGGATCGCCGCCGTGCTCACCGCAGATACCGATGTGCATTTCGGGACGAACCTTTTTACCCATTGTGATAGCCATTTCCATGAGCTTGCCTACGCCTGTCTGGTCGAGCTTAGCGAACGGATCGTTCTCAAAGATCTTAGCGTCATAGTAAGCGTCAAGGAACTTGCCTGCGTCGTCACGGGAGAAACCGAATGTCATCTGTGTAAGGTCGTTAGTACCGAAGCAGAAGAACTCAGCTTCCTTAGCGATCTCGTCAGCAGTAAGAGCAGCACGAGGAATTTCGATCATTGTACCAACCTCGTACTTGAGGTCAGCGCCTGCGTTCTTGATAACCTCGTCAGCAGTTGCGGTAACGATATCCTTAACGTACTTCAGCTCCTTGATCTCGCCAACCAACGGGATCATGATCTCGGGTACGATATTCCAGTCGGGGTGATTCTTCTTAACGTTGATAGCAGCCTTGATAACAGCCTTTGTCTGCATCTTTGCAATTTCGGGGTATGTTACTGCAAGACGGCATCCGCGGTGACCCATCATGGGGTTGAACTCGTGGAGGGAAGCGATGATAGCCTTGATTGTATCAACGGACTTGCCCTGAGACTTAGCAAGAGCCTCAATGTCAGCTTCCTCTGTAGGAACGAATTCGTGGAGAGGAGGATCGAGGAAACGGATAGTAACGGGGTTACCCTCAAGAGCCTCGTAAAGAGCCTCGAAATCGCCCTGCTGCATAGGTTCGATCTTATCGAGAGCAGCCTCTCTCTCTTCAACAGTATCGGAGCAGATCATCTCGCGGAAAGCAGCGATACGGTCAGCCTCAAAGAACATGTGCTCTGTACGGCAGAGACCGATACCCTCTGCGCCCAACTCGCGAGCCTTCTTAGCGTCCTTAGGCGTATCAGCGTTTGTTCTTACCTTAAGCTTTCTGTACTTGTCAGCCCAAGCCATGATCCTGCCGAATTCGCCGGCGATCTGAGCGTCAACGGTAGCGATCTGACCGTCGTAAATGTTACCTGTGGAGCCGTCAATAGAGATCCAGTCGCCCTCGTGGTAGGTCTTGCCTGCTAGCTCGAACTTCTTGTTCTCTTCGTCCATATTGATAGCAGCGCAGCCGGATACACAGCAAGTACCCATACCGCGTGCAACAACGGCAGCGTGGGAAGTCATACCGCCTCTAACAGTAAGGATACCCTGAGAAGCCTTCATACCGGTGATGTCCTCCGGAGAAGTTTCAAGACGAACAAGAACCACCTTTTCGCCCTTAGCCTTCCAAGCCTCTGCATCCTCGGCTGTGAATACTATCTTACCGCATGCAGCTCCGGGAGAAGCTCCGAGACCCTTTCCGACAGGAGTTGCAGCCTTAAGAGCAGCAGCGTCGAACTGGGGGTGGAGAAGCGTATCGAGGTTTCTAGGATCGATCATAGCAACAGCTTCCTGCTCTGTTCTCATGCCCTCGTCAACAAGGTCGCAGGCGATCTTAAGAGCAGCCTGAGCGGTTCTCTTGCCGTTACGGGTCTGAAGCATATAAAGCTTGCCGTGTTCAACGGTGAACTCCATATCCTGCATATCGCGGTAGTGCTTTTCAAGTGTGGAGCAAACCTCTGTGAACTGCTTGAAAGCTTCGGGGAACTTCTGCTCCATCTCGTTGATGTGCATAGGAGTACGAACGCCTGCAACAACGTCCTCGCCCTGTGCGTTTGTAAGGAACTCGCCGAACAGACCTTTTGCGCCTGTAGCGGGATCACGTGTGAATGCAACGCCTGTACCGCAGTCGTCGCCCATGTTACCGAACGCCATGGACTGTACGTTTACGGCAGTACCCCAACTGTAGGGGATATCGTTGTCACGGCGGTAAACGTTAGCGCGGGGGTTGTCCCATGAACGGAAAACAGCCTTTACAGCGCCCATGAGCTGCTCCTTGGGGTCGGAGGGGAAGTCCTCGCCGATCTTGGACTTGTACTCAGCCTTGAACTGGTTTGCAAGCTCCTTAAGGTCGTCGGCTGTAAGGTCAACGTCCTGCTTGACGCCCTTCTTTTCTTTCATAGCGTCGATGAGCTGCTCAAAGTATTTCTTGCCGACTTCCATAACAACGTCGGAATACATCTGGATAAATCTTCTGTAGCAGTCCCAAGCCCAACGGGGGTTGTTGGACTGTTTAGCCATAACCTCAACAACGTCCTCGTTAAGACCGAGGTTGAGGATAGTATCCATCATACCGGGCATGGAAGCTCTTGCGCCGGAACGAACGGAAACGAGAAGAGGGTTCTCCTTGTCGCCGAACTTCTTGCCTGTGATGCCTTCCATTTTGCCGATGTACTCGTTGATCTCGGCGAATATCTCATCGTTGATCTTTTTTCCGTCCTCGTAATACTGAGTACAAGCCTCGGTAGTGATAGTAAAGCCCTGGGGAACGGGGAGACCGATGTTGGTCATTTCGGCAAGGTTTGCACCTTTACCGCCCAAAAGCTCTCTCATGTCGGCGTTACCCTCGGAGAAGAGATAACAATATTTTTTTGCCATTGGTATTACCTCCAAAAATAAAATTTATTCGTGCAGAATGCGGTATGCGGCTTACAGCGGTACGGGAATAATGCTTGTACCAATTTTTGGCATTGCATTTTTGCACGACCATAATAATATTATAACAGATAATTCTTCCATTTTCCATACTGATTGGCAGGAAATTTAAGAGTCGTTTTTTGTGCAACTTGCACAATTAACCCAAAGCAGGGAGAAAACCTTGCTTTTCTCTTGAAAATTTTTTAGATTTATGGCATAATGTATTTGTATACGGTTGACAGCTTAACTGAAAGGACGGCATTATGAACGGCGGCATTAAAGACAGCTATATCGAAGCCTATCTTGGCAGAAGCACGGCTTTGCGGCTCAAACGCCGCGGAAGCTTTTCATTCAGCATTCCCGCTTTTGTGTTTTCGTTTTTTTATTTATATTGTAAAAAAATGTACAGGGAATGCGCCGTTTTTTTAGCTGCCGCTGTGATAATACCTCTGATACTCGGAACGGCGGCGGGCATAAGCCGCATGGACGGCTGCGTTACCGTTTCATCGGTTTTTCACGAACTTGGGAAGCTACCTCTGATATACAAGTTTACCTCTGCGGCGGGAGGTTGGAGCGTTCCCGACGGCATAAAAGCGTACAGCGGACACGAACCCGCGTTCGGCTTCTGGCTTGCGCGCCTTGCAGGAACAATAGCCGTAAATCTTTGCTGCGGTCTGAGCTTTGAACGTCTGCAAAAAAGAAGAACCGAAAAGAATATCGCGGAGCAGCTTTCGCATATCAAAACAAACGACGAACACGCGCGGGAAAGTATCCTGAAAAAGGCGGGAGCTGAAAACAGCCGCCCTGTGCGTGGAAAGCTGTTTGTCTTTCTGCTGTGGGCTGCGGTGGCGCTTTCGCATTTTTATCACACCGTATATCTGCGGCCGGAATTTTTTGAATGGATGCAAATATGACGTGCAAAATACGGCATATAAATTCAGTATATATATTATATATTTCAAACCGACAGGAGAATTTTTATGAACGGATCGAATTCCAAAACAAACTGCGCCGTCATTCTGGCGGGAGGACAGGGAAAAAGAATGAAGTCGGAGCTTCCCAAGCCCATGTTCGAGGTTCTGGGAGAGCCTATGCTTGAGTGGGTAATGACCGCCTGCGAAAACGCGGACGTTAAAGATATGTGCGTTGTAAAGGGCTACAACGCCGAGGTCATTGAAAATTATATCGGAGACCGCTGCACAACAGTCCTCCAGCCCCAGCGCATGGGTACGGGTCACGCCGTCATGATGGCTGTGGACTGGTTAAAGGAACGCCCTGACAGCAACGTGCTTATCCTCTGCGGAGACGCTCCCTTTATCGACAGCGATACGATCACCGCTTCGCTTAAACAGCACACAAATCAGGGAAACGCCGTTACGATAATTACCTCGGAGGCGGAAAATCCCACGGGCTACGGACGTATACTCCGCGGCGCAAGCGGTGTTACGGGCATAGTTGAGGAAAAGGACGCGACCGCCGAACAGAAAGCGATACGCGAGATAAATTCGGGGGCGTACTGGTTCAGAACGGAGCGGCTTATCGAGGCTCTGAACGAGATAAAGCCCAACAATTCACAAGGGGAATATTATCTTACCGATTCGGTGTATATACTTATAAATCACGGCTTCCGCGCGGACGCTTACGTTTCCCCCAACCGCAGCGTGGCAATGGGCGCAAACGACCGCAAGGGTCTGCTGAAGCTTAACGATACCGCAAGAAAAGCCGTTATCGACAGGCTCATGGACGACGGCGTGGAGTTCCTCTGCACCGACGGCGTTTCTATCGGCAGAAACGTTAAAATAGGTATCGGCACACAAATTTTGCAGGGTACTATACTGCGGGGGAATACCGTTATCGGCGAAAACTGCGTGATAGGTCCGAACTGCCTTATCGAGGACTGCACCGTGGGTGACGGCGTAACATTAAACAGCGTACAGGCGTATCAGTCCCGAATAGACGACGGAGCGAAAATCGGTCCTTTCGTGCACATCAGACCCGGCAGCCATATTATGTCAAAGGTCAAAATAGGCGACTTTGTGGAGATCAAAAACTCCGTTATCGGCGAAAAGACTTCTGTTTCTCACCTGACGTATGTGGGGGACAGCGACGTTGGCTCGAACGTGAATTTCGGCTGCGGCACGGTAACTTCCAATTACGACGGCGCAAACAAGTACCGCACCATTATTGAGGACAACGCCTTTATCGGCTGCAATACAAACCTTATAGCTCCCGTCCGCGTGGGCAAGGGGGCATACACAGCTGCGGGAACAACGGTCACAAAGGACGTTCCCGACGGCGCTCTGGCGATAGAAAGAGGTCCGCTCAGCTTCAAGGAGGGCTTCGGCGACAAGCGGCTTAAAAGCAGGAACAGCAAGGCGAAAAAATAAAAAGGAGACGTTCAAAATGCCGGAAATGAAAACGTCCCTCCGCTTTGAGGGGGAAAAGCTTTTTGCGGAAACGAAGATCTCCTTTGACGAAAGCATTGCGGAATTTTCCTTTATCCTTAACAGCGGACTGAAGATAAGCGAATTTCTCTGCAATGAAAAGCCTGTGCAGCCGACTGTCGAAGCTGTGTACGAACCGCTTTTCTGCGCCGAGGTAAAAAAGTACTCCGTAAAATGCGGCGCGGACTTCGGTACGGTAAGCATATCCTACGGCGGCAAAATAAGTGGCTGGCACAATATTATTACTGAGGACATCATCGAGCTTAGCCGTTACGGCGTGTGGTTTCCCTGCGAGCTGCCGTTCGGTACCGAAAATATTGTCACGGTAAACGGCTGTGAAGAATACTTCCTTGTAAAAGGAGAATTTGACGGCAGTCTGTGGAATTACCGCGGCAGCGAATGGGACTGCAACATTATTCTCTACAGAAAAAACGTACTTAAAACCGTTACGGGAGAGCATATCGGCATTTACTATGCGGACGGTTCTCTTGACAGCGCCGCCGAGTTTTCAAAAAGTATTTTTGAGGACGTTCTGGCGTACTATACAAAAGAGCTTTTCGGGACGGAATACAAAAAGCATACCGAAATGGCGTGCCTGTACCCCGCGCTGACAAGCGGAGGGGCATACAAGCGTGATGGATTTATAGTCTGTATTTCTCCCGGCAAGGACGAAAAGGAAGCCGTCGGGGTAAACGCCCACGAGCTTGCCCATGAATGGTGTACGGGCGCGGAGGTTGGAAGCTGGGAGGACTGGCTGAACGAAACGACAGCGGAATGGTCTATGCTGTTGTACTGCCTTGACAGAAACAAGACGGACATATTTAAGGCGATGATAGACGAGCATTTGCAAAAGGCGGACGGTTTTCCGCCGATAAAAACTGCGGACGGCAGCCGTCCCGAGGGCGTACATACCAAGGGTACTGCGCTGTTTTACGAGCTGTACAAGGCTTTCGGCGCGGAAACGGTAAAGCTGATAATACGCATTTTCGTTTCGCTTGACGTTAAAACCACGGAAAAGCTTCTTGAAGAAATGAGAAAGCAGTGCTTGTCCGAAGCCGCGAAAGTCCTCGAAAAAGGACTTGTGTGATATCTATAAGAACATAATTCCCCGTTTAGCGGGACTGAACATAAAACAAACGTAAAAATCCACTCATTACCAATTTTGAAAAGGGGACTTCTAAAAATGAATCTTCACGGCAAGGATATCAAAATTTTTACCGCAAACTCCAACCCCAAGGTCGCGGAGGAGATCGCAAAGGAACTGGGCCTTCCGCTTGGTGAATCCGAGGTAGTAACGTTTTCCGACGGCGAGGTAAGCGTTTCCATAAAGGAAAGTGTGCGCGGCTCGGACGTTTTCGTGGTGCAGTCAACAAGCTCTCCCGTAAACGATCACCTCATGGAGCTGCTCATTATGATCGACGCTTTCAAGAGAGCCTCCGCAGGACGCATCACCGCGGTAATACCCTATATGGGCTACGCCCGTCAGGACAGAAAGGCAAAGGCGAGAGATCCGATCTCCGCAAAGCTTGTGGCGGATCTTATCTCGGTAGCCGGCGCGGACAGAGTGCTTTCAATGGATCTGCACTGCTCCCAGATACAGGGCTTTTTCAATATCCCCGTGGATCATCTTCTCGGCGTACCTATCCTTGCCCCCTATTTTGTGGAAAAATTCAAGGACTGCAAAGACGACGTTATGGTAGTGTCCCCCGACTTAGGCTCGGTAACGAGAGCAAGAAACTTTGCACAGCGTCTCGGCGTACCTTTTGCTATCGTTGATAAACGCCGCCAGAAAGCAAACGTGTGCGAGGTAATGAATATTATCGGCGACGTAAGCGGAAAAAGCGTTATCCTTGTGGACGACATGATAGACACGGCCGGTACTCTCTGCAACGCGGCGAAAGCCATTCTCGACATCGGCGGCGCAAAGGAAGTATACGCCTGCGCGACCCACGGCGTACTGTCGGGACCTGCCATAGACCGCATCAGGGACAGCGTTATCAAGGAGCTTGTGCTGCTTGATACTATCGCTCTGCCCGATGAAAAGAAGCTTGACAAGATCACAGTGCTGCCCGTAGCTCCCGTATTTGCACAGGCTATCCAGCGCATTTACGCGGATAAACCGGTGTCGCCCCTGTTCAACAATTAATTCCGTAAAACGCAAGCTGTATTTTCAAAAGAATAAAACCGTTTACCTGCCCGGTATGCTCCGGGCAGGTTATTGCGGTTTAGAGCAAATCGTTAAATTAATAGGATACATTTAGGCAGCGATAGCTGCCGACTCAAAAAAGTTCGCCAGCCTTTCAAGGCTGCGAGTTTCCAAAGGGCAGCGCCCTTTGGTCGCTCCCCGCAGGGAGCGAAATTCTCTATCGTTCAAGAGCTCCGCAAAGAGGTGAATTGAAAACAGTCCGCAGGACTGTTTTCAAGAGGGGAACGCCCTGCGATAGAGGGCGTTCCCCTAATGCAACCGCAAAAATTACCCCGAAAGGAATATCTCAAATGAGCATTTTCGATATCTTCAATCAACTGAACAAAGAAAAGTCCGATGCCGCTGGATCGCCGGGGCAGCCGGACTATATTCTTGTAGGACTTGGCAACCCCGGCGAAAAGTACGAGAACACACGCCACAACGCAGGCTTTATGACCCTCGACAAACTGGCTGAAAAAAGCGGCGTTCAACTGAAAAAAATACGCTTCAAGTCGTTGACTGCCACGGCGGCGGTAAACGGCGTGACCTGTCTGCTGATGAAGCCGACAACATATATGAACAACAGCGGCGAAGCTGTGGTGGAAGCCATGAATTTCTATAAAATCCCCCCCGAACGGGTTATAATATGCTATGACGATATAAGCCTTGAACCGTCCCATATACGCATACGCCGCAAAGGCTCGGACGGCGGTCACAACGGCATGAAATCTATTATTTATCTGACGGGCTTTGACACGTTCCAGCGCATAAAGATAGGCGTGGGAGCTAAGCCGCACAAGGACTACAACCTTGCGGACTGGGTCTTATCCCGCTTTACCGACGAGGAAAAAAAGCTTATGGCTGAGGGGACTGACAAAGCCGTGTCCTCACTGGAGCTTATGGTCAAAGACAAAACAAGCGAAGCCATGAACAAATACAATTCGTAATTCTATCTTTTATATTTTAGCAGGAGTCTTTTATGTCAAACATTTTTAAAAAGGCGATAGAAAATTTCGCCCCATACAATGATATGCTCGACGCTGTAAGGACGGGTAACACCCCCGTCTCGGTATCGGGCGTTTCGGCGATACACAAAGCGCATTTCGCTCTCGGACTGAGGAAAAATTCTCCTGTGCTGATGATATGCGACAGTGAAGCTTCCGCTTCAAAGCTTGCGGAGGACATCAACACATTGTCGGGAGAGGTCTGCGCTTTTCTTTACCCTGCAAAGGATTTTTCCTTTACGCCTGCGGAAACAGCCTCTCGCGAATACGAGCATATACGTCTCGGAGTTCTGAGCCGTCTCGCTTCGGATGAACCCAATATTTTCGTCTGCGCCTCCGCCGAAGCAGTCATGCAGAGGACGGTACCCAAAAGCGCGCTGCTGCCCCGTACCGTTACAATTGAAGCAGGAGGGACTGTCAATCTTTCCGAGCTTGCGGCGGAACTTATTGCGGCAGGTTACACCCGCTGCGAAAAAGCCGAGGGCGCAAGCCAGTTTTCCATACGCGGCTCTATCGCGGATATTTTCCCCGTAGGAAGCCAATCACCCGTTCGTCTGGAGCTTTGGGGGGACGAGATTGATACTCTTTCCTATTTCGACCCCGAATCCCAGCGGCGCACCGAGCCTGTTGACAGAATACGCATAACCCCCGCTATGGAAGTTCTTTTCGACAGTCCCGAAGTATTGGCAGGATCAATAGAAAAGCTGTCCTCGTCACTGCGGGGCAAACGCGCGGACGCCGCAAAAGCCGCCCTGACAAGGGACTCCGACCGCGTTAAAAACGGTCTGGAGCTTGGCAATATCGACAAATATCTGCCCCTTGCCTATAACACTCCCGCGCTTATTTTCGACTATCTTTCCGAGGACAGCCCCGTGGTTTTCTGCGAGTACAGGAACTGTCTTGAAAAGACGAAAAACGTTTCCTCGCAGCACGCGGAGGATTTGAAGATACTTCTTGAAGCGGGTGAGCTTTGCAAGGGTCTTGAGGGTTATCTTGCGGATTTCGGTCAGGTCTGCTCCGCGGCGGGACGTTTTCCTCTGCTGCACTTTGACACCTTCCTCCGCGGCGGAGACGACCTGAGGTTCAAAAAGCTTATTTCCGTTACCGCAAACCAGACAGCTCCCTGGGGCGGCGAGATACGCCAGCTTATAGAGGACTTGCACAGCGCAAAGGAAAACGGCTACTCGGCGATAGTCCTTGCAGGCTCGGAAAAAACTCTGCCGATTATTGCGAAAGACCTGAGCGACGAGGGGATAAGCTGCGGCATAATGACAGAGGACTCCGAGCCGAAAGCAGGTACTGTACTGCTTACAACGGGTTCGGTAAGCGCGGGTTACGATTACCCCGATATCAGGACAATGCTTATAACCCAGGCGAAAGCAATGTCCTCGAAAAAGAAATTCCGCAAAGCCAAAAAGGGCGAGGAGATAAAGTCCCTGTCGGATATCACGGCGGGGGATTTAGTCGTGCACGCTCTTCACGGAATAGGAAAATTTGTGGGTATCCGCAAGCTTGAAATGGAGGGCATCGCCAAGGACTACATCACCATTCAGTACGCGGGTACGGACGTTCTGTACGTTCCCGTAAACCAGCTTGACATGGTGTCAAAATATATAGGACCCCGTGACAACGGCGCGGTGAAGCTTAACAAGCTGTCCTCAATGGAGTGGCAGAAAACAAGAAACCGCGTCAAGAAAGCGGTCAAGGACATGGCTGACGAGCTTATCAGGCTGTACGCGAAGCGCAGTCAGACTCCCGGCTTTGCATTTTCCGAGGACGACGACTGGCAGCGGGATTTCGAGACGAGGTTCCCCTACACCGAGACCGACGACCAGCTCCGCTCCGTGCAGGAGATAAAGGAGGATATGCAGAAACCGATACCCATGGACAGACTTCTCTGCGGCGACGTTGGCTTCGGCAAGACGGAAGTAGCGTTCCGAGCGGCTTTCAAGTGCATGGAGGACGGCAAGCAATGCGCAATCCTTGCTCCCACAACGGTACTGGCGTGGCAGCACTACCAGACCGCCCTGAAGCGGTTCGAGCATTTCCCTATGAAGATAGAGCTGCTGTCCCGTTTCAGAACTCCAAAGCAGCAGGAGGAAATCTTAAAGCAGCTCAAAAACGGCGAAATAGATATGATAATCGGTACGCACCGTCTTGTCCAGAAAGATGTTAAATTTAAGAGTTTGGGACTTGCCATAATCGACGAGGAGCAGCGTTTCGGAGTAGCCCATAAGGAACGCTTCAAAGAGACCTTTTCGGGCGTGGACGTTCTCACACTTTCCGCAACGCCCATACCCCGCACCCTTAATATGGCGATGAGCGGTATCCGCGACATGAGCGTTATCGAAGAGCCTCCCGTAGACCGCCACCCAGTCCAGACCTATGTTATTGAGCACAACAAAGGCGTGATAGCGCAGGCTATCACAAAGGAGCTTCGCCGCGGCGGACAGGTATACTATATACACAACCGCATTGAAAGCATAGACATGTGCGCGGCAAAATTGCAGGAAATGGTTCCCGACGCGCGTATAGGCGTTGCACACGGACAGACGGGGGAGGAGCGGCTCTCCGAAATATGGCGGCAGCTTATCGAGCACGAAATAGATATTCTTGTATGCACTACTATTATAGAAACAGGCGTGGACGTACCCAACGTAAACACTCTTGTTATCGAGGACGCGGACAGACTGGGGCTTTCACAGCTTTATCAGCTCCGCGGACGCGTGGGACGTTCAAGCAGGCGTGCGTTTGCATATTTTACCTTCCGCAGGGGCAAGGCTCTGACGGAGATAGCTACCCGCCGTCTGGACGCTATCAGGGAATTCACCCAGTTCGGCAGCGGCTTCCGCATTGCCATGCGCGACCTTGAAATACGGGGCGCGGGCTCTGTTCTGGGAGGAAAGCAGCACGGTCACATGGAAGCGGTGGGATACGATATGTATTTGCAGCTTCTGAATGAAGCCATTGCCGAGGAAAAGGGAGAAGCGCCTCCCCCCAAGCCGGAGGACTGCCTTATTGATATCCAGATCGAAGCCCATATTCCCGAGGACTACATCGAAAGCCTTGCGGGACGTCTGGATATGTACCGCAAGATAGCCGCCCTGCGCACAAACGAGGACAGCCTCGACCTTACCGACGAGCTTATCGACCGCTACGGCGATCCTCCCAAAGCCATACAGGGACTTATTACAGTTGCTCTGACAAGGAATATGGCGTCCGAGCTGACCATAACGGAAATAACCCAGCGGAACGGAATAATGTATTTCTATCTCAAATCCGCGGAGCTTGATCAGATACAGGCTCTTACAACAGCCTACAAGGGCAGGGTAACGGTCAACGGCGGCGAAAAAGCATATATCGCCGTGAAAATGAAAAACGAGAAGCCTCTCGACCTTATGCGGGACGTTATCGGTATTATGAGCAGAGCCGCAAAACAGCAGAACAGCCGAAATGAATAATTTACCTGCGGGAAAATCATTACGGGAAAAACATACAATGTTTACAAAGAATTTTAAATATGTGAAAACCGCCTAAACAAAAGCTTGATTTTTTGTGATTTATAGCACTTTTCCCCATTGACTTTCGGGCGAATAAAAAGTATTATATTTTAGTAAGTACTGTAAAAATATAATTTTGGAGGTCAATAAAATGAAAGTATCAAAGAAAATCCTTGCATTGGCTCTTGCGGGCTTTATGACCGTTCCTTTCCTTGCGGGCTGTTCTTCCGACGGAGACAGCAATCAGGACGGCGGTAATTCGGCAGGCGACAACGGCGACGTTTCCTCTGCTTCCGTATTCAAGATCGGCGGTATCGGTCCTCTTACAGGCGACGCCGCTTCTTACGGAATTTCCGTTAAGCAGGGCGCGCAGGTAGCCGTTGACGAGATAAACGCCGCGGGCGGCATTGACGGCATGAAGCTTGAGCTTCTCTTCGAGGACGACGAGTGCAACGAGGAAAAATCCGTTTCCGCCTATAACAAGCTTATGGACAGCGGCATAAACGTTGTTCTCGGCTCCGTAACAAGCGGATGCAGCATCGCCGTTTCCGAGGAATCCGTTAACGACGGCATTCTCCAGATCACACCCTCAGGCTCCGCTATGGACTGCACAAAGCAGCCCAACAGCTTCCGTATCTGCTTCACCGACCCTCTCCAGGGCGAACTTATGGCTCAGTATATTTTCGATCAGGGTCTCAAGAGCCCCGCTATCATCTACGACGTGGCTTCCGACTACAGCAAGGGTATCCACGACGCTTTCGTTGAAAAGGCCGGCGCGCTCGGCATGACCATTGCCGCAGACGAAAGCTTCACAGGCGGCGACGTTGACTTCAAGACCCAGCTCACAAAGATCAAGTCCTCCGGAGCAGACTGTCTGTTCCTGCCCATCTACTACACCGAGGTAGGCTACATCTCCGAGCAGGCTGCAACAGTAGGCGTTTCGCTCCCTTACTTCGGCTGCGACGGTTGGGACGGCGTTATCAACCAGCTTGACGGCAATACCGCTAACATTGAGGGCGCTATTTTCCTTACTCCTTTCGTTGCAAACAGCTCCAACGAAAATGTAAAGTCTTTTGTTGAAGCTTACAACAAAGCTTATAACTCCACCCCCGACCAGTTTGCAGCTGACGCTTACGACGGAGTATACGTTATCAAGGCTCTTATTGAGACAACAGGCGGAGACGTTTCCAACGAAGCGCTCATCGGCGCAATGACAAAGATCACCGTTGACGGCGTAACAGGCTCCATGAGCTTTACCGCGGACGGCGAGCCCAACAAGTCCGCAATGGTAGCTGTTATCCAGAACGGCGAATATGTTGGCAAGTAAATCATATACTGTTATAAACTGCAAAAGGAACGCTTCTGAACGGAGCGTTCCTTTTTTTCGGACAAGCGGCAGACAGCTTTAAATTTGTGCATTTTTTATAAATGAAAGGCGCAAATTTTGTCCCGAGCTGTGGAATTATCTGTAAGATTTTTATTGACAAAAAAGACATAATATTGTACAATATTAAGTGGAGTAATGTAACCGAACTGTATCCGGGGCGCGGCAGTCAAGCCCTGTTTTATATAGTATAGCTGTATACCGGCTTTTTCAGAAAGGAGCATATACTATGTCTGCTATATCTGTGCCTTCTATGTCTAAAATATCCAAAATGTCTAAGATCGGCAAATCAACGATGCTTGCCGTTAATTTCATGCTTGTTCTCGCTATGGTTACGGTCATAGTCTTGCTGTGTATCGTTTTTTCAAACGCACAGACAAAAAATCTTATGGATTCCGCACGTATCGCGTCCAACGTTCTGAACTTTGAAATATCCTCAAAGTGTTCGGAAACCGAAATGATAGCAAAGCTCTTTTCTGAGGATTCCGCGTTTATCACCGCTGTCAACGAAAACGACAAGGAAGAGCTTGTCAGTATGTGGAACAGTCTCAACAAGTCGGACGGCATTTTCGGTCTGTTCCTTAACAGCGACGGCATCATTGCCATGAAAACGGAAAACTGTGCCCTTTCGGCAGAAGGTGTGTTCAATGCAATAGGCGCTTCTAAAAACGGACTTTCCACCGACAGCGGAGTACCTATGTACTACCGCAGCGTTGCCAAGAACAACGGCATTACCGCCATTGTGGGATACGCCTATGACGAGACTTCGGCGGTAGACGACGTTTTCGCCCAGACCGAAAATCACGCCACTATCTTCTGCGACAATCTGCGTATTTCCACCACACTTCTGGGCGAGGACGGAGAACGGGCTATCGGTACGACCATGAATTCCGACATATACGATAAAGTTGTAAAAGGCGGGGAAGTTTACCAGAAAAAAACCAAGCTTTTCGGCGAAAACTATATGGCTACCTATACCCCCATCATTGACGATTACGGAGTCATAAAAGGTGCGCTCTTTACGGGCTGTCCCATGGACAAAGTTATTGCAAGCCGCAACCAAGCTATTTTCACGGGCGTCCTTGCCGGTATAGTACTTATGGGAATCGCCGCAGTCGGAGTTATCATTTTTGTAAACAAACAGATCGTTACGCCGGTAAATACCGTTAAGAAAATGGCGTACCAAATGGAACATGGCAACCTGAGCAACAACAGCGGCATTACAAGCAAGCTGAAGGACAACGAGATAGGGGACGTTGCAAAGTCGATCTCCACGGCTATCTCTATATTGAACGTATACATAACCGATATATCCGCGATGATGAAAGATATGTCAAAGGGTAATTTCAGTTATTATTCCGATATAGAGTACCAGGGGGACTTCGCGGGTATCGCCGAGTCCGCCAAGATTCTGCGAAAACAGATGCACAACGTTGTAGACAGCATCAATACCACCGCCGACGAGGTCTACAGCGGATCGCAGATGATATCCAACGGCTCCTCAAGCCTTGCTGAGGGTACTTCGCGCCAGGCTTCCTCTGCGGAAGAACTGTCTTCCTCTGTTTCCGAGATAACACAAAATATACAGCTTAACGCTCAGAATACCGAAAAAGCTAAAGCTCTGTCCAACGAATCCATTGAAATGGTCAACAGCCAGAATCATCAGATAGAAAATATGCTGGCAGCTATGTCAAATATCGAAAACAGCGCTGCTGAAATAAGTAAGATAATCAAAGCTATTGAGGACATTGCTTTCCAGACGAATATACTTGCCCTCAACGCCGCGGTAGAAGCCGCAAGAGCGGGAGCGGCAGGAAAAGGCTTTGCCGTTGTCGCGGACGAAGTGCGTAATCTTGCCAATAAATCCGCAGAAGCCGCAAGCAATACCTCCGTGCTTATCGGAAGCTGTATCGACGCGGTAAATAACGGCTCTGCCATTGCCCACAGCACCGCTGACGCCATGGCGCAGGTCATTGAGATAACCAACGAAACCAACGACCTCATAGAAAGCATCGCCACTCAAACAGGCAAGCAGGCCGAATCCGTACAGCTCATAAAATCGGAGATCGACAGTATTTCCGAGGTAATTGCCCAGAACAGCGCCACTGCCGAGGAAAGCGCCGCAAGCTGCGCGGAGCTCAATTCTCAGGCTACGACTCTGCGCGAAAAAATTGCTATATTCCAGGTTTAGCCCTGTTTATCGGTAGGAAGTGCAAAACACGCCGCCACGGAGACTATATAGGGCAAGCGCATTGTCCGTTCGTAAGAAATTTGAATTTTTAAGTCCGCAGAAGTCTATGGGATTACTGCGGACTTTTTGTTTTAAAGATATCAGCCGCTTTCAATGCTTTAGAAAAAATTTACATTTGAACTGTCCGATAAGTGTTTACAAACCGGGCAAAATATTGTATAATTAATTGTTACAGAAAGTTTTTATCCCAAGCGTTTTCCGGAACATGGCTTTTGCTGTATTCAGGTTCGCAGCGGGACAAAGAAAGGTTTTTGCCATGCGTGTTATAACAGGTTCCGCGAGAGGCAGACGGCTTTCCGCTCCCGCGGGTATGGACGTGCGCCCGACTTCCGATAAAGTCAAGGAAGCCGTTTTTTCCGTTGTACAGTTCGATCTGCCCGGTTCAGCCGTGCTGGATCTGTTTGCGGGATCCGGTCAGCTCGGAATAGAGGCTCTTTCACGGGGAGCAAATTCCTGTGTCTTTGTAGACAGCTCCCGCGTTTCTGTTGAGGCCGCAAGGGAAAATATCATCGCGGCAGGCTTTAAAAATGAAGCCACTGTCATGAACTCCGACTCGGAACAGTACCTCAGAATGTGCAGGCAAACCTTTGATATTGCATTTGTAGACCCCCCCTATAAAAAGGGACTGATCGAAAAGGTCATGCCGCTGCTGTGCGGACATATGTCCGACAGGGGAGCAGTCCTGTGCGAGCACGAAAAAGGACTGGTTCTTCCAGAAAGCTTCGGCGGACTTGTCAGACAAAAAACATACAGATACGGAAAAACAGAAGTTACGCTCTATAGAAACGGAAAAGAGGAAGAAGCGGAATGAACGCTGTAAACAGTACCGGCAGGAGAATTGCGGTTTGTCCCGGCAGCTTCGATCCGGTAACGTTCGGACACAGGGACATTATCCAGCGTGCCTCCCAGCTTTTCGACAGAGTGATCGTGCTAGTTTCGGTGAACGCTGTCAAAAACCCAAGCTTTACCGCTGTCGAACGGGTCAGAATGATAGAAAAGGTCACGTCCCACCTTGACAACGTTGTTATCGACATCTGGGACGGTCTGCTTGCGGACTATGTAAAAAGCGTGAACGCCTGTGCGATCATCAAGGGTCTGAGAGCGGTATCCGACTTTGAATATGAATTCCAGATGGCTTTGGCAAACAAAATACTCTACGACGGAGCGGAAACGGTTTTCCTGACCACCAGTGCGGAAAATATGTATCTTTCTTCCAGCGTGGTAAAGCAGATCGCTTCTTTCGGCGGAGACATAAGCCATTTTGTTCCTCAGTGTATTCTTGAGGACATCAAGGCTCGTCTGTGGAAAAAGCCCGAGGAACTGAAATGACAAAACAGTAACGTATGCCGCGGCGGCTTCTCCGTTACGGCTCTCGCACTTTAGCGAAAGGATGGTAAAAATGATCATTGACGATATACTCGATATGATGGACGATCTGCTCGACAGCGCCGCGTCAGTGCCGTTTTCGGTAAAAAAATCCATAATCGACTGCGACCAGATGAGGGATTACATAAATGAAATAAGACTCAACCTGCCGCAGGAGATCAAGCAGGCAAAGCTGATAGTCCGCGACCGTCAGTCTATCATGACTGACGCCAACAAGGAGGCGGACGCCATTATCCGCCGTGCTGAGGACAGGGCAAAGGTCATCGTTTCAAACGACGAGATAACTAAACAGGCAAAGCTTAAGGCTACGGATATAATAAATCAGGCTCAAAGCAGAGCGCGGGAGCTTAAAAACGCTGCAAACAAGTACATTGACGACGTTCTCGTAAAAACAGAAGAGTGCTTGCAGTCCAATCTTGCGGACGTCAGAAGGACACGCCAGGCGATCAAGACTCTTCCCGCACAAGGTCCGCAGCAGCCGCAGTCAATGCAGAATACCCAGCCTCCCCAATCGGTTTCCTCACAACAGGAGCTTCGGTTCGGACAGGGCGGCAAACGATAAATAAAATTCGGTTAAACAGTTAAAAACGTCCGGAGTCTTTGAGCTTCCGGACGTTTTCCTTTTTCCGTTCAGCAAAATACCCGCTGTACTAAGGTACAGCGGGTATTTTAACTTAATTATTATTCTGCAAAATTCAAGTACAACCGTTAATTTCCTATAGGAGCAGCTGAGGCAATATTTGCCCATGCCTGCTGATGAGCGGTAGAATTACGCTCGTAAGTGCAGAGAACGTAGATATACTTGCTGCCATACTGAGATGTAAGAATGTACTGACCCTTGGCGGTATCGGCTGTAGGCTGAGTCTCATACATTATATAAGGCTCATATACTCCCGTATCATTCTTGATAGCTTCGTTTCTCTTAAGAACATCAACGCCTGTTTTAGGAACTACCATATATCTCGGCGAACCCGCCTTTGTATAGTATACAACATTATCCTTTGAAGAATCTATATTCGGATAAGTGCTGTAGATGCTGTAGTAGTTGTAAACGTTGCTTGAACCCTTATCATCGGCAATGATCTTGTCGATTCTGTCCTGATCGAAGTTGTAAGGAATAAGCATATATCTTGTTACCGTTTTGCCCGTAGACGCGTCGATAACATTCCATGACCTGATGTCATCCCATGCATTTTGATTTACAGCAGGTCTCTCGTTGTAAATGGTATAATACTCAAAGCTGTTATTGTACTTGGCAATAGCGGTATTAAGCCTTACCTTGTCATAATTTGCAGGAAGCAGAACGTATCTTACGCCATAATTATAAGTGTAATTTGTGTGATAGAAATCCTTATAGGTATCGTTGGAAGAAAGTCTTCCGGGCATAACCGTATAGACCTCATAATATGAATACCTGTTCAGCTTCTGAGCCGCAGCAGTATTTGCCTGGGCAGGATCGTAATTTGCGGGAACGATCATGTAATAGGTCGTATAATTGTTCGCGCTGAACGTAAGTATCTTATCCGTTGAAACCAGCGTTGTTGTGGGTCTTGTGGGATACAGCTCGTAGTATTTGAGGTCGCTGTTGACATTGATAGTCACGTCAACATACTTTTTGGTATTGTTTTTGTCGTAGAATCTTACTGTCGTAGTTCCCGACGAAATACCCTTTACCGTATAGTTCCTGTAGTTGCCGGAAGTATTTCCCGCGGTAACGGTAGCTATTCTCGTATTGTTTACGGAATAGTTCATGTTTTTAAGGTCGGAGCTGTACACCTGAATAGTAGCGGTGCCGTTCGCATTTACGTCAACCTTCTGGGAAAGAGCAACTATGTTCATATTACTGTCGGAAACGTCCGGGTCGTCCTCCTCATACAGGCTGTCGCCGACGGAAACGTCAATGTACTTGTAGCAGGTAGACGGATACTTTTTAAGGTAAACCTTGATCCTTGCAGTACCCTTGCCCTTAGCGGTGATTCTTGCCTTGATCTTGTTGCCGTCCCACTCAACGGGTTTTACCCATGAAGCGGAAGCTACATTTTTGTTTGTCGTACCGATAGTAAGTCCGCTGTGAGAGCCCTTTACCGTCAGCGTAACGATTTGTGAATCGCCTACTGAGTCAAGCTCCACATCCGAGGTGTTGGCGGTAATTTTTGCCGCAACAACGGTTACCTTGCACTTGAGAGTAGTGCTGCCCGTCTTGGCGTACACATAAGTAGTTCCGGGAGCCTTGCCCACTACCTTACCCTTTGATACCGTAGCGATAGACTTGTCGCCTGTGGACCATGTTACGCTTGAAGCGCCTGAAACCGTAAGCGTAGTCTGATAGCCCTTTGTAACGGTAACGGACGTTTTGCTGAGCTTTGCCGCCGCGCTTGAGGGAATAGCCATAAGCGAAGCGACCATAAATACTGCCAGGAAAATGCTGAGCAGTGATTTAAAGGTTTTTTTCATATTGAATTCCTCCGTTTCTTTCAGAATTTATTTATGTTGTACCCTTATTCTAACACTAAAATTAAATAATGTCAAGAAAATATCGAGAACAATACGGTGACAAATAGTGACAATCCAGTAACAAATTGTCTATAGTTTGTAACAATTCAGATCCGTGCCGTCCAAGGTGCGTATCGTGAATACGCCGTTTTCGTATACCATATAGCTTCTCGGCATACCGTTTTTCGGCATGGAAACAGAACCCGGATTCATATAAGTGTAATTGCGGCTCCCGTCAATTATCTGCACATGTGTATGCCCGTGCAGAAGAATGTCTCCGTCATTCAGCATAGGCGGATTATCCGTGTTGAACCTGTGTCCGTGAGTGAGAAATACAGTCCTGCCGTCAAGGTACAAAAGCGCGTATTCCGCCATTATCGGGAACTCCAGTACCATTTGATCCACCTCGGAATCGCAGTTGCCGCGAACGCACATGATCTGCCGTCTGCGCTCATTGAGCATTGCCGCCGTCCTTTTGGGAGCGTAACCGTCGGGTACCTCGTTCCTCGGTCCGTGATAGAGAATGTCTCCCAGCAGGAAAAGCTTTTCAGCATTTTCTACGTTGAAGCGTTCCAGCATTTTTTCGCAGCAGTCCGCATCTCCGTGAATATCGGAGGCAAACATAAGCTTCATGAATATCCCTCCTTAAATTTTTGTAAGCATATCCACTGCTTCATCTTCCGTTGAAACGAAAAACACGTCTCTGCCCTTGTTGCTTTCATATATAAAGTCTTTCAAAGGCTTGCTCGTATATCGCGAATAATCTCCGTAAACCGCAATCCTGCCGCCGTAATTGATATACTTTTGCAGTATCTCTCCGGCAAGTCCGGTGCTGAGGATAAAAAAATCCTCGGTAACCATGTTTTTATCAATTACGATGTTTTTCGTACCGGCTTCATAACCTGCATTCATAAGCAGGTCAAGGGCGGACTGCACGTCCGTAACAACTTTTCCATCACCGATTACAACGGCGCAGCTTATGCCGTTTTTTTCTTTCTTTTTAAAATTCATTTTGCTCTCTCCTTTTTATCGCCGTTTCTATTTTGTAAAAAATCTTTGTGACACGCTGTAGGTCTCGTTCGGCTTTATCTCGGAATAACCGCTTTCCTCCCTCGGCATATCAAGGTTGGGAGCGTTCACCTGTGCGGTCATAGGCTCGGGACAGAAATAATTCTTGAAGCCCTTATCGTTCCATACTATCCAGAATTTGTACTTATCCTCAACCTCGCAGCAAAGCCGTTTGCCGCTTTCGGTATCGGTCATAATGCAGCCGTGAAAGTCCTCGCCGTCCAGCTTCAGCGTGCCGCCTGTGAACATATCGTTGCAGATGTTTTTAAGGACGGGAGTTTTGCCCTTTAAGTACTCCTTGTCATGCTTGTCAAGCTCGGACTGAGTTCCGTCGGGCAGCCATCTGCGCTTGTTGAAGTTTATCTTCCTGACCGCGGGGACTTGCAGACGGATATTTTCAAGCTTTCCGCCGTCAACGAACGGAGCGTTAATAGTAGTATGCGTTGCAATGGAAACCGGCATCATTTTGTCCGAATTATTAGTCAGGGAAACAGTGTGCCTCATGCCGTTTTCCGAAAGCTCTATGGTTATCTCCGCAGTAAATTTTATTGGGAAACAAGCAAAGAAAAAGTCGTTCTCATCATAGACGTACTCCGTTGTAACATAAGCCTTTCCGTCCTCGGCGGCAAGAGCCTTTATTTTATGTACGCGCTTCTGCAAAAAGCCGTGGAGATGATTACCGAACTTTCCCTCGTTCACGGGAAGATGATACTCCCCGTCGGAGGTCTTTAAAAGTCCCCCGTCAAAGCGGTTGGGCAGGTACAGCGTGGGAAGTCCCCAAATCTCGGTGGAATTCAGTATCTCCGCAATGGAAACGTCGTCGCTGTAGCGGAAGATCTCCATGCCCTTTTCGTTGTCCCTAAGCCGCAGGACGTTGCTGCCTATCTGAGGAGCCACTGCCGCGTAATAGCCTCCCGCGGCAAGCTCCACCGCCTCAATGCCCTTGTGGTCTGCTTTTCTTGCGTAAAATTCTGACATAATAAGTTCTCCTTTATATAATTTTCAGATGTTTGACCAATTTTCGTCAATGGTTTGCTTAAGCTTTTCAAAAGCTTCAATATATATTTCTTTGCATTTATCCAACGCAAGCTTTACCGCGTTTTCGTCATAAGTATGAGCAAGCAGGTTTCTTGTATTGAGTATATCAAGCCAGCACTCTTCATCATCTATCATTCCGCATTGATACGCCGACTTGATTATCAGTCTTGGAGAACCTGTTTTATTCGTGAAATAACCGTGATATTCAAGCGTTTCTTTAATAAGCTTCCACGATAACTCAAAGCATATCGTAAACAGCGAGACCGTTGCCGCAAGACTCACCACTGTGTACGGCTTTTCAAAGCTTCTTACAATTTTAAAATTTTCAAGTGCTTTGCAGAAATTCTCATATTTTTTCATACAAAACAACACCGTCCCGTTCTATTTCCGAAATCAATTCCTTTGACGTGCAGGAATCCAAATCCACAACGTCAAACATAAGCAGCGTTCGTACCAGTTCGTCCACAGCAAAGCAAAACTCGCCGAAGCCGCCTCCCGTAACCGCAAGATCAATATCGCTGCGTTCGCCGTTTGAACTCCTTGCACGCGAGCCGAAAAGAATTACCTTTTCAATTCCGCATTTTTTTGCGTAGTCAATAATTTCACTTTTAACATTTTCAGGGAGGTCAATTGTATTTTTCATAATAAAATCACCTGTACACATTTTTCTTTCCGACTATAAAATCCGCCAGTATATCTCTGTGCTGGTCAATAAAAAGCACAGGCGCATTATCGGGCGGAAAATACTGCAAATCAACAGTTTCGCTGTTCTGTCTTATTTCATTGCCGCCCTCCGCGTGAGCAAGAAACATTGTCAAAATCGTCTGCACCCTGTCGCTGTTTGGGTACTCGTTAAAATATTTTGAGTACACCCCGAAAAGCGAGTCCACCTTAACAGTCAGTCCCGATTCCTCAAAGGCTTCGCGGACGGCGGCTTCTTCAAGGGATTCGCCCAGTTCAACAACGCCGCCGAGAAATCCCCATTCGCCGCAGTCCCGCCGCTTTTGCAGAAGAATTTCACCCGCTCCGTTCAGGACGATACACCCCGCGTAATTAAGTATTATTTCGGAATGTCCGACTTTTTCCCTGATGTATTTTACATAGTCCATAGGCGTACTCCTTTAACTCAACTGTCGTACTTGCGTACCCGAAGCTCGATACCCAGCGACATAGCAAGCGCCTTGCAGCGGCTTATATCCTCCATAGGGATAACGTCCACCACCGTAAACATAACGCGGGGGACGTACTTTTTGCAGTCCGCCGCAAATGATATCATAGCCTTGAAAGCGTCGTCCCACTTTGGACGGGTAACTTCGTTGTACTTCTCCGCGGAGCATTGGTTAAGGGATACCGAAACAATATCCACTGCCCCCTCCAGTACCTTTGCGGTAGGCTCTCCCCAAATTTTATCCCCCAGACCGTTGGTATTCAGACGGACGGGAATTTTAAAATTGTCCTTGATGTACCGACCGATATAGCCCACGTCCTCGGCGCGCTCCATAGGCTCGCCGTAACCGCAGAAAACAATTTCCTTGAACTGCGATAAGTCGTACTTTTCAAGCTCGTCAATAACCTCGTCCACCGTAGGCTCGCGGTCAAGCCAGAGACTGTCGGAGCCGTACGCGCCGTCGCCGTTCTGACGAATACAGAACGTGCAGTTACAAGGACACTTATTTGTCAGATTGATGTAAAGCTTATCGACAACCGTATACAAAATCGTCATCATAAAAATCACCTTATCTTACGGCAGTCTCAGAGCATTTCGCATACCGCCGAATGTATTTTCTCAAAAGTTTTTTTGTGGTCTTGTGAAATATCCTTATCAAATTTTTCCTGACTGTAGAAATATTCGACAAGAAATTTTCTGCCGCTGCCGCAGGCTTCAAGCAATTCCTTTCCCGACAGAGGGAAAATCCCCTTTTTACAGTAAATTTCAAGCCTCAGCGCAAACATAAGCGGCTTTAAAATATACGTTTTTATTTTCCCGTGAGTAAGCTTTTTCTTCGGTTCGTCAACGGAAATATAATGACGGATACTCATTATGATTTCCGCGGTATATTTTTTGTATGCCGCCTCAATTTCACCTTTGTTCGGTGCGCCGCATAAGTCCTCGCCGTAAAGCAAAACGCTGTCAAGGGCGCGGA
This sequence comes from uncultured Clostridia bacterium, assembly GCA_947089135.1. GTDB lineage: Bacteria > Bacillota > Clostridia > Oscillospirales > Ruminococcaceae > RGIG8773. The sequence continues at coordinate 39,911 of CAMUJF010000011.1, forward strand.
CGGAGCGTTCCGACCACGCGTTGAATTCATCGCTGTTAAATTCCGCAAGCGACATACATTGAGAATTTATTTCAACGCTTTCGTATGATACGGAATTATTCCTTGCGCAGAAGCCCACATCCGAAAGAACGTCCGCGTTTATTTCGCCGAAAACGCAGAAAACGTCCAAGTCGGAATTTTTCATGCCGTCCCCTCTTGCATAGCTCCCCGCAAGATAAACGGACAGCAGGTTTTCGCCCTGTTTTTCTTTCAGCATATCAATAAACTCACCGAGGATTTTTTCATAGTCAAAGCCCGAATTGTTTTTAGGTATTTCGGTTCTCATAGCGATTTCCTTTCCGCAGTAAATTTATTTTACCCAAACGTCAACTTCGTCCTCGGAGGGCGTTTCATATCCCTCTTCAGCTTTTTTAAGAAGATTTTCGTCCACATAATAAGCGTTTTTGTCTCCCGCGGAGATCGCGGCGTTACGCTTTTCAATACGCCGCCGCCACTCCTTGTCGTCTATGTCTATAAAGTGCAGCTCGCAGGGTATGCCGCGCCGTCCGTAAAATTCCTTTGAGTAATCTCTGTGATCCTTTGTCCAGAAGCCGCAGTCAAGGAGTACGTCCGCGCCCGCCCGCAAAATTTCCAGCGACTTGTCATAAATATACTGCTGTACGTTCCGCACGTATTCGTCGTGCCTTTCTCCGGCGTACTGACCGAAAACCGCAAGCATTATCTCGTCCACCGAAAGCAGTACGGCGTTTCCCTCCGCTTGCAGCTTTTCGGCGTAGGTGCTTTTGCCGACGCATATTTTCCCGCAAATTAAAATTACCTTTGGCATAATAATACCCCCGATTTTTATAAAGACGGTTATTCTTCGGTATTTCCCTCCGCGCTCTCGATATAGCCGGTTATCAGCTTTCCAACAAGCCAGCCCATGGCAATGCTCACGGCATGGGAAAAAACGTCGATGTTTTCCTTTTTGCTTATCTTCTTGAACGCCCAGCTTATTATCACCGCAATGTTCAGATAAATAAGCAGGTCTCTGATCCTGATGTACTCTTTCTCGTTGATATTGTTCATAATAAACACCCTTTCAAAATATCAGTAAATACTTCCCGCAGTTCTTGGGAACGGGATAACGTCGCGGATATTTGCAACTCCCGTAACGTACATGATGAGCCTTTCAAAGCCCAGACCGAAGCCCGCGTGCTTTGCCCCGCCGTAACGGCGCAGATCAAGATACCAGTCATAATCCTCCACTGACAAACCAAGCTCCTCCATTCGGGCTGTAAGTACGTCAAGCCGCTCCTCGCGCTGACTTCCTCCGATAAGCTCACCCACTCCGGGGACAAGCAGGTCTACTGCCGCGACCGTCTTTCCGTCATCGTTCAGCCGCATATAGAACGCCTTTATCTCCTTTGGATAACCGGTGACAAAAACAGGCTTGCCGAACACCTTTTCCGTAAGATAACGCTCATGCTCCGTTTGCAGGTCGCAGCCCCAAAAAACCGGGTACTCAAACTTATCCTTATGCTTTTCGAGTATCTCCACCGCCTCTGTATAGGGACACCTTGCAAAGTCCGACTCCGCCACAGACTTAATTCTTTCCAGCAGCCCCTTGTCGTAGAAATTATTGCAGAATTCCAGCTCCGCAGGACATTCCGCCAACAGCGCGTTAAGGACGTATTTCAGCATATTTTCCGCAAGCTCCATATCGTCCTCAAGATCGGCAAAAGCAATTTCGGGTTCTATCATCCAAAACTCGGCGGCGTGTCTCGGAGTATAGGATTTTTCCGCACGGAACGTGGGACCAAACGTATAAATTTTACCGAAAGCCATTGCCATGCACTCGCCCTCAAGCTGTCCCGAAACCGTAAGGGACGCGGGCTGCCCGAAAAAGTCGTCGCTGAAGTCGGTATGTCCCTCCGCGGTTTTCGGTACGCCGTCCAAATCAAGCGTAGTAACGCGGAACATCTCCCCCGCGCCCTCGCAGTCGTTAGCGGTAATTATAGGCGTGTGAGCGTGCACAAAGCCGTTTTCCGCAAAAAACCTGTGCAGAGCCTGCGCCGCCGCCGACCGTATTTTAAACACCGCCTGAAAGGTATTTGTGCGCATACGCAGGTGAGATATCGTACGCAGATAATCAAGCCCGTGAGCCTTTTTCTGCAAGGGATAATCGGGAGAGGAAGCCCCCTCAACACAAACGGTATCAGCGTTTATCTCAAATTTCTGCTTTACGCCGGGAGTAAATATCACCCTGCCGGTAACGCTTACCGCCGCGCCTGTGTTAAGCCTTGAAATTTCATCAAAATTATCAAGCTTGGCAGCCTCTGCAACTATCTGTACGGGAGCAAAGCTGCTTCCGTCGGTAATTGATATAAAAGCTATTCCCTTGCCCGTGCGTAAGGATTTTATCCAACCGCAGACCGCAACAGTTTCGGAAAAAGCTTCGGGATTTTCGTGCAGTTTTTTAAGTTCCGTGCGTTTCATTTTAGAAGTCCTTTCATACAAAATCGGAGCATTTTATTCATACTAATCACCCTAATCACCAATTAAAATTAGTATCAATGCATATAACTTTTCTTTCCGCAACAGCTCTCGCGTAGTCCGTTACCGAAGTAAATCTTGTTTCGGACAAAACCCCTCCGCCAAACCATTTCCCGGAAGTATTGTGGGAATCCGAGCCGCCCGTCACGGGAAGTCCGTACCATTCCGCGTAAAGCTTAGCCCTGTCGTTGAATTCAGGATGACCCGCCCTTATGTGGGACGCATTAACTATCTCCACAGCATCCGTAAAATGGGGCGCATGAGTCGTGGAGCGGATATAGTCGTAATCTCTGAAAGGGTGCGCCTGAACAACAAAACCGCCGCAGCGGCGGGCATATCCCAAAAAGTCGGTAAGACCTATATCAAGAATGTGATCGTTCTCGATAAGCCACTGCTTGTCCAGACCGTACACAAGGTAATCCGAACCGCCGTTGCCGTACTCAAACCCGAAAAACACGTCCAGACCTATTTCGTCTCCGCGCCTTTTCGCGTTTTCGTAGCCCCTGCAATAAAGTTCTATACGCTCCCTCCAAGGCAGATCCCGCGGCACGGCGGAATTCCCGTTGAAAAAGTGATCTGTAACGATTATTCCCGCATATCCCTCGGATTTATACTTTTCAGCCATTTCCGCACCCGACGAAACGGCGCACGCGCTTGCTTCGCGGGTATGCATATGAGTTTCGTACCTGTACATTTTAAACGCTCTTTTCATTTATCAGTTTATACTGATCCTCATTAGAATTATTGACAAGAAATTGCCGCAAAAATTTTGATATATGCGTTTTTGCGGCAAGAGATTGCCAATAATTCAATAAGGGATTAGTATTAAATGACGGGAAAACCAATTCCTGTACAGTATAATTTTACCATACGGAGGTGCGTTTGTCAATATTTCGTCGCTGCAGCACATAGAAATCAAGCGGGGAGCCCCTGCAGGTGCATATCGTTCAAAACGTCACAGTGTGACGTTTTGAACGAAGCAAACTATAGTTGTTTATACCTCGGCAAAAGATGATTAATCCAAACAAAATTTGTCCGTTGAAAACATATCCGCTTTCTGCTTATAGCAGAGGATTGTTTTCAAGATTCATTCAGCTGTGTGACAAGGGGGACTCTCTCTATCGCAGAGCGTCCCCCTCTTGCAGAGCTCTTGAACGATAAGAAGTTTCGCGCTCTTGCGAGTACCCATTCACAGAATGGGTTTGCGACGATGGGGGCGCTGCCCCCTCGACCCTCGCGAGCTGTGCTCAGCTCGACTAGCCAAACAGCGGCTTCGCCGCTACTTACTGCGCTAAACATCAATTTATATTTAAAATCGGTTTCCGTGTTTTTGCAATTACATATTACGCTGATAAGATGTAAAAGCAGCTTACTGTAATATTTTTACCTTTAAAATTGTAAAAATTTTTAAAACCTATTGCAAAAATCTTATACAAATGTTACAATAGCAGTATGAATTGTTTTGCCCCCGCGGCAAATTGCCGGGGCTTTTTATGAAGGAGTGTATTTGTAATGAATTACGGACATTTTGACCTTGAAAACAAGGAGTATGTTATTACCAGACCCGATACCCCCGCGCCCTGGGCGAACTATCTGGGCGATCCCGAATACGGAGCTATGATCTCCGGCAACGCGGAGGGCTACAGCTTTGTAAAGTCGGGCGCAAACGGACGTCTCCTGCGCTACCGCTTCAATACCAATCTGGCTCTTCCCGGAAGATTTATCTATATCCGCGACAACGATACCGCCGATTACTGGTCCGCTTCATGGCAGCCCGTTGGCAAGCCTCTGGACAAGTACAAAAGCGAATGCCGCCACGGTACGGCTTACACCGTTATTTCAGCCGAGTATGCGGACGTTAAATCCCAGGTTACTTATTACGTTCCCAAGGGAAAGACCTACGAGGTGTGGAGAGCTATAATCACCAACCTTTCCGATAAAGAGAGAAAGCTTTCCGTTTACGGCTTCTGCGAGTTCACAAACGACAACAACTACGAGCAGGATCAGGTAAACCTCCAGTATACTCAGTTCATTACAAGAACCACTTTCGAGGAAAACAAGATACTCCAGCACATCAACGAAAACAGCGGCAAATGGGAAGACGGCTCCAACCACAGAGAACGCTTCTTCGGCATGGTGGGCGCGGACGTTTGCGGCTACTGCGGCGACCTTAACCACTTTATCGGCTCCTACCGTACAATGGCTAATCCTATCGCCGTTGAAAGCGGACGCTGCGACAATGTGCTCAACTACAACGCCAACGCCTGCGGCGCGCTTCAGACAGCTGTTACTCTCGGAGCGGGCGGTACTATCGAGCTTATCTACATCGTTGGTCAGCGGAACAACGCCGAAGCGACCGCTATACTTAACGAATACAAGGAGCCCGGCAAGGTCGACGCGGAGATCAAGGAGCTTAAAAACTTCTGGCACGGCAAGCTGAACAACTTCAAGATCGACACTCCCAGCCCCGAATTCAACAACATGATAAACGTCTGGAACGCTTACCAGTGCTTCATTACGTTCATCTGGTCGAGAGCCGCTTCCTTTATCTACTGCGGACTGAGAAACGGCTACGGCTACCGCGATACCGTTCAGGATATTCAGGGTATCATTCACCTTGATCCCGAAATGGCTGCGGACAAGATACGCTTTATGCTGTCCGCTCAGGTAGACAACGGAGCGGGTCTGCCCCTTGTTAAGTTCAACCACAACGCAGGTCATGAGACCTGTCCCGATGAGAACGACGAAAATTCCGTTTACGCAAAGGAAACAGGTCACCCCTCCTACCGTGCGGACGACGCTCTGTGGCTGTTCCCCACTATTTCCAAGTACATCGGTGAAAGCGGAAACAAGGCGTTCCTTGACGAGGTTATCCTGTACTCCAACGGCGGCGAGGACACCGTTTACAATCACCTTAAAAAGGCTATCGACTTCTCCATGAATCACCTGGGAGGTCACGATATGCCCGCTGGTCTCCACGCGGACTGGAACGACTGTCTGCGCATGGGCAAGAAGGGCGAGTCCACATTCGTGGCATTCCAGCTTTACTACGCAATGACCGTACTCAAGAGCTACGCTCAGGAGAAAAACGACGCCGACTACATCAAGTACCTTGACGACGTTCAGGGCAAGTTGGGCGCGTCCCTTGCAAAATGCTGGGACGAGGACAGATTTATCCGCGGTATCCGCGAGGACGGCGTTATCGTCGGCGCAAAGAAAGACCCCGAAGCAAATATGTGGCTCAATCCTCAGAGCTGGAGCGTAATTTCCGGCTTCGCTACAAAGGAGCAGGGCGACAAGGCTATGGAGTCCGTTCACGAAATTCTGAACACACCATACGGCGTGAAGCTGCTTGAACCTCCTTATGTTAAGGATTACTTTGACGGCGCACTCATGCACATCTTCAACCCCGACACAAAGGAAAACGGCGGTATCTTCTCTCAGTCGCAGGGCTGGGCGATACTGGCGGAATCCATTCTCGGACACGGCAACAGAGCGTTCGAGTACTTTATGGAATCTTCTCCCGCGGCTATGAACGACAAGGCGGAAGTCCGTGTTATCGAGCCTTACGCTCACGGACAGTTCACCGAATCCACACGTTCGCCTTTCGAGGGACGTTCTCACGTTCACTGGCTTACAGGTACGGCTTCAACGGTAATGGTAGGCTGCGTTGAGGGTATTTTGGGTATGCGTCCCAATTCCGACGGACTTGTGGTTGCTCCCGCAGTTCCCTCCGAGTGGGCAAGCTACACGGTTGAAAAAATGTTCAGAGGCAAGAAACTGAACATGACATTCAACAACCCCAACCATGCGGAAAGCGGCGTTTCCTCTATCGTCCTCAACGGCGAAAAGCTTGACGGAAACTTTATTCCCGCGGATAAGCTGAAAGAGGAGAACGAGGTAGTTGTAACTTTGGGTTAAATTATAACAATCCTTGAAAAGTTTAAACAAATTTTGTAGGGGACGGTTTTCCCTTCCCCTACAGATTGGTTTTTACAAGGTTGCTATAAGTTAAGGGTGATTTTAATATGACAAATGACGAAATTTATGAATTTATTGATCAAATGGAAGAACTTGGTGATGTATGGGATGCAGATGCTGTTGAACGTGTTTACGGAAATATGAGTCTTGAAGAAGCTTTAAATGCCCGCAGAGGGAATTTAAGCATTTTTGGCAATATTATAGCTACGATTTTAAATAGAGATGCAGACAACGAATGAAGTTTAAGTTTACTGATTATTCAAAGGAGGACTTATGGGCTTTTTTAAAAAAGAGGACAAAGGTACTGTCACAAAAAAATTTACCGATGGAGGGTACGAAAAAAAATACAAAGATGGTACAACAGAAAAAGTGCGTTTTACAAAACGTAAAGGAGAGGTTCATGATTTTGATGGACCAAAAGGTAAAATGAGTGTTTGGAAAATGAAGTTTTAAAAATAGAATCCTGAGGTTATTTAATATTATGCACTCAATATGACTTTATCGGCATTGCTTGAGAGAAGCAATATTGATAAAGTCATTGAGATTCCTGAAAATGCCATTAAGAGAATTGACAAAGGAACTACCTCAAGCAGTCAAAAGGACGAATAAATCTGACATTGCGGAACTTAAGGTTCCACCTCGGTAAATGCGATAAAATTATACCCTCCTGAGCCCCCTCAAGGGGGCTCAGGAGGGTTTTTAATTGATTTTGATATATTTACGAAAGGAAGCGGCGGTTATGTCCGAAAGAAAAATCCTGAACGCGGGGACGTTGCTTGCTCCTCTGCCCGCGGTAATGGTGTCCTGCGGAACCTTGGAGAAAGCAAACGTTTTGACCGTGGCATGGACGGGCGTCATCAACACAAAGCCGCCCATGACCTATATTTCGGTGCGCCCGACGCGCCATTCCTACGGGATAATAAAGGAAAGCGGCGAGTTCGTTATAAATCTCACCACCTCAAAAATGGTTCGGGAAACGGATCTCTGCGGCGTGAAAAGCGGTAAGGATACCGACAAAATAAAAAAATGCGGACTGCACCTTGCGGAGGCGACCGCAGTAAAGGCTCCGGTCATAGAGGAAAGCCCCCTGTCTCTGGAATGCAGAGTTACCGAAATAAAGCCGCTGGGCAGTCACGATATGTTTATTGCGGAAATTCTTGCGGTAAACGTTGACGGCAGGTACATCGACAGCAAGGGGAAGATAAATCTCAATCAGGCGGGGCTTATGGCTTATTCCCACGGGGAATATTTTTCCCTCGGCAGAAAGCTTGGAAGCTTTGGGTATTCGGTGACAAAAGGATCAAAAAAGAAAAACAAACGTTAAATAACAGCAAATAACAGCCGGTACAGACGCTTATGTGCGCCGTACCGGCTGTGCAAATTATGCATAATATGCAATGATATCGCTGCAAAACCGCACCTATTTCTTGTCCGTCATAAGATCGCAGAGCAGCTCCGAAAGCGCAAGGGGGTCTTCCACAGGCATACCCTCGATAAGCAAAGCCTGAGCGTAGAGTATTTTTCCGTAGGCTGCAAGCTTGTCCTTGTCGGTATCGCAAAGTGACTGCAATGTCTTGAATATCTGATGATTCGGATTTATTTCCAGTACCTTTTCCGCCTTGACGTTATGCTCGTTTCCCGGCATTGCCGCAAAGGTCTTTTCCATATCAAGGGATATCTGTCCCTCGTTTGTAAGACAGCAGGGGTGGGTCTTAAGCCGCTCGGAGAGCCTTACCTCCTTTACCTTGTCCCCCAGAGCCTCTTTCAGACAAGCGAACATATCCTTGCTGTCCTCGGCAAGCTTCTTGGTCTCCTCCTTTTCCTCGGGAGTCTCGATATCAAGATCGGAAGCGGACACCGACTTGAACTGCTTGTCCTCGTAGCTCATCAGCATCTGTATTGCAAATTCGTCCACGCTTTCTGTGAGGTACAATATCTCGTAGCCTTTCTCCTTGACCACCTCGGTCTGGGGCAGGCAGTCTATCTTAGCAACGCTTTCGCCCGCTGCGTAGTAGATGTACTTCTGATCCTCTTTCATGCGGGACACATATTCGTCCAGCGTAACAAGCTTCTTTTCAAAGGAGCTGTGGAACATAAGCAGGTCTTTCAGAAGCTCCTTGTTTGCGCCGTAGCCGTTGTAGATACCGAACTTTATCTGCAAGCCGAAAGCTTTCCAGAACTTTTCATATTTTTCACGCTCGTTTGTGAGCATCTTTTTCAGCTCGTTCTTGACCGTTCTTTCAAGGGATTTTGCAATAAGCTTGAGCTGCTTATCGTGCTGAAGCATTTCACGGGAGATGTTCAGTGACAGATCCTGAGAGTCCGCAAGACCCTTTACAAAGGAGAAGTGGTCGGAGAGAAGATCGCCGCACTTGTCCATGATAAGTACGCCGCTGGAGAAAAGCTGCAAGCCCTTTTCAAACTCCTTGGTGTAGTAGTCCATGGGAGCCTGAGAGGGGATATAGAGCAGCGCGTCGTAGGTAGCCGTACCCTCCGCCTTTGCGTGGATATGGGCAAGAGGTTCGTTGTAGTCGTAGAATTTCTCGCGGTAGAACTTGTTGTACTCCTCGTCGGTGATCTCACTCTTGTTCTTTCTCCAGAGGGGTACCATGCTGTTTAAGGTCTCTATCTCGGTGTGAGTCTCATACTCGGCGGGAACGTCGTCCGTACCCGTACCCTCTTTCAGGTGGTCGTGCTCCATTTCCATTTTAATCGGGAAACGGATATAGTCGGAATATTTCTTTACCAGCGATTTAAGCTTCCACTGCATGAGATAATCGCTGTAGTTTTCGTCGTCAGTATCGTCTTTCATGACAAGGGTTATCTCCGTACCCACGCCGTCCTTTTCGCATTCCTCAATAGTGTAGCCTTCAACACCGCTTGACTTCCACAAATAAGCCTTGTCCGAGCCGTATGCTTTAGAGCGGACTTCCACTTCCTTGGCGACCATAAACGCCGAATAGAAGCCTACGCCGAACTGTCCGATAATGTCGATATCCTCGGCGCCGCCGTTCTCGTTCTTGAAAGCGAGAGATCCGCTGTTGGCAATAGTACCCAGATTATTTTCCAGCTCGTCGGCAGTCATGCCTATGCCGTTGTCGGTAATTTTAAGTACGCCGCTGTCCTTGTCGGCTTCGATGAAAATTTGAAAATCGTCCTTTTTCATTCCCACGCCGTCGTCGGTAAGGGATTTAAAGTACAGCTTGTCTATAGCGTCGCTGGCGTTTGAGATAAGCTCTCTGAGAAATATCTCCTTGTGAGTGTAGATAGAGTTGATCATCATGTCCAGCAGACGTTTTGATTCCGCCTTGAATTGTTTTGCTTCCGCCATTTGAAACAGTCCTTTCGTATCTATAAGTAAATTTAGCACTTTGAGCCTTGAAGTGTTAGCACTCATTCTCTTTGAGTGCTAATTAAAGTATAAACCAATACGCCGTCAATTGCAAGAGGGACGGCGTATTTTTTACAATTTGTACATATTTATCCTAAAAAATCATTTTGTTTTGTCTGTTTCCCTGCGGCATATTTCCTCAAAATCACACAGGACTTTATACCGGGCCTTTTGGGGAACGCCTCTGTACAGCTCCATAAGACGGGTCTCGTCCTCGTCGAAGCCCACAAGGGCGTCGCCCGTTAAAAGCAAGTCGGCGGATACGCCAAGATATTCGGAAATTTTCAGCAGAGCGTCTCCTTTGGGAAGCTGACCTTTTTTCCAGTAGCCCGTGTTTGCGCTGCTTAAACCTATCTCGCGGAGCATTTTTGTTACGGTCGTGTTTTTATCGGCGCATATTTGCTTTAATCTATCATAAAACACAAAATCACTCCCCGAAATTTGTGGAATATTACAAAAGAAGCAGCGAACTCAAAAAATCGCTTGACAAAATAGAATTTTTGAGTTATACTGTAATTGACATAAAAAATAAGTGTGAAAAAAGTATAATTGTTTTTAATTATACCACATTTATCTGTTTTATGCAAGATATTATCAGCGCTCACGGGACAGCGGCTCTTTTAAATTTAAAATATTTTTTCCGTATTCCCGGGGAAAATACGCGCCGCAGACGGGCTGTTCCGTAGTCCTTTCTCTCCTGCGGACGTATTTTTCCCGATATTGCCTGTCTGCACCTTTATACAACTGCATAAACCGCACGATCAAAAAAGCAGGGAGCTCCGCCGTTATCGGCAGCTCCCCGTTTTTTTGTGCCTGTCAATGTTTGTTTGTTTTTTTAGGGTATGGCTTCTTCACAAGAGTACGTCCGAGAATATAGTCTGTGGACGTTCCGTAAAAATCCGCAAGGCTTATGAGATGTTCTATGGGAATATTCTGAAATCCACGCTCATATCTGGAATATACCGTCTGCTGTATGCCCAACAGCTCGCTTACCTGCTTCTGGGTCATGTCCATATCCTCGCGCAGGTCTCTCAATCGTTGAAAATACATAAAAAAACGCTCCTGTTTTAGTACTTTTATGTACTTGACAATACCATATTTATATGTTAAAATGTATACATTAGAACTAATAGGTACTAAACATATTTAACGGGAGGATCATTTATGAAGCTTAAAAGAATACTTACGGCAGCCTTTGCCGCACTGACCGCCGTAACGCTTTTTATGACGGCAACTGTCTCCGCGGACAGCATTTTCGATTCCGCCAAAAATATTGACAGCGGTAAAAAGGTCAGCAAGACACTTGATTCCAACGAAACTATGGAATACAAAATTACCCCCACGGAAAAGGGAACAGCGACCGTTAAGGTGACAGCTCAAACGTATTTCTTTAAATTTGCGGTTTACGATGCGGACGGCAACAAGATTGACCACGAGTATGATATTTCAATGGGCAGCACAACCGGTACGTCTTATACCTGGAATAAAGACGCCGAGTGCTTTAAAGGTTCATTGACCTTTGATGTAAAAGCGAATAAGACTTATTATATTCAACTCAAAAGGCACGGCTCTAACGGCAGCGGAAAATTTGAAGTTTCTTTCAAATACCCCTCGGAGGAAAAAGAACCCACCGCGCTGATGACCCTTAACCTCAAAAAGGGAGACACGATTCAGCTGGGAGCCAACGGGGACAAGGCTTCATGGAAAACCTCCCAAAAATCCGTTGCGACAGTGTCCAAAGACGGACTTGTAACGGCGGTCAAAAAGGGGAAAGCCGTCGTTACTCTTACCTGCGGTTCTAAAACCCAGACTATCGAGATCATTGTTGAATAGATCAAAACGGCGGGACGCTTTGACCCGAACCAATTTGCACGTACAGTACCAATTGGTTCGGGTCAGTTTAAAGTCCTGCCGTTTTTATTTTTTTGAAAAAAACAGGAATTATACTTCGCTAAGGATTGAAATTTGTAAAAAAAGATGTTATAATGTTGTAAGCGCACAGCAAAACTGGCAGAACAAATATTTTTTGCTGCCGCCGGAACACCGGAAATAATTTGTTAAAGGAGAGAAACCATGAAACTCAGATTAAAAGAGCTCCGCCGCGAATCGGGCGCGACTCAGCGTCAGATAGCGGAATACCTCGGCTTAAAACAGCAGACCTATTCAAGATACGAAACCGGGCTCCTTCAGCCGTCTCTGCCCGTCATGGAAAAGCTGTCCAACTACTATAAGACCAGCGTGGACTACATAATGGGCATTACGGACGACAAGTTCCAGCCTAAACGCGTTGACGCGGAATAAGATGCTGCGGGATGCAAAGCCGCTGTGTCGTTATTAAAAAACTGCCGCAGAGAAATTTCTCTCTGCGGCAGAATTTTTATTTTCAGAGCTTCTGTCAGAATCCCAGTATCTTCTGGAAATCCGCGGATATCTTTGCTTCAAGAGCCTCGGAGTCGGCTTTTACTGCTCCTGTAGTGGTATAGTAAGCCTTGATCTTTGGTTCTGTACCGGACGGACGGATAATTACCGAAGCTCCGCCCTCAAGGGCAAACGTCAGAACGTCCGACTTGGGCAGTGTGAGCTTGGTCTTGTTTCCGGACGCGCAGTCAACGGAAGTGCTGTCAAGATAATCGTCGAAACGGATGACCTTAAGTCCGCCGATCTCCTTGGGAGTCTCTGTGCGGAGCATCGTCATAAGCTCCTTCATCTTCTGCATACCGCTTGCGCCCTCGCAGGTAAAGGACTTCTGAGTGTGTGTGTAAACGCCGTACTTCTTGTACATATTCTCTCTCGCCTGAAGCAGGGAGATGCCCTTTGTGCGGTAGAACGCAGCCATTTCGCAGATGAGCATGGAAGCCACAACAGCGTCCTTGTCGCGGACATAGGAGCCTGCCAGATAGCCGTAGCTTTCCTCGAAGCCGAATACATAGCGGTTTTCCTCGCCCTTGTCCTCCAAAAAGCCGATCTGCTCGCCGATAAACTTGAAGCCTGTAAGCACCTCGACTATCTTGACGCCGTATTCCTTAGCGATAGCCTTTGTGATATCTGTGGTAACTATGGTCTTTACCGCAACGGGATCCTCCGGCATCGTGCCCAGCTTTGTGCGCTCGGCGCAGATGTACTCAAGGAGCATAGCTCCAACCTCGTTGCCTGTAAAGAGAACGTATCCTCCCTTTCCGTCGGGAACAGCTATTCCCACGCGGTCGCAGTCGGGGTCGGTGGCAAGAAGCAGATCGGGCTTAACGGTGTCGCAGAGCTTAAGACCCAGCGCCAGAGCCTCTTTAATTTCAGGATTGGGGAAAGGACAGGTAGTGAAGTTTCCGTTGGGATATTCCTGTTCGGGAACGACTGTAACATCGGTAATGCCGATCTTTTTAAGTATCATGCGTACAGGCTTGTTTCCGGTGCCGTTGAGAGGAGTATAAACTACCTTCAGACCGCTTGCGGCGCAAAGGTCGGTGTGTATGCCCTGCTCGGCAACCTTGTCGATGTAGGAGTCTATAACAGTCTGAGGGATATACTCAATAGTGCCGTCCTCAACGCCCTTTTCAAAGGAAATAAGCTTTGCGCCGTCAAACATGGGAACTTTATTGATGTTTTTAAGTACGATCTCCGCCGCGCCCAGTGTGAGCTGGCAGCCGTCGGAGCCGTATACCTTGTAGCCGTTGTACTTGGCGGGGTTATGGCTGGCGGTAACAACGATACCCGCGCTGCATTCCAGAGTCCTTACGGCATAGGAAAGCATAGGCGTAGGCATAAGCTCGCTGTAAATATGTACCTTTATGCCGTTTGCCGCAAGAACGGCGGCAGCTTCCTTAGCAAAAACGTCGGACTTTATGCGGCTGTCGTAAGCGATAGCTACCGAGGGATTTGCGGGGAAGGCTTCGTTCACATAGTCCGCAAGACCCTGCGTGGCTCTGCGTATGGTATAGATGTTCATTCTGTATGAGCCCGCGCCGATAACGCCGCGCAGACCGCCCGTACCGAATTCGAGATCGCGGTAGAATCTGTCTGTGATAGCGTCGTTATCTCCTGCAATGGATTTAAGCTCGGTCTGAAGATCGGGATCGTCTGTTGCCTTTTCGCACCAAAGGGAGTAAAGCTCTGTTTCGTTCATAATAATACCTCCATATCCTTGATTGTGTCAGGGGTTGACTGACCGCTCCGTTTACAATTTCAGCGGAGCATAATTTGCAGTTTGCGGTTTTGAAACTGTAATTGTAATATAATTACAGTATAGCATAAAAAATTCCGTTTGAAAATAGGTTTTTAAAAATTTTAACAACTATTTTTAAACAGCGGGATTTTCAGCAGGGCAAGGCGCGGAAAAGCAAACGATATAAAAGCCCATAAAAGTTTACCGATTCTTTTCATGGGCTTTTAATAAAATTCAAAAAACCTCTTTACTTCCGTCTGATAATATGTTATTATATATAGTAATACATAAGAAAATCGGAATAATTTTGGCTGATTCGTACAATAGAATAACAAAATATGACCTAACAATAACAAAAGGGGGGCGGTCAATGATATATTTTGATATATGCGCTGTGATAATTCTGCTGATGCTTATTTTTTCGGTTTTTTTTCGTAAAATGACCGTCGGACTGACAAACAAGCTCTTTATCGCGCTTATTTTTGTTACCTTTGCCACAGCCGTTTCGGATATTTTTTCGGTAATTATTCCTTACCGCAGCGGCGAACCCGCCGGCGTTCTGTGCAGCACTTTCCAATATCTGTACTTTTTGTTCAGAAACTCAATGTCGCCGGTCTATATTCTTTACCTCATCAGCCTTACGGACACATGGCACAGGCTAAGCAAAAGCCTTGTCTTCAAGCTTTTCCTGACCGTTCCTTATTCGGCGATACTCGTTACCCTTGTCTCCAACTTCTTTACCGGAGCGGTTTTCAGCTTTGACGAAAACGGAGTCTATACAAGAGGTCCGGCAATCCCGGTTCTGTACGTATGCTCTTTCATATACCTTGTTACCGGAATAGGCTATATCATAAGGTACAAAAATCTGTTCAAGGCAGAAAAGCTGCTCTCTTTGTGCGCTATCTTTCCGCTTACGGCGGTCTCGCTGGCAATACAGTGGGTATTCCCCGATATGCTGGTGGAAATGTTTGCCGCGGCAGTATCGCTGCTGCTTATAATCGTAACCGTGCAGCGTCCCGAGGAGCTTCTCGATTCCCTGACAGGTCTGAGCAAATACGGCGCTTACGGCGTTGATATGAAAAGAAATTTCGCCAACGGCAAGCGTGTGGGAATAATCCTCGTCAATATCTCGAACTATTCCTCCATGCACGCCATACTGGGCTTTGACAATCTTAACGCCCTGCTGAAAAGCATTGCCGACCGCTTTGTGGCAATAAACAAAGAGGAAAAGCTCCGCGCGGGTCTTTACTACCTTGACAGGGGACGCTACCGCTTTGTAGTCACGGAAAAAAATTGGGACAAACTTGAAAAAACTGCCGACAAAATAAACACCGAGCTGAAGCAAAGCATTATTTTCAACCGTATGTCCCTTAACCTTATAGCTCATGTCTGCATTGCCCACTGTCCAGAGGAGATAACCGAGTTCGAGACCCTTATGGCTTTCGGAAACGAACTGAACGAAATGCCTTACTCAGGAAGAGTCATAAGGACCTCCGAGATAGCAAAGGAAAACCGTTTCCGTCTTACAAACGAGCTTGACGCCATTATCGACAACGCCATTGCAAACAGGACTTTCGAGGTATACTACCAGCCAATATACTCTATCGGAACGGACAGCTTTATCTCCGCGGAGGCTCTTCTGAGACTCCACCACGACAAGTACGGTTTTATTTCCCCCGACCTGTTTATCCCCGCAGCCGAAAAAAGCGGAGCTATCCACAAGATAGGGGAGCTGGTGCTTGAAAAGGTGTGCAGCTTCATCGCAAGCAGCGAATTCAAGGAGCTTGGCTTGCAGTACATCGAGATAAACCTTTCTGTCGCCCAGTGTATGCAGGCAGACCTTGCGGATAAAATACTCCAGATCATGAAACGGTACGGCGTGTCCTCCGATAAGATCAACCTTGAAATTACCGAGACCGCCGCATCCTACTCCCAGAACATAATGATGGAGAACCTCGAAAAGCTTACCCGCGCGGGCATCGAGTTCTCCCTTGACGACTACGGAACAGGGTACTCCAACATCAAAAGCGTGGCTTCTCTGCCTATCAAGATAGTCAAACTGGACAAAACCTTTGTGGACAGCGAAAACAACCCCAGAATGTGGACGGTGCTGAAAAATACGATAAAAATGCTCAAGGACATGAATATGCACATCGTTGTGGAGGGCGTGGAAACAGAGGGGCTTGTAAAGAAGTTCACCGACCTGAACTGCGAATATATACAGGGGTACTACTACTCCAGACCTATCCCCGAATCGGATTTCGTGGCGTTTATGCGAAAGCACGCGGGCGAAAAAGTAAAATGATAAAATTAATAGAATACAGAATGACCGCCTTGGAAATTTTCCTTAGCGGTCGTTTTCATTTTCTGCTTTTCTATTCCATGAAGTCGTCCTCCACGGCAAAATCCACCTGTCCCGCGCTTACGTTTGCGGCGGCGCAGATAACTCTTATCCTGTCGCCTACCCGGTACACAGGCTTGCCCTCTTTAGTGAGAGAGAACCGTCCGTCGTAGTCGTAGGGACCGTTTTTCAGCGTGTCCAGACGGACAAGTCCCTCCACGGTATTGGGAAGCTCCACAAAGAAGCCGAAATCCTGAACCGAGGATATCATACCCTCGAAACGCTCTCCGATATGGGCGGACATATACTCCGCCGCATAGCAGTCGTCGCAGGCGCGTTCAATGCGCATAGCCGTAAGCTCACACTCCGAGGACTGCCGCGCCGCCTCGTTTGCAAATGCGGCATAGCGCTTGCGTATATTGTCGGGAGTCTTTTTATTGTAGCAAAGGTCTGTCAGTATACGGTGTATCGCCAGATCGGGGTAACGTCTTATGGGGGACGTAAAATGCGCGTAATCGTCAAGCACAAGCCCGAAATGTCCGAGAGGTTCGTCACTGTACTTAGCCTTAGCCATCGACCGCAGCACCATGCTGTTCACCACAGGCGCAAGTGGAGACTCCTTTGTCTTTTCCAGTATCTCCGCAAGGTGCTTCGGCTTTACGCTTGTAAAGTGAGGAACAGCTATCCCCATTACCGAAACCGTTTCCACAAGCTCGCCTATCTTTTCGGGGGACGGGTCTTCATGCACTCTGTACACAAAGGGTACGCCGCTTTCCTTTGCAAGCCTTGCCGCCGCCGTGTTTGCCATGAGCATGAACTCCTCAATGATAAGCTCGCTCCTGCCCCGCTCACGCCTTTGGACATCCACGCAGACGTCGTTTTCGTCTATTATCAGCTTGCTTTCCGAGGTCTCTATCTGGGGCGCGCCGCGGCGGAGCTTGTTGACGGTCAGTATTGCCGCAAGCTCGTCCATAAGCAGAATGCTTTTTGTCAGACCGCCGTATTTTTCCGCAAGCTCAAAGGGTACCGCATCGCCGTTTTTCAGGCAGTCCAGCAGAATATTTATCTCGCTGTAAACGCCCTTTACCCGCGAACGAATTACCGACTTGCTGAACTTATAGCTTACAAGCTTTCCCTCAAAATCAAGCTTCATAAGGCAGGAAAACGCAAGCCTGTCCTCGTGAGGGTTAAGGGAGCATATGCCGTTGGAAAGCTCCTTAGGCAGCATGGGGACTACCTTGTTTGCGTAATAAATGGAGGTACCGCGGAGCATAGCGTCATTGTCAAGCTCAGAGCCCGCCTTTACGTAAAAGGACACGTCCGCGATATGCACGCCGAGATTCCAGCCGTCGCCGTCGCGGGAAACGGACACCGCGTCGTCTATATCCTTTGTATCCGCGCTGTCTATGGTGAAGATCACCTCGTCACGCAGGTCAAGGCGCTTATAGAGCTCGTCAAGAGGTATACCCTTATGCTCGGCGGATCTTGCCTCGTCCAGAACCTGAGAGGGAAAATCCACCTCTATGCCGTTTGTATAGAGCAAAGCGTCCGCGCTGCTTTTGGCTTTTCCGCTGTCGCCGAAAATATCCTTGATGCGTACTCTGTGCTCGGAGTGCCTGTCTCCGCGGCGGGAAATTTCCGCCAGGACCTTGTCTCCCACTCTTACGGGAACGTCTATAGCCGAAACTATCATAAGCTCCTTTGAAAGGGTATCGGGACGTATGCATACGGTTTTGCCGTCCTTTTCGACAGTACCCGAAAACTCCGTGAAGCCCTCCTCGACGACGGAGACTACCTCTCCCTCGGGAAGCTCCCCCCGCTGCGGCAGAAGCCTTGCCATGACCGTATCGCCGGGCATTGAGCCCTTGAGGAATTTCCCCGGAATAAATACCTCCGTGCCGTCCTCCCGTTCAACGAACCCGAAAGTCTTGTTGAGCCTTGACACCTTTGCACGGAAAAGTCCCGCGTCAGCGCAAAGTTTTATACCGTTTTTATCCTCGGTGATAACGCCCTCCCGCTTCAGCTCGGCTACAGCGGACGAAAACGCGGCGGCGTTCTGCCGTCTGCCCCTGCACGAGGCGTACAGCTTTTTATAGGGTACTCCCTTTCCGCCTCCCTGTGTCAAGATCGACTTTATCCTGTTTTTGTAAATATCCTTTTGTTCAGCCATATCCGCAGCGCCTCCGAATTCTTATTCTTGAATTTAAAGCTAAAGAAAAAGTCCCGCGCCAAAAGCGGCGCAGGACATGACGGCATAGTTATTCAGCTTGCGCTGACTCTGTTTATTATTGCGGGAATAATATTAACGGCAAGAGTAACAACGAAAAATACAATAGCCAAAAGCTTTGTCAGTCTTGCGAGAGCCTGCTCGCGGGAGCTGCTCACGTCGCCTTTGCCGAAAAAGTTGTCGCTCTGACCCGAAAGAGCCGCGCTCATATCCTGCTGCTTCTGCTCCTGCATTATTGTCAGAACGATAATAAGCACGCTGCAGATAAGCATAATAATTCCGCCTATGATCTGAATTGCGCCGAATTCCATACGTCACACCTCCAAATAGTATACGTTATCTTTTATAGTATATCACAAAGCTTTTCGGATTGCAAGGGGATTTTAAATATTTTTACAATTTTGAATGTAAAAATATTAGAGCCTGTTCAGTATCTTTTTATATGCGGATTTTTGGCAGGATTTTATCGATGACAAGGCAAAAATCCGCAGTAATACTCGCGTATTGCAAGGATTTTTAACGCAGTCAGCGGCAAAAGATTGCCGAAAAGATGTGCGTAAAAAGATACTGAAGAGGCTCTTACAGCCCCGTTTGCGTTTGCAAGCTTTATACGCGCATTACATAAAGCTTTCGTTCTGTGAAAACGCGATTCCGTATATCTCGATAGTCTTGCCCGCGCTGTCCTCGGAGGGGACTATCTCCACCTCCATGTCCTTTATGCCCTGCCACTTTATTGCCTGAAAAGCATAGGGATCTCCCCAGCCGTCCTTTTGGTTTGTATCAATAGTACCCGCCTTGTTTCCGTTTATCATCACGTCAAATCTTCCCATGCTGTCGCTGTTGTTCCGTTTGCAGACGAGGAACAGACTGTTTCCCTTAACTGTAAGCTTCAAGGGCTCCGTGCCCTCTCCGCTGTAGACCCACGCGCCCTTTTTGAAATCCGCAATGCTTCTTGAATCAAGGGCGAAGCTTCCCGTATCTCCTATTTGCAGATCGGGGTTGGAATTGTCATAATCTATCTCCGCAAGGAAAGCGTCCTCGTATGGATTGCCGAATTTGGGTACTATGGGGATATCCACAGACTGGTCAACGGCGTTTCTTGCCTTGTACGTCTCAAACCAGTATTCGATAAATTCCGCAACAAGCTTGTGCCCCTCGGCATTGGGATGAGCCTCGTCGTCGGAGTAGTCCGCCCAGGTCATACTGCCCGCCTCTATTTCTGGCTGTATCGCATTGGGTACGCTTATCATAGGCAGACCGTAATACTCGCCTATTTCCGACATATGGGGCTGACAGGTGTGTCCCGTTTTCGTCACCGTAAACAGAAGTATCACCGCAGGCTCGTTCTCCTGCTTCAAAATTGTACGTATAAGGGACTCGTAAGAATCCTTGTGGAGCTGATCCATACCGTCGTTTACTGCAAACTCAACAAAAACTATATCGGCGTTTTTGTCAAGCACGTCCTTTTTAACGCGGAGATTTCCCAGTATGGAGGGAGTGCCGCTTACCCCCGCGTTGACATACTCAACATTATCGCCCTTGCCGAAATTTTCCGCGATATAGTTATAGGACAGCTTTGCGTAGCAGGTGTCGGGAGTACCCCCAACGCCCTCGGTGATAGAGCCGCCCAGATACGCCACGGTTATTTTTTCGCCGTTCATAGCCTTTTCAAGCTTTTCATTGAGGCGGTGATCGTTCCCGTAGGACAAGAACGAACGCTGTACCATTTCGCTGTACTCCTTTTCGGGGGCGGCTTCGGTCTGAACCGTACCCTCAACGCTTAAGGTTTCCAGTGCGCCTACCGCGGTATTAGTACGGTTGTCTCCGATTATCGCACCGTCCGCATCACCGTTTCCGCAGCCTGTCATTGCAGCGGTCATTGCCGCCGCTGTGAGAATTGCGAGTGTTTTTCTGATCTTCATAGTAACATTCCTTTCGGTTTATTGCTGCAAGCATATATTTAAGGTGCGAACCTGCCGAAACCTGCCACGAGCATCGGTAAACTGTAAAAAGCCGCTCCGATATATCGGAGCGGCGGTCGGCTATTTGGCAGGCGTCCCGTTCTCCTGCATCTCTCAAGGTTTCCCTTTGTCAAGCCGTCGGCGTGTGGACGGGGACGAAATCTTCCACCTCAAATAACCTATCTTATCTTAATCATATTATACCACACTTATTCCGATTTGTAAAGTATTTTTTTGTTTTTTATAAGTCTGTTCCATTCCTTTTCGTTTATTTTCATAAAAGTGATAACAGAGTTTTTAAATGTACTGTTATCGGCAGACGTTACAAGCCGAAGTATTGTCTTGAACTGTTTATTGCTATCGGAAAATGACTTTAGTATCAATGCCGTATTCGGTTTATTGGCTTCAATAATATATTCGGGCTGCTCAATAACTTCTCTCATATAAGAGTAAAAAAGCTCATAATCGTTGGGATGCCTTTCTTTAATATGCTGAATACGCTCTTCTGTTATTATGACCTCATCAGTTATAATGCTGTCTGTAATACACTTATATGTTTCAATATCAAGTCTGCCGATTATTTTCACGTTTTTGCCGCCTTTGCACAAATTTAAAACAACGGTAAACAGTCAACCGCTCAATACCCAACGTCAATAATGTTCATAAAGACCCCGTTTTCGGTAACGTCTATAAACCCGTATGAGGGCTTATTCCCGTCTCTGGGGCAGGAACAGCTGCCTGGATTCATAACGTCAATGCCGTCCTCGCAGGCAATGTAACGCTCATGAGTGTGCCCGAAAAGCGCGGCGCAGCAGCCGTTGTCGCGGGCGGCGGAGCGCAAGGTCTCGGTACCGTCCTTGACATAATAGCGGTGTCCGTGGGCGCAGAAGATTTTGACCTCTTTGCCGCCCGCGTATACTCCGCATTCCGCGACCGCATAATCGGGGGACTCCCTGCCCCAGTCGCAATTTCCGCGCACGCTTATAAGCTTTATATCCGGATACCTGACCTTTATATCCGCCACCTCTCTTTCGCCGTCCCCAAGGTGTATGAACATATCCGCGTTCGGGTTCGCGGATATTATTTTTTCTACGTTTTCCCTGTTTCCGTGGGAATCGGACATAACGATTATTCTCACACAAAAACCGTCCTTTCATATAATATAGCAGGTTCTTTTTACAGTTATTATAACATATGCTGTAAGAGAAAGAAAGAGCTGAATACAATTTTTTGGAGGAATTATTTTATGGCAAACCTCAACGCTACTCCTCAGCAGCTTAACAAGCTCCTGAACGTTGTAAGCGCAAAGCTGGGCGTATCCCCCGAAAGCCTGAGACAGGATCTTGAACAGGGAAAATTCGACGCGGCTTTGAACAATATGAAGCCCTCCGAGGCGGCGGCTTTCAATCAGATCGTGAACAACCCCGGTATGCTGGAAAAGTTCATGTCCACTCCCCAGGCGCAGGCTCTGTACAATAAGCTTACAAAATAAAGGACCGAAAGTGAAATAAACATCCTGTGCAAGCATTTTATGCATTGCCACAAAAAGGCGGTGAGCAAGCTGGACGATATTACCGAAAAGATAGAATCGCTGCTGTCCGACGAGGAGAGCATGAACCAGATAAAAGAGCTTGCCGCCATGCTTTCCGGCGGAATGAACGGCGCCGGCTCTCAGCCCGGGAGCAGCGCCTCCGGCTTTTCCGCTTCAGGCAATACGGACAATCCCGGAGGCGGCGGTGATAACGGCGGAAGCGATCCGGGCGGCATAAACCCCATTGCCATAATGCAGCTTCTGGGAGCCGCTTCCTCCGACGACAAGGACTGCGGTCTGCTCCTTGCCCTGAGACCTCATCTCTCCGCCGAAAAGCAAAAGCGTCTCGACAAGGCTGTAAAGCTTCTGAAGCTTTACAATATATTTATAGCAATGCGCGACAACGGCATACTGAACGATCTGGAAAATATGCTGTAGGCTGAAAACCGTAAGACTGTAAAATGACCGGCATGAATTCCAAAGCTTCCAATATCCGAAAAAGGGGCGTTGAACAATGTCCGAACAGGGTCTTATACAGGCGGAATGCCGCGTAAGGGAGATGAACAGATTGACCCGCCAGTACACCGAACAGGGCAACAGATTTATGCAGCAGCTGCAACAAATGCAGCAAACGCAGAATATGCAAAATATGCGGAACAATCAGACCAGATTTGAACAGTTCGTACCGAATAATAATACATATAACCATAACGGCAATAACGGAAACACCGCGGCAAACGGCATGAACGGAATAAACAGTACAGGAGGCACAAGCGGCGCGCAAGGTTCTCAAAGACCAAACGGCGGTCATCGTCAGCAAAATATACATAACGGACAAAATACGCATAATGCTCATAATGAGCAAACAATGCGATCCCCTCAGACCTTCCGGGATCAGCAGGCAGTACGCCTTGAAACAGCCGCTCCCAATAACGGCGGCAGAAATTACCCCTCGGGAAACGCGCCGGTGTGGAATTCTCCGTCAGGAAATTCAATGGCGGGTATGCTGTCGTTTCTGACCGACCTTAATCTTGACGGCGAAAAGCTTATGATAATACTCATCATGTATCTGCTTATAAAAGAAAAAGCCGATATCAAGCTTATTCTCGCGCTTGGATATCTTCTTTTTTAGGAGGGGTAAATATGAAACTGTTCGGAATAAAGGACATGAAAAACAGCAAGTCGGCAAAAGACAGGGAGGACGCACTCCTCCGCAAACAGCTCTTA
Source organism: uncultured Clostridia bacterium (assembly GCA_947089135.1). Lineage (GTDB taxonomy): Bacteria > Bacillota > Clostridia > Oscillospirales > Ruminococcaceae > RGIG8773. The sequence goes on from CAMUJF010000011.1 coordinate 63,261, forward strand.
GAAGAGCTTGACCTTGTGACGGAAAAGCTTTCCCGGATCAGGGAAAGCTACGATATGACCGACGAACCCGAACTTGTGGACGCGCTCATATACGAGGAGCTTGCCATGAAAGCGCGGTACGATTACCTGATAAGAACGGCAAAGGAGCGGAATATAAGATGCAGACTAACGGTCTCGGACTGACGGGTTCTCCCGCGGAGCTCATCTTTTACGGAGCGCTGGCTCTTGCGGGGGTCGTCATGCTCATACACTTCATGCGTTCGAGAAAGCCGTTCGCCACAGCATTGAAAAGCATGATAAGCGGCGGATTGGGACTTGTCCTCCTGCATTTTTTCGGGGGACAGCTCGGACTTGCCCTGCCGCTCAATCTGTTTACGGTATTTGTTGCTCTTACACTCGGACTTCCCGGTACTGCGGCAATGGCGGTGATAGAGCTTCTTGTCCGCTGAAAAATATCAATAATCATCTCGGTCTGCGTGGACATTCCGCTCGTCTTTCAGCCAATACTTTCCGCTCTTGCGGTAGCTTCTGTAATCAAACTTGGTGATATCGCAGATAAACCCAAGCATTTCCTCCGCGGACTTCAGAATATCCTCAGCGGTATCCTTGCCTATTTCTTCCGGAATATCGGCAGGGTACCGCGTTTCTATGTAGTACCTGTTAAGGACTGTGCTTTTGCCTATCCACTGTGTAAAGGTCTGATCCGTCATAGCCGCCTGCTTGCAGAGCCATGTGATGTTGTGTCCGTCGAAAAGCTTCCTGTGTTTGTAGAGCAGGAAAGCCTTAAGCCCCTTTTCTATAGCCTGCTGGCAGTGGAACACAACAGGCTTTGCAAGTCTGCTGTCGTCCACAAGAAGCCTCGCCGACATAATGTCAAGACAGGCATGATAAAGCCAGTCGTAGTACCGCTTGCTGTCAGTCGTGTGACTGCTTCGTCTGCTCATAAAGCAAATTCCCTTCGTTATTGATTCTGTATGCAAAGGTAAAATCGTCGTCCAGACACTCGTTCCAGTCGCTTACCGTGTACGCGATTATATCGCAGGGTATGGGACAGTCTGTTTTAAGCAGTATCTCGCTTTCCAGATCGGAATGGCTGCCATAGCTGTCGTCCACCACAATACACAGCTTAAAGCGGGAGACCTCCCCCTTTGAATTTCTTTTCGCCGTCGCAAGAAAAATTTGCAGCGGATCGCATATCCTGACGATCTCCTCTGTCATTTTTTTTATAACGGGATCGTTTATCATAATATAACCCTCCTTATCCGATTATGGCTTTGATGCCGTTTTCAGGATATAAAACATCTGATAAAGTTATAAGCATCAGCGCCAACGCAGGATTTGAAAAGATCAAAACGGCAGTTTTCTTCAAATCACGCGACCGTATCCAAAAATAAACTGCCGAAAAAGTAAAAAATGCGGCCGTATAGCTATACATAAAGAAAAATGGATCAAGACCAATGCTTAGATTTACCGCCGCCCAAATAAGCAGCGCATACCACAAAACAGAATAAATAACGGTAAAAATTATTTTCTCTGTAAAAAATTTGCTTGTATCGGTATTCATTATCGTTAATACAACAGAAGCCGCTCCGCATATTGCCGCGGGGATAACCATACGCCGCTGTCCCGCAAAAATATACCAAATACTGAGCAGAAGCGTAAAAACAGGAAATATCAATGAAATAACGCGGTTCTTTGTTTTCAAAGCCATTTCCTCCCCTTATATGCTGCCCGGTATTGCAAAATTGTAAATTTTGCAATAGAGCCTGGTATAAAACAAAACTGCGTTACCGTTTTGTAACGCAGCCATGCCTTAAGAAAACTTACTGATTGTCCTCGATATACTTAACGATATCGCCGACAGTCTTGATTCCCTCTACGGCCTCGTCGGGGATCTCGATGTCGAACTCCTCCTCAAGACTCATTACAAGGTCAACCACGTCAAGAGAATCTGCGCCCAGATCGTCCTGAATGTTTGCGCCCGCCGTAACCTTGTCTGCTTCAACATCGAGCTGGTCAACGATGATCTCCTTTACCTTATCGAATACCATGAGTATTTCCTCCGTTCATGTATTTTTTCCGCAAATACGGCAGGAACAGCCGCCCATGCGGGGATATGAAATCCGGCGGCTATGCTTCTGTGAACTCGCCGATCTTCCTAAACTTAGTATATCGTTCATTTAGCAAAACGTCAATATCTATTTTCATTTTTTTGTGTAGAGTTTTGTATAAAAATTCGGCTATATTTTCAGCAGTTTGACCAATATCGTTATGAGCGCCCCCTAAAGGCTCCTCAATGATCTTCTCCGCAATGCCCAGTTCCACCATATCCTCGGCAGCAGCTCTCATAATATTGCAGGCTTCCTTTTCCTTTCCCGCATCCTTCCAGAGAATGGAAGCAAATCCTCTTGCGGAAATTACCGAGTATATGGAATTTTCCAGAACAGCCAGCTCGTCGCACACTCCGAGGGCAATTGCGCCGCCGCTGCCGCCCTCTCCCAGAACAACACTTATTATGGGAGTTTTCAGTCTCATAAACTCCATGAGACATTTTGCGATAGCCTCACCCTGACCCCGCTTTTCAGCCTCCACGCCGCAAAACGCGCCGGGAGTGTCGATAAAGCATATGACCGGACGGTGAAATTTCTCCGCCTGCTTAGCCAGCCTGAGAGCCTTTCTGTAGCCCTCCGGGTGGGGCATGGCAAAGTTGCTGTCCTTGTTTTCGTTAAGGTTCCTGCCCTTTACCTCGGCGATAACGGTAACGGGTATGCCGTTTATGGACGCTATACCGCCCATTATCGCCCCGTCGTCACCGAAATAGCGGTCTCCGTGCATTTCGATAAACTCGTCGAAAATAAGGGGTATATAGTCCCTTACGGTAGGTCTGCCCTTGTGGCGTACTATTTCTAACCGCTCGTAAGGGGTCAGCTTGTTAAGCTTTTCCATTATTCATCACCTCCGCGCAAATATTCCCTCATAGGGTGAAGCTTAAGAATATGCGCGATAGTCCTGCGCATGGATTTTCTCTCCACTATCATGTCCGCAAAGCCGTGCTCAAGCATGAACTCGGCGGACTGGAAATCGTCCGGCAGCCGCTGCTTTATAGTACCCTCTATAACGCGCCGTCCCGCAAAGCCCACAAGGACTTTCGGCTCGGCGATGATAATGTCCCCCAAAGACGCAAAGGACGCCGTCACGCCGCCTGTGGTGGGGTCTGTAAGCACCGTTATATAGAGCAGTCCCGCGTCGCTGTGACGCGCCACTGCGCCGCTTGTCTTAGCCATCTGCATAAGGGAAACTATACCCTCCTGCATACGCGCTCCTCCCGAAGCGGTAAACAGTATCACAGGCAGCTTATGTTCCGTTGCGTACTCGAAAGCGCGTGTAATCTTTTCGCCCACCACGCTGCCCATTGAAGCCATCATATAGCGTGAATCCATAACGCCTATAACGCATTTTTCCCCGCGGACGGTACATTCTCCCGTGACCGCCGCGTCCTTAAGACCCGTGGACTCCCGCAGCTTCTGCTGCTTCGCCTCATAGTCGGGAAAATCAATGGGGTTCTTGCTTTTCATGTCCGCGTCGAACTCGCGGAAGCTTTCCTTGTCGGCAATAAGCCTAATCCTTTCGGAGGCCGTCAGCCTCGCGTGATATCCGCATTCTGGACACACCTTCAGATTTTTTTCCAGCTCGTCGGTCATTATCATATTAAGACACCGCGGACACTTGAAAACTATATTGGCAGGGACTTTTACCGCCGAATCGGTTTTATCCGTTTTGTCCGCCTTGTCCCTTTCCTCGCCCTCAGGCGCGGCGGGATATGCGTTGAAACGGGTTTTCACAACGTTGAACAGATCTTCCAGACCCATTTTTATCACTCCTTGCATTGGGGTAATCTATGCCGCTCCCTGCTGACCCACACGGCACGGCAATATGTATTACATTAAAAATAAAAACGCTATGCCTCCCGGCCGTCCGAGAACAGCAGCCAGCGCCGTAAGCAGACCGAAAGGCACGCTGACTCTTTCTCCCGAAAAAAGCCTGACTCCCGCCACCACGAAATATACCAGTATACACGGAGGGAAGAAATAGCACAGCGGCAGAAGCGTCCAGCACTTTCTGAAATTTTCGGCAAAGTTTTCCCAAACGTCCCATATAAACTCCGACGGACTCGTCATATTCGGTTGATTTTGGACGTTCCGGGCATTTTGAACAGGACGCGGACTTGCAGCCGGCATATTGGCGTTGTATCTCGCCGGAACGGAAACCGGCTTCGGGTTAACATTAGACCTTGCGCCTGCCGCCGTCTGTACCGCCCCGCGAACCCTTATATCAGGATATATCTCGGCGGAAATACGTTCCGGTACTATCTCCCGAACGGCGGCAGACTGCGGATAATCGGAGGGGTCAAGGTTGTAAAGAGCCGCAAGCTCCTCCTCGTCCGGCATAACGTAGCCGCATTTAAAGCAGGTACTGCCTGTCGTCAGTTCTCCGCACAAAGGACACTGTAAAATCATAATGCCGCTCCCCCCGTCTGTACCCTGTATTTATCTTATATTTCCGTCCGATTTCAAAACGTATCGTCACGGCGGAAGTACAAATCCCAAAACTATCGCCGCGATAACGATGCCGATATATTTTTGATCTATTGATTTTAATATGGAAACGAGAATAATGATGCCTACCCAGGGAATAAAAAACGAAATAAGCAGCAGCCACCAATAAGCCTTTATAAAATCGCTCGCATTTGCATACTGAGTAGTCTGTTTGTTTTGTCCGTTATGTCCGCCTCGGTTTGCATACGGCGACGGCTGCGGAGCGTTTCCGCCGTTATTCTGCGTACCCCCATAACCGCCGTATCCTCCGTAGGGATTGGCGTTCTGCTGATTATGCCGGTTGTTCTGCGCTTGTTGATTCTGCCCGTTCTGACTGTTCTGCTGCGCAAAAGGAGAGGGAGGAGGCTGATGACCGTGGTTCTGATGTTGATGTACGGTATTGCCCCTGTTATCCCTGACCTTGAACTTCGGCTGTTCGTAAGCTGTGTCGTAGCCGACGGGACGATCCTGACGGTTGGGATATATCTCCTCGGACTGAACGTCCGGGGTTACTTCCCTGACGGCCTCGCCGAAAGCGTCGTTTTCAGGCTCCATATCGTAAAGCGCGCTGAGATCGTCGTCTTCGGGAACGTCGTAGCCGCAGCTGTCGCAGTAATTGTTTTTAAGCTTTCCCCCGCACAGGGGACAAGTCTTCTTTGGCATCTGGCGCAGCTCACTCCTTATCTGATACTGAAATTTATGAATTTATGCGCGGAAAATTTACCGTCAATAATATCTCCTGCGCCGCCTGCTGCTGAAAATTATATCGAGCAGCTCCCTCAGCAGCACGTCCAGCCCGAAAGGATCCCAGCGGCTCAAAAGCATTATACCCGACAAAACGCCGAACATTATCGCTTTCAGAATATCGGCTCCGCGCCTGTCCGATTTGTACTTACCAATGTAGTACACCATAAATATCATTCCCGCCGTGGGTACCGCAGCCATAAGCAGAAACTTCCACCAATGGGCAATGACAAAATTTGACGTACCCTTTACGATACGCACAGGCAGACTGGCCTGCTGCATTTGCTGTACCTGCTGCACATACGGTATGAATGGCGCGGACGAAGCGGTATTTTGCTGACTCTGAACGTTCTGCGCTGTTTGAACAGCTTGTGCATTCCTTGTCGGCTGAAAGGTCTGCACAGGCGGAGGAGACTGCTTTTGTTTGGTTTGCGTATTTTGTGTATTCTGCACATTTTGAGTACCCTGCGGCGGCGCGGGATTTGCTCCCGAAAACGGATTTGAACGCATGACCACTATCTTGGGCGCAGGCTTCGCCGCCGCAGAGGCAAAGCCGAGAGAATTCAAAGACTGCGCATTGGGCAAAGCTATGGACAGTATGTCAAGCTCAGGCATCTCTCCGAAAGAAACGCCCTCCATATCGGTATCGGCAGGGAACATTCCCTCCGCAGGGTCTGTTTCTCCGAAGTGATCGTTAGAGGGATCAAGGTCGTAGGGCGCGGCAATAGCGCTGTAATCGGGCGGTATAAAACCGCAGACAGAACATTCCCCGAAAGTTATTTCGTCCCCGCATATAGGACATTTTTCCGCTTCGCCCATATCCTCGCCCCCGTTTTCCGAAAACCGTTAAAAACTGTCGGAAATAATCAGACTCCCCGTCTGCCCAAATAGCCTATATCGTAGTTTCCCTCCTCAAACGCGGGATCGCGTATAAGGGAAAGCTGAAAATCTATGTTTGTATCCACACCCTCCACAATGAACTCGGCAAGCGCCCATTTCATTTTGGCGATAGCCTCTTTTCTTGTGGGAGCGTAAACTATAAGCTTCGCTATCATGCTGTCGTAGTAAGGGGATATCTCATATCCCGAATAGACCGAGCTGTCTATACGTATTCCCGGACCGCCCGGAATATGCAGAGCATTTATCTTTCCGGGACTTGGACGGAAACCCTTTTCGGGACTTTCCGCGTTTATCCTGCATTCTATCGAGTGTCCCTTTACGCGGATATCCTCCTGACTGTAGGGCAGCTCCTTACCCGCGGCAATTTTAAGCTGAGCCTTAACAAGGTCTATACCCGTAACAAATTCGGTAATAGGGTGCTCCACCTGTATACGGGTGTTCATTTCCATAAAGTAGAAATTGTTTTTGCCGTCCACCAAAAATTCAATAGTACCCGCGTTGTAGTACCCGCATACCTTAGCCGCCGCAACGGCAGCCTTGCCCATTCTGTCGCGGAGCTGCGGGGTCATGATAACCGAGGGACTTTCCTCCAGCACCTTCTGGTTGCGCCTCTGCATAGAGCAGTCACGCTCCCCCAGATGTACAGCGTTGCCGTGCTTGTCGGCAAGTATCTGAAATTCTATGTGCTTGGGGTTCACGATAAATTTTTCCATGTAGATGCTGCCGTCCCCGAAGTAATTAAGAGCCTCGGTTCGCGCGGCAGTTATCTGGGACTCCAAGTCCTCCATGCGTTCCACCAGACGTATGCCCCGTCCGCCGCCGCCTGCGGAAGCCTTTACCATAAGGGGAAAGCCTATTTCCTCCGCAAGACTTTTTGCCTCGTCCATGGACTTTACCGCTCCGTCGCTGCCGGGGATAACGGGTACTCCCGCCTTTTTCATGGCAGACTTTGCGGCAGCCTTGTCCCCCAACATTTCAATAGATTCTGGCGCGGGACCGATAAAGGTTATGCCGCACTTTCCGCAGTTCCGCGCAAAGGAGGCGTTCTCGGAAAGAAAACCGAAGCCGGGGTGAACGGCGTCCGCGCCTGTTGTCTCGCAGGCGGCAATGATCGCCTTTTCGTTCAGATAGCTGTCCTTTGCGGCGGGAGCGCCTATGCATACCGCTTCGTCGGCGATCTTGGCATGGAGAGCGTTCCTGTCGGCTGTGGAAAACACCGCCACAGTCTTAAGACCCAGCTCTCTGCACGCTCTTATGATACGGACCGCTATTTCGCCGCGGTTGGCGATAAGTACCTTTTTAAACATATACTGATGTATCCTTTCGGAGTATTGGTAAAATTATTTTATTGCAAAGGATATCTCCGCCGCAACGGCTTTCTCGCCGTTCACCGTAGCAAGAGCCTTTCCCACGCCCACGGGACCCTTTACCTTGATAATTTCCACCTCAATGCGCAGGGTATCTCCGGGAACTACCTGACGGCGGAACTTAGCTTCCTTAACGCCGCCGAAAAAGCCTATCTTGCCCTTGTTTTCGGGCATTGACAGCATAGCCACTGCTCCCGCCTGAGCGCACATTTCCAACATAAGCACTCCCGGAACAACGGGGTAGCCGGGAAAATGTCCCTTGAACCAGAATTCGTCGGGACTCATGTATTTGGTTGCCACGACATTTTTGCCCACTTCCATTTCCTCAATGGTGTCTATCAGCAGAAACGGATCGCGGTGGGGGATAATTTCCATAATTTGTTCTTTGTTCATTAACGCCATTTATTTTTCCTCCAAATTCAACGGAAGTTTTTCAACTAACCTGACTTTCAGCGGACGCTTTGTAAGGAACTCTGCGTTTTCGTCCATAGTCGTTTTCGGGTGAGGGTAAATATCATCTCCAACGGCTATAGGCTCGTCGATAACGTACAGCAGACCGTCGGCTTTTCCGTTATGAGTTATAGAGCCGCTGTCGTCATAGCCAAGCACAGACGGCTTATGAGAGAAAGCCTCCGCAAGCTCTTTCCACTGTGTAACGGTGCTGCCCTCCCGCAGAAGCTCAAAGCTGCTGTCCGAGCCGTGATACCATGTTCCGTTCGTGTCAACGGTTATCTTCATGGCCTGTTCCTACTTGATTATCATGATAGGCTGGTCGAACTCAACGGCTTCTCCGTTTTTGACCAGTATCTCCGCGACAGTACCGTCAAACTCGCTCTGTACCTCGTTCATCAGCTTCATGGACTCAATTATCATGATAACGTCGCCCTTTTTCACCTGCTGACCCACCGTTACGAACGGAGGCTTGTCGGGAGCTGAAGCGGCGTAGAAAGTACCCACGATAGGGGACTTCACAACATTGCCGCTTGCCTGTGCAGGCGCTTCGGGCGCAGCTGTCTGAATGGGAGCAGGTGCGGAAATCGGCATCGCCGACATAGGCGTACTGCTAATGGCGGCACACTTTTTACCCTTAACTATAATTTTCTTGCCGTCTCTTTCAATGGTTATCTCGCCCAACTCTTTTTCGTTTACAAGGTCTGCCAGTGCTGAAACAGTTCCCATATCTATTATATCAAGTATTTTATCGCTCATCTAAAATGCCTCCTAAATTATTCCTTATACTTTGTAATGCAGAGCGTAGCATTGTGTCCGCCGAAGCCGAGACTGTTGGACAGCGCGGCGTTTACCGTCATATCCCGTCCGCCCTCGGTGCAGTAGTCAAGGTCGCATTCGGGGTCGGGAACTTTATAACCGATAGTCTGGTGCACATAGTCGTTCTTGACGGAAAGAGCGGTAACGATAGCCTCAACGGCTCCCGCCGCGCCCAAAAGGTGTCCCGTCATGGACTTAGTGGAATTGATAACAACGTTTTTGGCAGCCTCCTCGCCCAAAGCCTTTTTCACCGCCTTTGTCTCATACTTGTCGTTAAGACCTGTGGACGTTCCGTGAGCGTTGATGTAGTCGATATCCTCCGCTTTAAGTCCCGCTTCTGTAAAGGCATTTATCATTCCCCTTGCGGCGGCGTCTCCCTCAGGGGACGGGGAAGTCATGTGGTAAGCGTCGCAGGTAGCTCCGTATCCCGCAATTTCAGCGTAAATTTTCGCACCCCGCGCCTTAGCGTGTTCAAGCTCCTCAAGGACAAGCGCACCGCAGCCCTCGCCGAGAACAAAGCCGCTTCTTTCCGCGTCAAAGGGTATGGAGCACCTGTCAAGGTCGTCGGAACGTGTCAAAGCTTTCATATTATTGAAGCCGCCCAGCGCAAACGTACCCACGCAGGACTCCGAACCGCCCGCAATGCATACGTCAAGGTAGCCGTCCTTTATTTTTCTGAAAGCCTCGCCCACAGCATGAGCCGAGGACGCGCAGGCTGTCGTGGAGCAAAAGTTGTCCCCCTTGAAGCCTGTACGCATGGAAATAGTACCCGCCGCCATGTTGCCTATCATCATAGGCACATAAAAAACGGATATCCTGTCCGCACCCTTTTCAAGGAACTTTTCATGCTCCGAAAGCGTAAGGTTAAGACCGCCTATACCCACGCCGAAAATAACTCCCGCGCGGAAAGGGTCTAAGTCCTTGAAATCCGAACCGCTGTCCGCAAGCGCGTCAAGAGAAGCGTTCACCGCGAACTGGGTGAACCTGTCCATGCGGCGTGCTTCTTTTTTCTCAACATATTTTTCGGGAGAGAAGTCCTTAACTCTCGCCGCTATCTTAACGTCGAAATCATCTCCCGTAACATCATTTACAAAACCGAAGCCGTGCTTTCCCGCTTTGAGGCTGTTCCAAAAATCCTCAACGGTGTTTCCCACCGGGGAAACCACGCCCATTCCTGTAATAACAACTCTTTTCATATATTTAAACAAATCCTTTCATGCTGTAAATTATTTGTATCCGCGTATCAGCGCAGGACGAAATATTAACGTCACATGGATAAACCGCCCGAAATTTCGATAGTCTGTCCCGTAACGTATGACGAATCCTCCGAACAAAGGAACGAAACAACGCCGGCGATCTCCTCAACCTCGCCGTAACGCTTCATGGCAATAGCTTCAAGCATTTTCGCCCTCTGCTCCTCGGTGAGCTTGTCGGTCATTGGAGTCTTTATAAAGCCGGGAGCAACCGCGTTCACGTTGATGTTCCTCGAACCCAGCTCCTTTGCCGCTGTCTTGGTCATGCCGATAATAGCCGCCTTTGAAGCGGAATAGTTGATCTGTCCGGGATTTCCGTACAGTCCCGCCACAGAAGCAAGATTAACGATTTTGCCCTGCTTCTGGCGTATCATAACGTTTCCTCCAAGCTTCATCATGTTGAAAACGCTTTTCTGATTTACGGCAATTACTGTATCGTACTGCTCCTCGGACATTCTCGCCATAAGACCGTCGCGGGTTATGCCCGCGTTGTTTATCAGCGCGTCGATAGTACCGAAGCGTTCCTTTACAGCCTTTACCATTTCCTCGCACTGACTGTAATTTGAAACGTCCGCACAGAAAATTTCAGCCTCCACTCCGAGAGCCGTGATTTTTTCCTTTATATCATTATTCTCAAACATACCCTCGTTAAGGTCGTTGAGAGCTATATTAAAACCGTCCTTTGCAAGGCGGAGCGCGATAGCCGCGCCTATTCCTCTGGACGAACCTGTAATTAACGCTGTCTTACTCATATATAAAATTCCTTTCAGCAATCATTTATTGTTTCGACGTTCATACTAATCCCTTATTAGAATTATGAACAAGAAATCGCCGCAGCAAGCTTTGATATATGTGGTTTTGCGGCGAGAGATTGTGCATAATTCAATGAGGGATTAGTATAAGATATCCGCAGACCGGAAAAAGAGTCCTCGCCGCCCACCGGTTCAGGCATAAACAATATTTCGCCGCAGGGGAGACTTTTGTTCCGTATATCCGCGGCAAGCCTGTACTGCCTGTACTTCAGCTCGCTGCGGCGCTTTTCGGCAAGCTCTATGCGGCGCATATTGACCCAGACCAAAATGTTTCCGTACACAGAATATATACCGATAGCTGACAGTACAACGAAAAACCAAACGTTTTTATCCCACAGGGACATAGCGATCAGCACGCCCTGTATGATAAGGCTTATAACGCTTTCTCTTGTAAACGCGTCAAAAGCCCTGCATATGCGGTAATCCAGCATATCCCATATCTCGCCGAAATAAATATCGTAAATGTCGGCAATCATAAACGGAGTCCTCTCTTTTTTTAATAATCCATTATAACGCAGCCCATTGTAAGACCCGCTCCGAAGCCCACGAGGCAGAGCCTGTCTCCCTTTTTGACCTTGCCCTCTGCGATAGCCTCGCTCAGTGCGATGGGTATGGACGCACTTGAAGTGTTGCCGTGGTCGGCAATGTTTACGATAAATTTATCCATTGAAACGCCGAGGTTTTTAGCCGCGGTCTCGATAATTCTTATATTCGCCTGATGAGGGACGAACCAGTCCACGGTATTAAGGTCGAGACCTATCTTTTCCGCCGCCTTTTGAGCGGCAGTAGGCAGAGCCTTTGTGGCAAACTTGTAGACCTCCTTGCCGTCCTGAACGATAAAATTACCTCCTGCGGCAAACTCGCCCTCGTCAATACGGTCTTCGGCAGTCCTCATAGGGTGACGTACCTTATGACTTTTCGCATACAGGAAATGCGCTCCCGAACCGTCCGCGCCGATAAAGCTGGTAAAAAGCTTTTCGGATCGTCCGATCACCGCGGCGGCAGCTCCGTCGCCGAAAAGAACGCAGGTGGAACGGTCGCTGAAATCGACAACTCTCGAAAGAGTCTCGTTGGCGACTACAAGAACATATTTCAGATCAGGGTCTGTCTGCAAGTACCTCTTAGCCGCGTCCACAGCGTACACAAATCCCGAACAAGCCGCGTTGAGGTCGTAAGCGGCGGCGTTTTTCGCACCTATCTTGTCCTGTATAACGCAGGCGACGGAGGGGGTATAAAAATCGTTGGTAATAGTGGTATCAATGACCAGACCGATATCCATAGGGTCTATGCCCGCGTTTCTGACCGCTTCCTCCGCGGACTTCAAACCCATTTCCCAGGTGGGCTCGCCGTCGGCAAGTCTGCGGGATCTTATACCAGTTCTTGTGGTTATCCATTCATCGTTTGTCTCCACGATCTTAGCCATATCGTTGTTAGTCACGCTCAGCGACGGACTGTACGAACCCATTCCCAAAATTTCAATTCCGAACAAAACAATTCCCTCCGTATTTCTTTACAGCGTCACCCGCTCCGCTTAAGAAAAGCGGCTTAAAAAAACTGCGGCAAACGCTTGTAATTTTTCAATTAATATGGTATAGTATTAACAGCGGGTATTTTTAAAAATCTGTGTACAGCAATTTTTGCGGTATGCAATCTTTGCAGTCTTTACAGTTAAAATATATACAATACTATTGTAATATTTTTCGTCCCCGTTGTCAACGATTTTTAAGAATAAAATCCGCCTTGACGAAAAAAATTCAGCAGGCGGAAATCACATAAGCACAGAAAGGACAGTACAAAAATGTCAAAAACAGTATTCTTGTTTTCGGGACAAGGCTCCCAGTACACCGGAATGGGAAAGGAGCTTGCGGAGGCTTATCCCGATGTAAAGGTTTACGAAAGAGCAAGCGGTATCCTCGGTTTCGACCTTATTGAGAAGATAAACGGAAGCGAGGAGGAACTTGCCAAAACCGTTATTGCGCAGCCCGCAATTATGGCGACTTCTTTAACGGCGTTCGAGATAATGAAACGCGAGGGGATAGAGTATTCCGCTGTCGCGGGACATTCCCTCGGCGAATATGCTGCTATGGTTGCGGCCGGTATCCTTTCCTTTGAGGACGGTTTCCGCGTGATAAAAGCCAGAGCCGAAGCCATGCAGAAAGCCTCCGAAGCCGCAAGCGGAGCAATGTACGCCATAATCGGCAAATCCGCCGAGGAGATCGAAGCGGTATGCGCGGAGGTCGACGGCTATGTAGTCCCCGTAAACTACAATTCGTCCGCCCAGACTGTAATAGCGGGGGAGACCGCCGCCGCTGAAAAGGCCGCCGCCAAGTTTGCGGAAATGGGCGCGAAAGCCGTAAAGTTAGGGGTATCCTCGGCGTTCCACTCAAAGCTTATGCAGCCCGCCGCCGAGGACTTTGAAGCCGCTCTGAGGAGTATGAACATTACCTTTAATAAGCCCTCCGTACCGTTTTATTCCAACCTTACGGGAGCGGAGCAGACCGATTTTGAGGATATGCCCTCAAAGCTTGCAAAGCATATCGTTTCCCCCGTAAAATTCACTTCGGAGCTGAATGCTCTTGCGGAGGCGGGGTACACTGATTATGTTGAGCTGGGACCCAATAAGGTGCTGACGGGACTGGTCAAAAAGACCTTAAAGGGCGTAAACGCCGTAAACGTTGAAAATTCAAAAACTCTTGAAAAGGCTTTGGAGCTTTTGAAATAAACCTAAATCTAAGATCAATAAATTAATGGAGGATATAATAATATGACTTACGAAGAAATTTTTGCAAAGGCTGAATCTCTGTTCGCAAAGGGCGACGCGTCGGGTTTCGAGGGCGATTTCGCTATACAGGTGAACATCACCGGAGAGGGAGAGGGCGCGTTCTATGTAGCTTACAAGAACGGCGCGCTTGACGTTGCTCCCTACGAGTACCACGACCGCGACGCTATCCTTTTCGCAAGCGCGGAAAATTTCCTGAAGATAGCCGAGGGCAAGCTTGGCGCAGTACCCGCTTTCCTGTCGGGAAAACTCAAAGTCGAGGGCAGCACCGAAAAGGCTTTGGAGCTTGACAAGCTTATCACTTTCATGAAGAAAAAGACCAAGGACGAAAGCAAGTCCGCCAAATCCGACAAAGCTGTTCCCAAGGCGGGAGACGCAAAGACCTCAGCGTCTTCCTCCGCCAAAAAAGGCAAAAAGAAATAAACGGGGAGTGACCGAAAATGTCAAAATATGCGCTTTTAGGCTATCCTTTGGGACACACTATGTCCCCGCCCATTCACAAACGTCTTTTCGGACTTGACGGAAAACCCGACGCCGAGTACGAGGTGTGCGAGATACCTCCCGAAAAGCTTGCCGAAAAGTCGGAGTACCTTAATTCTCTTAACGGCTACAATATCACCATACCCTATAAGGTGGATATCATAAAATATCTGGACGAGCTTGACGAGTCCGCAAGGCGCTATAATTCGGTAAACTGCGTTGTTAACAGAAACGGAAAGAATATCGGTTACAACACCGACTGCTCAGGCTTTCTCCGCTCCCTCGAAGCGGGAGGGGCAAAGCTGGACGGACGTGTGCTCCAGATAGGCTGCGGCGGCGTAGGCAGAATGATGGCTATAGAAGCCGCTCTCCACGGCGCGGATCTGACAATAGTCGCGCTGCCCGAATTTATCACGGGAGCAAAAGAAGTCGCCGAAGAAGCGTTAAAGCTTAATCCCGCGGCGAAAATATCCGTTATTACCCATGAGGAAATAAGCGGTGAATTCGATCTGCTCATGAACGCAAGTCCCGTGGGAATGTACCCCAACACCGATAACTGTCCCGTTTCGGAGGACGTGGTAAAAAGCTGCAAATGCGTGTTTGAGGTCATCTATAACCCCAACGTCACAAAGCTTATGAGTATTGCCGAAAAACACGGAATACCCGCAATAGGCGGCATGGCAATGCTTGTATGGCAGGCGGCGGTCGCCCACGAGATATGGAACGGCGCGTCCTGCAACGATGAGGACGTGGAAAAAATAATCGCCGAAATGAAAGCGGAGCTGACAAAATAATTTTACAAGAGCAATAAGAGCAGCAATAGAAGCTAAGCTGCGGCTTGACGCGTCAGACGACGGGACAAGCCCTTATTGAATATACCGAAAAACAGGGGTGCGGGAGGAAAGCCAATGAAACTGAACAACAAGCTGCTTGCGCTTGCAAAGGGCATAAGCGTGTGGTGGGGGATATACCTCATACTCGGCTGCTGCGCGGGCTTTGCGGTCAAAACAATACAGGATCTGTTCATGGATACGCAGCCGTTCAGGATCATGCTGTTCGTGCCGTTCATGTGCGCCGGTTCGCTTTTGCTGGCGATCGTTACATATTTTATCAGTTCGCTGTTTAAACGCGCTCCCATGAAAAGGCTCAGGCGCAGGCTTGTGAATATTTTCAAAACGGAGGGCTTTTCCCAAAGCTATATAAACCTGCTGTTTGAGAATGCGGCGGGGGACAATAAAAATCCCATGCTTATCGAAGCGGCCGCGGCGTACTGTATGCGCGGTGAGACCGACACGGCGGCAAAAACTCTCGCTCAGGCAGACCTGACAAGTATTCTTGATGTCGCTCAGTCAACGGGAAATTTCCGCACCGCGGCGTATTATTACTGCGTGAAAATGGCGGCGTGTATTATCGCAAAGGACGGAAACGGCGCGGCGAAAGCCTACGACGACGGCATATATTATCTGGACGCTTTTTCGGACGGAGACATGGTAATGGCGGTTCTTGCCCTGTATCAGACCGAGGGCGGACTCAGTCATTCCGCCATAGACACCGCCGATAAAATAAAGTGGAGTACTTTGCCGCGTCCCATGAGGAAATTGGGAAAATCCTTTACAGAGCTTATAAAAGCCAAAAATTACCTTGCTTTGGAAAAGTACGACGAAGCTGAAAACTCCGCGCGGCTTGCAATGGAAAATTCCTGCACGGACTTTCTCCTCACCCGCGCCGAAGAGACCTTAATGCTTGCGGGAGAAAAGAAAAAAGCCGGTGCGGAAAAATCCGAAACAGGTAAAACGGAAGAAAATGATAAGCCGGAAGCTAAAACCGAAATACATGACTTCTGATCCTAAAAAATAAAGTCCTCGGAAAACTTAGTTTTCCGAGGACTTTTTCAACTATTAGCTATACGCTGTCAGCTGTTTACACCTGGCTGTTGTTGTCAAGGAAGTCCATAACGTCGTCAACGTATGTGAACGCAAGGGAAGTGCAGGTATCGGCACAGCCGTAGTAAATGCAGATTCTGCCTGTGTCCGCGTCAACAAGGTTAGCGCAGGGGAATGTTACAGCGTCCGTATCGCCTATAAGCTCGTAATCAGTCTGAGGGCTGATAAGATATGACGCGCCTCTCTTGAGTACCTTCCAAGGCTCGTCCTTGTCAAGGAGAGCTGCGGAGAAGCTGTATACATAGCCGTTGCAGGAGGTCAGTACGCCATGATAGAATATGAGCCAGCCGCGGTCTGTTTCGATAGGAATAGGTCCTGCGCCCATTTTGGTCGCTTCCCAACCCTTAGAGGGACCCATTACGTGTCTGTGCTCGCCCCAGTAGGTAAGGTCGGGGGACTGGCTGATAAACATATCTCCGAAAGGAGTATGTCCGCTGTCCGAGGGACGGCTCATCATAACATACTTGTTGTTGATCTTGCGGGGGAACATTACGCCGTTTCTGTTGAAAGGCAGGTATGCGTTTTCAAGCTGTGTGAATTCCTTGAAATCGTAAGTATAGGCGATTCCGATAGTAGGCTTCCAGCCGTAAGCGTTGCACCATGTTACAATGTATCTTTCCTTGCCGTTTTCATCGTCAAGTCTGCAAACGCGGGGATCGTAGCCGTACTGCCACTGTCCCACCTCCGGGATATCGCACTTGAACTTGATCCTTTCCTCATTGATGTCCCAGTTGATACCGTCCTTGGAGAAGCCGACGTGAAGCTCCATGTTGCGCTCTCTGTCGTCAACACGGAAAACGCCTGCAAACTTGTAGTCCCCAACCTCAAAGGGTACTACAGAGCTGTTGAAGATAGAGTTTGAAGGTTCTCTGTAACCGTTTGCTTTCTTTACCATGATGTGGTCGCGCTTGATAATGGGGTTTGCATTGTAGCGCCATACTACGTCCTTGCAGTCCGCAGGCTTATCCTGCCAGGGGATATTGGGGAGCGATACTCCGTTTAATACTTTTGTTTTCATTAAAACAGCCGCCTTTCAAAGGTATTTTTCTCTGAGTCCTCCGACTCACATTATATTTGATTATACAATAATTTTCTTAAAAAATCAATAGTCTTTGGCATAAGTTACAAAAATTTCATTTAACGGTTTTTCATGCTTGTCCTAATACTAATCCCTCATTGAATTATTGGCAATCTCTTGCCGCAAAAACGCATATATCAAAATTTTTGCGGCAATTTCTTGTCAATAATTCTAATGGGGATTATAGCAATCCATAAAATTATCATGACACATTAAGCGGCGAAGCCGCGACTAAAAAGTTCGCCAGCCTTTCAAGGCTGCGAGGTCCACGGGGCAGAGCCCCTGGTCGCGCTCCGCAGAGCGCGAAATTCCCTATCGTTTAAGAGCTCCGCAAAGGGGTGAATTGAAAACAATCCTGTGGATTGT
>CAMUJF010000012.1 GCA_947089135.1 uncultured Clostridia bacterium
TCCTTTTTATACTTGTTAATTATCTGTGAATTATGTTATTTAGGGCTTGACTTTTATTTGCAGGTCTTTTGCAAAATACCTTGCTCCGCATCTGCCGCAGAAAACCATACCGGTAAGAAGATATTTTGATACATAAGCTGTGTCACCGTAAATTTTCTGACGTTTTTTCCTCACTTCTCGAACCTTATCAAACTGCTCTTTTGTAATAATCGGTTCGTGGGTATTTTCAGTTTTTATATCACCGAAATGCGTTACTCCCAAATACACGTCGTTGCCTAAAATTTTCAGCACAGTCATTCCGTTCAGCGAATCCCAACTTTTATATTTGTTTGTATACCCCTCGTCCCGAAGGCGTTCCATTATTTTTTGAGGAGACATTCCGCCTATATACCATTCAAATATTTTCTTTATTTGTATAGCCTCGTATTCATTAACAAAAAGCTTTCCGTCCTTGTAATCATATCCTATTGGAACGTTGCCTCCGCCGTGGTATAAGCCTTGCTTTGCCCTTGCTATACGTCCCATTTGGGTACGCTCTTTTATCTGCTCACGCTCCAGTTATCGTATTGTTAAGCGTGGCAATTTATCCCTCTATGGAGAAAATTGCAAACGCCGAGCGTGGCATGACGGGGAGTATCGACAATGTTTTCGGCGGGGAGGAAATCCTCCTCATCTTTGGACTGTTTATCGCTCTGATGATAGTCGTCGATGGCATAGACAAGTTGCTTTGGACAGACAAAAAAGGAAGCGGCAACCAAAAGGTTACTGCTTCCAAAACCGAAATTGAGGAAAAGAGCGAGAGCAACGATAAGGTGGTAAAGCTGCTCACAATGCCCTCGTATTTCGCTGCGGGACTGGACGACAAGGAACGCCGTCCGCTGCTGTTTGAGATGTGCGGGACTATTTCCGACACTGCAATAATGGAGACGGACGACGAGCTTCGGGAGGAACTGCTCCCGTTGCTGAACGGCAACACCGTTGAGGACTACAGGAAAATGTCCGTATCGCAACATGGCTTAACGGCAGACGTTGGGAAGACCCTCCCGAACAACCGCCGCAAGCTACGCAGACAACACAGACCGCTTATGACGATTACGACCCCGCAGATCCCTACAAGTACTGGGGGTGCGGATAATGGACGTTACAAACGTCTTTGAAAGCCTTGTGAAGCAGTCCTCCCAAAGCGTACCCCGAAACAGCGAGGACTACATAAACCCAGAGGACGGCTTGCTGTGGTGCGGTAAATGCCGTACTCCGAAGCAAACGCGGGTAACAATGCTCGGCAAAGAGTACACACCCTACTGCACTTGTGAGTGCGAACGAAAACGGTTTGAAGTCGAACGGGAGGAGTTCCGCAGAAATCAGGAGGCGGCGGAAATGCAGAGGTTCAGGACGGTCAGCGGAATAACGGGAAGTCTCGGGGAGAGCCGTTTTGAGAAGTACGCCGTGACTGCCGAAAATCAAAAGCCATACGCCATTTGCAGACGGTATGCCGAAAGATTTGAGGAATTACCCCGAAAAAATCAGGGCTTGCTCTTGTGGGGCGGGGTTGGCACGGGCAAGACTTTCACGGCTGCCTGCATTGCCAATACGCTCCTTGACAAGGGCGTACCCGTTGTCATAACGAGCTTGGCGCGGCTTTTGGGTACCGGCAAGGGCTTTGGAATTGACGAGGAATATATCGGCGAACTGAACCGCGCTAAGCTGCTTATCATTGACGACCTGGGCGCGGAACGCAGCACGGATTTTGCGCTTGAAAAGGTGTACAGCATAATCGACAGCCGCTATTCGGCGGGGCTGCCTATGATACTCACAACAAATCTTGATTTGCGGGAAATGCAAAATTGCGTGGATATTCGGTACAAGCGGGTGTATGAAAGAATACTTGAAGTCTGTTACCCCGTGCGGTTTGAGGGAAAATCCCTGCGTGAAAGCGAGGCGCGGGACAGGTTCAGGGAAATGGAGGAATTTTTGAAATGACGATAGAATTTACCGTACTCGGAAAGCCACAGGGCAAGGCGCGTCCCCGATTTGACGGGAGAAACGGCAGAACCTACACGCCGAAAGAAACGCGGGAATACGAGGAGCTTGTGAGGCTCTCGTTTTTGAGAAGCGGCGGCAAAATGCTCACGGGAGAAATAACGGCGCACATCACGGCGTATTTTCTCATACCGGAAAGTACGCCGAAGTCCAAAAAGCGGGCTATGCTTGCGGACGAAATAAGACCCGCCGTCAAGCCCGACCTCGACAACATCATCAAGGCTATTTTAGACGCGCTGAATGGATACGCATACAAAGACGACGCGGCTGTCGTCAAGGTGACGGCGGCTAAGGAATACGCCGAATATCCCTATGTTGCGGTCAGGCTGGAGGGTGATGGAGAAAGTCCCTAAAAAATTGAGCCTGCACGTTCCGAAAAACAGTACAAGCTCAATATGGAAAAAACAAATAACAAGTATTTGCATTTTTATCATACCACCAAAAACAAAATTTGTCAAGTATTTGGAGTAAAAATTATGAACGCACAAATAAATTTACTGGACGAAATAATCGTCGACAACTTCGCGGGAGGCGGCGGAGCGTCCACGGGGATAGAGCTTGCGGCGGGGAGACCCGTAACAATCGCCGTAAACCACGACCCCGAGGCTATCCGTATGCACATGACGAACCACCCTTACACCGAGCATTATCAAGCCTCCGTGTGGGACATTGACCCCATGACGGTTTGCAGGGGTCGCCCTGTGGGACTGGCTTGGTTTTCTCCCGACTGCAAGCATTTTTCCCGCGCAAAGGGCGGTAAGCCTGTGAGCAAAAATATTCGCGGATTGGCTTGGATAGTCCTGCGATGGGCGGCTCGGGTCAGTCCCCGAGTGATAATTTTGGAGAACGTCCCCGAGTTCGTGACCTGGGGACCCGTCCGCAGGGGCAAGCCCGTAAAAAGCAAGGCGGGTCAGACGTTCTGCAAGTGGCTTTTGCAGCTTCGGGAGCTTGGCTACAAGGTGGAGTACCGCAAGCTTAAAAGCCTGTGATTACGGCGCGCCCACCATACGTGAGAGGTTCTTTCTCGTAGCGCGGAACGACGGTCAGCCGATAGTTTTCCCGAAACCGACACACGGCGAGGGAGATGGACTTTTGCCGTATCGTACCGCCGCCGAGTGCATTGATTGGAGTATTCCCTGCAAGTCGGTTTTCGGCAGGAAAAAGCCTCTTGCGGCAAACACCATGCGGCGCATTGCGCGGGGTCTTGACAAGTTTACGATAAAAGGCGGAAGCCCCTACATAGTGCCGATAGGCTACGGCGAACGCAAGGGACAGAAGCCGCGGGTAAACGGTATCGACGAGCCGCTGAGTACCGTTGTTTCGTCCGCAAAGCAGTACATAACCGACCCTGTTTTCAAGCCCTACATAATGGCGAACAACACGGGGAATGTTGGCAGATCCGTTAATGAGCCAATGCCGACGGTCACGACTGGAAACAGGAATTTCCTCACAATGCCGCACATCTCCAAGTTTTACGGTGGCGTGACGGGCAGCGGCATTTCCGAGCCTTTGGGTACTGTCACGGCGATAGACCACAACGCGCTGACCGCCGCTTCTCTTATCCAGTACCACAGCGAGACGGCAAAAAGCGAGGTTCGGGGGCAGTCTCTTAACGAACCGATAATGACGGTGGACGCTTCTCCGAGGTACGCATTAACGGCGGCTTCTCTTATTCAGTTTCATAGCGAGACAGCAAAATCAGAAGTTCGCGGACAGCCTCTGAATACTCCGCTTTATACTGTAACCGCAAAAGAAAAAGATGCCCTTGTGGAAAGCCATTTGTGCGTACTCCGCAGGAACGAGGATTGCCGCAGTACCGAAAAGCCGCTGCCGACAATAACGACCTCGGGCGGGCATTTCGCGGTGATACGGACGCGGGTGGAGAAGTACGCCGCCGACGGGAATTTCGGGAACTGGTGCGAGGTACGGAAGCTTCTCAACGAGCATTGCGGGTACAGCCTTGCGGAGGACGAAATATTGCTGCTTGAAATTGCGGGGGATTGGTACTATATCTCGGATATTGGCATGAGAATGTTGGAGCCGCGGGAGCTTTACAGGGCGCAGGGTTTCCCCGAGGATTATGTGATAGACCGCGATTACACAGGCAGGGAATACAGCCGCAAGGAACAGGTGGCAAGGTGCGGAAACGCCGTCCCGCCGCCCTTTGCGGAGGCTCTTGTCAGAGCTAATCTGCCCAAGTGGTGCGGGGATAAGATAAGCACTATGGCGGAATTTTCCGAAATGGCGGCGGTGTGAAAGGACGGTACAGACGTGAACAAAGCACTTTTTTCTTCAAAAAATATGTGTTGGTGTACGCCGCAGGACTTTTTTGACAGGCTGAACGAAGAATTTAATTTTGTTCTTGACGCGGCGGCAGCCGATAAATCCGCAAAGTCAATGCCGAAAGGAAGTTACAGGCAGCGTCGATAGTATTGGCAACTCCCGAAAACTGGAATGTCTTGAAATCATAGTCCTCGCCCTCGGCATCAATGGCAACGCTGTTGAGAACGCCTCTCGCAAGGTCGATAGCTTGAAGTCGTCTCAAAAGCGTATTTTCTCCGTCCTCGGTGGAAAGCTCACTTGCAAGATTTTTCACCTTATATATGGGCTGCACGGTCTTGTCAAGCATTTTTCCATTCCGCAGACCGTTCTTTTCGGACGCTCTCCTGCGGGAATGAACTCCACGGGACACGGAGATATGGAGAATTATTACAACTATGTGGAGCGTATTCAGAAGCGTATGCTGAGAAGTAACTTGCGGTACTTGCTTTCCGTAATTTTTCAAGCGGGTATGTATACCGGCGAAATTGAGGAAGTTCCCACGATAAAGGTTACGTTCAATCCGTTGTGGTCCCTCACGGAAAAGGAGCAGACGGAGCTTGAACAGCAGAAAGCAGCGTTGCCCTTATAGGACGCAAGACTTTCCTCGGCGAATACCTCCTCAGGTAGCCTTAACTCGCATCTGACAGAGCCGTCGGGATTGGTGTACTCAAAAATACCCGTGCTTGTAAGAACAGGCTTGTCAATAAGGTAGCTGCTGAACGGCAACTTATCTGCATAACGGATATTAAAATTCACTCTTAGGGAACTCCAACCGCAATAAGGCAGGAAATACTGGCTTATCGCCGCATATCTTCCTTTGTACCGAGTACGAGGGTGAAGTGAAATGTGAGGACGGCGAGGTAAGCGAACCACAATTTATAACGCTTGAAGAAATTGTAAACGGAATCAAAACACTCTTTGTTCCTTTTGCGGATAGCCTTGAACTGCTTTGCAGCAGCTTGGATAATATGTCCTAAATGCCGCTATATAGGGAAATCTATTGACATAATCTGCGTAATACGGTATAATAATATTAACAACAGATCGGATTCAGACTCTGTAAAAAGGAATGGTTTAATATCCTAATAAGGATATTAATATGATACTTCAATCATATTAGGAGTTGATATTATGAGTACAAGAGAGCTTGCGTACAGCATTTTTGACAGACTTACAGACGAGCAAATTGAAGGCTTTGTTCTTATGTTTAAAAATTCAGTTCCTGCCGAAGACGTTCCCAACGGTGAAACTCGTGCGGTTCTTGATGATGTCCGTAACGGACGTAATATGAGCAGAAATTTCACAAGTGTTAAGGAACTCATGGAGGATTTGAATGCTGACGATTAATTACCATACGTCATTTAAAAAGGATTACAAGAAGCTTGTCAAGAGAGGATATGATACGTCCATGCTTGATAAGGCAATTAAAATTCTTGCAAATGAAGAACGGCTTCCGCCCGAATATAAGGATCACAGCTTGTCCGGAAATTACAGTGGTTTCAGAGAGTGTCATATCCGTCCCGATTGGCTGCTGATTTACAGCATTGATAACAATATCTTAACGCTGTCATTATCAAGAACAGGCACTCACAGTGATTTGTTTGACTAATCCGGAGGTAAGTAAAATGCGCACAGATAATTTTAAAATAATACAGGAAATTCTCTCCAAGATTGAGGCACAGCTTGACGAGAAGCACATAGACTGGTCTAAATTTAACCATGAAGCTTTGAATATGTCCTTGCCGCGCTGGGTGAGAATTATGGAGATGCTTGATGATGCCGGAGTAATTTGCGGTTTTTCTTATTCAGGAGAGGCTCATGACCCGAGAATAGACATCGAAAATTTGCGCTTAACTTTAAGAGGGCTCGAATATGCCGAAGCCATAAAGAAAGGAAAATTTGACATCAGGTCTTTGCTTTAGCATAAAATTCAATATAATAATCAAGCAGTTTGGAACACCCAAGCTGCTTTTTTATGCCCAAATTCAATAAACACGAAAGGAGACAACGTAAATGTCCTCAAAACTGACTAAGGTAATACGCCTCGACAACCTGCCGATCGGGCGGGCGTACTTTACGACCGAAGGCTTGTCTGCATTTTTATTTACAACAATTTTATTTGGAGGTTGCAGACTATGAAACTTAAAAATATAAGTGAAAAGCGTTGACGCGGAGAAAGAGCTTCTCGTTATTGAAGCGGTTGACACGGCTTCATCGAATACGCTTGTGCTTTCCGAAAATCTTACTACCGAGAACGTCACAAGCATTGTTGTGTTCAGCACAGTCGAAGCGGATATATTGGCATTGAAAATTTCTTCGCAGGACATAGGCGCGGCTGCTGCTTCTCATACCCATGTCAGCACAGGGGCGGTATCAATTCCCGCTTCCGGGTGGAAAAACGACAACAATGCGAGTTATCCGTATTACTGTGATTTATCAATCAGCGGTGCTGCTGCTTCCGACAGAGTTGATCTGAACATAGTATCGTCAAGTATTGATATTGCAGTAGCGTGCGGGTTGTGTCCGCTGACGGAGGCATTTTCGGGTAAAGTACGATTGCGTGCAAAGAAGGTTCCGACTGCCGCTATCAGCGCTGAATACTGGATAATGAAAAAGTGAAAGGAGCAATCAAAATGGCATACGGCTCAGTAAATTCCCCGGGTGCTGTAGGAATTGACCTTGCAAATGCAAAGTCAACAGCTGAACAGGCGTTGTCGAAAGCGACAGACAACGAAAATGAACTGCGAGAGGTAAAAGAACTTGCTCAGGCAGCAAAAAGCAAGGCTGAGAATCATACTCATAATTACGCCGGAAGTTCCTCTCCGGGCGGAGCAGCTACGACAGCGCTTAAATGTACAGGAAATTCCGAAACTGCAACAAAAGCAACAAACGACAGCGCAGGTCAGCCAATCAATTCCACGTATATCAAGGATTTGTCGGCTGACGGATTATCAATTAGTTATACTAAGGGAGACGGAAATAAAGGAAAAATCGATCTTAACGAAGGTGTTTCTGCAAAAGTAAGACATCTTTCGAGGTTTTCGGATAATTTCAAACTTATATAGGGAGGAAAAAATATGCAGAGAATTTATCAGATCAAATCGTCTCAGACATGGACGTGTCCCAAAGCGGGAGCGTGGCGGATAATCTGTGTCGGTGGCGGTGCAAACGGAGGAATAACTACCGGTATGAGGTGTACAAGCGCATTGCAGTCCGCAGGAGGAACAACCTCTTTCGGTAGTTTGCTTTCAGCTCCCGGAGGCGCGATAGAAGTATGCACCTCTTTGTATGTTTTCTCCTGCGGAGGCTTCGGCGGATATGACGGCATAAACTATGGCGGATCGCCAATGATTTTGACACATAATACCTCAAACTTTTCCTTGTGCGGAGCATCAGGAAACGGCGGAAGTCTTGGCAGTTCTGGACTTGGATACGGAGCAGGCGGAGGAGCTGCTAACATTAGCGGTATTTCATGTAAAAACGACTCCTCAACGACACCAATAACTACTAATGTCTATGCTGTTCCCGGCAAATGCGGCGGTATGACTATTGGAATTTTCGATCTTACGCTGAATCAAAGCATACCATGTACTGTAGGTACTGCTTCAAAGCCGTCTGTTACCGCAAGTACGCTTTTGACATTTATTAAAAAAATACATGCGAACGTTACCGAAATTGCGGGAGACCCAACGACTATAGCAAACTCAATAACGTCCGGTACTTCGGGAGTTATATACATTGAATTTTTAGGATAGAGGTGAGACTATGTACATTAAAATTAACAGCGGTATTGTTGAGGAAATTATTCCCGATGTTGACCCTACTTTTCCCGACGTTCCTATCGGAGAGAGATATCCCGCGGACTTTATTGCAGAGCTTCTGCGTGTGGAGGACGATACGGAAGTTGAGGTCGGCATGGAGTACGACGCGGAAACAGGCAGCTTTGGGTATCCCGAAACGGATATTGCGGCTGACGTTACGGAAGAAACCGTTGAGGACACAGGCGGTATAACACAGGCAGAAATAAACCTTGACGTGGAATACCGGTTGTCCTGCCTTGAACTTGGAATTAATTAAAAACAGGAGGATTTTTATTATGACTTACCAGATCACGAAAAAAGCTGTTGAGGTGCAGATACAGCGCGGAACTCTTGACAAGGAATCCATGAAAACGAAGATCGATATTTTTCTTCTTAACGGAAGAATTACTGATGAGGAGTACAGCGAACTCCTTAAACTTATTGGAACTGATTAAATTTTGTTCCCGAAAATATTTTCAATTGGACGGTACGCGCTGCGTATCGTCCTTTTGTATCGCCGATTGGAGGAAAGAAATTTGAGTATACAGGAAATCATTGCGGGCGGAAGCGGGCTGCTGCTTATTCTTATGACTCTTGTGCAGATAGCCCCGTTCAAGGTCAATCCGTGGTCGGCTATCGCGGGTGCTGTCGGACGCGCCGTAAATAAAGAAGTTCTGAAAGAGCTGGAAACTGTCAAGAAGAAGCTTGAAGAACACGTTATTATGGACGACCAGCGAGTCGCCGACGGACACCGCACCCGAATACTTCACTTTAACAACGAACTGCTTCGCGATATCAAGCATACCAAAGAGGAGTATATAGAAGTTCTTGCAGAGATAGACGCATATGAGCGGTACTGCGACGATAACCCGAATTATCCCAATAACAGGGCGGTGCTTGCCATTGAAAACATTCGGGACAACTACAAGGAGAGACTGCAAAAGCGAGATTTCCTTATGGAGGGGAACGGTGTATAAAATGCTTGTATATATTCTGTGCGCTGCGGGCGGTGTTATTTTGGGTTGTATGCTTTCATTGATCACAGTACGCCGTTTGAAAAAGCGTATAAAGGCTCTCAGGGGTAATTCGGGGAAATCGGTTCTGCGGTCTGTAACGAGACTGATATTCATTACCACGCAGATCTCGGCTTTGGTGTGGGTGTTTACCTCCTACGCCATAGCCGTTTATTCTGCGGTGTGTTTGCAGCAGGTCTACACTATGTCGGAACTATCCGAACCCGCTATAAAAACCATTCTCGGAGTAGGCTTTCTGAAAGTGCTTGAAAACGTCTTTGAACACAACGAGGGAGCTGTATTCGGAAAAAGCAAGGAGACCGAAACGGAAGAAATAACTGAAGAATTGGAGGAAAATATGTCATGAATATTTTGTACAAGGGCATTGACGTTTCCGATCATAACGGAAAAATCAACTGGATGAAAATAAACAAAAACGAAGTGCAATTTGTTCTTATCCGTGCGGGATATGGATTTTCCACGGTTGACTCTCGGTTCAAGGAAAATATCGAGGGTGCGATAAAGGCGGGACTTCATATCGGTATATACTGGTTCAGCTACGCGGGTTCGGCGGCACACGCTAAAGTCAAAGCGGAGTTTTGTCTGAAAACGATTGAACCCTATCGGAAGTATATTGATTTTCCCGTCTTCTTTGATTGGGAATATGACAGCCATGATTATGTTGTGAAGCAGTACAAGATAACGCCCACCAAAACGCTTATCAGCGACATGGCTGTTGCGTTTCTGAATGCGGTCAAGGCGGCAGGGTACAAGGTCGGCAATTATTCCAATCCCGATTATCTTGGACAGTTCTTTGACGACCGCGTCAAGAAAAATTATGACACATGGCTTGCCAATACCGGAGTCAACGGAGCAACAAAGACCTCGACAAATTATTCCGGAAACTATACAATATGGCAGTACAGCTGGGTAGGAAAACTCAGCGGGGTTTCGGGAAAAGTTGATTTGGACTATTGCTATGCGGACTATATCGGCGGAGCGTCGGCTTCGGGTAATACTTCGGCGGTTACGACGTATCAGGTTCCCAATGGAATTACGTTCCGCACCGATGTGAGCAAAAATGTTATCACATCATATTCTTATGCAAAAAGTAAAAACGTTAATTTGTCCGACCACTTTCAGGTTTATGAATTTGCAAGCAAAAGCGGCAGCAAGCTGTATTCCGATACCGTTAAGGTGCATAACAAGCTTATCATAATTCTTGAAGCGCTGTTCGCGGAGCTTAACTGTTCTAAGATTATCGTCAACAGCGGTTACAGGACCGCAGAACATGACAAGACAGTCGGCGGAAACGGCAAGGGGCAGCATACTTTAGGTCGCGCAGCGGACGTGGTGTGCTACGGCAAGGACGGGAAAATTATCCCCGCTCAAAAGGTTTGCTGCACGCTGGAGGACATGGGCGGCATTTACGGTATCGGCTATATTTCCCCGAACGCCGTTCATGTTGACACAAGAAACAAGTCCACGAAATGGTGGGGAGACGAAACAAAGCCGGGAAGTCCGAATATCTCCAAGCTGGGTTACAGTTCTTTCCACAAGTATTTCAATATGTAACAGGGAGGCTATATTTATGAGAGAATTTCTTTTGTATCTTTTGCAGGCTGTTTTAACCGCGTCTGTTCCTGTGGTTGCGGCTTATCTGTGTAGTTTTCTCAAAAAGAAAAAAGAGGAAGCACAGCAGAATATGACAAGCGAAACGCAGAAAAGGCTTCTTGACGAGGCTATGGAAGCGGTCACGACAGCGGTTATCAAGACCAATCAGACCTATGTTGACACGCTGAAAAAGAACGGAGCTTTTTCTGTAGAAAGTCAGAAAAAGGCGTTTGAGAAGTCCATGCAGACTGCTGTTGAGATAATGAGTCAGGAGGCAAAGGACTTTATATCGGTGACATACGGTTATTTCGATAAGTGGCTTTCCGCAAGAATTGAAGCTGCGGTTAATACTGTTAAGGTCAAAAATTGAGTTAAAAAATCTTAAATATGTGCGTTCATGCAGCCTCAGAGGTGTTTTGTGCCTTTGAGGCTGTTTTTTATTTTAATAATTTTTTTAAAATAAAGTGTGAAAGTTCAGTGAAAGATATTGTAAATACTATCGTAGCATAAGTGCTATGGCGTTATCAGAACGCCGTACAATCAACGCAAGCGTATTTGTAATGAAAGTTCCACATAAAATATAAAGCCGCTAAAAGTGGCTTTATATTCACTCTTAGAGGGTATCATATTTTCTAGCAGGTCTAAACACGTCGATTTCGACCCCTTTAAAAGTTTGGGAAAATATAGCAATGAAAAGGGAGCAGATGAGCCCGCTCCCATTTTATCAATTTGCATATTTTTCAAGATTATCCCAATCTATTTCGTCTTCCGAAACAAACCCGCTCTTTTCAGCCTCGTCTATTCGCTTGCGTTCGTCGGCGGTAACTTTTGTAAAGTCAGGATCCCACGCAAGCACAAACCTCTTGACCGTTTCAAATGCAAGTTCCTGCTCCTGTTCCGGGAGCATTTCGTATAATTCTACCATTTGTTGTGTTTTCGGTGACATAAAAGTGACCTCCCTTACTTATAAATATCTCCTCTTGACCCTATGTCTATAATATACAATATTTTCAACTCGTTGTCAACGTCATAGCGGTAAATAACGCGATATTTGCCAACTCTAAGGCGTAAGCGCCCATCATTGTACCCCTGCATAATTTTTATATCACCCTCTGGAGGTGTAAGAGTGAGACCGTCTATAGCTTCTCTTATGCTGTCAGCAACTTTCTTTTGTACATTTGCGAGAAACTTCAAGGCTGATTTTGAATATTTTACTTTCATTCCTCGTTTTCCTCCAGTTCCGCCCCATCGGGAGCGGGTTTGCCGCTGTTTTGCTGTATTTTTTCATCAATAGCAGCATTTACAAAACCGTTAAGAGTCATTCCGACATTTTCAGCAGCTTCTTTAATGACTTCTTTTTTCCCCTTTTTTACTACAAGTTGTATTCTGTCATAAGCTTTTTCGTTGTACTTTCTCTTGCTTTCATTTGATGTTTTTCCACCCATTTCAGCACCACCTTTATACTTATCATAACATAATTTGCAATATTACACAAGTATGCAAAGTATACAAGCATACTTACATAACTTTGTATATTTTACCCATTTACATACTTACTCTTGTATGCTATGATATAATCAAAGGGTAAGGAAAGCAATACACCCGCTCCGAACCCAAAACACCGTTGAACACACCTCCAAACACGACAATTTTATCGTCGATACGTTTAAATGGGCAAACTGCGTACACAACTTATAAGGGCGGAACGACTGCAGAAAAATTTAAAGATTATTAAAAAAATGTGCTTGCGCCGGTGCTTTGTGACGGTGATATTGTTGTTATGGACAATATGCGGACACATCACGCCAAAGAAGTTAAAAAAATTATTGAGGAGTTTAAGATCAATGTTATTTTTCTGCCTCCGTACAGTCCTGATTATAATCCGATTGAGAAGATGTGGTCAAAAATCAAAGCTATTTTGCGCAAAATCAAAGCAAGGTCTGATTCCGAATTGACTGCTGCTGTGAATGATGCCTTTAATTTGATTTCTCTCAGTGACTGTATTGGTTGGTTCCGTTCTTGCTTTGCCGGGTGTTAATTTGTGGGATTGCTATAGGTATCTTGAAGCGTTTGAGGAACACAGCTCATATAGTTCTGCCATATTTTTGGAGCATATGCTCAAAGCCTTTAAATTTCCTGTTGAATGTGTTCAGACCGATAACGGAATGGAATTTACCAAGCGGCTCGGAAACTCTGAAAATCCCACTCCCACACTGTTTGAGGCGCGCCTCAAACAGTGTGGGATAAGACACAAGCTCATCAAACCCTACACGCCAAGACATAACGGCAAGGTAGAGCGTTCCCACAGAAAAGATAACGAATATTTTTACGCCACTCACACTTTTTATTCGTTTGAGGATTTTAAAAAGCAGCTTGCTGTTCACAGCAGAATTTACAATAATTTCCCTATGTGTCCTCTTAAGTGGAAATCTCCTGCCGATTTTATTTATGCTTTCTTATCTTTCGGCGAACTTTTCTAAATTATTTGTTACCCTTCATTGACAAACCTACATTCGGGAATAATTTTTACATAACACCTGACGGAGGTTTGTAAAGTCGCCGGCATTCGCAAATAAAAACGCCCTTGACAGAACTCATTTACGGTTCTGTCAAGGGCTGTGTATAACTGCCGGCAAATGACCGGATCGCCGGCAGTTCCCGTTTTTTTATAAAGCAGCCCCGCAAAGCTTACATATCGTATATCTCGTCGGCGGTAAGCACTGCAAAACCGCTCTCCTTGAGAGCCTCCAGAGCTTTGTCGTTGTTGTCCACGCGGATTATAACGTAAGCTTCGCCCGCTTTTTTGGCTATAAAAGCGTACATATACTCAACCGAGATATTGGATGCGTACAGGCAGTCCATTATGCCGGTAAGTCCGCCGGGCTTGTCCTCGGTGCCTATAGCGATAACGTTGGTCATTGAGACTGTGCAGTCTGCGTTTTTCAGCGCTTCGCACGCCTTGTCGGGCTTGTCTACGATAAGCCGCAGGATACCGAAATCCTTTGTATCCGCAATCGAAAGGGCGCGGATATCAATGTCGTTGTCGCTGAGAAGCTTTGTGACTGCGCTGAGTTTGCCGGGTTTATTTTCCACAAAAATAGATAACTGTTTAATAAACATACTGTTTCCTCCTTTTAGTCATGCAGTTTGCGCTTGTCTATTACGCGTACTGCCTTGCCCTCGCTTCTGACAATGGATTTCGGCGACACAAGATGCACTTTGGGCGTGATACCCAAAATGGTCTTGATAGCGTTTACAAGCTCACGCTCTTTCTGCTGGATTCCCTTAACAGTATCGGAGAACTGCTCTGCGGACATTTCAACGTTGATGTCCAGAGTATCGCTGTTGTTCACACGGTCGACCTCGATCTGATAGTTAGGCGTATAGCCCTGTTCGATAAGGACGGTCTCTATCTGTGACGGGAACACGTTTACGCCTCTGATGATAAGCATATCGTCGCTTCTGCCCATAGGTTTGGTCATTTTTACCAGAGTTCTGCCGCAGGAGCATTTTTCCCTCGTCAGTACGCAGATATCCCGCGTTCTGTAGCGGAGCAGAGGGAAAGCTTCCTTTGTAATGCTGGTGAACACAAGCTCTCCCTTTGAGCCCTCGGGGAGAACCTCTCCAGTGTCGGGGTCGATTATCTCGGCTATGAAATTGTCCTCGTTGATATGCATACCCGTCTGCTCGGAGCACTCAAAAGCTACGCCCGGACCGCTTGTTTCCGTGAGTCCGTAAATGTCGTATGCCTTTATTCCCAGTAATTTTTCTATCTCGCGGCGCATCTCCTCCGTCCATGGTTCGGCTCCGAAGATACCCGCTTTAAGCTTGATATCGTCGGGGGTAAAGCCCATTTCGTGAAGCGTTTCGCCGATATATGCGGCGTATGAGGGAGTACAGCAAAGAATGGTGGAACCGAGATCGCGCATGAACTGTATCTGTCTTTCGGTATTGCCCGATGACATTGGCAGGGTCAGGCAGCCTACCTTGTGCGAACCGCCGTTAAGTCCGGGACCTCCCGTAAACAGACCGTATCCGTAGCAGACCTGACAAACGTCCTCGTTGGTTCCGCCCGCGGCAACGATAGCTCTTGCACAGCAGTCCTCCCAAAGGTCGATATCGTGCTGTGTGTAGAAAGCAACTACACGCTTTCCAGTAGTTCCGCTGGTTGACTGTATCCTTACGCAGTCCGCCAAAGGCTTCGCAAGCAGACCGTAGGGATAAGCGTCCCGCAGGTCTGACTTGGTAAGAAAAGGCAGCTTGTGAAGATCGTCCGTTGATTTGATATCGTCAGGAGTAACGCCCTTTTCCTCCATTTTTTTGCGGTAGTATGGCACGTTGTCCCAGACGTGCTTTACCTGCTTAACAAGACGCTCATCTTGAAGCTTTTTCATGTCCTCACGGGGCATACATTCAATTTCTTTGTTCCAGTAGTTTTCCATTGGATCGTCCTCCTGTAGTTATATATTGTTCGGCACAGCCGGTATTGCACTTATTTCGTTTGCCGCGTTTTTATACAGCCCCGCCCAAAATGTCCCTGTCCGAGGTAAAGAGTCTTTCGATTTTCAGCATGGAGCAGGTACCGTCGTCGTTTTCACGGACGGTATAGCGGACTGTCCGCGCCTTTACCAAATAAAAATCGTCCTCGTAGTAGTCTATAGTGACAACGCGGGTGCCGTCCTCCTCGCCTTCAACGTCCTCGGCAAGCCAACCGCAGAGCCAGCTTGTGCCGCGCCCCGGTATCTCAATGCAGTCTGTACCTATGTTATAGTACGGACAGTTTTTTGCGTTGATAGCGTCCGCCGAAAAGCCGAGAATTTTTTCCAATGTTTCGTTAAACTCGTCATAAGGAATAACGCCGATGTTGTTATCCTTGAAGCCGCCGCCCCTTGAAGCCGCAACATAAGCGCAGAAAACGGTACTGCCTATGTAATCGAGGTTTGTTTCGGGAGCGGAAAGGTCTTCTATCACGTCGCCGTCAAAAAAATCCCTGAAATAAGCTGTGTAGTAGGTGCAGAACGTAGCATATTCCTTGTCGCCGCCGTAGCTCGGCAGCAGGCGGCTTTCGTCAAGCTCGCCAATCTTGCGCAGCGGCAGGAAAAGTCTGTCCTCGCCGGGGGAGCAGACAAGCAGGTAATCCGTCGTGCCGACGGGTATAAATTCGCTTTCGCTCTCGGTAACGTCGAGGGTCAGCGTGACCTCGTATCGGGTAAAGGGATCCTCGGAGTATTTTTCGTCCTTGACCGACCAGCCGCCTATTTTGACGTTTTCAAGCCGTCTGCACTTACCGATGAAACCCGACTGATCCATGTACGGTATTTCACCCGTCTGCGAGCATTCAAGTATTGCCTTTATTTCAAGGCGCATGCGGGCAATATTCGTTTGCGCATAGTCGTCGTAACCGTCCGTGGACATGGAAAATTCGGGCAGCTTTTCGGGGTCACTGTTGTTGAACTTATACACACGTGAGTTTTCGGGTACGGGCTCGCCAACGTATACCTCCTGCGCAATCGGTTCGTCCACAGGCTCGGCAAAATCTTCTTCTATAGCGACGTCCGTTTCATCGTCGGCGATTTCTTCCTCGGTGTATTCCGTGTTAGCCTCTATCGCGGAAGCTTCGGTTTCCGAGGCTGTGATCAAAGCCTCCTCGGATATCGAAGTTTCCTCGGACATACCCGAAGCAACTTCGCTTGCGCACCCTGCAAGCATTACGGAGCAGAGAACAGCTGCTGCGGCTGAAATATGCTTTTTCACTACAATTCACCTCTTTAGTATGTCAAACGCAACTTATGCATTCTTGCCCAGTTCAAACGCCTTTTTGTTAAGCTCTAAAAATTTCGGGGGAACACACTGCTCCAGAGCGTCCTGCCAGAGCTTGTCATCAAAATCCGTTTTGGCGGCTACAACTCCCATGAGCGCAACGTTTGAAGCCTTTGCTATACCCGCCTGCTCCGCAAGAGCGAGAGCGTCCACGGCGGTGACTTCGATATCAGCCGCGTTAAGCTTTTCGATGATATCGTCGGGGTACTCGGCGGCTCCGGTAATAACAGGCATGGGATCAAGCTTCTGGGTGGAGGTTATGAGCTTTCCGCCCTTTTTCAGGTAGGGAAGCCACCTTGCAGCTTCAAGCTGCTCAAATGATATGATAACGTCCGCTTCGCCCTTTTCGATAACGGGAGAGAAAACTTCGTCCCCGTATTTGACATATGTTACCACAGAACCGCCCCTCTGGGACATTCCGTGAACCTCGGACACTTTAACGTCGTGTCCCTGGGCAAGCAGCACGCTGCCCAGAAGTCTTGAAGCCAGCAGGGAACCCTGTCCTCCCACGCCGACTATCATTATTGATCTTGTATCCATAAATATTTCCTCCTGTTTTAAGATTTGCGCTGCCGCGTTACTGCCCGAACTTCAGCGCTCTGAATGAGCTTGCTGCGGCTCCGATCGCGGCGAAGATGTAGCTCCTGATAAGCGCAGAATCAAAATCCGCGCTTATTTCCGTACCCGTGATAAGCCTCTCAAAATGAACGAAGCAGAACCCCACCGACGGACATTCGGGAAGCAGAGCGTAGCACAGATCGTAAGACCATACCGCTCTTTCGCAGAGGTACACCGCAGCAAGCGTAACGATAATACATATAACAACAGCGGTTTCCATATTCATGTCCCTGTCGTTTTTTGTCAGCAGACGGCACATATACATTTCCCCGAATATCATGAAAAAGCCGCACAGGGACGCAACATATCCTATCCTACCCAACGCTATCCAAAGTATGGCGGCAGGTATCGTTCCGATAAGCGCGCCGACAACAGCCTTTGCAATAATGAACGCGCTGGAATTTTCCCCGTCTGCTGATTCGTCTGTTTGAGCGGGAGTATGCTCCTCGTCAAACGCACCCCTTGGCATAATGTCACCCCTTATTCTTATTATTCCTCTATCGCGCCGAACTTGCAGACTTCGGTGCAGATACCGCAGCCAACGCACTGGGTATGGTCGATGACAGCCTTGCCGTCTCTTACGGAAATTGCGGGACAGCCAAGCTTCAGACACATTTTACAGCCCTTGCACTTGTCGCTTACAACTTTAAGTGCAGGCTTGTGCTTAACATATTTGAGCAGCGCGCAGGGACGGCGGGAAATTATTACCGAAGCTTCGGGAGCGGCAAGCTCTTCTTTAATAGCGGCTTCGGTCTCCGCAAGATTATAGGGGTCTACCACGCGGATGCGCTTTATTCCAATTGCCTTGCAGAGTTCCTCAAGGTTTACCGCCGCCGCGGGATCGCCCTTTAGATTTTTGCCCGTTGTGGGATTCTGCTGATGTCCCGTCATGCCCGTAATGGAGTTGTCCAAAATTATTACGGTGGAATTAGTGCTGTTATATGCAATATTTACCAGTCCTGTCATACCGCTGTGCATAAAGGTTGAATCGCCTATTACCGCTACAGTGGACTTTTCCGCTTCCTCGCCGCGGGCTTTGTTGAAGCCGTGGAGAGCGGAAATTGAAGCTCCCATGCAGATAGTGGTATCCATAGCGGACAGCGGCGCGCTCGCACCCAAGGTATAGCAGCCGATATCGCCCGAAACGGTTATCTTGTTTTTGGACAGGCAGTAGAAAAGTCCTCTGTGGGGACAGCCCGCGCACATAACGGGAGGACGTACGGGAACGTTTCCGTCAAAGGAAACAGTTTCGGTCTTGATACCCAAAAGCTTGTCCGCAACTACAGCCTGGGAAAATTCGCCTATGCAGCCGAACAGCTCCTTGCCGACAACGTCAAGTCCCATTTTTTTGCAGTGTGTCTCGATGATATCGTCAAGCTCCTCGATAACGTACACCTTTTTGTACTTGGCGCAGAAGTTCTTTATCAGCTCAACAGGCAGAGGATTTACAACTCCCAATTTAAGGTAGGAAGCCTTGTCCCCCATAGCCTCGCGGGCGTACTGATAGGAAATTCCGCTTGTGATTATACCGATATCGCCGCCGTTGTCTATCACCTTATTGAGGGGGGATTTTTCGGCGTATTCGATCAGTTTTTTTGTGCGCTCCTCCACATAGACGTGTCTCGGTCTTGCAAAAGCGGGCATCATAACGTATTTCTGAGGATTTTTTATGTACTCTTTCTGAGCGGGTACAACTCTGTCGCAAAGTTCAACAGCAGACTGTGAATGCGCCACTCTTGTGCACATACGAACGATAACTGGAACGTCGTACTCCTCGGAAAGTTCAAAGGAGGTCTTTACAAAATCCTTGCATTCCGCGGAATCGGAGGGTTCGACCATAAGCACCTTTGAAGCTATGGCATGGTGGCGGGAATCCTGCTCGTTCTGGGAGGAATGCATACCGGGATCGTCGGCGACGGCGATTACCATACCTCCGTTCACGCCCGTGTAGGACGCGGTATAGAGAGGGTCGGCTGCAACGTTCAGACCAACGTGCTTCATTCCGCAGAAGGAGCGGGAGCCTGCGATTGACGCTCCGAGAGCGACTTCCATGGCAACTTTTTCATTGGGAGCCCATTCGGCGTAAATTTCATCATATTCCGCCGCGTATTCTGTGATCTCCGTGGAGGGGGTGCCGGGGTAGCTTGATACCACCGTAACGCCCGCTTCGTAAAGACCTCTTGCAAAAGCGGCATTTCCGAGCATAAGCTTTTTCATAGTAAAAATTCCTTTCTGAAACGCAATATATACTTAATTATAGCATACTTTTAACGAAATTAAAAGTATTTTTGCAAAAAAAGTTACGGCAGCTGCAATCAGACATTCAGAGCGTGTTTACATAACCGGCGGCGTACGTCTTTTAGCAAATTCTGCAATAAAAACGCACATCAGCCGTATGTAAACACGCTCCGATCAAATTGGTTTATTTTAATAAAATCAGTTTATACCGTTTTATATCCCTATGTCGCTCATATCCGCGATCTCCGCGCCGTTATAGTAATGCAGCAGTATCTCTTTGTAATCACTGCCGCCGTTCGCCATTGCGTTCGCACCGTACTGGCTCATGCCCACGCCGTGTCCGCTGCCTTTGGTTGTTATCGAAAAAGTCCCGCCCTTTGCGGAATACTCGACGGTAAAATTTGCCGAGCGCAGAGAAAATATCTGCCTGAGATCCGCACCTGACAGTTCCGAACCTCCCGCAGTCATTTTAATAACGGTACCCGATTCGCTGCGTTCTTCTATTTTCAGCCAGCTTTCCGGATCGCCTTCAAGCTCCGCGTCTTCGAGAGACGTTTCCAGACGGGCTTTAAGTTCCGCTTCGGTAAAGACCTTTTCCTCCAGATAGGAGGGAGACTTTTCGTCCTCGCTGCTGTCTGCCGGAACAAGATATTCTACGGGACTTCCCCATACCGCCTCCGCGCTTTCGGTTTTTCCTCCCGACGTAGAATGGAATGCCGCAACTATAGGCTCGCCCTCATATACAAGCACGTCGGAGCCTGTGCTGTCAACAGCGGCGGAGATCTTTTCAAGATAGGCTTCATAGCCGACCCCGTAAAAAGCCTTTGCCTGTTCGGGTGTGAAGTACGCCTGATATTTGGTGCTGTCGTTGGAAATATCCGCTCCCATCAGCTCAGGGTCGGGAGAAATACGCTGTTTTTCACGCTGTCTGACGGCGTATGTTCGCGCCGCCACTGCCTGAGCTTTTAAAGCTTCCTCGTGGTATGAGGCGGGCATTTCCGCAAGCACAGCGCCTATAACGTAGTCACGCAGGGAAAGTTCTATAACCTGTCCGCTTGTGAAGTCAAGCACTTTAAGACTGTCTGTACCGCCATTGCCGACAGAACTGTCTGCTTGTCCCTCCTGCGGTTCGGATATTCGATATGGGGGCATTGCCGCTACGGAAGATATCTTCCCGTCAGCGTAAGGACTTGCCGCTTCGGCTGTCAGCGGAGGAACGGCATTTTCCCGCGGCTTCAGGAACGTCAGCAGCGGTATCGCTGCAAGCAAAAGCGCAAACACGGCGGTCACTTTAAGTAATTCTTTCATTGTTACTGCTCCTTTGTTTTTTTATTTTTTTAGGAACGCGCTGTTCCGTATTATGGTATGCGGAAGCAGTCTGTTCCGAAAAGTTAAGGATGATGTCAAAAAATTCTTGACAATGAGGCGTATCTGTTGTAAAATATGTATATATGCTATTTTATTACTAAAAGGAGAACACATATTGAACGGCATCGACTACGATAAAAACGTTTTTAAAAGCTTATGCGACGAATTCGTAAAAAATAACAGGATCCCGCCTGAGCTTTATGAAAAATATCATGTTAAAAGAGGTCTTCGCAACAGCGACGGAAGCGGCGTTATGGCAGGTATTACCAATATCTGCAACGTACACGGCTATATTGTTAACGAGGGCGAGCGCGAACCCGTTGAGGGCGAACTGATCTACAGAGGCTACAGCATAAACGATATTGTTGCAAACACCTCGGAAAAAGGTCGGTTCGGTTTCGAGGAGACTGCCTATCTGCTTTTGTTCGGGCAGCTTCCCTCGGAGGACAGGCTGCGGCGCTTTAATGAAATGCTCTCGGAGTTCAGAGAGCTGCCAAAGGGCTTTTCCGAGGATATGATCTTTAAAGCTCCGTCAAGGGACATTATGAATAAAATGGCCCGTTCGGTTCTGGCGCTCTATTCCTACGACGACGATCCCGAGGACCGCAGTCTCGAAATGGAGCTGCTTAGAGCGGTATCTATTATAGCGAGGCTTCCCTCCGCTATGGTTGACGCTTACCAGATAAAGCGCAGGGTCTTCGATCACGAAAGCCTCTATATGCACCCTCTCAATCCGGACGAGTGCACGGCGCAAAGCGTTTTGTCTACTTTAAGACCCGACAGGCAGTACTCCGATGAGGAGGCACGGCTTCTCGACCTTATGCTTATCCTGCACGCGGAACACGGCGGCGGAAACAACTCCACCTTTACCTGCCGCACAATTACTTCGGCGGATACTGACGCGTATTCGGCGTATTCGGCCGCTATAGGCTCTCTTAAAGGTCAGAGGCACGGCGGAGCCAATTTCAAGGTGATACGCCAGCTTGAAGATTTCAAGGAAAACATACCCGACTGGGAAAACGACGGTCAGGTAAAAGACTACATAGCCAAGGTCATCAGAAAGGAAGCGGGCGACGGAAGCGGTCTTATCTACGGTATGGGACACGCGGTCTACACTCTTTCCGACCCGAGGGCTGTGATACTTAAAAGGAATGCCGTCAAGCTTGCGCAGGGTACGGAGTACGAAAAGGAATTCCGTCTGCTCGACGCGGTGGAAAGGCTTACTCCAGAGGTTTTCGCAAACGTGAAGGGCAGCACGAAAACAATGTGCGCGAACGTCGATCTTTATTCGGGACTTGTATACAGAATGCTGAAGATTCCCGTTGAGCTGAACACGCCGCTTTTTGCGGTGTCCAGAATATCGGGCTGGGCGGCTCACCGTATAGAGGAACTTATAAACGGCAGAAGAATTATCCGTCCCGCGTATAAGGCGGTCGCCAAAAGGAAAAAATATATTCCGCTTGACGAACGCGTATAATATTTACCGAGTCCTTGATCAAGCCTCGTTACGGCAATATTTTAAAAGGTTAAAAGGGGAAAGCGACATGGAAAAGAAACCTTACAAGGCAAAAAAAGTCAGATTGGATAAAAAATTTTCAATGGCCGCATACGGTCTTACGCTTATAGCCGCAGTCGTGGCAAGGATCCTGCAGCTCAGATCCAACGTTGATTTTGCCACGGGAAAGTATATTGATCCCTCTCCCGCAAAGAATTACACAATGTGGGCGCTGATAATCGGCTTTGTTCTTATCGCGGCATTCATGTTTTTCGGGCAGTCAAGGGACAAGGCGATAAAGTCATGCATACTTATAAATCCCATGCGGCTCAGGGCTGAAAGACTTGCCAAAAAGCTTTCTCCCGTTGCTGCGGCGGCAATGATGCTTATGGCGGGGCTTATGGCGTTTGACATTATTTTGGAGCTTTCCGAAGTGGCGGGAAAAAACGCGGAGATATCCACCGAGGATAATCCCGTGTTCGCTTTTGCAGGCATACCCGTGATAACGTGGCTTGTGTACGCGTGCGCTGTTGTAACTGTAGTTACTTTGATATCAATGGGCTCCAACATTTTAAAGGGAGACGGAATAACAAGGGGAAACTGTGTTTTCATTATGTTCTTCCCGATCTGGAAGCTTCTTGAAATATTCTCCATGTTTTCGGAAAATCAGCTTGTGGGCATATATTCCGAAAAGGTCTATATAATGCTGACATCAATGGCTTCCTCAATGTTTTTCATTTATGCGGCGAGGCTTTTTGCAGGCTTTGAAAAGAAAAACACGCGCATTTGGATGTGCATTTTCGGTTATGCCGCTTCGGTCTTTGCGGCTGTGTCGGTGTTCCCGAGATATATTGCATACTTTATGCTCAGCTATACCGAACGCGAGGGAATGGCTGCTCCTGCGACTTCCGACATAGGCATTGCGGTAGTTACAATTGCTGTTGTGGCGGTTTTCTGGAGTACTTACGTTTACAGGGTAATGCCCAAGCTTAATCTTACCGGCAAGCGCCGCTGGACCAAAACTACTCTTGCGGTCAAAAATATGCAGTCCATTGAGGACGAATAAAGGTCATAAGGGGTATCGGACGTTTCCGCGGTGCAGCGGCTGAAGCTGCGTCTGCGGCACGGGATACCCTTTTTAAATAATTGGAGACAACAAGCGTCATGGCGCTTGGTTTTCCAAACGTAAGAGGGGGTGTGTTCTGCCATGAAAAAAAATAAAATTATCTCCGCGCTTGCGGCGGCGTTTTGTTCCGTTTTTATGGCAGGATGCTCTTTAGGCGGTTCAGTCGATTCTCTGCTGTCCCCTCCGAGGCTTTCCGAGGAGCAAAACGCGGTCTATGACGCTCTTATCAGGTCCGCGGGAAAGGATATACGGCTCAAGTACCCGCGTTCGGGCGAGTACCGCTCGGCGTTTGTTTTTGCAAATATAGACAGCGAGCCCGACCGCGAAGCTATTGTTTTCTACGAGAAAGCCGGGGAAACAGAGGGCGGAGGAAACGTCCGCATAAATATCATCGACCGCCGCGGAGGCAAGTGGACAAGCGTTTACGACCATGCGGGAGCGGGTACGGGCATCGACAGAATAATTTTTTCCGAGCTGGGCGGAATCGGAAGACAAAGCGTTATCATCGGATACACGCTGCTGTCGGGGGAGAGAAGCGTTCAGGTGTACGATTACGAGGACGGTATGCTCACTTCAAAATATTCCGATACCTACAGCACCATGTTTACCGCCGATCTTGAACGGGACGGAAAGAACGAGCTTATACTCATACGTCCCGGAAACCAGATGAAAAAGGCTTCGGTAAGCCTGATCTCCATAGACCCCGAAAGCGGCGGCGTGCTTGAAACAAGCAGCGTTGCTCTTGACGAGTCGGCATCGGAATTTGTAAGCGTTGCCGCCGGATATGTGGGAAAAGAAACTCCCGCCGTTTTTATCGACGGACTTTCGGGGGGGCAGCTCACCACCGAGATAATATATTCCGTGGACGGTCAGCTCAGGAATCCTCTTTATCTGGGTGAATCCGGTCTTATAGAAAAAACGCGCCGTCCCGCAGGTTATACCTGCACAGATATTGATCTTGACGGAGTGATAGAAATACCCACGCTGTCCCTTTTTCCCGGATATTCCGAGGACTCTGCGGGCACGAAGCTTTACAGCGCCGACTGGAATATTTTCGACAACTACAGCATTACAAAAAAATATTCAAGCTTCTATAACATCGGCGAGGGGTACTGCTTTATCCTGCCGAGCCGCTGGGACGGAGTTGTTACGGCGAAAAAGGATTCGGCAACCGGTGAAGTGGTATTTTGCAAATTCAGGACCGACCTGCTTAACAGCACGGTGGAGCTGCTGAGGATAGCCGTGGCTTCCGAGGAGGAGACAGGCGCGCTTCTGGAAGAGGGCTACATGGTGCTGAAAAGCAACAACAAAACCAATTATCTTGTAAAATGTCCCGATATTGAGGACGAGCCTCTCGTACTTACGGGAACGGAAATAAGCAACAGCCTGTATCTTATGGCATAACTTTACAGCTGCGGAGTACGCCTTGGAGCGGCTCACGGCGCCACTAACCGAAAGAAAGGATAGATATTATGAAACGCATACTTGTCTGCGAGGACGAAGACGTTATCCGCGACTTTGTGGTAATAAATCTTAAACGCGCCGGCTACGACGTGGTTGACGTGAACTGCGGCGAGGAGGCAATTAAAGTTTTCGATTCCGAACACGGCGATTTTGACATTGCTCTGCTGGACATCATGATGCCCGGAATTGACGGTTTTCAGGTCTGCAAGGCGCTGCGCAAAAGAAG
Organism: uncultured Clostridia bacterium; assembly: GCA_947089135.1. Classification (GTDB taxonomy): domain Bacteria; phylum Bacillota; class Clostridia; order Oscillospirales; family Ruminococcaceae; genus RGIG8773. The sequence goes on from CAMUJF010000012.1 coordinate 25,145, forward strand.
CAGCACCTTAGGCATTATCATGCTTTCCGCCAAGACTCAGGAAATGGATAAGGTAAGCGGTCTTATGCTCGGCGCGGACGACTACATAACAAAGCCGTTCTCACCGTCGGAGCTTACAGCCCGCATAGACGCGATCTACCGCAGGGTAAGCATGAGCGTTGCCCGCGACGAGGACGAAGCCGCTACTATCGAGTCGGGACCTTTCCTGCTGAACCTTAAAAGCAGAACTGTGGCGAAAAACGGCGTGCCTGTCGACCTCACTCAGGTGGAGTACCAGATAATGGAGTACTTCATGAACAATCAGGATACCGCTCTCGACAGAAGCTCTATCCTTACTCACATATGGGGTGAAAACTATTACGGAGACGACAAGATAGTTGACGTTAATATCCGCCGTATCAGAATGAAGATAGAGGACGAACCGTCCAACCCGAAATATATATCCACAATATGGGGGTTCGGCTACAAGTGGTCCGTCAAGGAAGACAAGAATTGAACAAAGTAATTAATTACTGATTACAGATACTGCAGGACGGAAAGCATATTCCTAATGCGCATAAAAATGAACAGGCGGTGAAAAACATTGCGGAAGTCAAATATTACAAGGCGCTGGCTTGTAAACAATCTGGGCGTTATCTCCGCCATGCTTTTCGCGCTTGTTATAGGCGGTACGCTTTTTGTGCGTACCTATTATTACAGCACCGCAAGACAGTATATGACCTCCCGTATGAATATGGTGTCCAACATTCTGCTGCGTTCCTACAACGACCCGTCCGCAAGCTTTTCTGCGGAACTTCGTTCTGTAGTAGAAAACTGGTCGGAAAAGGACAAAATGGAGCTTATGGTCATAAGCAGAAAGGGAGGCGTGGGGCTTACCTCATCGGGTTTTATCCCCGAATACAAGCTTGACAGCATGACCGATTACGCCGACGCTGCTGCAAGCGGTTCCGGCTACTACACAGGAAAAACCGAAAGCGGCGAAAAAATTATGGCGGTGTGCGTTATGCTTCCCGAAAACGATTCCGGATATGCCGCGATGAGAATGGTATCCTCGCTGGAGGAGATCAACAGGAACATTACAAGCATTGCTCTTACCCTTGCTGCTGTCTGTCTGACCATACTTGCGCTGATGTTCGTTTCGGGACTTTATTTCGTAAAATCTATCGTTATCCCTGTGCGGCAGATAGGCTCTACGGCGAGGCGGTACGCAGTGGGAGACTTTTCCGTACGCATTACCAAAAAGAACGACGATGAGATCGGCGAGCTGTGCGATATCGTCAACCACATGGCGAGCGAGCTTGCTCTGTCCGAGACAATGAAAAACGAATTTATTTCCAGTGTTTCCCATGAGCTGAGGACTCCCCTGACAGCCATAAAGGGCTGGGCTGAGACCATAGGCAGTATGCCAGGCGACGCGGAGACAGTTGCAAAGGGAATGAGGGTCATCGGCAGCGAAAGCGAAAGGCTTTCCGAAATGGTTGAGGAGCTTCTGGATTTTTCACGTATGCAGAACGGACGGTTCAGTCTTAATAAAACCACAATGGACGTTCTTGCCGAGCTTGGGGACGCGGTGCTCATCTATACCGAAAAAGCGAAGCGGGAGGGTATCGAAGTCCTGTACGAGGAGCCTGATATGCTGCCATTTGTGTACGGCGACAAGAACCGTATCAGGCAGGTATTTATAAACGTTATCGACAACGCAATAAAGTATTCCGACAAGGGCGGGGTGGTATCGGTGCAGGCGATAATGTCCGATGCGGAGCATATCGAGGTGGACGTGTCCGATACGGGCTGCGGAATAAGCGAGCAGGATCTGCCGAAAGTCAAGACAAAATTCTACAAGGCTAACCATACCCGCCGCGGCAGCGGAATAGGTCTTGCGGTTGCGGACGAGATAATAGCCATGCACGGCGGCAAGCTTGAAATTTTCAGCAGGCAGGGCAAGGGTACGACGGTTACTATAACGCTGCCCGTGCAGAAGTCGAAAGATTAACATAGGACACAGCAGGGCGGATGCCTGTATTGACATATGCCATGTCTCATTCAAATATGAAAGGAATAATATACAAAAAATGAACGAAGAAAAAAATTGCACAAAAGAATGCTTTAAATCCAAAATAGGAGGTCAGGCTCTTATCGAGGGAGTCTATATGCGGGGCATTACCACCGCGGCAATGGCGTGCAGACTTCCCAACGGCACGATAGACGTGGAGCAGTGGGCTGTAAAAAACGGCAAGGACGCTCCATGGTACAGAAAAGCTCCCTTTGTCAGGGGTTGCATAAACTTTGTTGCAAGTCTTGTAGAGGGTATAAGGTGCACTATGAAGTCCGCGGAAAAGCAAATCGGCGAGGACGAAGAGGAGGAAGAACTTTCCAAATTCGAGCAGTGGCTCACCGATAAATTCGGGGACAAGCTTGTTAACGTGATAATGATAATTTCCGTGGTAATCGCGCTGGCGTTTTCGCTGATAGTTTTCAAAGGCGGGCCTATCCTTGTTGCAGACCTTATTGAGCGTTTGGGAGCTTCCGAAAGCGCGCGTCCCGTTATAGAGGGTTTTGTGCGGCTTGCGTTGGTGGTGGGTTATATGTATGCTATTTCCTTTATGGGAAGCATAAAGACTACTTTTATGTACCACGGCGCAGAGCATAAATCAATTGCCTGCTACGAAGCGCGCGAGGAGCTGACGGTAGAAAATGTAAAAAAGCACACCCGTTTCCACCCGCGCTGCGGAACAAGCTTTATCCTTATAGTACTCATAATAAGCGTTATCGTGGGTATCTTCCTGCCGAGGAATAATATGTGGATACGCTTCGGAGTGCAAATGCTCTGTCTTATCCCCGAAGCCTCCGTAGCCTACGAAATAATCAAGCTTGCGGGACGGTTCGACAATGTTTTTACAAGGATAATTTCCGCTCCCGGACTGTGGCTGCAAAGGATCACCACCAAGGAGCCCAACGACAAGCAGATAGAGGTAGCTATCGCCGCCTTGGAGCCATGCCTCCCGAAAGAGGGCGAGGAGGACAAATGGTGATCACGGTATAACGATCGGCATACCGGCTTTGCATTTTGTAATTGTGAAGCCGGTCTGTTTGTTTATCGTATTTTTTTGTGTTTACGTGCGGCTGCTGTCGGCGGAGTAAAAAAATATAGGAGCAAAATTTAATTTTTCCGTTGACTTTTTCCCGATTTTGTATTATTATATAAATAATTGTATTTTATATAATATCTTCTGTAAAGGAATGATTGAAAATGAAAAAGATTATTTCTGTTCTGACAGCGCTCATCATGACAACGGCTATCTTTGCAGCCTGCGGAAAGGACGAAACCGAAGTTCCCGAAAACGTGTATTCCGGCATTCTGACCAAGGTCAAGCTGGGTATGCCAATGACGAAAATAGTATCCCTCCAGCCCGACGGAGTAACTCTTAACTTCGAGACCGACACAAGGCTTTGGAGCGTAAACAGCGATACCGAGATCATGGAACTGCGCGAGGTCGTTCCTGCCGACAACCCTGTCTACTACGTTGAGGACTCTATTATTACATACGATTTCAAGACCGTTAAGGGCGACGAAAACATCTATCTCTGCGGCTATATGTCCGAGGCGTACTGCTGTCTCGAACGTCAGACCGCACGGGACTTCTTTGACAAAAAGACTGCCGAGCTTGCCGCAAAACACGGCGTTGAGGCGGCTGGAGCCCAGACAGGTACCGAAGATATCGACATGGAGCTTGTTTATACTCAGAGATATGACTGTCCCTCCTACACGGTAATATTTACCATGAAAGAAAAGTACGACACCGTAGAGGGCGTTGACGGTTATTACGGCAGCTACTTCTCTATAGAGGTCAAGGAGAAGGACGTTAAGACCGAGACTCCGATTACTACGGAAAGCGGCGGCGACAAGAAAGAGACCGAAGCTAAGGAGGAGTAATAATGAATACCCAAAATATGCCTGTTGTAAAACTCGGTATCTGCGCGGTGAGCCGCGACTGCTTCCCTATGGAGCTGTCCGCACGCCGAAGAGCAGCCGTTGTGAAAGCTTGCAATGAAAAGAATATCGAGATATACGAGTGTCCGGTTACCGTTGAGAACGAGAAGCATATGCTTGCTGCCGTTGAGGACATGAAAAAGGCCGGAGTAAACGCTCTTGTGATGTATCTTGGCAACTTTGGTCCGGAGACCTCCGAGACATTGCTTGCAAAGACCTTCGGCGCTCCTGTGATGTTCGCGGCTGCCGCCGAGGAAAGCTCAGACACGCTTGTGGACGGCAGAGGGGACGCTTACTGCGGAATGCTCAATGAAAGCTACAATCTGGGTCTGCGGAACGTTAAGGCGTACATTCCCGAATATCCCGTGGGGACTGCTTCCGAGATCGCGGACATGATAGCGGATTTTGTCCCTGTGGCAAGAACCTTGCTTGGACTGGCAAATCTCAAAATTATTTCTTTCGGACCGCGTCCGCAGGATTTTCTTGCCTGCAACGCGCCTATCCGTCAGCTTTACAATATCGGCGCGGAAATAGAGGAAAATTCAGAGCTTGACCTGTTTGCGTCTTACAACGAGCACGCGGTGGACGAGCGAATACCGAACGTTATTGCCGATATGGAAAAGGAGCTTGGGGACGGCAACAAAATGGCGGGTATCCTGCCGAAGCTTGCGCAGTACGAGCTTACTCTCCTTGACTGGGCTGAAGCTCACAAGGGCAGCCGCGAATATGTTGTTTTCGCAAACAAGTGCTGGCCTGCGTTCCAGACTCAGTTTGGATTTGTACCCTGTTACGTTAACAGCCGTCTCGGCGCAATGGGCATACCAGTTGCATGCGAGGTTGACATTTGGGGCGCGCTCAGCGAATTTATCGGACAGTGCGTTTCCGACGACGCGGTTACCTTGCTTGACATCAACAACAGCGTCCCCGCGGATATGTACCTGAACGAAATAAAGGGCAAATTTGACTATAAGCATACCGACACTTTTATGGGATTCCACTGCGGTAATACTCCTGCGTGCAAGCTTTCAAGCCGCACAATGAAGTATCAGCTCATCATGCACCGCGGTCTTGAACCAGACAAGGAACCCGACATCACGAGGGGGACTCTTGAGGGCGACATCGCTCCGTCGGATATCACGTTTTTCCGTCTCCAGAGCACTGCGGACGCTAAGCTCCGCGCATATGTTGCGGAGGGCGAGATACTTCCTGTTGCGACAAAAAGCTTCGGCGGCATAGGCGTGTTTGCCATAAAGGAAATGGGACGTTTCTACCGTCATGTGCTTATTGAGGGAAGATATCCCCACCACGGCGCGGTAACGTTCGCTCACAACGGAAAGGCTTTGTGGAACGTTTTCCGTTACCTTGGAGTTGAGGAGATCGGCTTCAATCAGCCTGCGGGAATGTTATACAAATCAGAATGTCCATTCTAAAATATACAGATCGTAAATTATAAATGCTGTGAAGCGGGGAACGCCCCGCGGACTTAAGGTCACCCCCGCCGTTAATTATTCCGAACTTTTAATTTTGCGCTGCCCCCTCAAGGGGGCGGACAGACTTGTTTTAAATCTTAAATGCTGTGAAGTGAAAAAGTAACCGTTGTTATCGGATAAAGAGAGTTCTTGGTAGGTGCGAAAGGACGGAGAGACGGCGGCGAATACATCACAGAGCTTGTGTCCCGAACAGAGTAGGGGTATGCGGTTCACGCCCGTTAAAGCGTTTCAAGGTCGGCAATATGGGTCAAGGCTCAGCCTTGCCGATAAACTGAGGTGGTAACGCGATAATTCGCCCTCATCAGCCGAACGGTTGGTGAGGGCATTTTTAGTTGACAGTTGACAATTTTGGGGGAGGAATTGTTATGACAGCAAAATTTGACAGACCGGAAATAATAGACAATATTATTATAGCATTGTTTTTGGTAATGATTGTGGCTATGTTTATAGTTGGCTTTTCGCTTGAAAATGAACTTTGGATGTTTCTACCCGCTGCTGTATTTTTAGTGATAATGTATATTTTATTGACTTTTCACGGCGAAATAATCGCGAGAGAAAAGGGCGTGGTCGTTATTTATACTTTTGGCGGCAAAAGGGTAGGAAAAAAGTTTATTGCATATAAAGACATAGACCGCACCGAATGCGGCGTCAAAACCGGCGGCGACAGATGGGGCAGGGTTCACTACACTATGACATTCACCATAAAAATGAAAGGCGTTTCAAGAATTACCGTATTTAAGAGCCTTGACATAAGCGCAAATTTTCCCGCAACCGAACCCGACAAGTACAAAGAATATCTTCACGAACAGCCGCTTATGCAAATCTCTCACTATATCGACAATAAGCTACATTTGAACACGTCCGCGTAACGGAGGAAATATGAAAACAGTACCCGCAAAAACAATACTGCAAAAGAACAAGTCCTCGGACTGGTTCGGCAGCGACTATAACATGAACCTATACAAGGGCTGCTGCCACGGCTGCATTTACTGTGACAGCCGCAGTGACTGCTATCGCATTGACGATTTCGGCACGGTCAGGGCAAAGGAAAACTGCCTGCAAATTCTCCGTGACGAGCTGCGGCGCAAGGTCAGGACGGGCATTGTGGGTACGGGAGCAATGTGCGATCCCTACAATCCCTTTGAGGCGGAGGAGCAGCTTACCCGCCACGCTTTGGAGCTTATCGACGCGTTCGAGTTCGGGGTACACGCGCTGACGAAAAGCAGTCTTATTGCAAGGGACGCGGATATTTTTTGCAGTATCGCAGAGCATTCCCCCGTGCTGTGTCAGGTAACGGTAACGGCGGCAGATGATAAACTTTCCGCTCTTGTTGAACCCAACGTAAGCGTGACTTCCGAGCGGCTTGAAGCGATAGCAAAGCTGTCCGAAAGCGGCTTGTCCACGGGGGTAGTTATGACCCCGTTGCTGCCGTTTATCGAGGACACCGAGGAGAACGTGCTGGGGATAGTCCGCATGGCAAAGGAGTGCGGCGCAAGGTCGGTGTACCCCATGTTCGGGCTGACCATACGCAGCGGACAAAGGGAGTATTTTTATCAAAAGTTAGAGGAAAATTTCCCCGGCAGCGGACTGGCGGAGAGGTACGAAAAAACATTCGAGGAGCGGTACGTGTGCAATTCCCCACACATAAAAAGGCTGTGGAAAGTCTTTTCGGAGGAATGCCAAAGACTGGGACTGTTGTACGAAATGAAAGACATCATCGCGGCGTACAAGCTTGGTTATGGTGATAGTCAATTATCGTTTTTCTGACGGAAAAATAAAAGGCGCAAAGCCTTTGCTTTACGCCTTTTGCAATATTATTTAATATTATTTAATGTCCAATTCGGTTGTAACAATACCCATTGACTCAAGTTTTACCTTGACAAGCTTCAATTGGTATTCGGTTTCCTTTTTGGCATCATCGGAAGTTAAAATACGCTGCAAGTCTGCGTATTGATCGATCAAAATGGTAGGCAATTCCTTTTCGTTTATAATCACACCACCCTACAGTAAGTTGTTACTTACATTATAACATAGATTTTTCAAAAAGTAAAGTGCACGTAAATAATTTTAACGGAGGTTTTTATCATGATTTTATCGGGAAAAGAAATCGAAAAGCACATCGGCAGGGAAATAATCATCGAGCCTTTTTCCCGGGACAGGCTCAATCCCAACAGCTATAATCTAAGCCTTGCGGACGAGCTTCTGGTGTATGAAAACGACGTCCTTGACATGAAAAAGCCCAATCCCACTAAGCGGATAGTCATACCCGAAAGCGGTCTGACCCTTGAACCAAACAGACTCTATCTCGGCAGGACGAACGAGTACACCGCCACCGAGGGATTTGTCCCTATGCTGGAGGGGCGTTCTTCAACAGGCAGACTGGGACTGTTCATTCACGTTACGGCTGGCTTCGGAGACGTTGGCTTCAAGGGTTACTGGACGCTTGAGATTTTCTGCGTACAGCCCGTGACTATCTACCCCAACGCCGAGATTTGCCAGATATATTACCACGACATACACGGCGATTACAAGCCTTATTCAAGCGGGAAATATCAGAACAACACAGGTATTCAGCCGAGCCTTATGTATAAGGACTTTGAATAAATGGGGAATGTTATGAAAAAATGGTATAATGAGGATTACGAGTTCACAATAGAAGTAGTGAACGTGTCTCACAATGGCAAGACCGAGGGGCATTGCCGCAACGGCGACGAGGTTGGGGACGTGTACAAATGCGGCTATGACTGTCCCGTAAATCAGCGTGGGCGGGGCTTCTGCTCAAAGAGTATGCTTTTGCTTTTTCCCATGATGGAAACCGTTCGTGGCGGCGGCGACCTGCGTATGATAGGCGGGTACTCGCCAAGCGGCAACGTCCCCGATTCACCGCTGGTGAAAGAGTTTGTCTGTCCCGACGGGGTAGTGACGTACCGTCTTACCGCCCAAAAGACAGGCGGGGAGAATTTCCACACGGGAGGGTTTTACAAGGAATGATTTTTCTGACAGAAGCCGAACGGCGGAATACTCACAGCTCATGCTATTTTGAGTTTCAGTTCTGCGAAAGCAACGAGCCGCTGAAAAACGGCTGCGTGCGGTATGAAATTGTCAAGCACTGGCAGGAGGACAGTCTGAATATCTATGACGAGGATTTTGACGAGTTTTACGGACTTTACGGCGATATTTTTGAATGCGCGGTTTTCCCCAATGGAGAGCGCGGTTTTGATTACTGCGGGATAAATTACTATTGCAAAGCCGAGACGGAAAAAATTCTTGCGGAGCTGTCCGCAAAAAATATTGACAGAGAAAAGTACGCAGGATTGATACCCTGGCTGAAAATCGCCGCAGAACGGGGCAAAGGGTTTTATATTTTGGGATTATAAAAAATTGCATTGAAAGGTTGTGATAAAAATGAAATCGCCCGACGATCTCATTGTTTATGTTTAAAAATTTGGAGGAACAGATATGAAAGACCATAAAACGAAAAAATCCAAAGTAATTCGGATATTTTTCGTTATCATTGCTGTACTGCTTCTTGTGCCGTTTCCTATCAGATATAAGGACGGAGGAACAGTAAAATACAGAGCCGCGCTGTACTGTGTCACAAAGCGGCACGAACTGGTTTGTGATGTGGGCTACTATGTGGGCACCGAGATTGAAATTCTCGGATTTGAGGTCTACAATGATGTGAAGCTTGACGACTGAAAATCTTGTCTAAAACAGCAGGACATTTTACAAGTCAAACAATATTTATTATAAAAGGAGATTTTAAAAATGACTTTATACGAGGAACTTGTTGCCCGCGGACTTATCGCGCAGGTGACCGACGAAAAGGAAATAAGCGACATGATAAACAACGGCAAGGCGACCTTTTACATTGGCTTCGACCCTACCGCCGACAGCCTCCATGTGGGACATTTTATGGCTCTTTGCCTGATGAAGCGTCTGCAAATGGCCGGAAACAAGCCTATTGCGCTTTTGGGCGGCGGCACAGGTATGATCGGCGACCCGTCGGGAAAGTCCGATATGCGTAAAATGCTTACCAAAGAGGACATCGAACACAACATTGAGTGCTTTAAAAAGCAAATGAGCAGGTTTATTGATTTCTCCGAGGGAAAGGCTGTTATGGTAAACAACGCCGACTGGCTCCTTGACCTGAACTATGTGGACGTGCTACGCGAGGTTGGCGCGTGCTTCTCCGTCAACAAAATGCTGACCTACGAGTGCTACAAGCAGCGTATGGAGCGGGGACTGACTTTCCTTGAATTTAACTACATGATAATGCAGAGCTACGACTTTTATATGCTGTACCAGAAGTACGGCTGCACAATGCAGTTCGGCGGCGACGACCAGTGGGCGAATATGCTTGGCGGTACGGAGCTTATCCGCAAAAAGCTCGGCAAGGACGCTCACGCCATGACAATTACCCTGCTTCTCAACTCCGAGGGCAAGAAAATGGGCAAGACCGAAAAGGGTGCTGTTTGGCTCGACCCCGAAAAAACGTCCCCCTATGATTTTTACCAGTACTGGCGCAACGTTGCCGACGCGGACGTTATGAAGTGCATACGTATGCTGACTTTCCTGCCGATCGAGGAGATCGAGTCCATGAAAGATTGGGAGGGCAGTCAGCTCAACAAGGCTAAGGAAATTCTTGCCTACGAGCTGACAAAGCTTGTCCACGGCGAGGAGGAAGCTAACAAGGCGCAGCAGGGAGCGCAGGCTCTTTTCGGAGGCGGGGGAAAAATTGCCTGCGGCAATACCGAGAATATGCCGAGTACCGAAATTCCTGCCGCAGAAATTCCCGCAGACGGCATAAACATCATGGATTTGCTTGTAAAAACTGGGCTTGCTCCCTCCAAGAGCGAGGCGAGAAGACTTGTTCAGCAGGGGGGAATTTCCGTTGACGATGCGAAGATAACCGAACCTAACGCTCTTGTTAAAATTGATGCGGAAGTAATTATCAAAAAGGGCAAAAAGGTCTTCCACAAAGCGGTAAAAGCGTAAAAATCTTGCTGCTTGCTTCAGACGGAGCATGAGATTTATAGGAACGCAGCGTGTTCGCAAAGAAACTCGCTGCGTTTTTTTCTGTAAGTTATAATTATTTTAGTAAAATTATATAAAAAATTTGACATTTGAGATAAAATATGGTATAATAATAACATATTAATTCGTGCGGATCAAAAATCTGTAAATTTTATCTTCTATCCTTTGAAAAAGGAGCATTTTATAATGTACATAGACTTTCACACCCACGCTTTTGCGGACGCTATCGCAGAAAGGGCTATATCCAAATTGGAAAACACTCTTATCGAATCGGGCTACGGTAAGGACGTTCCCGCCGCAACGCGCGGAACTGTGGGCGAGCTTCTTGAAAAGCTCCCGCAGTGGGAGGTTGACAAGGCGGTCATTCTGCCTATTGCAACCAAGCCCTCCCAGCAGACGACGATAAACAACTGGGCAAAGGACGTTCAGACGGCTTACAGCGGCACACTGTACTGCTTCGGATCGGTTCACCCCGACGCGGAAGACGCTTTTGCAGAGCTTGAACGGATAAAGGCTCTGGGACTTTACGGCGTTAAGCTCCACCCGGATTATCAGGGCTTTTTTGCCGACGAGGAGCGGATTTTCCCGCTGTACCGCAAGTGTGCGGAGCTTGGACTGCCGGTGGTCCTTCACGCAGGACTGGACGCTATGTCAATGGATTGTATCCACTGTACGCCGCAGATGAGTGCGGCTGTTCTTGACGCTGTTCCGGAACTGACCCTTATATTGGCTCATCTGGGCGGAAACGGCATCTGGGACGATGTGGAAAGGTATCTGGTCGGCAGAAACGTTTATCTTGATACGGCGTATATTGAGGGAAATATTTCCGATGAACAGGCTCTGAGAATATTCAGAGATCACGGTGCGGATAAGATACTGTTTGCCTCCGACTGTCCGTGGCACCCGTCCTGCCGTGAAAGGGCAATGCTGGAAAGAATGCCTCTTACACACGGGGAACGTGAGTTGATATCCCATATTAACGCGGAAAAGCTTTTAAACATTTGTTAATCATTTCACAACACTTTTTTACCTTGGTTTGGATATTTTTATTAATACAGAGTATGCGCCAATGTGATTTTTTTGTGAAAATGTGCATATATTCTTTGCGGATTTGTTAAAAATAACATATTGCCAAATTTATAATAAAATGTTATAATATTTAAAGTATCGTGGGCATTTTTTGTGCGGACTTTTTTTAAACGTTTTCCTTCGGTGCGGCAACTGCGGTCTTAACGGCTAAGCTATGCCGGAAGACCGATGCGGCAGCTGTAAGAACGGCGGCATAAATCTGCCTGAAGATAATTCTATCCATATCGGAGGTGTCAACCAATTTATGAAGACATTTGTCTATACGGCTACAGACGTTCAGGGCAATACAGTCAAAAACGCCCGAATGGTCGCTGAGGATGTAAATGATTTTTTGGAAAAGATCCACGAAAAGGGACTTTTCTGCTCAAGCTACAAGGAAGCAAGCGACAAGGGTGCCAAAACGCTTCATAAGTTTACAACCGGCGAACTGGCGTACAACTGCCGTCAGCTCAGCGCAATGCTTACGTCGGGTCTGACCCTTGTAAGAGCTCTTGATATCCTGTATAAGGAACAGGAAAAGGACAATACCAAGCAGCTTTTCAGAGAGGTCTACGAAGAGGTTCAGAAGGGCTCGTCTTTCTCGGACGCATTAAAAATGCAGCAGGGCGCGTTCCCGTCTTTCATGGTTTCCATGATACAGGCGGGTGAATCCTCCGGTTCACTGGATGTTATCATCCGCCGCCTTGAAGAATATTACGACAAGCAGAACAAGCTGAACAACAAGATCAAGGGCGCAATGATGTATCCTATTATTTTGGCGGTGCTCTGCGTAGCTATCGTTGTCGCTTTGTTTACATTTATTATGCCTACTTTCAAGGATCTGCTTACCGAAGAGGATATGAAAGGTCTGACCGGTGCGCTGTTTGCATTTTCAGACAGTCTTACCGGATATTGGTACATATATCTGGGCGTTGTTTTGGCGTTGGTGTTTATTATCAAATATTCGCTGAAAATTCCCGATGTGCGGTTCAAATTCGATAAAATGCTGTGCAAGATGCCGAAAATCGGAAAGCTGATAGTAAAGGTCTATACGGGACGTTTCGCAAGAACGCTGTCTTCGCTTTATTCGTCCGGTATCCCTATGGTTGAGGCTTTGGAGCGCTCGGCTGCTATACTTAACAATACCTTTATTGAAAAGGCGTTTGTTACGGTCGTGGACGAAGTAAAACAGGGCGAGCAGCTCTCCGTTTCGATACAGAGAACAGGTATATTTGAGTCTATGTTCTGCTCTATCATCTATGTCGGAGAGGAAGCCGGCGCGCTTGATACTATTCTCGAGAAATCCGCTTCATTCTATGAGGACGAGTCGGACTCCGCTATCCAGCGTATCGTAGGAATGATAGAGCCTATCATGATCATCATAATGGGTATTGCGATCGGTTTCGTTATCGCAGGTATTCTTCCCGCGATCTATAATTCCATGGAAAATATCCAGTAAACGGCAAAAGCACAAGAGCAGGGAACTGTTCATCAAATATTAATAAAAAATTTGTGAGGTGACGAGTATGCTTTCATTTGATATTACAGACAGACACGTCCGCATTATCCGCGGTACCGAGGCTCACGGCAAGATAAAGGTCGCCGACGCTTCCACTATCGACATAAGCGAGGGTCTGATTGTTAATGGTCATATTAAAGATATACCCAAAATGGCGACGATAATCAACGATGAGCTGAAAAACAAAAGAATGGCTGACAAGGAAGCGGTCATCAGCATTTCCTCGAACCTGATCATATTCAAGGAGATACATATTCCGAAAGCAAAGGGAGCTCAGCTTCTGACTATGGTTCAGAACCAAATGCAGCACCAGATGGGAATTGCCGAGGACTATTCGATATCCTATACGATCGCGGGAGAAATCGAAGAAGAGGGCGTTCAGGCAATGAAAGTTCTTGCAACGGCGTGTCCTTTTGAAGTAGTTGACTGTTTCAGAAAGGTGTTCTCCATGTTGGGTATAAGTCTGCGTTCCGTTGTGGTTGCCTGCAACTCTATTTCAAGGATCATTCTGGGCGATCCCAAGGCAAAGGCCAAAATGCCTATGCTGCTTGTTCAGATCGACCCTAACTTTGTAAGTCTCAATCTTTATGAGAATAATCAGCTTACGTTCTCGCGTTTTGCTTCGATAGATCCTGAGGACTATGACAATTCTGAGGACTACATCTACGAGGCTGTAAATGAGAACATCTTCAGAATGTTCCAGTTCCAGAAGTCAAGAAGCGGAGACAATCCGATTCAGAACGTTGTGTTCTACGGCGATACATCAGAGTATATCCGCCTTACAAACGCTCTGGAACAGATGGATATTTCCACCAGTTTGCTTGGAGTTCCCAGCAATATCGGCGGATACGAGAATTTTGAGTTCCAAGCTTATGCAAACGCTATCGGAGCCATGTTCCGCGGCAACAAGGATACCGAGCGTATCAATCTGATCGAGGTAGACGCTGCTTCGGGACGTACAAGCGCGGGTGCGAAGTTTGCTCTTGCGGTATTTGGTTCAATTGCGATTTCTGCGGCTGTGGTCGGAGCCGTATGGGTGTATGAGGATATTATGGAAAACGGGTTTGTCAGCGAAACAGCAGAGATACAGGAGTATCTTGATTCTCCTGATGTAGCCGCTAAGATCGCTGCCGTAGATGCTGCTCAGACAAAGCTTGACAAGGTAAACAGTGTTAAGGCATATATTGATATAGCCTATGATAACTACGATTCACTGCCTATGATAACGAGCGAGGTTATTGACGACATTGAAGCGAATTTCAGCGGAACAAGCGTAAAATGGACTACAATAACATATGGAAACGGCTTCTTTACGGTACAGTGCATGGCAAACAAAAATAATGAACCGTCTGAAGTGGTCGGCAAGTTCTTTGAGCAGGATATATTTGAAAACGTTACATACACAGGCTTTAGCGTCGGCGGGGACGAGACTGAGGGAGATACCGGATATGAATTTAATATATCGTTCTCAATTCGTCCCGTTGAACCCGAGCCCGAGGAAGACGCTGCGGAACAGTCGTCTGAAGCCAACTGATACAAAGAAAGTGCAGGTGATCATAAATGAATTTAAAGCTTTCCTACAGAGATAAGGTTATTTTTATCGTTGTAATGGTTATTCTGGTTATTGTTGCGGGATTTTTCCTTTTTATCAAGCCGAAATTTGAACAGGTGAACGTTGCCAAGGATACCCTTGCTGCAAAGCAACAGGAAAAGATTGATATTGATACAAAAATAGAAACGCTTCCCGACATTATTGACACTATGAAATCAACGGCTGAGGAAATCGGTGAAAAGCAGGAAATATTCCTTGACGAGGGTCATCCATATGTAAACGAGACTTATATCCGAGAGATACTTTCAGGTCTGAACTTGAATATAACCAGCATGAACACAACGTATACAACTGCTTCTCCTATAAGCAGGTATACTATTGCAAAGCAGCATTATCTTGCTTATGACAATAAAATGAATGCTGATCTTTACAATGAGCTTCCGCAGGAGGTTTACGATCTTTATAACGGCGTTGCTGCTCCGGTGTATCCCAATACGATAATAGGAGTAACAAATATGGTTGTTGAAGCTGATCTCGGCAATAACACAAGAAAAATATATGATATAATGGACAGACTTGCCGATGACGAAAAAACAATAATCCTTAATTCGCTGAGCACGGAAAGAGAGCCGAAGAATGCTGATGAGGCATCGGTTTCTCTGAATCTTACGATGTACTCGATTTTTCCGCTCAATGTGGAGGAAGTACTGAAAGAAACCGACGAGATAAAACCAATTGAACCTGCGGTCGAGGAGACTGCTGAGCCGGCTGCCTGACGGGCGTGCCGCGGTAAACCGATAAATCATTTTGGTTTATCGGTTTTAGCCGATTGAAAAAGTATTTTAAGAGACAAAATCTGAGAGAAAGGGTGGTTGACAATGAAAGGCAAACGGCTAAGAAGTCTTAGCGGTACGGTGCTTATCATGGTGCTTACCGTTATGCTTGTCCTGATAATCATGCTTATGGCGACTTTGACGGTAGTGTCTACCGCAAGTCAGCGTATTTATACCAAGTATGAAGAAAATCAGGCGTACTATTCGGCTCGTTCTGCTCTTGATGTTTTTACGCAGAATATGTTGTATGACAAGGCGTATTACGCATACACCGACGGTGGAAGTATAAAGACGTTTTCTCACGGCGACGGTGATTCAGCCGATATGAAGCAGGGTCTTGCCATGCAGCTTGATCTATATAAAATAAAGACAAAAGGTACTACTGACGCTGATGTTCCTAAAAGCTTGGAAAATCTGCTTCAGTCGGAATTCACGGATTATATTAATTCAGGCGTTACAGGAAAAGATGAGTATACAGCTAATTTTGGCGTTGTAAAAAACGCTGACGGGACATATGAATCGGTAATAACTTATGAAGTTGAATATCCAAAGGTGTCAGGACAGGAAACTGCGGGGACTTCTCATGATTACGGCGCTCTTGCGGATAAAAGAAAAGCCAAAATCACGGTAGAAGTGCTGAGTCGTGAGTATGATATGGGCGACGATGTTCTGACAAGCGACACGACTACTAAGGTAAAGGATAAGATCGCAAGCTTTAACGGAGATAAAACGCAGATCGCGACTTTTCTCAGTACGCCTCAAAACTACGAAGATACTATTAAGGCAGTGGCAAACGGAAGCCGTAAAAAAGATAAGATCAAATTAAAGATCACCGCTGCTACAAAGGTAATGGGCGTTGAGGGAACTGCGGTTCTTATCTGTAATTCTAATGAGCCTCCCGTTAATAACTCCAGCAGAGCTATTACTGCGTTCGGCGGAACAGGTTCGGATAATATGAGCATTCTCGGCGGTATGTCCACTGAAGGAAAAGTTCAATGGAATTCAAATGACGGCTTTATTTATGGAAGTGTTTATATTGAAGATGATTTTGTCGGCGGCAGTAGCGGCGGCGGCCCTAAAATACACCTTAATACCGGAGAAAGTGTATATATTGGCGGCAATCTAACATTAGGAAATGATAATAAATTTGAATTCATTAATGAGAGCGGTCTTTCTCCGGATGACGAAAATGCGCCGTTTGTATATGTAAACGGAAAGATATCTACAACATATGGTTTAAACAGCAGTCCATTTAAGAATATAGATGTAATAGCAGATGAAGTAGAGCTTAATCATAAGTTTGTGCTTGATGCGGGTGCAACCCTATACTGCAAAAAGTTTACAAGCAACTGTGGAGGTTCCAACTCTGCTTATAACGGCGATATTTACGTTGACGGAGATGTATATATATATAACGATAATGACACAAAAGTTACATGGTCTGGTTCTCCTGTTGCTGTTCCTACTGTTGTTCACGGAGGAAGCGGAACGATCCACTTTACCGGAAAAGTTTTCGAGGGATCTACAGGAACAGATGTAACTGTTGGAGCGACAACGGGTTTTGCAAAGGAAACAACCAGCTTTAAAAGTAATCTTCCGGCTAAAACTGACGTAGTAAAAACCGGAGATATTCCCGAGGGTAAAGAAAATGCGGTTATTGAGATACAGCTTCCCGACAGAACTGCCAAGAAGCAGCTTGAAACGCATTCTGATAACTACAATCAATATTATAAAAAAGATTCTGACGGTAAGATTGTGACATCGGGAACTCCTCCGGTTCCTGAAAAAATAAGTGCACAGACCATGGCTGCTATTGATACTATGACTGATAAATCTCTGCCTTTTACCTCTGGTAACACGGGAATAACCGATAAACTTTCCGTTAAAGCTCCCACGGGTGGAAGTTATTACGGCACTAATTTTGGACACGTGCTTGACACGGGCGGTGGAAATGTTAAATGTATCTGGGATTTTGATAATAAAAATATTTATATTAAGGGCGGCGGAACGGTTACGTTGCTTCTGAATTCCAGCTATTCCAATGATAATCTTGTATTGGTTGATGATGATACTACGCTTAAAATTGTTGGAGATACATCTTCCGGCGACATTAATTTTGCAAAGCTTGAAGTCTACAATCAGTCAACCTATGGTACATACAAAAATCAAGACGCGGGAAAAGGCATTGACAAGCTTAAAGTAGGAAGTATAAACGGAGCGGGAATAAAGGTACCGAAAATCTACTATTATTTTTCAGGCAGCAATAGTTTTAAGGTACAGAATAACTGCCTGCTTACAGGATATATATACGGACCGGAAACAAAAATAGATTTTGCAGCTGCTTCATCGGGAGTCCCTACTAAGGGCATTGAGTATAACGGTGCGGCTACGAGCGGTACGCCTGTCTGCATTATCGGTTCAGCATTGGTAAAGGGCGCGTCACTGCCCAATAATACGGGCGTAGCTTACATCAACCCAGACCTTGACGACGGCGGCGACGCAGGCGATCCTATCCACCAGTGGCAGGCTCACCTTTACACAAGAAACTAAGGAGGGCGATAATATGAAAAAACATTTCAAAGGTTTTACGCTTATTGAGTGCCTTATTGCCCTCGCGATTCTTGGTGTCGCTTCGCTCACGATGGCGCAGATATACGCAGGCGTAGCAAAGCGCAACAGAAACAACCAAATAATGAATACCAGTCTTTCAAATCAGATGTCTTACGTTGAAAGATATACTGCAAGTCAGGCTGTTCCGATCTATTACGGAAAAACGACAAATACCCCCGACCCTGAGGCGAAAAAAACAAGTACTACAAAAAAACCGCCGCATAAGCAGTCAGTTTCCGCAAATCCCAATTATGTGCAGATAACAAAGGTTAAATCTGTTCCAGCCGGAGCTTCAGATCCGTTGGAATACGATCCTTTGAACGACAAGTACAAAACTGCGAACAGGGAGAGCGACAGCACTTACAGCTTTCCTGTGGACGTTTACGTTCTTCTGAGCCGCGACAATAACGATGTAAACAGCAGCGGTAAGGATGCCAGCGGTGCCAGTAAAGATTTCAGCGGTCAGTACGACGACCTGCTTGAGAATCCAGATCCTACTAAGACGTATGAGGACGATATGAACCTAAGGTACAAATACCTTTTGGGTCATACAAATTAAGGGAGGGCTTTATATGAAAAAAATAAAAGGCTTTACCCTTATTGAGCTTATCATTGTTATGGCTATCCTTGTTATTCTTATGGCCGCCATTATGCAGATGTTCAAGCCGATCAGAGGGACATATGTGGACGCGACACTTTACGAAAACCAACGTTCCGCTCAGAACGGCATGATACAGTATATTTCCGAATCCGTGCGCTATGCAACTGATTTGGGTATATATACTAAGAATAACACATCTGACGTTACAAAGGCTGTTGACGCGTTTGCCGACGAGTATATTGCGAAGAACCATATCGTTGATATTCCTGCGGGAGCCGATCCTACAACCGATCCTGCCAAACCGTATAAAACCAACACAAAAGAAGCTATTCAGCGGTATGCGGAGGTTATTATAATTGATAACGATACTAAATATACTTTTAATAATGTAGCTGGTTGGCAGGGAAGAGTACTCAGACGGAAGTTTATTGATGAGACGGTAGGATCAGTGACTAAACCTAAAAAAGTGTCCGGCAATGCCGAGGATTACACCAAAACCGAAGAATGCAGAATGGCTTTGGGTGCGTCGTATTACGGCGACAGAAATTATACTGTGGCAATTAAATGCGGTGACCCTACAAAGCTTGACGCCAGCGGAAATTTAAAAACAGGCGAAACTTGGAAAGCAGATGACGGTATAGCTATAAGCGTAGCATCGTACAGCAAAATCCAGCGCAGCGGAGCATCAGTTGCAGAAAAGGGTGCATATGTTACAACAGCGGGCGAGGTAATGTGCAAAAATCTTGCCGGCGCATCTAATCACGGCATTGCAAAAGCAGGCATATTTGATATATCAAAATTTACTGCCAGTTCTTCTACAGGCAGCGGTACTAAGGTCTATATCGTTTTTCTTAACCCGGGTGAGGACGGTATAGAAGCAGTTCGTGCTGCGTCAGGACAGTAATAAAAATAGCAATAAAAATTAAGGCGCGTCCCATCATGCCGCCAAAAAGCGGATAAGGAACGCGCCGTGCGCCGAAGCATTTACATCGGCGGTATCTGCGGTACAGTAAGAAAATTAATGTACATATCCATAAGCTCTGTGCCGCAGAACGAGCTTAACGCAAGTCCGGCGGTGAGGAAAGGTCCGAAAGCAAAGGCTTTGACCGACTCGCTGCCGGAGCGTGACGCTTTTATCTTAAGTACCAAAGCATAAAGTGCGCCAAGCACAATGGCGGCAAATGCGGCGACAACGACGGCTTTCCAGCCGAGCATCAGTCCGCCCGCAGCCATGAGTATAACGTCTCCCATTCCGAAGCCGTACACAGGACCTGTCTCTTTAATGTCTGCAAGGCGTTTGTCAAGCTCTTTCTGAAGCTTGGGACGCTCCTTGTCGGTCTCTGACATTTTCTTCAAACGCTTTTTGATCTTTCTTGCGGACTTGCAGTCCTCGCTGATAACAAAGCTGTAAATCATCGGAGTAAGCACAAATCCGAAGATAAGAAAAGGAACGCTTACGGAGAACATTCCTATAAGCCCGTCGGAAGCGGAAATATCACAGCCTCTTACGGCTACGGGAAACAGTGTTGTCAGTATCCTCGTAAGAGCTGCAACGATCGAAAGATATATCAGTACTCCGACTGTCATTTGCTGAGTGTCGTAGTCCTCGAAGCCAATGACAATGAGCCCGGCAATAAAAAGACACAGCAGAGCCGGATATACAAGTCCGTCGGTGATAACGTCGAACCTTAAAAAGGTCAGTACAAAAAGTATGCCTGTCAGGCTTTCCACAAGTATGTATCTGCCTGATATCCTTGAACCGCAGGCGCGGCATTTTCCTTTCAGAAACAGCCAGCTGAAAACGGGGATAAGGTCGTACCATTTAATAGGCGTGCCGCATGACATACAGTGAGAATTTTTTTTGATAAGCGACTCTCCTGTCGGAAGACGATAAATACAGACATTAAGAAAGCTTCCGATGGCTATGCCGAAAAGAAATATCATAACGTATATCCCTATATAGTAACCCGTCAGCCCTTCTTCAAAAGATGTAAACATAAGCTGTACTCCTTTACAATAAATTTGAAAAACCGATAATTATATCTTAACATATATTCCTGCAAATTTCAACCCCCGTGCGGAAACCATTTGCGCTGTGTATGCAGACTTTGGCTTCTTGCTATAGACCCATGTTTTCTAAAAGGTGGTTACGTCAGAAGACGTTTTCATATCAATATTTTTATATTTTCAAACCGGATTTTGCCGCGGAAAATCCCACATAAATCCGTACCGGTAATACGCTTGATGACAGCCGTAAAAGCCTTTGTAAGACAAGGTCTGCGGTTAATAATTGTCTGATGAACGTTATCTGCACCGGCGGACAGAATAAAAAACGATCTGCGGAGAAATGAGGCATTTTGCAATGAAAAATATTCCTATTGGTCAGTATATGGTCAACGAGGGCATTATTACAGAAGAACAGCTTCAGAACGTTCTTGATAAAAAAAAGGAGGAGAACACTCCCGGTAAGTATTTCGGCGACTACGTTATTGAACTTGGGTATGTTACTGATATCCAGTTCGGTCAGGTTCTTGCAAAGAAGCTAAATGTTCCTTTCATTGACCTTAACGATCCCGAAGTGTCCGTTAATACCGAAGCGGTTAAGAAGATACCTGAAGCGCTTGCAAAAAAGCATACTATTATCGCAATAAAAATTACAGGAAAAAGGCTTACAGTTGCGACCAACGATCCTGTAAACTTCTATATTTTTGAGGACATCAAGGTAACTACAGGCATGGATGTTGTCCCGGTGCTTTCAACAAAAGCCGGGATCGTCAAGGCTATAGGAAAATTTTATTCTACCCAGAACACCTCCTCGCTGCTGGAAAGCGTTGAAAACCAGTTCGGAGACGACGACGCTTTCGGTGTCGACGAGGAATCGGCGGAGCGTATCGACAGCGCGCCTATTGTTAAGCTGGCGACTACGATAGTTGAGAACTCTTTCCGTGCGGACGCGACGGATATCCATATTGAGCCCTTTAAGACGTTTACAAGAATACGTATCCGTGTAAACGGCGACCTTATTGAGCTGATGAATATTTCCAACGTAGTCCACAATTCGCTAGTTACTCGTCTGAAGATCATAAGCGGTATGAATATCGCCGAAAAGCGTGTCCCTCAGGACGGCCGTTTCACACAGATAGTTGACGGAACCACTCTTGACGTCCGTGTTTCAAACCTGCCTACGGTAAACGGCGAAAAGGTCGTTATCCGTATCCTGTCAACAGGCGACGTCGGCGTAAGAAAAATCACCGATCTTGGAATGACAGCCTATAACTACGAAAGATTTGCTTCTATACTTAAAGTTCCGCAGGGAGTTGTTCTTGTTACGGGACCTACCGGTTCCGGTAAGACAACTACGCTTTACGCTGCATTGGGCGAGATCGCAAAGCCTAACGTAAACGTAATTACCGTTGAGGATCCTGTGGAAAAAAACATCGAGGGTATCAACCAGTGTCAGGTAAATGCAAAAGCCGGTATGACATTTGCAGCGGCTCTCCGCTCTATCCTTCGTCAGGACCCCGATATCGTTATGATCGGTGAGATGCGTGACCAAGAGACCGCCGAGATCGCTATCCGTGCCGCTATCACGGGTCACTTGGTTCTTTCGACTCTGCATACAAACGACGCAGCTTCCACAATTACACGTCTTGTGGATATGGGCGTTGCGCCTTACATGGTTGCTACCTCCCTTATCGGTATCGTTGCCCAGCGACTTGTTAAAAAGATATGCATGGAATGCCGTACACCGAGGATATCTACCGACGAAGAAGATCGCCTGATGGGTATTTCGGAGCATATAACCATATACGACCATGCAGGCTGTCCTAAGTGCAACAATACGGGTTATACCGGACGTACCGCTATCCATGAGATACTTCTTTGTACTCCTGAAATGAGTTCGCTTGTCGCAAACGGCGGCAAGGTGGACGCTATTTCCAAGCTTGCCAGAGAGCAGGGCACAAAGCTTCTTCGCGACAACGTTTCGGAGCTTGTCCAGGAGGGCAGGACTACTATTGACGAACTTGTAAGAGTTACATACGCCGTCTGATACCGGGCGGCAGGCTTACCCCGACCGCGCGCATGTACGCATAACCGCTCACGCATTTATGCTGCATGGAAACTAGAACCTCTGCACGCATAATGCCTGCAAATAATTACCGAAAGGAAGCGTACTAATGGACATCGAAAAAAAACCACAGGAAAAAGTTGTTATCAGCATTGACAAAATTCTCGACGAGGCAAGAGTCCTCGGCTGCTCGGACGTTCACTTCACTACGAAGATATCGCCCGTAGTAAGGCTTCACGGCTCGCTTCGCAAGCTCAGCTCCTATCCAGAAATGACAGAGGCCGCTATTATGAAGATATGCGAGCAGATGACGGGCGGACGTAACCTGGAAAACATCAAGAACAAGGTTGACGCCGACTTTTCCTATGTTACCAGACGGGGTTACCGCCACAGAGTAAACGTTTATCATCAGCGCGGAAACACAGCTATCGCTATCCGTTTGCTGAGAAACGATATTCCTACTTTTGAGGATCTTGATCTTCCGCCTATTCTCGGCGAGTTCTCCCTCAGACCGAGAGGTCTTATACTTGTAACGGGACCTACAGGTTCGGGTAAATCCACTACTCTTGCGGCTATGATCGACTATGTTAACGTAAATCGTTCCGCTCATATCATTACCGTTGAGGATCCTATCGAGTATGTTCACGAGCACAAGCGCTGCATGATAAATCAGAGAGAGGTCGGCGATGATGTAGAATCTTTCGCCATGTCTCTGAGAGCGGCTCTCCGTGAAGACCCCGATGTTATACTCGTGGGAGAGATGCGTGACTTCGAGACTATCAACGCGGCTGTAACCGCAGCCGAAACGGGACACCTTGTAATGTCTACTCTGCATACTACCTGTGCGTCCGATACTATTAACCGTATCATAGACGTTTTCCCCTCTCATCAGCAGTCTCAGATACGTACGCAGCTTGCTACGGTTCTGGTCGGGATCATCGCTCAGACTCTTATCCCAAAGGCCGACGGAACGGGACGTATTGCAGCTCTTGAAATACTGAACGCTACCGACGCAATCAAGGCGATGATTCGGGATAATAAGGTACACCTTATCCAGACGGCTATCCAGACCGGTAAAAAAGAGGGCATGGTATGCCTCGATCAGGAACTTGCACGTCTTGTCAAGGAGGGTGTTATCACTGAAATGCACGCCCGTGAAAAGTCCCTTGACATTAACGAGTTGGAGCGCTATCTTAAGGCTTCCACAAGGTAATGTGGCTAAAATATGCATATAAATGTTGAAAGCAATTATGCATATTAACAAAATTCGTTGCTTTGTACATATTTTGGTTAAGAATTTGACTGATTTGACAAATTCACAAAATCAGAGGGAAAAATATCATTTTTCTATTGACAAATCGCTGTATACATTATATAATAACAATAGTAAGGAACAACCATTAATGTATATGGCTGATACTTATGGGAGGTGGGTCCAACGGACAGTGTAAAATTTGACAAAAAGCTCCGCGGCTTTACCTTAATTGAACTGATTATTGTTATGGCTATTATTGCAATTTTGGCAGGTATGTTGTCAATTGCTATTGGCGGATTTCAGCGTGATGCAAGGATTGAGGCAGCTAACAACGACGCACAAATGGCATATACGGGGTTTCAGAATATTCTCTTGAGGTGTGAAATAAACCAAGATATAGATTTGTTTAATGTAAGAAAAATTTTTACTCCGACTTCAACCGACAAACCTACATATTGCGTTGTTGCCTTTGAGATGGACAACGGAACGGTTGCCGGAGAAAATTATGTTTTGACAACCATGTATAATGCTGCTGCTGATACGGCGGATTCAAACAAGGTCGTTCGTGGCAGCGGAACAGGCGTATCCGATGAGGAAAAGAAAGCTTATAAGAAATTTGAAACATTTGTTAAATCAAATTTCGGTCAGGATTTTACCGGAGCAATGGCTTTCTTTGTTGATCTTGAGGACTATCTTGTGGATTCCGCTGTATACTGTGAAACAGCTTCCGGGCTTACAACATCAATAAATTCAGCTTTAGATCCAGTTCTTGCTAATCAATACATGAAGTCAATGGTATATGAGTCAGACGACAATTCAAAAGGAAAAGTTTTTACTACTTTTTATGACATTGCCGCTCAAAAAACTATGTATAAGAAAAACGGAATTGTTTGCGGCGCGTATCCTTTGGTTACCGACACTGCAGGTTCCACCGGAAGTTAAAGCTAATGGCTTGTATGTTTTGGAAATGCGCTCTTTGAGAGCATTTTAATAAAAAATATTTTAAATTTTAAGAAGGAGGAATTTCCTATGAGAAATTCAAAGGTTAAGGGCTTCACACTTATTGAGCTCATCGTTGTAATCGCTATCATCGGTATTCTTGCTGCTATTCTCGTACCTTCCATGCTTGGTTACGTTAGAAACGCAAGAATCTCTTCCGCAAATGCAGGTGCTAAGCAGATTCATACTGCTGTTTCCTCTGCACTCACACAGCTCGGTATCTCTAACTGGGATTTCGGCGAAGAGGCAAAAACTAAGGAAGCTAACATCACGCTTACTGGATTGACTGTTGCTTGGTCTGGTGTTACTAAAACACCTAGTGATAGTGCATTGGATCTTGGTGCATACCTTGGCGAATCTTTTACCGATTATGGTATAGCTGTATTTAATAAGGAAACTTATAGTGTTTACCATGCTGGTTATGCTACAACTTCTTCTGGACAGTCAAAGATTAATGAGCTTACTACGGAAGCGAAAATGGCAGCAGTTACTGAGAGCAAGCAGAAGCAAGATGCTAAGGACGGTGCAATTTACGGTATTTACCCTGCTCCTAAGGTAGGTTCGTGATTTGAACACTGTGTGTTTGAATAATTGTAAAGCTAATATTTAGTCAAATAAAGCGGCGATTGGAAACTTTCGCCGCTTTTCTTGTGAGGTATATGATGAGTAAGAAAAATGTTATAGCTTTTTCGGTTTTAGGTGTAATTATTGTATTAATATGTATACCACTTGTCTATGTTGAAAAAAGACGTGCATATTATGATAAATGGGGTGAGCTTGCAGTTCTTGCCGAAACTGATGAGAGAGCAAAGTACATTATTGACAATACTGATATGTATTCCAAAGAAATATTAAAATATTTTTATTCAAATCCTGATGAATTTGATTTTGTATATAATTATGCATTTCATAAAAATGATTACAATAATATGGAATATACTCAGGCTGAATTGAACAGTGAAAGCGTTCCTGCGTTGTATATGGATGATCCAAGGTGGCGGTATAAGACGATTGGCGGCGATTATATAAAAAATCAAGGCTGCGTGGCTGTATCTCTGACAATGGCATATTTATGGCTTGTCGGAAGAAATACCGACCCTTATAAAATTAGCATGATAGCGGAAGAAGTGGACGGAATAGGTTTTTTGGGAGGCATAACTGACGAAAAAATTTCCGATATCTGTGACGTGCTCGGATTAAACGTTGAAGTACACCGATACAGTGAAAACCGTGAAAAAACTGCACATGCCAATTTTGATGAAATTAAATCTATACTTGACAATGGTCACGTAATTATGGCGGGTATGGCAGGTGAAACTTTTGGTGTACATGCTATTATTATCAAAGGATATTCGGGAGATAAAGTTTTTATTAATGATTCCGCCAGCCCTGAAAATACAGCAAAAGCATGGGAATTTGATGAAATTGAGGCTGAGCTTATGTATCTCTATGATCTCTATGTATAAAATTCATAGAAATTACATTGACAAATCCGAAAGAGTTCAATATAATAATTGTATAGAAAAAACTGCAATTATTATATATGGAGTGATTTAAGTGAAAAAATTAAAGGGTTTTACTCTGCTTGAACTTATTGTCGTAATTGCAATAATCGGTATTCTTGCCGCATTCCTTGTTCCAAGCTTTATGGGATATGTTAAAAACGCCCGTGCTTCACGGTTTAATGCTAATGCCAGAAGCGTTTACAGTGCTGCACAGCTTGCGATTGTTGATATGAACGTGGCACAGGTTGAGGTTTTGCCGAATTGTATTTATACAGGCTCAAGCGATGGAATAGCACACCCTGATGGTGGCGTCGGAAATAGTTTTACTTTGCTGACTTATCTTGGAGAAGATTTTGAGGGGAATTTTCTTTTTGTTACAAACATTGACGGAAGTGGTTGTACATATGCGCTTTGGAGCGAACAAACGATTCCTGCCTCTGCTTCCGCGCAGTTGACAATACAGGATGTGAAATCTTCATTTCAAAATTCAACCCCCAAAGGCTGCCATCCGTTAAAAGCAAGTTCATAAAAATTAACCGCTGTACCACAAAAGGGGTACAGCGGTTTTTCTGTTTTCACAGCATTGAAGCTCTCAATTCGTCTCCGCTTTTGGGCGACAGATACGCAGGAGCAATGTCAAACACGGTTTTGGCGCCAATTGAGCCCTCTTTATGGAGTCGATATGCGGCTCTTGCATAAGCAACTAAAATACTTGATGTAAATTCGGGGTTTGAACCAAGTTTGAGGCTGTACTCCACAATGTGTGAAGTCTCACGGTTCAGACCTGTTTTTCCGCTTCGGATAACAAATCCGCCGTGGGGAATACCGCTGTGGTCGCGGTCAAGCTCTTCCTGGGAAATAAAATGCACGGTTGTGTCGTAGTCCGCAAAGTAATTTGGCATATTCTTTATTTCAGACTCTATTTTTTGGGTATCCGCACCTTCTTTAGCTACTACAAAGCACTCTCTTATGTGCTTCTGACGTGTGGTAAGCTCAGGGTCTGAGCCGTTCCTTACAGCATCAACTGATTCCTGAACAGGAATGGTGTACTGCTTTGCGTCTGCTACACCATCAATGCGTCTGACGGCGTCGGAATGTCCCTGAGAAACGCCTTTGCCCCAGAAAGTGTAGTCTTTGCCGTCGGGGAGAATGCAGCTTCCGTAAAGTCTTGAAACAGAAAACATACCGGGATCCCAGCCTACAGAGATAATGCTTACGTTGCCGCCCTTTTTTGCCGACTCGTCCACCGAGGCAAAATACTGGGGAATTTTAGCGTGAGTATCAAAGCTGTCAACTGTGCAAAACATTTCTGCCAGTTTAGGTCCCTGTATGGGAAGATCTGAAGCGCTTCCTCCGCAGAGAATAAGCACGTCGACAGAATTCCTGTGGTCAGCTATACTGTCAAGCGAATAAACAGGAACATTTTCCGTTACGATATGCAGTTTGGACGGATCGCGGCGTGTAAAAACACAGGCAAGCTCAATGTCCGGATTTTGCATTATCGCCAGTTCCGTGCCCCTGCCAAGGTTGCCGTAGCCGACTATTCCAATGCGTATTTTACTCATTTTATCATTTCCTTTCAAATCATTATGAATCGGAATACTGCGGAAACTTGCGTAAGCACCGCAGCTATTGCCTAAATGTAATAAAATTATACCATATTTTGCAGGATTTGAAAAGTGCTTTTGCAAATTTTTTTCTGCAAAAATAAAATTTTACAAAAAAGTACGCCACGGGGTCAAGCCGCAGCGTACCATATATCCAAAATTATTGCTGTAAAATTATACCTTGCTGTTAAACATCATAGCGGAAAGCTGATTATAGTAATCGGTTTTCGTGCCCTTTGAGTTGTATGTGGGAAGATTTGAACTGTTTAAAGCAGATGTGCGGTGTATGTAGGAAGCTTTATCTGCAATTCGGTTCGCAAGGGAATAGCTGCCTGAGAACAGCGATTTCATAGTCAGGGGAGACGAAGCCTTGAGCTTCTCCTCGTCAATGCTCATGCGGTTATCGCTGCCAACGGAAATACCGATACGTTTAAGAGTTCGGGAGTATGCTTTTGTGGAATTGACCATCTGCACGCCTTTTTCGAGAGCTTTGGTGTTTTCGGAATTTTTCAGGCTGTCAAGTGTGTTGTTATAACTGTCCACAAAATTTTTCACTGCTGAAACGGATTTTTCGGGATCTTCGTAAAGTTTTGTACCGCCTACAGCAAGGTCTCCGGCATATCCGCTGAGAGTTTTAGCAGCCTCAGAAAGCTTTTCTTCGTTTTCTTTTGCAGCCGTATCCTTATCGGTTGCGGCACCTCCGGAAAAATACTCCTTGAACCCCTCAAGCAGTTCTTTCTGGTAATCTCTGGAACGCACCATATGCACCTTTTTGGCAATAGCATACAAATCGTTCTGGTCGGTCTTGAATGCGTTGGAGAGCATACTCGAAAGATCTCCGCCCTGCTGCTTGTTTCTGCCAGCAAGAAGAGTGCTGTAATATGAATTTGAGGTATACGCGTTAATTCCGTACAAAGACATAAAATCGCATCCTTTCGTTATTTTTTATCAAGCTTGCCGATGTCGGATTTAGCCGTTGAAAGCATGAGCTTGATACGATTTTCCTGATTGACTTTTGTTGCGCCCGGATCATAATCCACGGCAACGATATTCGCATGGGGGTAAACGCCGCGGATTTTTCTTATCATGCCTTTTCCCACAATATGGTTCGGCAGACAGCCAAACGGCTGAGCGCATACGATGTTGTTTACTCCGCTGCTTATAAGCTCCACCATTTCGGCAGTGAGCAGCCAACCCTCGCCCATTTTGTTGGCGGGCGAAACATACGGCAGGACATTTTTCTTGGTTTCTTCAAAGCGCGCTGGAGGTCTGAAACGGGTTTCTTCAACAGCCTTGATGATCGCGTCCTGCATTTTGCGCAGAAACACTTTCAGTGCGCCCGAACCGATAAACTTTTTGTACCTGACGTGATAAAGCTGAGTGTCCACAATGTGATGATCGCACATAAACAGGATAAAGTCTAAAAGACCGGGAACTACCGTTTCGGCGCCCTCGTTCCGCAGGAAGTCTTCAAGACAATTGTTGCCGAGGGGAGCGTATTTGATATATATTTCGCCGACGATACCCACCTTGACCTTTGGGGACATAGTATAAGGCACATCGGAAAAATCCTTTAATATTTCGCGTATTGTTCCGCCGAATGCGGAAATCGAAAAACCTTTTTTCATTATGCGGTCGATCCAACGGCTGATCAAAGCGTCAGTATCGCCGCGGTTATCCTCGTAAGGACGAACCTGATTCCCTATCCACATTAAAAGATCGCCGTAACAGATAGCGATTATAAGCTCGTAAAGAAGTTTTACGGAAAGTTTAAATCCCGGGTTTTTCTCCATATTGGAAAGATTTAAGGAAACCACCGGAACTTGCTCCATACCGTTGTTTTTAAGCGCTTTCCGCAGGAGGTTGATATAGTTTGAAGCACGGCAGCCGCCGCCTGTCTGGGTAATCATAAGGGCGGTCTTGTTCAGGTCGTATTCGCCTGATTTGAGAGCGTCCATCATCTGACCGATGACCAACAGAGCGGGGTAACAGGTGTCGTTATGAACGTTCCGCAGACCCTCGTCCACAATTTTTCTGCCTGTGCTTGTGAGCAGTTTTACCTTGTAGCCGTGGTTGTTAAATATTTTTTCCAGAAGTGTGAAATGCACGGGCAGCATCTGCGGTATAAGTATAGTGTATTCTTTGCGCATTTCTTCGGTGAAAAGCAGTCTGCCCTGCTCGTTGTAAACCAGTTTCGCCATATAGGGCAAAGCTCCTTAAATCTTAACAAAAAATTCCCCAACTATAGTATAGCACACCCGGAAAGAAAATTCAAGTGTTTTTGCAAATTTTTCATATAATTAACGTATTATGAACTGTTTTGACCATACCCTCTCAATTATATTTCGGCAGGAACGAAAAAAACTTTAATGTTAGATTTCGGGAAAAACAAAAACGGACATCGAGCAAATGTCCGTTTTTTAATAAAAAATATTTTAAGAGAGAGTCAAGGGTTAGCAAACCTTGATGCTGATTTAATTATACAGCAATTCTTATACGTTGACAATTAATAAATTTTAGGTATTTTCATACAAAAATTATATGTAGCGTGGATTTTTACAATAGTTGTAAAATTTTTATGAATATTAGAACCCCAATTCTTCGTTGACAAGTATCACCTTTATCCTATCCTTGATACGCTGAAAAGCTGTTACAACAAAGGAACAGCATATGCGGGACTCGCTTTTGCAGCCATCGGTCATTTCGGCGCAGCCTCCCGAAGCAAGGGACATACACTCGCCCTTGTTCTGACAATAGGTCTCGCAGCCCAGCCTTGCGGTATTCATCGGCGCGGCAAGACGCTTTACCCGCGTAACTGCGTCCTCAAGAGTCGGGACTATCTTGTTTCTGCCCGCAACAATGATAACCGATTTAGGACCGAAGCATATTGCGGCAACTCGGTTGCTGTTTCCGTCAACGTTGTAAAGTTCGCCGTTTTCGGTAATGGCGTTGGAGCTTGTAAGATAGCTGTCGGCGGAAAAAGCGCGGCGGTAGATCTCTTCTGCTTCATCGGGACTTTTTCCCGCTCTGTCAAGAAAGTTATATGCACCCGAACGGAGCAGTTCCGTTACTCCGGTTTCGGCAAGGGTAGCCGAGCCCCCGCAGGAAACTGTTTCGCCCTCAGTCAGAAGCTCCTTTACAATAGGCAGGACCTCCTCTTTTGTATCGGCGATAAAGCACTTCATGTTGTTTGTTTCAAGATTTTTAGCGGTTCTTTCAAGTATAGAACGATAAACTTTTTTGGTGTATTCAGACATAACAGTCCCTCCTTGTAAAAGGTATAGAGTAAATTGTACAAAACGGATTTCGTGATTTGTTTAACGATTGTATATGTATTATTCATTATTATATCATATATTTTCAAAAAAAGATACAGCTTTAAATATTTTTGTAGGATATGCTAAGAATCTCATATAGTAATTGTTGATTTTGCCTTTACATCAAAATTTTGAGCGTTTATTTATTTTAGTATGTACAGCCTGTTTTGGGCGGCGCAATAGCACCAATCCGACTGTTTATCATAAAATGAAATAAACAGAAACGGAGTGATTTTATGAATTGTTTAAAATGCTTTCTCGGCGGCGCGTCCCCAAACGGCTTCCGTACCCACTTCGGTGAAATGATAGCCGATACGGAGTACTACACTTACATAATCAAGGGCGGTCCGGGAACGGGTAAATCAACGCTTATGAAAAGGCTTGCGGAGGCTTTTCCCGACGAGGAAAAAGAGTTGTACCAATGCTCCAGCGACCCCGATTCTCTGGACGCGGCAGTATTCAAGGAGCGCAAGGTTATTTTCGTGGACGGTACGGCTCCGCATACCTTCGATCCCGAATACCCCGGAGCCTCGCAGCAGATACTTGACATTGGAGCCTGCTGGGACGCGTCTTTGCTGAAGAAAAACAAAGAGGAGATAATTTCCGTTACCTCTGAGTATCTGCGTCACCATGCAAGCTGCCGCAGGTTTATAACCGCTCTTGCGGCAGTTGCAGACGATACCTGTCAGACAGCGCGTGCAGCTATTAACGAGGAGAAGCTTGAAGGCTTTACCGAAAGGCTGGCGGCAAAGCTCCTTCCGAGAAAAAAAGGCGCGGGCGAGGGAAAAGCCGAGTTCCGTCAGCTTTCAGCGCTTACGCCGAAAGGGTATATTACAAACGTACCTGAGGACTATGGGGCATACCTGCTGTGCGACAACTATTTTGCCGGCTCGGATATGTTTCTGAGACGTTTTGCGGACATTGCGGCAGGACGCGGCTACAGTGTAAGCATAAGCGTGTGCACTCTGCACGGATCGGAACGCTTTGAGCATATCCTCATACCAGAGCTGAAAATAGCGTTTATGACGGCAGATCCGATAAACGCCCTGTCGCTGGAAACAAAGCAGCCTATAAATTTCCGCCGTTTTTATGACAAAAGCGCGCTTCTTGCCAAAAAGACAAGGCTGAAATTCAACGAAGCCGCCTTGAAAAACCTGCGCGGCGAGGCGGTAAAGTGTCTTGTCAGTGCAAAAGCCGAGCATGATCGGCTTGAAGAATACTACATTGAAGCGGTGGATTTTGACAGTGTAAAGCGTATTGAGTATGATATGATATCCAAGATAAATGGCATGAGAAAGCAATAGCTTTTTACGGGGGAGCTTCGTTCTGCGGAAGCTCCCTTTCCTTTCAATAGCTGCATCAAATAAAAAAGACGATACGCACATTAAATACGTATCGTCGTGTACATTAAGTCATCTATATTTTTTACCGATAGAAGAACCGCCCCCTATGCAGACTCGGGGACGGCTTTCTAAATGGAGCTGTCTATCGGATTTGAACCGACGACCTCATCCTTACCAAGGATGTGCTCTACCAACTGAGCTAAGACAGCTTGCCGCAGTAAAACGGCGTACAAAAACAGTGCACCTATACCGCGTTAATTATTATATCCCATATTTCGAGTTTTGTCAAGAGTTTTTTAAAAAAATTTTTTCCTGCGGATTAAAACACCGGTATGTATCCAATAATTATTTTACCAAATAACGAAAAGGACGTTTGCAGATAATGAGAAAAAACAGTGTTGTAAATGGAAAATATATTGAGCTTGCCATGCTTCTTGGAATGGCGTTTTCGGTGTTCTGCGCCGGATTTTGCGGTTTTGCGGAGGATTACCGCGATATCACTCAAACCGTGTTCAGGCTTCACATACTTGCAAATTCGGACTCGGAGGAGGATCAGAGCCTGAAGCTGAAAGTCCGTGACGCAGTGCTTGAGGAAAATTCGGATATCTTCGAGAACTGCAAGTCCGCAGAGGAAGCCGCCGCCGCTGCCCGTGAGCATATGGACGAAATAAAAGCGTCGGCTGAAAGAGTTCTTGCGGAGAACGGCGCGGGATACGGCGCGGAGTGCGGGATCGCAAAAATGAGATTTGACGACCGCGTTTACGAAGACATGACAATGCCGGCGGGGGAATATCTTGCTCTGCGTGTGACTCTGGGAGAAGCCGGGGGGAAAAACTGGTGGTGCGTAATGTTTCCGCCGCTGTGCCTGCCCGCGGTTTCCGGGGAGACTGCGGAGGAGGTTTTTTCTCCCGAAGAACTGGAACTGCTTGAAAATCACGAAAGCTACGAATGCAGATTCTATTTTCTTGAATTGCTGGAAAGACTTGGCGGCAGGGAATAGCTCCGCGCTTGCCTTAATTCACGAAAAGTTAAAAATGTTTTGCTTTTTCCCTGCATTTGCCTTTAATTTATTCAGAAAATTTTGAAATATTAATAAAATTATTATAATTCACTAAAAAAATAAACAATTTTTTGTGTACTAATTTTTTGAAATCCACTTGTGAAAAACCAAAATATATGGTATAATTTCAATGTATTCAGGCGCGCGCTGCTTGCCGCGCTCGAACTAAGAACTGATAATTGGAGGTATTCACAATGGATGGAACCGGTTTTCTCAAAACAGTAAGAGTCGGAGGCTTTGATAAAAAGGACGTTCTTGCTTACGTCGATGAACTGAACTCGAAAATTTACGCTCTTGAAGCCGAACTGGACGAAAAGAAAGCGCTTCTTGAAAGCTCAGGCGGCGGAGGGGAAAGCAGCGAAAAGTACGAGGAGCTTCTCGCGGCGGATAAGTCCAGGATAACCGAACTCCAGACTAATAACGATTCACTCAAGCTCCAGATGAAATCAATGGAAGACGAGCTTGCTGAAAAGGATAAGGAAATAGAAGATTGCCGCGCTCAGATCGCTGAACTGGAGGATCAGCTCCAGGAGGCTAAGAATAAGGCGGCTACAGCTCCCGCGGCAGGCGGCGACAGCAGCGCTCTCGACCTGAGCAACGTATTTATCGAGGCGCAGAAGACTGCCAACACTATCGTTACCCAGGCTAAGGAAAACGCCCGCAAGATGGACGAGGACGCTAAGAAGCTTGCCAATCAGGTAGTTGACGACGCTAACGGAAAGGCTTCCACTATTGTTAAAAACGCCGACGAAAAGGCTTCGAGGATACTTTCCGACGCAGAGGACAAGAGCTCCGAAATGCGTGCGGCTGCCGATAAGATCAGAAAAGAAGTTGAGGACGAGATCGCTGAGATCGACGAAAATGTTATCAAGCTCAGAGAAGTTTTGGAAATGTTCTCCGACGAAAGTCTCGGAAGACTCAAGGAAGCAAAGGAACAGATCGACAGCGCCCAGAACGCTATCAGAAAGGGCAAGGCTTCTACTGTCAAGCCCGCGCCTGCGCCTAAGGCTGCCGCTGCTCCCGCGCCGGCTCCTGTACAGGAGTCCGCGCCCCAGAATCCCGCTCCCGCTCAGAATGCTGTTCCGAAGCCCGCAAAGCCTGCGTTTGCCGGTTTTGACATGAGCGAGCTTGAAAGCCTTACAAAGGCTGCCGAAGCAGAGGCGGAAGCCGATCTTAACGCAGACGGCATTTCGCTTGCGGATATATAATACTTATGGCTGAGGTCTATGAAATAAACGTCTCCGATCTGCGCGGCTTCTGTCCGAAGCTGCGCGCCGGAGATAAGGTTTTGTTGTCGGGATACGTATACACAGCCCGGGACGCGGCTCACAAACGGTTTGACGCTATGCTTGATAGGGGTGAAAAGCTTCCCGTCGATATTGAAAACGCGGTTATCTATTATGCGGGACCGACGCCTGCTCCTGAGGGAAAGCCTATCGGTTCATGCGGCCCCACGACTTCTGGAAGAATGGATAAATTTGCTCCGAGGCTTCTCGATCTGGGACTCTGCGCCATGATAGGCAAGGGCGAACGGAACGATGAGGTACGCGCGGCTGTTTCACGCAACGGCGCGGTGTATTTTTGCGCTGTCGGCGGAGCAGGCGCTCTTGCGGCAAGCTGCGTGAAAAGCTGCGAGATAGTGGCTTTTGAGGACTTAGGCTGCGAGTCGGTCAAACGGCTGCTTGTTGAAAAATTTCCTGTGACAGTGGCAAACGACTGCTGCGGCGGAGATATTTTCAGCGAGGGAAGACTGGCTTATGCCGAGGATTGAACGGTACCGCTTTAACAGAGGGGTTTTGCAATTAAAGAAATGCGTGAGTTGCCTGATGCGGTGTGAATTATTGATCTATCCTGTTTTGATAAGTTTGACAAGCTGCCGCAGCGGCTTGAAGCTTTAAAATATTACAGCAGTGTATAATAAGGCGGACTGTTCGCAGAATGCAGACAGTTCGCCTTTGTCGTTGCTTAAACCTTTTGATTGTTAAAATTACCAAATACAATTGTCAATTATTGTTCTTACTCACAAAGTATACAAATTAAGTCGGAAATTTACTGAATTTCCTTGACAAGACGCGCCGATTAATGATAAAATATTAACAGTAGTAATTTAATCGGTCGTATAACTGTATGACACGGTTTGTAAGGCATATGTCCTTGGATTGGTGGTAAGGCAATGAGCTGCGTGTATCCGGATATTAACAGCTCAGGGTTCATAGAGCCCGGTTCGCTTGAATTTGATTCGCTTGAAGATAACGAGCTTGTTGAAATTTCCCGCTGCCAGGCTAATTCGGTCATCGGAAAGCGAGCTGTCTCTACGCTCATCTCGCGCTATATGCGGCTTGTGAGAAAAAAAGCCTACGGCCTTGCGAGAGACTACGCAGAACCTGAAGATCTTGCGCAGGAGGGATTTCTGTCCTTTCTGAACGCTGTAAATTCCTTTGATCCGGGACGGGGAGCAAAATTTTCATCGTTTGCGGACGCCTGCGTTACAAACGGAATAAAATCCGCGGCGGTAAGAATGAGAAAAAACGCGGGGCACGGATCTGCGGAGAATTTTGAAGGAAATGCGGAGGACGGTTCGTCCCCGGAAAATATCTGGTTTGAAAAGGAGAAAATGCTTGGCATTTACGACGAGATAAAGTCGCTTCTTTCAAAATTGGAATGGGATATTTTCAGACTGTATCTGAGCGGCTTGTCTTACGGCGAGATCTCCGAAAGGTTGGATATTCCGATTAAATCTGTTGATAATGCTGTTTTTCGGGTGAGGAAGAAGCTGAGAGTTTTGTTTTCTCCCGGTAATACGGACATTTGAATATACGACCAGGTAGCTTAACTTAAAGTCAAGAGCGTTGCTTTTTTTAAAGGCAAAGGTGGCGGTGCGAATCCGTTCTCAGGTCCAAATTTTTTTAAGCGAGGGAAAGCAAAATGTACGAAGACAAAACATTGGTTTGCAAGGAATGCGGAAACGAATTTACCTTCACAGCCGGCGAGCAGGAGTTCTATGCGGAAAAAGGCTTTGTTAACGAGCCTCAGAGATGCAAGAGCTGCCGCGACGCAAGAAAGAACAGCGCAAAGGCTGAAAGGGAAATGTTCGAGGCGACCTGCGCTTCATGCGGAGGACCTGCAAGAGTTCCCTTCAAACCCAGAGAGGATCGTCCTGTATATTGCAGCGACTGTTTCGCAAAGATGAGAGAAGAATAATTCTCGTCATTATCTGTCTGATTTTCCTGAGTGAAAGACTGTGGACGGCGCGTAAGCGGATTTGTTTCTAAACGCTCTTTTTAATGGAATGTCGGTCTAAGCGGAATTTGCGGTTTTACCGTGAATTCCGCATTTTGTTTTTTATTACAATGAGATGCAGCCGGACGAAAAAAATTCACATTGATACGGTTGAATTCTTGGTTTGCATATGCTACAATCTTAGTAATTGCCGTGTAACCTGTACGCGGCTATGCGGCGCAAAACCGCGTAACAGTGCGCCGGTCAATTTATTCCCGCCGCAGTACTTACCCGCAATGCGGCAGGTATTAATATAAAGGAGTGATCTGTTATGAACAGAACGCAGAAGCTTAAAACTTTGGGTTTTGCGCTTTTGTCGGTACTGATCATTGCCGCGATAGGCGTTTATTACATAGCGTCCGTTCGCAGATCTATGCGGAATCAGTCCGTTACCGACGTTCTTGAGGTAACGGCTCAGGGAAGCCATGCTTTCGACGTTTACGCCGCCAAGGACGCTGAAATAATCCACAGTCTGACGCTTATCATGGAAAAAGAAGAATCCGACGACCATGCGGAGATAAGCGGACGGCTTTCAGTACTCGGCGAGTCGGAAAACGATTATTTCGTTATTGATATGGATGACGGCGACGTATTTTCAAACAGAAGCTCGGATGTAATAACAATAGGAGCGGATGAGCTTGCGTTTTTTGCTGCTCTCGGTGAAAGCGGAGTGTGCGAGCCTGCTGTAAGCGAGCTTACGGGACGGAATGTCATGTACTTCTATGAAAGATTTGATTTTGCCGACGGCGATAAGGGTATTATTATTGAGGAACTCCTGCTTTCGTCAGTTTCAAACGAATTTTCTATCACGTTTTTTAACGATACGGGATTTTCCCATATAATAAACAGCGAGGGCGATATATTGGTGCGGTCAAGCCACAAAAACAGCAGCCGCAGTTTTGACAATATCTTCGACGTTATTGACGTCAACGGCAACGACGAAGAAGAGCTTCGGTCTTTCAGAGACGCTCTCGGAAGTCAGCAAAAAGGTTCGGCAAGGTTTATGTACCGCGGGGAACCGTATGTGTACACCTATGCTCCCGTTGAAAGCATCAGCGGTTGGTATGTTATTTCTATCATTCCGGAAGACGTTATTATGAAGGACGCAGAAAGCGTTGTTAAAAGCTCTCAGATGATCCTGTTCATTATCGGTATAGGCATTGTGGTTTTCGCGGCGTTTATGATAATAATGCGCCATAATTACAGAAGTATTCTGGGAATGGAACAGGAACTGAAATATCGCGAACAGCTTTTCGGCATACTTTCCAACAACACTAACGACGTGTTTCTTATGTCATCTATCGACGGAAGCACAGTAGATTATGTAAGTCCCAATATTGAGCGTGTAATGGGTCTGCCTGTCAGGGAGGTTAAAAAAGACCTGCTTGTGATAAACAGCACTCTTTGTTCACATGAAAACGAAATAGGCAGGGAGCTTTTTAAAAAAATCGTTCCGGGGAAGCCTCTTTCCCTTGAAAACGAGCGCATACACGGCATAAGCGGCGAGCACAGGTGGTTCAGCGAGTTTATTTACTGTACCGAGGTGGACAATACCGAAAAGCTGATAGCCGTACTTTCCGACAGGACCGCCGAAAACAGGAACAAGTCGGCTCTTGAAGATGCGCTTAATATGGCAAGGGAAGCTAATAATGCCAAGAGCACTTTCCTCAGCAACATGAGCCACGATATCCGTACGCCGATGAACGCTATCGTAGGCTTGTCTACGCTGCTCCAGAGGGACTGCGACAAGCCTGAAAAGGTGCGCGAGCATACAAAAAAGATCATCGCCTCAAGCCACCATATGCTGGGGCTTATAAACGATATCCTCGACATGAGCAAGATCGAAAGCGGCAAGGCTTCGATAAACTTTACGGAGATAAACCTTGCCGAAATAGTCGAGGAGCTGTCCACTATTATAAAACCTCAGGCAAAAGCCCGCGGACAAAGTTTTGAAATATCGGTCAGCAATATCCAGCAGGAATATCTGGTCGGCGACAAGCTCAGAATAGAACAGATTATGATAAACCTGCTTTCAAACGCTGTCAAGTACACTCAGGACGGCGGCAGGATAGAAATGATAATAGATCAGATACCCGACGGAGCAAAAAATTACGCGCATATGAGGTTTACCGTCAGGGACAACGGCATGGGTATGTCGGAGGAATATCAGCAGATAATCTTCGCTCCGTTTACCAGGGAGATAAACAGTACTACAAACAAAATACAGGGCACAGGTCTGGGAATGGCGATCACAAAGAACCTTGTCGATCTTATGGGCGGAACTATTTCCGTGGAGAGCAGGCAGGGCGAGGGAAGCTCGTTTGTTGTTGAACTGGAGCTTCGTATGCAGGAAAAGGATATTGACAGAAACTTCTGGAAAAACCACGGTATCGGAAGCGTTCTTATTGCGGACGACGACCCGGACGTATGCGCGAATGTTACAGGCGCAATGGAGGGCACGGGCATTGCGGTACAGTGCGTTTCTGACGGTCTGAACGCTGTTGAAATGGCAAAGGAGGCTCACGAAAGAGGCTCCGAATACGACATTGTGATACTTGACTGGAAAATGCCGGGTCTGAGCGGTGTTGAGGCCGCACGCAGGATAAGGCAGACGGTTCACAGAAACGTCCTTATAATGATACTTACCTCCTATGATTGGAGCGATATCGAGGAGGAGGCGCTGGCGGCTGGTATAGACGGATTCATGCCTAAGCCGTTTTTCCTGACCAATTTCAAGCTTGCGGTGGAAAGGATACGCACGGGAGGCGGAGCCACCGAAAAAGAAAATGAGATATCCATAGAAAACAAGCGGATACTTATTGCTGAGGACAACGAGATCAACGCGGAAATACTTATTGAGCTGCTCAGCGAGATACCGGGTCTGACCTGCGTGGTCACCGAAAACGGCCAGGAGGCTTTTGACAAGTTCACAAGCTCCGCAGCGGGCGAGTACGACATTATACTTATGGACGTTCAGATGCCCGTCATGAACGGATATGAAGCCACAAGGGCTATCCGTACATCGGGACGTCCCGACGCGGAAACGATACCTATTGTCGCAATGACGGCGAACGCCTTTGCCGAGGACGTAAAAGCAGCTCTCGACGCGGGCATGAACGCTCACGTCTCAAAGCCTGTGGATCCTGACAGGGTAATTGAGGTGCTGAGGGAATTTACGGGCGGAAAAAGCGGAAGTGCGGATCAAGCTGCCGGAGCAGTTTGATATTTTCGTAGAAATGCAAAATATTTGAAAAAATTTTTCCTAACCCCTTGCTAAATTTGGGAAAATAGTATAAAATAATATTGACAGGGCGTTATTTTTTTAACGGTATCTCCGTTACAGAGCCGCCCCGATATCTTATTTATGAAAGGACGTCATTACTATGGCAGGTTTAAACAAGGTAACAGTTGACGACATCAGCGTAAAGGGCAAAAAGGTTCTCGTGAGAGTGGACTTCAACGTACCTCTCAAGGACGGCAAGATCACAAACGACAACCGTATCCAGGCAGCTCTTCCCACTATCAAGAAGCTTATCGCAGACGGCGGAAAGGTAGTTCTCTGCTCTCATTTGGGCAAGCCCAAGAACGGTCCCGAGGATAAATTTTCTCTTAAGCCCGCGGCAGACAGACTTGCCGAGCTGCTCCCCGGCACTAAGGTAACATTTGCTGCTGACGACGCGGTTGTAGGCGACAATGCTAAGGCTGCTGTTTCGGCTATGGCTGACGGCGATATTGTAGTACTCCAGAACACAAGATTCCGCGGCGCTGACGAGACCAAGAACGGAGAGAATCTCTCCAAGGAGCTTGCAGACCTGGTTGACGGTCAGGTATTCGTTATGGACGCTTTCGGCTCCGCTCACCGCGCGCACGCTTCCACAGCAGGCGTTACAAAGTTTGTTAAGGAGACTGCTGTAGGCTATCTCATGCAGAAAGAAATTCAGTACCTCGGCAACGCTGTTGAGGTTCCCGTTCGTCCTTTCGTTGCTATCCTCGGCGGAGCAAAGGTTGCAGACAAGCTGAACGTTATCTCCAATCTGCTGGAAAAGTGCGATACACTTATCATCGGCGGCGGTATGGCATATACATTCCTTAAAGCTAAGGGCTGCGAGGTAGGAAAGTCTCTCGTTGACGACGAAAAGATCGACTATTGCAAGGAAATGATGGCTAAAGCCGACAAGCTCGGCAAGAAGCTGCTTCTTCCTATCGATACAACAATTGCGGCTGCATTCCCCGATCCTATTGACGGAGACATTTCCGTTGAGGTTGTTGACTCCGACAAGATACCCGCTGATAAAATGGGTCTTGACATCGGCACAAAGACCATGGAGCTTTTCGCGGACGCTGTTAAGTCCGCAAAGACCGTAGTTTGGAACGGTCCTATGGGCGTGTTTGAGAATCCCACTCTCGCTAAGGGTACTATCGCGGTTGCAAAGGCTCTTGCGGAGACCGACGCTACCACAATTATCGGCGGCGGCGACTCTGCTGCTGCTGTAATGCAGCTTGGTTTTGCGGATAAGATGTCCCACATCTCCACAGGCGGCGGAGCTTCCCTTGAGTATCTTGAGGGCAAGGTTCTCCCCGGCGTTGACGTTATCGCCGAAAAGGCGTAAGCCGTTACGGTATAAATTGCGGAGGACGGTTTTCCGTTCTCCGCTTTATTATAAGTAAGGAGTTTTCTATGGAAACGAAAAAAATTTTTAATGACAATTGGCTCGGCATAATTTGCATGGTTATCTGCTTTGCGGCAGGATTTGTTTTAGGCGCGCTTCTTGCTCCGCACCACAACAAGCTGGAATTCAACCTGTTCAGCGGGAACGGAAACGGCAACAGGGACAATTCCGCGAATTTCGGTTCCGGGGGAGTTGTCAGGAGAAAAAAGGACAAGTAGTCCGCATATAGGAGAATATACAATGACTGTGGAAAAAACGCTGTTCATGACAGCCGTTGAATTTATCAAAACGCGCTATCCGATCGGCTGGGGAGGAGCTGCGGTTATCCGTACCGAAGACGGAAAAATGCTGATAAGCGTTGCTCCCGAAGTGAACAACGCATCTGCGGAGCTGTGCATTGAAACGGGGGCAATCTGCGAGGCTCACAAGCTGAATGTCAAAGCAACTCACTGTATCTGCGTTGTGAGAGATGATGAAAACAGTGAATTTAAAGTCCTTACGCCCTGCGGTATATGTCAGGAGCGTTTGAGATATTGGGGCGGAAACGTGTCGGTCGGTGTAACTGATTCGAGCGGGTCTTTGAAATTTGTCCCGCTTAAAGAACTTATGCCTTATTGGTGGCATAATGCGTATGAAAACAAAGCATAACGGCTTTATTAACAAAAAAGCAATATATTCCGCGTGAAAATATGGTATAATATTCAGTGGAATTTTTACAGGCAAATAAATTACAAAAAGGAGTAATCAATATGAACAAGTCACTGAGAAAAGCAATTATCGCAGGAAACTGGAAGATGAACAAAACCCGTCCCGAGGCTAAGGAGCTTCTCGAAGCTATAAAGCCGCTGGTTGCAAACGCGGGGGACGTTGAGGTCATCGCCTGCGTGCCCTACACAAACCTTGAAACTGCTGTAAATACCGTTGCAGGCTCAAACGTAAAGATCGGCGCGGAGAACGTTCACTTTGAAAAGAGCGGGGCGTTTACGGGCGAAATTTCCGCAGATATGCTCACAGAGATCGGCGTTGAGTATGTTGTTATCGGTCACTCCGAAAGACGTCAGTACTTCGGCGAGACAGACGAGACTGTAAACAAGCGCACAAAGGCTGCTCTTGCGGCAGGTCTGAAGCCTATCGTATGCGTGGGCGAGCTGCTCTGGGAACGTGAGTGCGGCATTACCGAGGAAATAGTTGCACGTCAGATAAAGCTTGACCTGTTTGACGTTTCCGCCGAGGACGTTAAGAAAACGGTTATCGCTTATGAACCCGTATGGGCTATCGGTACCGGCAAGACCGCTACTGCCGACCAGGCTCAGGAGGTATGCGCGTTTATCCGTGCAACTCTTGCAAAACTTTACGATAAGGCTACGGCGGACGCTGTTACTATCCAGTACGGCGGTTCCATGAACGCAGGCAACGCTGCGGAGCTTCTTTCCAAGCCCGATGTTGACGGCGGACTTATCGGCGGCGCGTCCCTTAAGGCTGCGGACTTCAACACAATTGTACAGGCTGCCATAAACGGGTAGTGAACCACTGCGGGCATAGTCACCCTAATGTAGAACACGGTTTTTTTATTCCCTTATCAAGCCCCTCAATGGGGCGGGAGGGCTTATTCCAATTTATCCCTCTGATAGAAAAGGAGCGGGTTTTTATGAAATCACATCAATTGAAACTTGCCCGCAAAGAGGAACGGAAACGGAACAGAGTAATGTCCCCAAAAAGGCGCAGGATAACGGCGATAATATGCGCTGTTATCCTCGGTATTTCCGCGGCGCTTTTTACGGTTGACTTGCTTCGCGCAAAAAAAAGTAATCTTCCGCCGCTGTTCTGTTATCCTGTTATCAAGTACAGTAACGGCAGCACTGATTATTACGGCTTGTTCTACAAGGTCTGGAAGGACTACGATCCTTTTGAGAATGAAACAAGGTACTATGTGGGCTTCTGGTTTGTACCCAAAAGCTTTAATATATGATTTTATCCGAAAGGAATGGTTACAATGAGCAAGAAACCACTTGCTTTGATTATTATGGACGGCTTCGGTATCAATAAGGATACCTACGGCAACGCTATTGCCGCCGCAAAAAAACCTAATCTCGACAAATATTTTGCCGAGTACCCCAACACAACTATAGGAGCTTCGGGACTGGACGTTGGTCTCCCCGACGGTCAGATGGGCAACTCTGAGGTAGGTCACACCAATATAGGCGCGGGACGCATTGTTTACCAGATGCTGGTGAAGATTTCCAAGTCTATCAAGGACGGGGATTTTTTCAATAACCCTGCGTTGGTGTCCGCTATGGAGAACTGCAAGGCTAAGGGCAGCGCTCTGCACCTTATGGGACTTCTCTCTCCCGGCGGCGTTCACAGCCATTCGGAGCATCTTTACGGTCTGCTTGAAATGGCTAAGAAAAACGGTCTTGACAAGGTTTACGTTCACGCTTTTCTTGACGGACGTGACGTTCCTCCCTCTTCCGCTGCGGAATATATGGAGGAATTGGTTGCCGAGATAAAGAAAATTGGCGCAGGCTCTGTTGCCACTATCGCGGGACGTTTCTACGCAATGGACAGAGATAATATGTGGGACAGAGTTGAAAAGGCGTACTCCGCGCTTGTTTACGGCGAGGGCGTTCAGGAAACAGATCCCGTTGAGGCTATCAAAAATTCTTACAAGAACGACGTTACGGACGAGTTCATGCTCCCCACCGTGGTTGATAAAAACGGTACTATCAAG
Organism: uncultured Clostridia bacterium; assembly: GCA_947089135.1. Lineage (GTDB taxonomy): Bacteria > Bacillota > Clostridia > Oscillospirales > Ruminococcaceae > RGIG8773. The sequence goes on from CAMUJF010000012.1 coordinate 69,678, forward strand.
GCGGACGACAGCATTATTTTCTTCAATTTCCGTCCCGACAGAGCGAGACAGATAACACGTTCTTTTGTGGACGAAGCGTTCACTGGCTTTGAAAGACGGAACGGCTTCTTTCCCGTTAAATTTGTCTGCATGGCTCAGTACGACGCGGAAATGCCCAACGTTGAGGTGGCTTTTCCTCCAGAAGCTCTTACTATGACTATGGGCGAGTACCTCAGCAGCAAGGGCATGACTCAACTCCGTATCGCCGAGACCCAGAAGTACGCTCACGTAACGTTCTTCTTCAACGGCGGCGAGGAAAAAACATTTGAGGGCGAGGACAGGATACTCATTGATTCCCCAAAGATAGCGACCTTTGATATGAAGCCCGAAATGAGCGCTTACGAGGTTACGGACGCGGTTGAAAAGGCTATCGAGTCCGACAAGTACGACGTTATAATACTCAACTACGCAAACTGCGATATGGTAGGACACACAGGCGTTTTCGACGCTGCGAAGGCTGCTGTTGAAGCTGTGGACGAGTGCGTGGGAAGAATGGTGAACGCTATTCTTGAAAAGGGCGGCGCGGCTATAATCACAGCCGACCACGGCAACGCTGACAAGCTTATGGAGGCGGACGGTTCTCCATTTACGGCGCATACCACAAATCCTGTACCACTTATCGTTGTGGGCTATGGGGACTGCAAGCTCCGCGAGGGCGGCGTTCTGGCGGATATCGCGCCTACGATGCTGCAAATTCTCGACCTGCCTCAGCCTCCCGAGATGACGGGAAAATCCCTTATTGTTTGAGTTTTTGAGTTTAAGGACAGAAAAATTGGGGCTGTTGCAGCCCCCTCAATATATTGCCATTAAAAAATTTCCAGTTTTCAAGGCAATATTTTTCACACATTAAAATCAATTTTGCTACCGCTTTAATTATAAAACAACGTAAATAAGCCATTTGAACGCCATAGCTAATTTTATTAAAACGCTATTTTAACGCCCCAAACAATAAAAAGGCATTTCCGGTTGATTTACAAAAAATCAGCCGGAAATGCCTTTATTTTTTTTGACACCATATTTTTCCACCGTTTCAACTATTACAAAATTTTGCACTTCTGAAACGGCTATTTTACGCGGTTTTAATAGGTTTTTTATAAATTATACGGCTTTTTCCGCAATTTTGCATTTTTTGCGTTTTGCGTGTCAAGCTACAGCTGGCTGCTTACAAATTCTTTCAGTAACTCCTTTGCTGTTTTTTCCATGGTAAAAGCACTTCCTTTCAGATTTTTTCCTTACTCTGAGTCTTGTCTGATCGGAAGTGCTTTATTCTTTTTACACAAAATTTGGTGGGGTCTCATAAAATGCTTTTAAACAGTTTTAAATTCAGGATCTACGAAACATCGCGTCTCACAAGCCCTATATCATTTCTTTACTGCATTATTTGTATTGTTTTTAAAAAAGTCGTCTATTTCCTTCTTTATATCAGCGGGCTTAGAAGTCTTGAGAATGTACCCCGATGGCTTCAAAGGCATAACCTTTATGATACTTCCCGAATCGTGTCTGCCGGTAAGAAAAATAACCGGAACGCTTGCAAATGCTTCCTCCGAGCGAAGCATTTCAAGAGTCTGAGCGCCGTCGCAGATAGGCATTTCGTAATCGAGGAGCACAAGATCGGGAGGATCAAGGGTAATGGCTCTTATTGCGGCGATTCCAGAATCGACAGTGGAAACAGAATAATCGCCTCCCAGCAGCATTTTCATTTCTTCACGCACAAAAGAGGAATCGTCAACAACAAGGATCTTCTTGCGGGAGCCTTGCTTTTCGATCTCCTTAATTTCGTTGCGCATACTCAAATACTTTTCAACGTTTGCCGTAGCGTTATCATTTAAAATAGAAATTCCCAGACCTGTTTCAAGCAGCCTTGGAGCTATTGCGCAATAGGCAAAATAGCCCTTGCCCGTATCATAAAGAAGACTGATTTGCTGCTTTCCTTTTTCTATAAGCATTTTTAGATCGCTGTAATTTAGAAAATCCTCAGCCTCAAAGCTGTATTTTGCAAGATCGGGAAAATGGCTCATGGCGCGGCTTACGAATTGACGCGCGGAATATCTTGCGGCATGAACCAGCATTGTATCGAGTACATTGGTACTTATGCCCAGATATTTTCCTACGGTATTTATAAGCAGTTTTTCCTCAAAAACAAGGATTATTTCTATCTTTTCATCTTCATCGGGTGTTCCGTAAATAAGACGGTAATAAACTCCGTCGCCGAATCTTTCACCGCCGTATGTATCGCTTATAAGCGTCGCCTCAAGTCGGAACATATCAAACAGAAGCTGGGTGATGACCTTTTTAACATCGTCCTGCTCCTTGTCAGTAAAAAGGTTGCTCCAACGGTAGTCCTGTTTTTTTCCGGTGATGGACATATCTTCGGTAAGCGTATGACCTATCAGCCAGCCCGAGCATACGCCGAGAAAATGAGATACCGCTTCCTCGGAATAGTTGCTCTGTTCAAGTTCCTTTTCAAGCGTCGGGAGCATATTTTCACGGAAACCATCATGAATTTTACGGTGCTGTTCAAGCATATCGTAGCCTGTTTCTTCCATGTACTTTTCTTCGTCCGCAAAATGGGTCATCGCATGGGTCTTAAAGAATTTTATTCCCTCCTGACAGGTCCACTGGCTGTCCTTTCCGGAATTTTTAAGAGAAAAAAGCTTATTTATAATCTTAAAAAGCTGCCGATGTTCCTTGTCAATTATTTCTACACCTGTTTCAAAATCAGCGCACCATTCATATTTTTCGAGTTTATCATTATCCATTGCAAAAAGTCCTCCCATCTTTGATTTTTGCAGCAGCTGCACAAAAAATCATGCCCAAAAATGCAAGGCAAATAACTTGATATAATTATAGCACAAATCGCCAACCATGTCAAGCGTTCCTCAATCAGGAAAAGACGGGTTTGACCGTTACCGCGGAGAACAAGCGGAGCTGTAATTTTTCTTTTTTCTCAGAGCCTGTTCAGTATCTTTTGGCGCACGTCTTTTCGACTGTCTTTTGTCGTTGACTGTGTTAAAAATCCTTGCAATACGGCAAGTATTCCTGCGGATTTTTGCCTTGTCACCGACAAAATTCTGCCAAAAATCCGCACATAAAAAGATACTGAACAGGCTCTCAGTTTCCTTGCAATTATATCTGCGGCGGTGATTTTATCAGCTGATTGCTTAGTTCATATTTATTACATTATCCGCAATTTTCTCGCAGAACGTTTCATCATGTTCAACAAAAATAATGCTTGCACTGCTTGCGAGTATCATGCTTTCGATCTGTATGCGTGAAATAACATCAATATAGTTCAGCGGTTCGTCCCAAACGTAAAGATGAGCCTTTTCGCACAAGCTTCCCGCAATAAGAACCTTTTTCTTTTGACCTGCACTGTAGTTTTCAATATTCTGTTCAAACATTTCACGGGAAAAGTCCAATTTGCGCAGAATAACGAGAAACAGGCTGAAATCAATTTCAAGACTTTCCGCATACTCTTTAAGCGTACCGTGCAGGTGGTCTGTTTTCTGCGGAACGCAGGAAATTTTCAGCTGTCCGTTCTTTACAATATTACCTGTATATTGAATATCATTACCGCATATAAGTTTCAGAATGCTTGATTTTCCGCAGCCATTTCCGCCGATAACAGCAATTCTTTGACCCTGCATAACCGTAAGATTTACATTATCGCAAATTTTCTTTCCGTCATAGGATACAGCAATATTTTCAAGCTGAACGAGCTTTTGAGAATGAAACGGAAGCGATTGGATTCTCAGATCCGCCGTCTGTTCTATGTTGCGGAGCAGTTTTTCCTTTTCATGGACTGCACGTTCACGGCGTTCTGAAATCGATGTGGAACGGGACATTATTTTTTTAGACTTTGCGCCCTCGTATGGTCGTCTGCCAGTGCTTTTCTCAACTTTTACCGGGTCAAAACCTATCTTGGCTTTTTCAGCCTTGTCAGACCATTCAGCAGTACGTTTAGCAGCCTTTTCGAGATGCTTTATTTCCTTTTTCAGTTTCTCATTTTGAGCGAGTTCAAAGCCGTCCTGCATATCTTTGCTGCGCTGCCAGTCGGAATAATTGCCTTTCTGCACATCAATATTGCATCTGTTTATTGACATGATATGATCTGTACACATATCAAGAAATTTTCTGTCGTGGGAGATTATAATAAATCCCTTTTTTCTGCTGAGGTACTCTCCGAGAGCGTGCCTGCCGTCAATATCAAGGTGATTTGTAGGCTCATCGATCAGCAGAAAAGCATTTTTGCGGAGAAATAGTCCCACAAGCATAGCCTTAGCCTGTTCACCGCCTGAAAGCGTTGAAAACAGCTGATAATCAATATCAGAATTCATTTTCAAAAGCGACATTTCACGGTATATTTCCCAATCTTCCGCATTGGGAGCAATTTCACGTATAACGTCAACTGTAAAACAGTTTGCATTTATTACAGTATAGGGGAAATATTCAAAATCGACCTTTGCGGAAATAGAACCGCCGCTCGGCAGTTCACCTGTAAGCAATTTCATAAGCGTAGTTTTGCCTCTGCCGTTGCGTCCGACAAGTCCGAGTTTCCAGTTGGTATCAAGCTGGATATTTATATTTTCAAAAACATTTTCAGCGCTGCCGTCATAGCCGAATGTAAGATCAGATATATTTATTAATGACATAAAATCGCCTCCTTATGAAATAAAAACAGCCGCAGGACATACGATCCCGCGACTGTACATAAAAAGGCATAACATACTTATATACAGAGGCTTTATGCGTATATATCCTGCAATGGGTACAACAAAAAAAGACAGCATAACTGCCAATTTAACTTCTGTTGACCTCAAAAAATACAGGATTACTTACGCATTTTTTCACCTCAAATTCTTTAATTTTTTTCATTGTATCATATCTTTTAAATTTTGTCAAGACTTTTTGAGTATTTTGATGTGGATACATAGCGTATATTATAAAAAGTCAAGGACAGAAAATGGGAGTTCACGATAATATGAAGCATAGGATTTTGGACATAATAAAGTTCTCTGTAGCTTGACGCGCAAAACACAAAAAATGCAAAATCGCGGAAAAAGCCGTGAAATTTATAAAAAGGCTATTATAGCAATCCATAAAATTAAAGTGACGATTAGGGGAACGCCCTCTATCGCAGGGCGTTCCCCTCTTGAAAACAGTCCTACGGACTGTTTTCAATTCACCCCTTTGCGGAGCTCTTGGACGAAAAAGATTTCGACGTCTGCGGACGGCGACCAAAGGGCTCTGCCCTTTGGAAACCTGCAGCCTTGAAAGGTTGGCGAACTTTTTAGTGTCGGCAGCTTCGCTGCCTAATGTAGTCAAGTTAATTTATTGGTTTGCTATAAAATGAAATGCTCCCCAAAAGTTGGACAATATGGTATAATATAAATATACCAAAAAGTCAAACGAAAGGGGAGCATTTTTATGACCAGAGGAAAGCCAAATAAACGATACGCACCGGAATTTAAGATCATGGTAGTAGAAACCATGCACAGAGAAAAGCTAAGCAGCTATGAAACGGCGCAACAATTTGAAATTCAGCACTAAAGAATATCTGATTGGGAAGTCATATAAAGCGTTTTATAAAAAATATTTATTTTGCGGCGTTCATTTAAAAGAAGACGGCAGTTTTACGGTCAGCGGAATTGATGAAAGCGTAACCGTTATGCCGAATACCGCGTCTGCCGAGGATATTGGAAATGCGGTAATTGAGAGCTTTAGTAAAATGGAAATAAGTGCAGAACCCAATATACCCGATCCATATCCTCCGAAAGAAATAGAACTTCTCTGCGAAAAGAAATTAACCGTTTACCCTCCGAGAGACAGTCATTTCACCGATATGGAGGACAGCTCGGCTGCGGAAATTTATCAGCTTTACAAGTACGCTCCAAGCGAGAGCGCAGAATCCACGGCGGCGTTTTATCTCGGTATCGCCTCAGAGCTTAACTGCGATATATCGGATGAAAATATCCGCAAGGTATGGGGTGAAACGTACGGAACTGCGGAAATATTTGTCGTAAGTAACAGTACATACAAATCATTCGATATGCGCGCGGAAATGCGGAATAAAAACGTCCACCGTATATCATTTCTTAAACAGATCGACGAGTACGAGCTTCTGGAATGTACAATGGAAGTACAGCAGCCCAACAAGCGCAAAAAGCTTGATGAACGGCTGACGGCTATGTTTGAGGCTTTTGCGAATACAATTACCCCAAAATGTTAAACAAGTAAAAATCGTTAAAATATATACAAAAAATTACCCAAACCTATTGCTTTTTTTGTCGTATCAGTGTATAATATATACATATGCGAACGTCCCTTGAAGTCAGCTTCGGGACGCGGCAAATTCTGAAAGGAGTATGTACATATGATCTATTCACATGAGGTTGAAAAAATGTGCCCCGTGAAGCAGGGTGTTGCTCACGGCGCAGCGCCTATACCCGAAGAAGCAAAATGGGTAAAGGCTAAGGAAATCAAAGATATTTCCGGCTTTACTCACGGCGTGGGCTGGTGCGCTCCCCAGCAGGGCGCCTGCAAGCTGTCCCTTAACGTTAAGGACGGCGTTATTCAGGAGGCTCTCGTTGAGACGCTCGGCTGCTCCGGTATGACTCATTCCGCTGCTATGGCTTCGGAAATCCTTCCCGGAAGAACTATCCTTGAGGCTCTCAACACCGACCTCGTTTGCGACGCTATCAATACTGCTATGAGAGAACTTTTCCTCCAGATCGTTTACGGTCGTACACAGAGCGCTTTCTCAGAGGACGGTCTGCCCATAGGAGCAGGTCTGGAGGATCTCGGAAAGGGTCTTCGTTCTCAGATAGGCACAATGTACGGTACTCTTGCAAAGGGTCCCCGTTACCTTGAAATGACTGACGGTTACGTTACAGGTATCGCTCTTAACGAGGACGACGAGATCATCGGCTATAAGTTCGTAAACTTTGGAAAGATGATGGATTTCATTAAGGCTGGCGACGACGCCAACACCGCTTTTGAAAAAGCTCAGGGTCAGTACGGCAGAGTCAGCGACGCTGTTAAGGTAATCGACCCCAGAAAGGAATAAGGAGGTACACTGAAATGGCTTTATTTGAATCATATGAAAGAAGAGAAAAGCAGATCCTTGACGTTCTCTCTCACTACGGTATAAATTCCATTGAGGAAGCGGCTGAGGTAACAAAGGCTAAGGGTCTGGACATTTACAAGCTCGTAGAGGGCATTCAGCCTATCTGCTTTGAAAACGCTAAGTGGGCTTACACAGTAGGCTGCGCTATCGCTATCAAGAAGGGTTGTACAAGAGCTGCCGACGCTGCGGCTGCTATCGGCGAGGGACTTCAGGCTTTCTGTATCCCCGGTTCTGTCGCTGATCAGCGTAAGGTTGGTCTGGGTCACGGAAACCTCGGTAAAATGCTTCTTGAAGAAGAGACAGAGTGCTTCGCTTTCCTTGCGGGACACGAGTCCTTTGCAGCGGCAGAGGGCGCTATCGGTATCGCCGAAAAGGCTAACAAGGTTCGTAAAAAGCCCCTCCGTGTAATCCTTAACGGTCTCGGAAAGGACGCTGCTCAGATCATTGCCCGTATCAACGGCTTTACATATGTTGAGACCGAAATGGACTACTACACAGGCAAGGTAAAGGAAGTTTTCCGCAAGTCTTACTCCGACGGTCTGCGCGCTAAGGTTAACTGCTACGGCGCAAACGACGTAACAGAGGGCGTTGCTATCATGTGGAAAGAGGGCGTTGACGTTTCTATCACAGGTAACTCCACCAACCCTACACGTTTCCAGCACCCTGTTGCAGGTACATATAAGAAAGAATGCGTTGACAAGGGCAAGAAGTACTTCTCCGTTGCTTCAGGCGGCGGTACAGGACGTACTCTCCACCCCGACAACATGGCTGCCGGTCCTGCTTCCTACGGTATGACCGATACCATGGGACGTATGCACTCTGACGCTCAGTTTGCAGGTTCATCCTCTGTTCCCGCTCACGTTGAGATGATGGGTCTTATCGGTATGGGCAACAATCCTATGGTTGGCGCTACTGTTGCTTGCGCTGTTGCGGTTGAGGAAGCTATGAAAGGCTGATATAACGTAAATATGCGGTTTTTAGCCTGTTCAAGCATACTAAAAACATATAAAAAATTACTTGTAATACACAAGTAATACGCAGGTAATACACAAGGGTAATACACAATTTTAAGGCGGCTGTTTTTTTGATTACAGCCGCCTTTTTCATTTTCAGTGTCCCCATAAAAACGCAAGAAGGCAAGGAGGCAAGAACGCAAGGTATCTATAAGCTTGCATTCTTGATGATGCATATACCTTTTTCTTTTTCAGCGTATTCCCTAAAAACGCAAGAAGGCAAGAACGCAAAGTATCTATAAAACTTTGCGTTCTTGGTGTTTTAGGGTATTTTTTCAATCTCACGGTGAAGATTATCAATAGTTCGGTGAGTATATACTCTTTCTGTCACATCACATATCTGATGTCCTATAATAAGTTTTAAACAATATTCATCAATGCCAGCTTCCTTTGCCCTTGTTATGAACGTGTGGCGTGTTTCGTGCGGTTTATGCTTTAACCCCAAGTGCTGCATTATTCGCTTGAAACGCTGTTCATATTTGTTGTATGTAAGTCCTTGTTCTTTGCTTGTAGGGTCGATGAAAAGCTGTTCGTTTTCGGGATTGTATCGTTTTTTTATAAGCGGAAGAATTTTTGAGTGGATAGGAACATACCTGTTTTTCCCTGCATCGGTTTTTATTCCGCCAAACATTGTATTATTATCAAAATCAATATCCTTTGTTTTTAACAGTGCAAGCTCCTGCGGACGCCACCCTGAATAAATCCCAATAAGTACCATATCAGTAAAAGCAAAGTCAATATTATCCCATAAAATTTGTACTTCTTCTTCAGAAAAAGGAACTTTAGGTTCTGACTTTGTAGTTTTTTTGACTGGACTGCATAATGCGGCATAGTCTTTATTAACAATTTCGTGTTTCATTGCATATCTGAACATTTGATTATATAGTGATTTCATACGTCCTTTGGTATCGTCCCCGACTTTTGCGTCCTTTATTGTCTGCTCAAGATGAGCAGCTCGAATATCTTTCATTCGCATATTCCATAGCGGTTCACTATGATTATATGCCGACTTCCAAGTACGAACCGCCGAGGGGCATATTTCTTCAAAGTGTTCATCAGCCCATTTGTCATATACCTCTGCAAAAGTAACAGTATTGCTTTTAACGTCATAGGGGTCTTGATTGTAATCTGCAAGTGCTTGTAATGCTTCCTGCCTTGTTTCAAAGTATCCTATTGTGATATACTGCTGAATAAGTTTTTCGCCCTTGCTGTCCATAGCCCAACCATTGGTTTTACGAACACGCCAAGGCTTACGACGTTTTCCTTGCATTTTATGAACAGAGCCATATCCATTAGGTTGTTTCATAATAAAATCCTCCTTAAAAATAATTTAAATTTCGTTTCAAAATGTATTTCTCTTACAACAATATTTCGGGTTCAAGCGGCTCTAACCAATCTTCAACAATAACGCGAAGTTCTTTCATTTCTGCAAGAATGTCCTCAATATCTTTCTGATAAATACTCCCTGTGCTGTTGGCTACCGTTGCAATCTGATTAAGATTTACTCCGATACGGTTTAAAGCACGATAAACGTCATTTAACTCTTTTAATGAATAATATTTTATTATACCCTGTACCGAAATTGTTCTAATGTAAGTTCCCGTTCTCATTCGCAGTTCGGCAGAACGGCGGCAAACGACTTCCCATTCCGCAGGCGAGAAACCTATCATTTTCATTGTTCTGTCTTTTCTGTATGGCATTGCTAAACCTCCATATCTTATAAAATCGGGGTCACAGGGTTCTCCCTGCCATTAGCTGCATATTTGTCAGATAATGGGAAAAGGTATATACCTTTTCTATGCTTGCTATTCGATTT
>CAMUJF010000013.1 GCA_947089135.1 uncultured Clostridia bacterium
CCTTTCGGAGCTCTTGAACGATAGGGGAATTTCGCGCTCTGCGGAGCGCGCCAAGGGGCTCTGCCCCCTTGACCCCCGCGAGCTGTGCTCAGCTCGACCAGCTAAAATCGGCGTTTTCGCCGACGGAAATATAGAAAGGATGATCAGAATGTCAAGCGAGATTAGAGATGTAAACCTTTGGGAAAGCGGCGAAACTAAAATTCAGTGGGTAAAGGCAAATATGCCCTTGCTCCGCGGTATCGAGGAGGAATTTTCCGCTCAAAAGCCCTTTGCAGGCATTAAGGTTGCTCTTTCCGTGCACCTTGAAGCCAAAACCGCGTATCTGTGCCGCGTACTTGCGGCAGGCGGCGCGGAAATGTACATCACGGGCAGCAATCCCCTTTCCACCCAAGACGACGTTGCGGCGGCTCTTGTTCACGGCGGTCTGAACGTTTTTGCCTGGTACAACGCCACCGACGAGGAGTACCACCGTCATACCTCAAAGGTTATCGAAGCGGGTCCCAACATCATCATCGACGACGGCGGCGACCTTGTGAACCTTATCCACAACGAGTACCCCGAAAAAATCAAGGACGTTATCGGCGGCTGCGAGGAAACCACAACGGGAATTATCCGCCTTATCGCAATGGCTAAGGAAAACAAGCTGCAATTCCCCATGGTTCTGGTAAATAATGCCGATTGCAAGCACCTTTTCGACAACCGCTACGGTACGGGTCAGTCTGTTTGGGACGGAATTAACCGTACCACAAACCTTATCGTTGCGGGCAAAAACGTTGTTGTGGCAGGATACGGTTGGTGCGGAAAGGGCGTTGCAATGCGTGCAAAGGGTCTGGGCGCGGAGGTAATAGTTACCGAGATAGACCCCATAAAGGCTATGGAGGCTGTTATGGACGGCTTCAAGGTAATGAAAATGACAGAGGCGGCTAAGGTTGGAGACTTTTTTGTAACAGTCACAGGCTGCCGCGACGTTATTACCGAGGAAAGCTTTAACGTAATGAAGAACGGCGCGATATGCTGCAACGCAGGACACTTTGACGTTGAGGTGGACGTTGCCACGCTGAAGAAAATTGCCGTTGAAACAAAGACTGCACGTAACAATATTCAGGGCTACAAGCTGAAAAACGGAAACTGGATCTACGTTATCGCCGAGGGACGTCTTGTAAACCTCGCCGCGGGAGACGGTCACCCCGCTGAGATAATGGACATGAGTTTTGCAATTCAGGCGTTGTCCGCTCTGCACCTTGTTAAGAACAAGGGACAGCTTACGGAAAAAATCATCGACGTACCCAAGTATATCGACCGCGAAGTTGCGGAGAGAAAGATACGCTACTGGGGCATGGAGATCGACAAGCTCACCGACGTGCAGGAGAAGTACCTCAACAGTTGGGAAGCGTAAGCCTGCAATAGTGCAAATAGCGCAAACAACGCAGAACAGGGATTTATCCAAAAACGGAAATGAATAATATTTGCGGAAATAAAACTCGGAGACCGGAATTTTTGCCGATTTCCGAGTTTTTTTGTTAAAGTAATTGCAAATTGCAAACCGATGTGGTATAATGAATTATACATGAATTTTTGCAGAGAGGAACTTTTAGAATGGATAACAGCATCGTCAGATTTGCCGTTTACGATAATACCAATTTTTACAAGATAGAGCCTTCGAGAACGCTTCTGCACTTTACCGAGTTTGACTTTACCTATTTTTGGGAACAATGCATAGAGGCGGGCAAGACCGCGCGCAAAACGGGAAGACTTCCCCAGAACATCGTCACAGGTGCAAAAGCGGCAGTGGGACGCGCTCATCCATATATCGAGGCGTGCATCGGCACTGACTACTCAGAAATAGTTCTGGACTGCATTATCGAGTACATCTGCCACAGTGAAAGAATAGGTCTGGAAGAACTGTGGGCAAGGTGCATTTCTCCGAAAAACCCCTATGAAGAAGCAATTTTCAGGCGTATTTCCGAGTACAAGGCGAACCGCGCCATGAACCGCTGGACGAGCATTGTCCGCCTGCAGGAGTACGCAAAAAATAAAATGACATTTATTTTTGATACCGATGATATCGGCGATATACTCAGCGACGACACCGTCCGCGCGAGAAAAGAATATTTTGACCTGGCTCTTTCGGTAGCTGCAAACGAGCTTGGCTGTTCGGGAAATTTGCTTCCGTCGGTAAAGCTTCTGACTCCCGCAACGCTGCCCAACTCGGCTTTCGTGGTAGGAAAAGTCTCGAAATCCATATACCGCCGCTTTGCCGACGAGCTTGCCGAGGGCAGGGACTTGTCCGCAATGGAAAAGCGAGATTGCTCAAAAATACGCGATCAGCTTGCCATGGAAGCGTATTCATACGTTAAGGGCATGACCCGTCCAAATGAAATAGAAATGAATTTCGCTCTTGAAGCGATCAGGGAAAATCCCGCAAAGATCTACTATCCCGACAGCTTAAAGGCGACGATCGACCTTGAGTTCGAGCTTATGGTGCGTGATAAAATATATATGCGCAAATGTGAAAACTGCGGAAGATTTTTTACAGCTCTTGACGACAATACCCGCTGCGACAGGGTGAACAGCTCCGGCAAGACTTGCCGCCGCCAGTACGAGGAGCTTGTGGAAAGTATTTCCGCCAAAGCCGGGGTGCAGGGATCTGTTCCGCAAGCGGAGGAAAATACTTCTGCAGAAAATTCGGAAACGGCAAATATAACGGAAATTTCTCCTGTTTCATCCTTGGTACCCCCGCCTGAGGTGCATGAACCCGTTACAGTTCCGAAGGAAACGGAAAAACGCGCACAGAAGCTTTACAACGCTCTCTATAAGCGCGTCAATAAAGGAATTGACGAAAACGAGTTCAAGGAATGGTCACAGTATCTGTCCAATATGAAGAGAAATCTGAAGCTCGGCGAAGCTTCCCTAAAGCAGTACGAGGAATTTCTCGACTATTCTGACAGACTTTGCAGGGAGGTCAAGCTTGCAAGCAAAAACAAGACGGTGCACGCTCCCGTTGAAAAGCCTTACGATATGAGCAATCCGATCGGAAAAACCGGAAACGATACGGCAGAAACGGAAACGCCGGAAGAAACATATGGAAATGATACAGCAAATGAAATTTCCGAGGAGGAATTTGTGGAAATTGCAGAGCTGTCTGAGAAAATAGAGAAAAAGTATGCTGAAAAAGTTGCCTCCGAAACCTCACCGAAAGTCCCGCAGGTAGAAGGAACGGTGGTATCTCCCGACAATGTGAAGGTCAAGCCGTTTATGCCGCAGGCCTTCGATTCGCTGTACGACGCTATGCAGGCAGGAAACAGCGATGATGAGGACGGAGACGAGTCCCCTAAAAAGCAGAGTAAGCCCGTGGAGATCAAAAAACCAAAGTGGGAACGCATAAGCCGCGAGGAAGCTTTCAAGGACAACGATAAGGACGACGAGTAAACGTCCCATATAAAACCGAAAGGAGCTGCAAAATGCTTTTTATAAACGAAGCAGCCGCGATAAACGGTCTTGCGGACACTATCATAAAGGGCGGAGTAAGCCTTTACAACGCCATGAAATACATCTATTCAATTGCCGAGGACGATTTCTACAACATCAGCATAAAGGACGCTTTCAAGGTGGTGCTCAACAATATCACAGACACCGACTGCTTGCAGGGACTGGGGCTGCACATAGACGGACGTACCTGTGCCGAAATGCAGAGCGAGGCGTACAATCACGTATTATCGCTTATGGTTTACTCTTTGGCGGTGAGGATACCCACCCTGAAAAATGTTAAGATAAACGATGAAAATATGACCGACGACCAGCTTTACCGTCTCTATAATGCGGTAATGGAAAAGGGCGCGGAAAACTACAAGGACATGATATCCGAAACATTTCTGGAAACCAAGTACCTTGTGAGAAAGGGTAAAAAACTCCAGCCGTTTACCGCGGACTGGTACAAGACCTATATCTATACCAACGTTCCCGAACTGGCGGAAATAACCAATAAAAATATGTTTCTGCTGGGCTTTGCGGACGTGCTTTTCGCCATGTTCTACTCATGTCTTGAAGAGGAAATACGAAACAAGATGACGGAGTATACCGCCGACAATCTTTCCGAAGTTGAGGGAAAATAGCTATGAGACCTATATATTTATGCGGCTTTATGGGCTGCGGAAAAACTACCGCAGGAAAGCTTCTTGCGAAAAAGCTCGGCTGCGGATTCTACGATATGGACGATTATATCACTGAAAAGGAAAAAATGAAAATACCGCAAATATTTGCGGAAAAAGGAGAAAAATATTTCCGTGAAGCGGAAACGGAAGCAGTCCGCGAGCTTGCGGGAAAAGGCGGAGTTATCGCCTGCGGAGGCGGCGCGATGCTGAAACAGGAAAACGCGGCTATTGCTTCTGCGGCGGGAATTGTTGTTTATATAGCTGTTCCTTTTGAGACCTGCTATTCCCGCATTTCCGGAGACAGAAACCGCCCGATCGTTATGGACAACACCAAAGAAGAACTTGAGATCATTTACGACGGCAGAGCTCCGGTGTACAGCAAAAACGCTTCGCTAACGGTAAGCGGAAACGGTTCCGCCGAGGAAATTGCCGACAGGATAATTGCGGCGTTAGGATAATTATTACAGCAATTTCACGCCGGAAATGATCAAAATTCCGGTCTGAATCTTGCGGCGAAAATTTTCGTTTGTATTTCCAAAGTGAAATATAAGGCGGCGGACTTTGCGTCCGCCGCTTTTTAAATTACGAAATTTTTTTAAGATTTTTGTAACGTTTTGCACTTTTGGGAGTTAAATATACAGAAAGGAGGCGAACGGTTTGGAGCTTGACGAGACTTATAAAAGGTACGCTGACACGGTTTTTCGGTATCTTACAGCGCTGTGCGGAAATTCCGATCTTGCGGAGGAGCTTACTCAGGAGACCTTTTTCCGCGCAGTGAAATACGCAAATCGTTTTGACGGAAACGTCAAAGTAACCACGTGGCTTTGCCAGATCGCAAAGAACGCATATTTTTCCTACCTGAAAAAGGAAAAACGAAGAAACGGTACGAGCCTTGACGAAACGGATACCCCTGTTGAAACCGATATGCTGGACAGGGAAAATTGCCGCGAGCTCTATAAGACCGTTCACCGCCTCGACGAGCCGTATCGCGAAATAGTCCTGCTGCGTATGCACACGGATATGAGCTTTTCTGAAATAGGAGAGATATTTGAAAAATCCGAGGGCTGGGCAAGAGTTACCTTCTACCGCGGAAAGGAAAAACTAAAAAAATTGCTGGAGGGGATAGAATGATTTTTACCTGTAAAGTTATAGAAGATCTGCTTCCGCTGTATGCGGACGGAATATGCTCTGAGGACACCAAAACCATTGTGGAGCACCATACCGCAGAGTGCGCAGAGTGCCGCCAAAAGCTGGAGGCTATGACAGAAAAAACGGTACGAACCGAAGAAAACGGCAGCGGAAAAAAGTCAGCCGATAACCCGTTTAAAAAAGTACAGCGGCACTATACGCGGCTGATCGTTTTTACCTTGCTGATATGCGCGGCTGTGTTAATACCGACGGCTATGCTCTTCAAGCTGTATGTCGGAGAAGAGACCGGTCAAGGCATGAGCTTTTCAAGTATTGCCGCAAGCCGCAAGCTTAAGGAATTCGGAAATATGTTCAAGCACGGGGAATACCGCAAAGCTCTGGATTCCGTTGAGTTTTATTATCAGGCGGACTATTCCGCTGCCGAGCTTGAGGTTCTCAAGGATATGTTCGCTGCCGATTTAGAGGAATATTATAAGAAGTTCCCAATAAAAAAAGTAAGGGCGGAGGCTGCCGACGGAAAAAGCGAAAGAGGATCTGTATACCTTTATCTTGACGCGGATAAGTACAGAGGTACAGACGCCGAACCGGTACAACATCTGTATTTTGAGATAAGTAAAACGGATCTCGGTTCATACGTTATGACGCTGAGCGGCTGTGAGGCATGGGTAATGTCGGATTCGGAATATGCCGATTATGACCGTGGGATCAACGCCGGATTCCCGCCGCTGCAGCTAATTCCGTGCAACAGAACCGAAGAAATTTTTAATAGTTTCAAAAAGAAATTTTTTATATTTATGTTTGCGTTCTATACCGACGAATATAATTCTGTCAGAGATCAGATATACCGAGACGGCATATATAAACAAGATGTTATCAGCTGCGTATACGCACAAAAACTGAAAAAGCTGCTTGCGGATTACAGCTATATCGGCTGTGAAAGCGAGGGTATGACATATGTCCGTGAGAATATCTTGGATTATCCGAGCCATTTTATTCAGCACGCTGTCCTGACGATGAGCACAGCGGACGGAAATTTGTTTACCGTTGAGTTTGATACCCCTATACTTTCGGACGGGTGTATTACTCATCTGAAAAACGTTTCCTATTCGGACAACGCTCCCGAAGATTTCAGGCTTCGGTTCGAGGATATTTTCGTAAACGATGCTCCTGTTTTCGAGCAGTATCGAGAGCAGCAGCTGAACGACGGGAAATTCTACCTTAACGGCAATACCGAAAGCTGTTACTACGAAGTAAAGAACGGCAAAATACAATTTGTAATGGAAAATGAAAAGCAGACTCGGGAATGCTATGAGGCAGAAATGGCAAATACAGACAACGAAGCATACCGCACTTTGAATTACGACGCATGGTACAAATCGGCGGTCTACGGCTGGGACGAACCGAAACCCTACGATGTTTCTCCCACACGTTACGGAATATTTGTCCTGTACGATGTAGGATACGATCTGAACGGAATAAGATCAAGCTACGTTATGTCAATTGAATACAGCGACAACGACAATATTATTCACCAAAACTGCGTATTCACAAGAGTATGATAAAAAGGCTTCCCGAACGCTTTTATACTAATCACCATTAGAATTATTGACAAGAAATCGGCACAAAAACTTTGATATATGCGGTTTTGTGCCGAGAGATTGTCTATAATTCAATGAGGGATTAGTATTATACGCTCGGGAAGCCTTTACTTGTTTTTTTCGGTTTTGCCGTCGTCATCGTCCGCATGAGTAAGCGCATAGGCGAGGGTCATTATACTGTCGCCCAAATGAACGTTCTCCACCGCCGCGTCCTTGTGGGCGATCTTTATATCGTAGTGGCTGAAATTCCAGAAAGCCGTTATACCAAGCGAAACCAGCTTGTCCGCAAGCTCCTGAGCGGCTGTCTTGGGTATGCACAGTATCGCGATCTGCGGTTTTTCCGTTTGGAAAAAGCTTTCCATTTCGGATACGGGTATTACACGAAGTCCTGCAACAACGCTTCCCGCCTTTGCAGGATCGCTGTCGAAAATGCCGACAAGATCGCAGCCGTACTCGTTGAAATTCATGTGTGTGGCAATCGCTCTGCCAAGATTTCCCGCACCGATAAGCACGGTCTTATAGCCCTGATCCACGCCGAGTATCTTTCCAATTTCATCGTGAAGCTCCTGTAAATTGTAGCCGTAGCCCTGCTGACCGAAGCCGCCGAAGCAGTTCAGATCCTGCCGTATCTGTGATGCCGTAAGGGACATTTTCCCCGCCAGCTCCCCCGACGAGATCCTTACCGTTCCCTGCTTCAGAAGCTCCCCCACAAATCTGTAGTACCTGGGAAGCCGCTTTATAACAGACGTTGATATATTCTTTGCCATGACGTTTTCACCCTTTTGAATAAAAACTATTTCGGATGCAGGAATTTAAGTTTATCCCTGCATCATTTTTTCAAGTCTCTTATTAATCTCAACAAGGAAAGTTTCCGTATCCACGACCTGCTTGTCGGGAAGCTTGCTCATTGCGGCAAGGTTCTTGTCCATGATGCCGTCCTCCATGGTCTGAACAGAAGCCTTTTCAAGCTTGTCGGCGTAATCGCAGAGTGCGGGAATATTGTCCAGTTCCCCTCTCTTACGGAGCGCCCCGGACCATGCGAAAATAGTGGCAATGGGGTTTGTGGAGGTCTTTTCGCCCTTTAAGTAATTGTAGTAATGGCGTGTAACAGTACCGTGAGCAGCCTCGTACTCGTAAACCCCGTCGGGGGATACAAGAACTGAGGTCATAAGTCCCAGAGAACCAAAAGCGGTCGCAAGCATATCGGACATAACATCTCCGTCATAGTTCTTGCAAGCCCAGATAAAACCGCCCTCGGAGCGGATAACGCGGGCAACAACGTCGTCGATAAGAGTATAGAAATACTCAATGCCCGCTGCCTCAAATTTGGACTTATAGTCCGCCTCGTAAATTTCCGCGAAAATATCCTTGAAGCGGTGGTCGTAGGTCTTGGAAATGGTGTCCTTTGAAGCGAACCACAGGTCTTCCTTGGCGTCAAGAGCGTAGTTGAAGCAGGCTCTTGCAAAGCTTGCAATAGAGCTGTCAAGATTGTGCACGCCCTGAACGATACCGTCGGAATTTTTAAAATCGTGGATAAGAGCGCGGGTCTCCTTGCCGTCCTTGTCGGTGATGACGATTTCCGCCTTGCTGCCCTGAGGAGCTTTCAGCTCGGTGTTTTTGTAGATGTCGCCGTAAGCGTGACGGGCGATAGTGATAGGCTTAGTCCATGTGGGAATGTAGGGCGTAATGCCGTCCACAAGGATAGGCTTTCTGAAAACAGTGCCGTCAAGGATAGCACGGATAGTACCGTTTGGGGATTTCCACATCTCCTTTAACTTGTACTCCTCAACACGCTGCGCGTTGGGTGTGATAGTGGCGCACTTAACGGCAACGCCGTACTTTTTTGTGGCATTGGCGGAATCGACTGTTACCTGATCGTCCGTCTCGTTTCTGTGCACCAGACCCAAATCGTAGTATTCCGTGTTAAGGTCGATATAGGGATTGATGAGGATATCCTTTATCATTTTCCAGATGATTCGGGTCATCTCGTCTCCGTCCATCTCCACAAGGGGGGTGGTCATTTTGATTTTTTCAGACATTTTCGGTTCCTCCGTTTTCTTGATTAAGTATAAATTTAAAGTTTCCTATTTCGGTAGTTTCGGTGTAGCCATAATAATCGGGCGCGTCGAGGTAAAAGGTAAAGCTTTCCCTGCCGTCCTCCGCCTCGGCGGTCTCATATGTCATGGACGTTGCTCCGTAAAGAGCCTCTATGATTTTTTCAATTATGTCAAAAATTTCGTCGTCGGACATATCATTAAAAGATAGGTCGCTATAAAAAAATGTTTGTTCAAAACCTCTATCAGCATAAATGTATTTATGCGCTTTACGTTCACTTAAAATATCATCTAAAAATTCAAAGCTATAGCTAAATACGTAACAATTATGAACATTTAAACCAATCGGTTTAATTGAAATTGTATTATCAAAAAGTAATAATTCAAAATTATACTTACCTGTCAGATGAGCTTTATACATCAGTAAATCACAGTCGCATTCATTATCATAATCTGTTACATCATAAGAAAGCTTCAACTTAAAGCGTTTAGCAATATTTACAATTTTTTCAAAGAAATAATCTTCGTCAAAAACAAACCTGCCTGTTGGCGTTGGTGTATACGGACGTATCGGCGACTCCCGCTCGGACTTTTTATAAACAGGCTTTGCGGGCGGCTTTATTTTCCGCCCCAGGCTGTCATGGGTGAGGGAGTAGTGCAGTTCCAAAATAAGGAATACGCATACAGCAACTATTATGATAGCTGTTATAATAACTCCCCCTCTTTACTGCAATATATAGAATTTAAAAGTCCCAAACATTCCATTTCGAGAGCGGTGACATTATTTTTTTGCAGACAGATCAATGAAAAGTCCCACTGCCGTACCCACAAGAGCGCAGGCGAATACCATTGCTCCGAAGCCTCCCGTGAAAGCTCCGAATACCGCGCCCGCCGTGACCCCGACGGCAAGTCCGCACAATGGACGGCTTATCGCTCTCCGTTTGGCTGTCGGTTCTTCCTCCGACCAACGCTTTAATGTTATAAGACGTTCGCCGTCGTCGCCGTCCTCGGGATCGAAAGCGGTATTTCTCAGCAGATCGCAGGGAAAGTCGGGGCAAAATCCGCAATGCTCCAGAAGCTTATCCTCGCAGCATTTTTTTATTTCGCAGTCCCCCGCCCAATTTCCCTCTTCAAGCTCCAAGCAGCCGGGACAATCACACTTTTCACGGTTTTCGCAGGTATCGCAGTCCAGTCCGCAGCGTGATAAATACATTACTTAAGGCTTTCTCTTGTGTAGTCCAACAGACCGCCCGCAAGGATTATGTCCTTGGTTCTGCCTGTCAGCTCGCACAGTACGGGAATATCCGCTCCCGTTGTTTTGTTTTTCAGAGTAAGCTCCGTTTTACCTGCTTCTATATCCGCGCGGACGTTTTCCAGAGCAAGCTCGTCCCCCTGAGAAATTTTATCGTAGTCCGCTTCATTGACAAATGTCAGCGGCAGGATTCCCGCGTTGATAAGGTTGGAGCGGTGAATTCTTGCAAAGCTTTTTACCAGAACGGCTTTTACTCCCAAGTGCAGAGGCGCGAGAGCCGCGTGCTCACGTGACGATCCCTGACCGTAGTTCACACCGCCAACGATAATGCTCTTGCCCATGCTTTCGGCACGTGCGGGGAAGTCCTCGTCGCAAACCGTAAAGCAGAATTTGGAAATAGCGGGAATATTTGAACGCAGCGGAAGAATTTTCGCTCCCGCAGGCATGATGTGATCGGTGGTGATGTTGTCACCCACTTTAAGTGAGCAGGGCGCGGAAATGCTGTCCGCAAGAGGCGCGGTAACAGGGAAAGGCTTGATATTGGGTCCGCGAAGTATCTCAACCTTGTCCAATTCCGATTCGGGAGCGGGAGGAACTACCATGTTGTCGTTTATGATAAACTCATTTGGCATTTCAAAATCAGGCATTTCGCCCAAAGAAGTGGGATCGGTGTATACTCCCGCAACCGCAGAAGCCGCCGCAGTTTCGGGGGAAACAAGATATATCTGACCGTCCTTAGTACCGCTTCGTCCCTCAAAGTTTCTGTTGAATGTCCGCAGAGAGATACCCTTTGAGTTGGGGGACTGTCCCATACCGATACAAGGTCCGCAAGCGCTTTCAAGGATACGCGCGCCCGCGTCTATCATAATTGCCAGCGCGCCGTTCTGAGCAAGCATATTCAGCACCTGCTTTGAACCGGGAGCAATTGACAGCGAAACGTCGGGGTGAACGGTCTTGCCCTTTAGAATGTGAGCTACCTTCATCATATCCATAAGGGAACTGTTGGTACATGAACCGATGCAGACCTGATCAATCTTCATGCCCTTTAACTCGTCCGCGGACTTGATGTTGTCGGGAGAATGAGGACAAGCCGCAAGAGGAGCAAGCTCCGAAAGATTTATCTCTATAACTTCATCATAAACTGCGTCAGAGTCTGCGGAAAGCTCCGTCCACACGTCTCCACGCTTCTGAGCGTCAAGGAATTTCTTGGTTATCTCATCAGAGGGGAAAATCGAAGTAGTTGCCCCAAGCTCCGCGCCCATGTTGGTAATTGTGGCTCTTTCTGGTACGCTGAGAGTCTTGACTCCATCGCCTGTATACTCGATAACCTTGCCTACGCCGCCCTTTACGGACATTCTGCGGAGCACCTCAAGAATAACGTCCTTAGCCGCTACCCAAGGGGAAAGCTTGCCTGTCAGCTTAACGTTGACAATTTTCGGGTATGTAATATAGTAGGCTCCGCCGCCCATAGCAACGGCAACGTCCAGACCGCCCGCGCCTATGGCGATCATTCCCAGACCGCCGCCCGTGGGAGTATGGCTGTCAGAGCCGATAAGGGTCTTTCCGGGGATACCGAAGCGTTCAAGGTGTACCTGATGACAGATACCGTTTCCGGGACGTGAGAAGTAAATGCCGTGTTTCTTAGCCACAGAGCCGATAAAGCGGTGGTCGTCGGCATTCTCGAAGCCCGACTGGAGAGTATTGTGGTCAATATATGCCACGGAACGTTCCGTCTTTACTCTGGGAACCCCCATAGCCTCAAATTCAAGGTACGCCATAGTGCCTGTTGCGTCCTGAGTAAGCGTCTGGTCGATCTTTATCCCTATTTCGCCGCCCTTGACGAACTCGCCGTCCACAAGGTGAGCCTTAAGAATTTTTTCCGTTAACGTGTATCCCACTTGCGATCATCCTTTCAGATTATAAATTATACATATTTATTATACTATCTTTTGTGCAGTTTGTCAAGAATTTAACTTAACGGTCAAAGAAGTCATTTTTTAACAATATAAATTTTGTTGCTGATAAGGGACAAAAATATGGCAGAACGGCGAACCGTTCTGCCACTTTTAATTGGTATTTACTTGATCGTTGTAATGTCAGAGCCAAACCATTTGGTTGAAATTTCCTCGACCTTGCCGTCAGCTTTCATTTCAGAGAGGATCTTCTGCACCTCATCGCGGAGCGCCTGGTCTCCCTTACGGAAGCCGATAGCGTACTCCTCGGGAGAAAGACCGTCGGGGAGTATAGCGTAGTCCTTGCCGGTGGTGGATATCTCATAGTTTGCAACAACGCTGTCAAGGAAAACCGCGTCAACGAGGTCAAGATCAAGCTGCTGGAGGCATTCAACGTTCGTTGCAAGCTCCGTTGCAGTAATGTTCAGACCCGACTCGTTAAGGATAATCTGAGCTGTGGAACCGCTCTGCACAGCAACAGCCTTGCCGTCAAGGTCTGCCTGTGTAGCGATCTCGCTGTCCTTTTTAACAACGAAGATCATGTCGTTCTTCATATAGGGATCGGAAAGATTCATGATCTCCTGTCTTTCCTCATCAATGGAAAGGCCGTTCCAGATGCAATCGATCTTGCCTGCGTTAAGATCCTGTTCCTTGGTGTCCCAGTCAACGGGCTGCTTAACGAGTTCAACGCCCAGACGGCTGCAAACCTCCTGTGCAAGGTCGATATCAAAGCCGACTATGTTGTCCTGCTCGTCGGTAAAGCCCATAGGCTTAAATGTAGCGTCAAGACCGAGTACAAATTTTCCGGAATCAAGGACGTTCTGAAGCGACTTGTCCTCGCCCGCATCGGCGGAATTGCCGTCGTTGGCAGCGCCGTCGTTAACGGCAGCGGAGGTGTCCTCAGTAGTATCGCCGTTTCCGTCTGCAGAACAGCCGGCAAGCAGCATTGCGGGAGCCAGAGCCAGAGCCGCAAGTGCCTTAATAAGATTCTTTTTCATAAATAAAGCTTCCTTTCAGATAATTACTTTGCTTTAGTATAATAGCATAACCTTACAGTAAAGTAAATACCCAAAAGAAATGTTCGGCGTTTTGGTGACTGTGACAAAGGTTTCGGCAATAATTTTGTATAAAAACACCACGCTGAAAGCATATCCTTTATTATTTTTTCTTCTTTTTGGAAACTATTCCCGCTATTACCGCACCGGCAATAAGTCCGGCTGCCACACAAATTATTATAATATATGTTGCTGCGGATACGTTTCCCGTGGCAGGATTCACCGAAGCCAAAAGTGTAAACGGCATGGAAATTATCTCCTTTCCCATTGTTTTTTATTATTATATCACTTTTTTATCTAAAATTCAACAGCTTTTGCGTAAATATGAAAAAATCAATTTTATGGCAGTACAAGAAATCCTGACAACATTTTTGATAAAAAGGTCTTACGTTCCGTATTTTCAAAACATATTATTTATTCTGCCGACTCAAAAAAGTTTGCCAGCCTTTCAAGGTCTGCTTAACCCATTCTATGAATGGGATTCCAAAGGGCGGAGCCCTTTGGTCGCATATCCATTCGCAGAATGGATTTCCGCAGAGGAGCGAAACCCTCTATCGTTAAAGAGCTCCGCAAAAGGGTGAATTGAAAACATCACAAAGTTATGTTTTCAAGAGGGGAACGCCTCTGCTAAATCGCACTGCATGCGATAGAGGGCGTTCCCCTAATCCAGTAGCGTTAATTCATTGGATTGCTATAGTATAAATTGATTTCCGTTCCCGTTTCCGCAAATCCATTGACTTTTAAGAAAGAACGCTGTATAATAAATATAATGGTAATTTGTTTGCCTCTTATTTTTAAAGGAGTTGTTTATTGTGAAAGCTGCTGTAACATATGAATCGGGAACGGTTTTTCAGCATTTCGGACACACCGAGTTTTTTAAAATCTACGAGATCGCCGACGGAAAAATTATCGGAAGCGAACTCATTTCCTCCGGCGGAACAGGTCACGGCGCACTTGCAGGTCTCCTCAAGGAGCAGGGCGTGAACGCTCTTATATGCGGAGGTATCGGCGGCGGAGCCAAAACCGCTCTTGCCGAGGCGGGAATAGCGGTTTACGGAGGCGTAACTGGCGACGCGGATAAGGCTGCCGAAGCTTTTGCGGCAGGAAAGCTGTCCTATGACCCTGACGTTATGTGTTCCCACCACGACCACGGAGAGGGGCACACCTGCGGAGACCACGGTCACGGCGAAAATCATGAGTGCCGCCATGGAAACTGCAAGTAAAACTAAAATCAAAATATACTTTGAGTATAGGTGAAAGGAGCACACCAATGAAAATATCCCGGATAAAAACCATTTTCGGGACAGCTTTGTGTCTATTATGTCTGACGGCGTTTTCCTCATGCGGGGACAGCGCCCAGGCTGAAGCTGCCCAAATAACTACTGCTGCGGAGGTACACGATATGAACACGGAAACTGTCTACAAAGCTACCGCCGAGAACGTTAAACTTCTCGGACGTACATACTTTAACGAGGACAAGCTCTACTGTGCGCTTTCGGGAACAGGCGCGGAATTTTCCTTTACCGGAACAAAATGCACCGTAGATATCAGCGGCGACTCGAATGCTATGAACGCTTCCGCTGCGGACAATCAGGCCCGTATCGGAATTTATGTCAACGGCGAACGCGTAATTGACGATATGGTCGACAACCTGAAAGAAAGCTACGACGTTTTCAGCAGCGATACTCCACAGAACGTTACCGTCTCCATAGTCAAGCTGTCCGAGTCGCCTATGTCCACACTTTCCATAGACAACATTAAGGTAACGGGAAGCGTTATCAAGCCTACTGCCGACAAGGATCTTTTTATTGAATTTATAGGTGACTCCATTACCTGCGGCTACGGTGCGGACGACCCTGTCAAAGAACACAATTTCTCCACCAAAACCGAGGACGTTACCAAAGCTTACGCCTATAAGACCGCTAAAACTTTAGACGCAGATTACAGCATGGTATCATTCAGCGGCTACGGAATTATTTCGGGTTACAGCGACGGAAGCAAAAAGGTCTCCAATCAGACAGTGCCTCAGTACTATACAAAGCTTGGCTTCTCATGGTCGCCCAACGGAAGCTTTGTTCCCGCAAACATAGACTGGGACTTCACCAAGCGTCAGCCCGACGTTGTGGTTATAAATCTCGGTACCAACGACGACAGCTACACCAAATCAGAGACCGACCGCCAGGAGGAATACGCTGCGGAATATGTAAACTTCCTTAAAACTATCCGCGAGAAAAATCCAGACGCAAAAATACTCTGCACTCTCGGCGTAATGGGAGACAGACTTTTTGAATACGTTCAGAAAGCCGCGGACGAGTACTCTGCCGAAACCGGCGATAAGAATATTTATACCATGAAGTTTGACGTTCAGTCTCCCGACGACGGATATTCCGCGGACTGGCACCCCTCTGTTACTACTCACGACAAGGCTGCCGCAAAGCTTTCTGAGGAGATAAAGAAAATTCTTGCGGAATAATTCTTTGTGACAAAAATAATCTGTCCCGCTGGGCAGCCGACATGATAAGCTCTGTGAAAACTGAAACCAATTACTGCATGACAGAAGAACTTATGCGGTAACTGAGCGATAAGGACAATTTTTCAGAGCTTATGGCGGTAATTGAAATGCGGGAAGACACTTTTGATAATATTAGTCTTTCGGAAAATCCCTTTATTGTTTTGTTTGACCGACCGTCCAATAAGGGAAACCACGGAACAATGATACGTTCCTGTGATGCACTCGGCGCGGATGCACTTATTATAACGGGTCATGCTGTCGACCTGTACGACCCGAATGTTGTGGTGTCGGCAATGGGGTCATTTTTCAATATGCGCTTTATCAGAGTCTCCAACAATGATATGATTTACGGATTTATTGATATGCTGAAAAACAGGTATCCCGATTTCACAACTGTGGGTACTACCGCACATAACGAACTTCCGTTGTATTCAGCAGACCTGACAAAGCCTCTCATGCTCATGATGGGAAACGAAACAATAGAACTCAACAAGGCATTCAAGGACTGCTGCGATCTGCTTTGCACAATACCTATGGCAGAAAAATCCTACGCGACTTCTTTTAATGTAAGCTGTGCCGCTTCTATTTTAATGTACGAGATAACAAGGCAGCGAGGGAGCGTTTTGAATTGTGATTTGACAAGCAAAACACAAAAAACAACACCGAAATAAAGTAAAAGCACAAAATCCCTGCTTCTCAGCGATACAGAAAAGCAGGGATATTTTTACAGCAGCCGTAAGATTTCGTCATAAAAAATCATGTTAAGGAATCCGGAATTTTTTTAGTTGAAACATAAAAAGAACAGTCCCCGCCGCAAGCAATAAAAAAGCTTGAAGCGGGGATTATTCAAGGAAAAAAATGATAAGGTCAGCGGCTTTTTCGCGATTTTGCATTTTTTATGTTTTGCGCGTCAGGCCACAAGACTTATGCATTCAAAACTAAAGCTTCAGCAGCTTTTCTGCATTTTCATGAAGTATCATTTCGCGCTCGCGTTTGGTAAGAGGAAGTTCCGAGAAACGTTTCAGCTCCCCGGCGGCTGTCCACATAGGATAATCCGTGCCGAACAGCACCCTGTCCGCACCGTATGAGTCTATGATCTGCTTTGCGCGTTCGGTGGACATTGCATACAATGAACTTGAACAATCCGTCCAAAGATTGTCGTACCTATGCCCGCCGAGGACGGACACCGCCGAGTCCCACTCAGACCAGCCGCCGAAGTGAGCGGCAATAACGTCAAGCTTCGGGAACGCCTCCAGTACCGTGGAAAGCCTTGCCGGCTTCGACCATTGGTAACGGCTGTCGCCCATATGGATAAGGACAGGCAGCCGTCCCTCGGCAGCTTCGTAAATTTTCATGGCTTTCGGGTCGTCGATGCAGAACTGCTGGAAATCGGGGTGAAGCTTTATACCCATAAGTCCGAGCGAGACCGCCCTGTCTATTTCCTTTTCAATATCGGGATAGTCAGGGTGCATTGCCGCAAAGCCGATAAAATTATCGGGATACTTTTTCACAGAACGTGAAATAAAATTGTTAATGCTTTCCACCTGCTCTGGAACAGTAGCAACGGATTGCACAATAAATTTCGTTATTCCCGCTTCCGCTCCCGAGCTTATCAGGTCTTCGGCAGTACCTGTGCAGTGCATTTCCAATCCGTTATAAAAGCTGCCTATTCCCGCGACGGCTTTTTCGGCTATCTTATTCGGAAAAATATGAGCGTGCGCGTCAATGACAAACGCGCGATTTCCCGAAGTTTTATTTTTATCAGACTGCATTATGTCCTCCTTTGATCATAAATTCACAATACAAGTGTAGACAAAAAAATTGTAAATAAATCAATTATTCAAATTTTTACTTTTCGGTCGTGAATTTATATAATGCTTATTGTTTGCCGTTTTTGCTCAGAGAGCTTGCAAACGCCGTGCTGCGCCAGTTGCCCCTGAGATAGAACCACAATGACATTACAGCCGACAATCCCCAGCCTATCGGCCATGCCCACAAAAATCCGTCAAAACCCATGCCCGCCGTGGGAATAACGATACGTCCAAGCTCGATACAGTTCGGTACAAGCAGATAGGACAGCACCACCCTGAGCAGCAGATCGCTGAACGTAGCCGCCATAAAGGATCTCATAGCTCCCGCGCCCTTTAAAACTCCGTCGGAAAGCAGCTTTATTCCAAGCACCGCATAAAAAGGAGACGCCGCGCGCAGGAACGAAACACCTATCTTCAGAGCTTCGTCAGACGGTTCCGAGAAGAATATGCCTATCATTGCCTCGCTGAAGCACAGGTAACACACCAGAAACGGTACTACACAAACCGCCGTAAAGACCAGTCCCGCCTTGTAGCCCTGCGGAATGCGCTCGTGCTTTCCCGCGCCAACGTTCTGCGCCGTAAAGGAGCTTATTCCGTTGGAAATGCAAGCCATAGCGTTTACCGCAAATGTGTTCAGCTTTATTGCCGAGGAGTATCCCGCAATAACCGCCGAATCCATGTCGTTTACCAATCCCTGAATAAGCAGATTTCCCACCGATACAAAGCTTTGCTGACATATTGTCGGTATGGCTATGCGGCTTATAGTCCTGAGCATATGGGGCGAAAACAGAGGACTTTTGTGTACTGTTTTTATCTTTCCGATACGTGCGAACAGCGATACCGCAGCCAGTACAGCGGATATTCCCTGTGCTATAAAGGTAGCCCACGCAACGCCTGCGACTCCCATCTGCATGGGAATTACCATTATCAGGTCAAGGATAATGTTTCCCACCGACGAGGCTATAAGAAAGATAAGCGGAGTCTTGGAATCTCCCAGCGCGGTGAAAATTCCCGTGCAGACGTTGTACATAAAGAGAAAAGGCAGCCCCGCTATGTATATCCGCAGGTACAGGGCAGAATCGGCAAATATGTTTTCGGGAGTGTTGAGAGCTGTCATTATCGGGTCGCAGAATATAAGTCCTCCAACGGTCAGGACAGCCGCCAGAGCAAGAGTTGTTATCATTGACGTGGACACAGCCGTTTTCATGCGGACGTGCTCTTTCGCCCCGAAAAGTTGGGAGATGACAACAGCGCAGCCCCCGTTTATGCCGTTTGCGATCTGGATAAACAGCATCGTCACAGGGTATGACGCTCCCACCGCGGCAAGAGCAAGTTCGCCGTCTATGGGCGCGGAGCCCACAAAATTTCCCGCTATAACGCTGTCGCAGATATTGTACATCTGCTGAAAAATAATGCTGATAAGCATTGGCAGCGTAAACCGCCATATCAGCAACGAGGGTTTGCCTTTCGTAAGATCGGTAATCAATTTTCAAGTTCCTTTCTGTTTGCAGTTGATTTCTTCTGTTATTATTATACAATATTTCAGCGGTTTTCCGCAAATAAAAACAGCACAAATTTTATCAACAGCTTAGACCGTAAATTGTAAATTCTGCGTAACCCCGGACTGCACAACATCACTCGGAAAAAGAAAGTACCCCGTCCGAAGCGGTATACGGACGGGGCAGCTTAAAGTTATTGACGTTATCTTATTTCAAGGCGTTTTGTTTCGGGCGGCGCGATCTCCTTTTTGGGCAGAGCAACGGTCAGAACGCCGTTTTTGTACTCCGCGTCGATCTTGTCGGCGTTGACATTGGAGATATCAAAACTTCTGCGGTATGAACCGTAAGAACGCTCGCGGCGTATATATCTGCCGCCGTTGTCCTTGTCCTCCTTTTCGGAGCTGTGCTCCGCCGTAAGGGTAAGAAAACCTCCGTCGATATCAAGGCTGATGTCCTGCTTGTCGAAGCCGGGCAGTTCCGCTTCAAGGACGTATTTATCGCCTGCGTCCTTTACGTCAGTTTTGCAGGAATTAAAGGAAGTCTCGTTTCCGAAAAAATCCTTTTCAAAATCATGAAAAGCGTTAAACAGGTCGTAACTCTTTCTCTCAAACGGTGTAAGTCCAAACATATAAAATACTCCTTTCAGAAATCAGAGGCTATTGAACAAAAGACACAGGCGGCAAAAAGCCGTTTGTCTCAGGTTCATTTGTCCCCTATAAGATTATTTATTTTTTTATTTTAAATATTCCGGGTATATCGGCGATCCATTGGAACCACGCCCTTTCTTTTTCTTTCAACAACTATAGGATACCGCTGTCATATGACAAAAATATCAAGGCTTTGTGAAAAGATGATGAAAATTAGCACTCGTTAATATTGAGTGCTAATTTCTATATTGTATGAGCGTAGAAAACGTTCCGTGCAGATTTTACAAAATAATAAAAAGAGGCAGAAACCGAGTCCTGCCTCTTTCGTGAAATTTAATTATATTGTTGAAACGAACCGTCCGAAAGCGGCTGCTCCCTTGGCATTTCTCTTGTAAACTCCCGCGTGCTCCAGCACTTTCATGAATACCTTTCCTATTTCGTCCTTGATAACGTCGTTCACGTTTTCGGGAGTGATATCCCTATGTGCGGCAAATTCCTCCGCCCAGTCGGCGTGCTTTTCAATGTCGGGGTCAAGGCGTACCGCGCTTACACCCTTGTTTATCAAAGTATCCGCAAGAGCCTCCATTTCGTCCTTGAGACGGGCGGGGAGAACGGCGAGTCCCATAACTTCTATCAGACCGATATTTTCCTTTTTTATATGGTGTAACTCACTGTGGGGGTGGAAATATCCCAACGGACATTCTTCCGTGGTAATATTGTTTCTCAGTACCAGATCAAGCTCGTAAGCGTTTCCGTTCTTGCGGGCAATTGGAGTTATCGTGTTGTGGGGAACTCCGTCTGTCTCCGCAAAGATAAACGCGCTTTCGTCAGTATAGCTCCTCCATTTTGTCAGTATCTTGTCTCCCAACTCCACGAGCCGCTCATATTCGGGACAGCGAAGTCTAAGCACAGACATCGGCCATTTTACCCTGCCTATGTCAACGTCCTCGAATCCTTGGATAGCGTAAGTTTCCTCAATTGGGGCAGAAGCCATAGCAAAATCGTGATGTCCCCCCTGGAAATGCTCATGTGTGAGGATAGAGCCGCCCACTATGGGAAGATCGGCGTTTGAGCCGATGAAATAGTGCGGGAACTGCTCCACAAAATCAAAGAGTTTTCCGAAAGCAGTGCGGTCTATTTTCATAGGTGTGTGTACGCTGTTGAGAAGTATACAGTGCTCGTTATAGTACACATAAGGCGAATATTGCAGACACCAGCGTTCCCCGTTGATCTTCACGGGGATTATTCTGTGGTTCTGGCGCGCGGGGTGATTTATCCGTCCCGCATAGCCCACGTTTTCCTCGCAGAGCAGACATTTAGGGTATCCGCTCGGCTTTGCCTTTAACGCGGCGGCAATAGCCTTTGGATCCTTTTCTGGCTTGGAAAGATTTATGGTTATCTCTAAGTTTCCGTACTCGGTTTGCGCGGTCCATTTCATATCCTTGGCGATCCTGTCCCGGCGGATATAGTTGGAGTCGCCGCTCAGCTTATAGTAAAAATCAGTTGCCGCTTCGGGAGATTTTTCCCTGTAAAGCTTACGGAATTTTTCAATTACTTCAGACGGACGGGGAGTAAGGCATCCCATTACCTTGGTATCGAACAGGTCTCGGCTGACGGGACCGTCCTCGGTAAGACCCTTTTCTACGGCGTAATCGAGCAGCTCGCGGAGGACAGGTTCAAGCTCAACTCCCGTAAAGTTTTCGGCCGGAGGGTCGTAGTCGTCAATTCCAAGAACTTCACATACAGCGTTTGCGGCGTATATCCTGTCCTCAGCAGAGATGAGTTTTTTTTCCAGACCGTAGCATACAAGCTTTCTAACAGCGATATGTATATTTTTATCGGAACACATTTCTGACAGCTCCTTGCGATAATTTAATTACAATAGTATTATATCACGTTCCGCCAAATTTTGCAAGGGTCAAATGAAGCTGTTTGCAGCAGATTTTACAATGCAAAGTCTGCATTGTTGACGTAAACGGTATTTAATGATATAATCGTATACGTAAACCGAAAGGCGTTAGAGCCTGTTCAGTATCTTAGTGATTTACCGCACTGTATGACCGTACCCGACCAAACTGTGCAGAACAAGTCAAGAAAACCGCCGCGCAATGCAGTATACTGTAAACAGACAAGGAGGCCGGGCAAATGGATTGGATAAAAAGCTTTCAGAAAGCCGTTGATTACATTGAGGATCATATCTCCGAGCCTGCGGATCACGAACGCATAGCGCAGGAGATGAACGTATCGAGCTTTTATTTTCAGAAAATTTTTTCCATACTCTGCGGCTTTACCGTGGGGGAATATATCCGAAACCGCAGACTTGCTCTTGCCGGCAGCGATCTGCTCTCGACGGACGAAAAAATTATCGACATTGCTCTGAAATACGGCTACGATTCTCCCGAAGGATTTACAAGAGCCTTTGCGCGGTTTCACGGCGTTACCCCCAGCGACGTCAGGAAAAACGGCGCGTCTGTCAAATCCTTTGCAAGACTTTCCGTGTCAATATCTGTGAAAGGCGGTAGTTCTATGGACTACAAAATCATGAAAAAAGAGGCTTTTAAAATCATTGCAAAGGAGCAGCGCTTCGAGAAGATCGATGACGTTCAGGGTAGAAGCGATATTCCTGTTTTTTGGACGCAGTGCCACAGCGACGGTACGGTGAAGTATCTCACCGAAAGCTGCAAAAAGGACGGCGTTCTCGGAAGAAGCGTTGTGGGAATGTGCATGGAGGATTCCACTGTGGTAAAGGATTTCCCGTATCTTATCGGCGCGGAATACGGCGGAGGCGAAGTTCCGGGCGGCTACAAGGTCGTTGACGTACCCGCGGCGGAATGGGCTGTATTCGCTATCAACGGTATGAGCATGGAATCCATTCAGCAGACGTGGCATAAGGTTTTTGCGGAATTTTTTCCGTCCTCCCAGTACAAGCCTGCGGGAAACTTCGACCTTGAAGTATACCCTACGGACAGCTATAACGGCGAAATATGGATATCGGTCGAAAAGAAATAGCATATATACCCGTGACAGCGGACGTTATTAAGCGTCCGCTGTTTTTTGCTGTTTTGCAAAATTTCCATAAGCTGTAAAATGCAGTCCGTAACCTGTTATCGGAATACCAAACCATGGACTACCCTTGACTTTTTTGCGGAAATTTAACGATTTGTATTGAAATAAAAAAAGAAATATGGTATACTAACATTATATGTGTGTTCTAAAGTCAATCGATTTATCAAATTATTATAAACGCTGTAAGGAGCTGAAACGCTATGCTGACTGTTGAAAATCATCTCGGCGAGATCGGTATTTCCAAGGAATGCCTGTCGTCGCTGATCGGATATACCGCCTCAAAATGTTTCGGAGTTGCAGGGCTTAACGACGCCGAAAGAACCCGCGGACTCCTCTCCGTATTCAAAAAAGCCGATATCGGCAGAAAAGAATGCGTTTCTCTGAGTATCCGCGGCGAAAAGCTCGTTATAGGTCTCCATATCACCGTGGTTTTCGGTACCAATATCCCCACGGTGGCGGACAGCTTAGCCCACAAGATACGTTATACGGTCGAAGAAAAAACAGGTCTTGAAGTCAGCAGAGTTACGGTTTACGTTGACGGAATGAAAGCCTGAGTCAGAGAGGTTGATAAAGTGATAACAGGTAAGATTCTCAGGGACGCCTATATTTCGGGCGCGGTAACTATTGCAAACAGAAAAAAAGAGGTAGACAGGCTCAATGTTTATCCCGTTCCGGACGGAGACACGGGTACCAATATGTCAATGACCATGGGCAACGCTCTGCGCGAGATACAGTTCATGGACGACAATTCCACAGTCGCACAGGTGGCGGAGACCGCCGCTTCCGCGCTTCTAAGAGGCGCAAGGGGCAACTCGGGCGTTATACTTTCCCTGCTCTTCAGAGGATTTGCAAAGGGATTTCAAGGCAAGATAACCGCTGAGTGCGACGACTTTGTCCGCGCATTGGAGCTCGGCGTAGAGGGCGCCTATAAGGCTGTAATGTCCCCTACCGAGGGTACTATCCTGACAGTTGCAAGGCTTGCCGCCGAAAAAGCAAAGTCTGCGGCAAAGTCCACAAACGACCCCTGCGCTCTCTGGAGCGACGTTTGCATTGAAGCAAAAGCCGCTCTTGACGACACTCCGAACCTGCTCCCCGTGCTGAAAAAGGCGGGAGTTGTAGACGCGGGCGGAATGGGTCTCTATATAATATGGGCGGCTATGCTGGAAGTCTTCAAGGGTGGAGCGCCCGCTGTCCCCAACGACGTTCAGAAGCCCGAAACCGCGGTCGATCTTAATACAACAGTCGGTGATTTTGATGAGGAAATAACCCATACCTACTGTACGGAATTTATTGTAAGAAAATCTCCCGAATGTCCCGACGCTGCCCGTCTCAGGGCATTTCTGGAAACCATAGGAGACTGTGTTGTAGCCGTTGACGACGATGACATCATCAAGGTACACGTTCACACCGAGCACCCAGGTCAGGCTATTGAGGAGGGACTCCTGTTCGGCTCTCTCATTAATCTTAAAATAGACAATATGCGCTATCAGCACGAAAACAAAGCCAAGGAAGCCGCAGCAGCGCGCAAACAGAGCTTTACTCCCGCAGAGCCGGAAAAGCCTTTCGGATTTGCAGCGGTAGCAAGCGGAGCAGGCATTGAAGAGCTTTTCCGCAATCTGGGTGCGGACTGCATCGTAAGAGGCGGTCAGACCATGAATCCCTCCACTGACGACATTCTGTCGGCGATAATGGCTACTCCTGCGGAAACTGTTTTCGTACTTCCCAACAACAAAAATATCATCATGGCTGCGGAACAGGCTGTAAAGCTTGCAGACAGAAAGGTATGCGTGCTTCAGTCCAAGACAATACCGCAGGGCATCACTGCAATGATGAACTTCGATCCGGGAGCGGATTTTGACACAAACCGTCTTAATATGACCAAGAGCCTTGACAACGTTTCCACAGGACTTATCACATTTGCCGCCCGCGACAGCGATTTTGAGGGACACAACATCAAGCAGGGCGAAATTCTTGCTCTTGACAACGGCAAGCTTTCCTTTACGGAAAAAGACGTGAGCAAGGCTGCCTATAAGCTTGTGAAGCGTCTTGCAGACGGAGGAACGTCCTTTATCACTCTGATACACGGCGCGGACGTTACGGAGGATAAGGCTCAGGAACTGTACGAACACGTAAAGACAAAGTTTGGAAATGCCGAAGTTATGCTGATAAACGGCGGTCAGCCCGTATACTATTATATAATTTCGGTAGAGTAAATTTGATGGACGGATTTGCATTTACTAAACGCTATGAAGTATTATAATTATACAAAGAGTAATTGAATTATGAAAAAAATAAATATCGTCACCGGGCACTACGGCAGCGGAAAGACAAACTTTTCAGCCAACCTTGCGGTAAAGCTTGCGAAGAGCGGCAGAAAAGTCACTGTCGTTGACCTTGATATAGTCAATCCATATTTCCGCTCCGCCGACTTCGGTGAGCTGTTCTCCGATAAAAACATTGAGCTTGTTGCCCCCCTATATGCTAACTCAAATCTGGACATTCCCGCAATTTCATTCGATTTGGAGCGTATCGCTTCGGGAAACGGAAGTCTTGTCATTGACGTTGGCGGAGACGACGCGGGAGCAATCGCTCTCGGACGTTACTCAAAAGCTTTTTCGGCTTTTTCTGAGGACATTGATATGCTTTATGTGGTGAACTGCCGCAGATTTCTTACACGCACCGCCGACGAAGCTTTGGAGCTTATGTACGAAATAGAAGCCGCCGCGCAAATGAAGCACACCGCTGTTGTGAACAACACCAACCTGCTATATGAAACTACGGCTGAAATTCTCGAAGAGTCCGCAGGATTTGCAGAGGAAATTTCCGAAAGATCGGGACTTCCAATTGCCTGTACCTGCGTACCCCTCGGTCTGACGGCTGAAGTCCCCAACCCTTTTCCCGTTGAGATATACGTCAAAAAGATTTGGGAAAGAGATTAATGCTTAAAAGAAACTCAGTTTTCTTGATATAAGATCAAACCGAAAGGAGTTTGAAAAATGGCTAAGATAACAGTCAATTTTGAAAAATGCAAGGGCTGCGGTCTTTGTACCACTGCCTGTCCCAAAAAGATCGTCGAGATACAGAAAGAAAAGCGCAACCGCAAGGGTTACTTTACTTCAATCTGTATAGACGACTCGAAGTGCATCGGCTGCGCAATGTGCGCAACAATGTGTCCCGACTGCGCTATTACCGTAGAAAAATAAAGGAGTGATAATATGGAACGTAATCTTATGAAGGGCAACGAAGCTCTTGCCGAAGCCGCTATCAGAGCGGGCTGCAAATGCTTTTTCGGTTACCCTATAACACCGCAGACGGAAATTTCCGCTTATCTGGCTAAACGCTTCAAAGCCGCGGGAGGAGTTTTCCTCCAGGCTGAATCGGAGATAGCCGCTATAAATATGGTTCTTGGAGCCGCTTCCACGGGAGTGCGCGCTATGACTTCCTCGTCCTCGCCGGGAATTTCCCTTAAATCCGAGGGAATTTCCTACATAGCAGGTTCAGATCTGCCCTGCGTTATCATCAACGTTCAGCGCGGAGGTCCCGGTCTTGGAGGTATCCAGCCCTCTCAGGCGGACTACTGGCAGGCTACAAAGGCTTTGGGACACGGCGACTTTCAGCTTTTGGTGTTTGCTCCCAACTCCGTTCAGGAAATGGTTGACGCTGTTATCAAGGCGTTCGACCTTGCGGACGAATACCGTATGCCCGCGATGATACTTGCGGACGGACTTCTCGGTCAGATGATGGAGCCTGTGACTTTCCCCGAAATAACTTCAAAGCCTGTTGAAAAGCCGTGGGCGACAAACGGTCACGGAAACAAGCGCGAGCACAACATTATCAATTCTCTGTACTTACAGCCAGACGTTCTTGAAAAATCCGTAACAGACAGATTCAAGCGCTATGATGAGATAAAGGAAAAGCACGCGGAGGCTGAGCTCTACAATACAGAGGACGCCGATATCGTGGTAACTGCTTACGGCGCGACCTCCAGAGTTGCAAAGTCCGCGGTAAATATGGCAAGAGAACAGGGCATTAAGGCGGGACTTATCCGTCCCGTGACTCTTTGGCCTTTCCCTGTAAAACAGTATAACGAAGCGGCGAAAAACGCCGAAAGATTACTGTGCGTAGAAATGTCCATGGGACAAATGATCGACGACGTTAAGCTGGCGATAAACTGCTCAAAGCCTGTGGAATTCTACGGCAGAACAGGCGGCGTAATTCCCAAGCCGTCGGAAATTCTCGACGAGATAAAAAAATACGTTGGAGGTGCTAAATAATGGCAGTTGTATTTGAAAAACCCAAGTCCATGGCGGACGTTACGCTGCATTACTGCCCCGGCTGCACCCACGGCATAATCCACCGTCTGGTGTGCGAGGTCATTGACGAAATGGGTATCGAGGGCGACACTATAGGCGTATGTCCCGTAGGCTGCTCGGTTATGGCTTATGATTACTTTAACTGCGATATGATAGAAGCCGCTCACGGACGCGCTCCCGCGGTTGCTACAGGCGTTAAACGCACCAATCCCGACAAGTACGTTTTCACCTATCAGGGCGACGGAGACCTTGCCGCTATAGGTACTGCCGAGACAGTTCACGCCGCTACAAGAGGCGAAAATATCGTGGTAATTTTTGTAAACAACACTACCTACGGCATGACGGGAGGACAGATGGCTCCAACAACGCTGCCGGGACAGGTCACTCAGACCACCCCTTACGGCAGAGACCCCAAGCTTATGGGATATCCAGTAAGAGTGTGTGAAATGCTTGCAACGCTGACAGGTACGGCTCTTGCACAGCGCGTGGCGGTAAACAGCGTACCCCATATACGAGAGGCGAAAAAGGCTATCCGCAAAGCGTTTGAAAATCAGAGAGACAAAAAGGGATTTTCCATTGTGGAAGTTCTTTCCACCTGTCCTACAAACTGGGGACTTTCCCCAATAGACGCGCTTAAGCGTCTTGAGGACGAAATGATACCCTACTATCCCCTTGGCGTTTTCAAGGACGAAAACGCATTTCCCGAAAAGGAGGGTGAATAATATGACCCATGATATTCTTCTTGCGGGCTTCGGCGGACAGGGCATACTGTTCGCGGGAAAAATTCTTGCCTATTCGGGACTTATGGACGAAAAGGAAGTCTCATGGCTTCCCTCCTACGGACCTGAAATGCGCGGCGGTACCTGTAACTGTTCGGTTTGCATTTCCGACGAGCCTATAGGTTCTCCGTTGGTTCTGGAACCGTCCATTCTGGTGGTAATGAACACGCCGTCCCTGGAAAAATTTGCAGGGAGCGTTAAGCCCGGCGGAACAATAATCGTTGACAGCACCATGGTTGACGCAAAGGTTGAGCGCGACGATGTGAAAACGTTCTACATACCCGCCACAACGCTTGCTCAGGAAAACGACCTTGCAGGGGGCGCAAACATAATCCTGCTTGGTAAGCTGTTCCGCGAAACGAAGATCGTTTCCGCAGAGACATTCAAAAAAGCTATCGAAAAGGTAGTACCCGCGAAAAAAGCGGCTCTTGCGGCAAACAATATGAAAGCCGTGCAGATCGGTCTTGACTACGCCGACTGATAAAATACGCAAAACAAAGGACGTTCCCGCCTGAATTTGGAACGTCCTTATTATTTTATTATATAATGTACCCGGTTTCTCTCACTATCTGCCGCCCCTGCTCGGAAGTCATAAACTCTAAAAGCTTGCCGACGTACTCGTTATCGTTGTCCGCAAGAGAAATTGCGTAAAGCTGTCCCGTAAGGGGATATGAACTGTCCGCGATATTTTCGGGACTTGGGTAAATACCGTCAAGCGAAAGAAATTTTATATTTCCGTTATCATTTTCAAAAACCATTTGCGTAGCGTAATATCTGAAAGAATAGCCTATGGCGGTTTCCTTGTTCTGATAATCCGCAACGGCAGAAATAACGCCGACCATTGAATACTCAAACTCAACTTTCAGCGGTTCTTTCAGTTTGATATCCCCCATGAATTTTTCCATTGTCGTCTGCGAACCCGAATTTTTCGGACGCTGAAAAGCAAGTATCGGAAGATTTCTTCCTCCCGCCTTTTTCCAATTGGTAATTTTTCCGGAATAAATATCACGCACTTGCTCCGAAGTCAGACCGTCCACGGGGTTGTCGTCGCTGACAAAAAACACGAAAGCCTCCTTGCCTATGGGCGTGTAGACAAGCTCCTTTCCCGCCTCTGCGGCAAGCTGCTTCTGTTCGGGAGACGGCTCTGCTCCGAAAAATATATCCACGTCTCCGTTTACAAGACTTTTGTAGGCTTCAATAGTATTGGTAAAACGGATAGGCTTGGAAGCGTTTTCCTCCCTGCCCTCAGACGATTTTGCATACTCCTGAATTTCGGCGATATTTTCATAGCAGGCGTTTGCAAATGCGGAATACACAGGGTATGCCGCTTCTGCACCGTCTAGCACCGGCATTTTTGACGCGTCGGAAATTATAAGCGAAGACGGTTCGTTAAGCTTTACAAGCTTATTTTCGGGATTTTCCACATAGTATGGTCTCAGATTAACGCTTGACCAGCCGCCCTCGTAGGCAAATCCGTAGCCGCCGCCTGAATGCATTTCTCCCGATTCGGCAAGCGCGCGGTAACGGTCTTCGGAACTGACTGTGACCGTGGTAAGCTCCGTGTAGTAATCGTAATCGGCAAGTCCGCCGCAGAACACTACGAAATACGCCGCAAGTACCGCGATATATTTCATATTGAATTTATCACGCTTTATGCCCCACTTTTTGGCGGCTGAACGTTCGCCCCACACAAAGAAAAGACCGTATGCTACCTCGCTTAAAAAAAATATGATAAATGTTAAGGTCGTACTGCTGCCCACATCAAGAACCAATGAAAAACCAACGCTCCATAAATAAGGCAGCAGCATAATAACCTGCACGACCTCATGCTTTGAAAACAGCATCATAAATATGTACATCACGGGCAGTATCAGCGCGGGCATAAATGCAGGCGCATAGAGAGCGGCTCGGTTTTTCGGCTCGTTGACCTTATAATTATGCTGCGACGTAAAAAGTCTGCCAAAAACAAACGCAAATATAAATAACACAACAGGCATCGTCAAGCCGTTCAAAATACTCAAACCGTTCCATATAGCTAAAAAAATTATTATAGCCGGAGTAAAGTACATTACAAGGGTCGCTATCACAAAATATTTTATGTTTTCTTTTTTCATTTTTACCTCCGTTTCTAAATCGAAATATCGTCCAGCGAAAGTGTAGCAACGGCGTTGAGACTTTCGTCCGCACGCCTGCCCGCAAGGTAGTCGTAGTACGCCTGACAGCCTATCATTGCCGCGTTGTCGCCGCACAGGTCAAGCCGCGGCATATAAAGTTTGAAGCCGTTTTTTTCGCACTCGGACTTTAACATTCCCCGAACGGAGGAATTTGCGGACACTCCCCCCGCAAGCGCAACGGTATTGTAGCCGTACTCCTTTGCGGCGGCTATTGTTTTTTGGGTGAGTATCTCCGCGACGGTCTGCTGAAAAGCTGCCGCAAGGTCGTTTTTGTTTATGGTCTCGCCCTTTTGCTCGGCATTGTGAGCTATGTTTATGACTGCGGTTTTCAGTCCCGAAAAGGAAAAATCGTACTCATTTCCTGCAACCTTCGGGTGTGGCAGTGTGTAAGTTTTGGGGTCGCCCTGCTGCGCCGCCTTGTCGATGTGTACGCCGCCGGGGTAGGGAAATCCCAGAACGCGGGCGGCTTTGTCGAACGCCTCCCCTGCCGCGTCGTCACGAGTCCTGCCGATAACATGGTACTTGGTGTAATCAGAGACCTCAATAATGTGAGAGTGTCCGCCGCTTGCCACAAGGCAGAGATAGGGCGGCTTAAGGGTACTGTCAGTGAGATAGTTCGCCGCAATGTGTCCCGCGATGTGATGTACGGGGATAAGAGGCTTCCCTGCCGCCATGGCAAGACCCTTTGCAAAGTTAGTACCCACAAGCAGCGCGCCGATAAGTCCGGGAGAATATGTTACCGCAAAAGCGTCAATGTCCGCAAGGGTGCAGCTTGCCTCGTCAAGAGCGTGCTTAGTAACGTCCAGAATGTTTTCGCAGTGCCGTCTTGACGCTATTTCGGGGACTACTCCGCCAAATTTTTTATGCTCCTCTATTTGTGAGGCGATTATGCTTGAACGGACGGTGAGACCGTCCTCAACAACTGCCGCCGCTGTCTCGTCACAGGAGCTTTCTATTGCCAAAATTTTCATGTTATTCACCTTTCCTTATAGAACAGAAAAACTACCCGCCCCCTTGATAGGGGGCTTATCAAAATTAAGGTCTGCCGTATTTTACGGTGGGGGTAGAAACTGCCTGCGGGGGCTCCCCGCCGCAGGAGCTTTCTATTGCTAATATTTTCATATTACCAGTCCTTTTTCGCAGTTATTATTGTAGTATTTCCCATTCTAAAGACCTTTTCCGCAGTTGAAAATCCTGCCGTCAAAAACATTTTTATCTGATTTTCAAAGGTACACGGCGTGTCGTAATGATAAAACTCATTTTCGGGAATGTTCAGTTCCTTTCGTATGCGGGCGTTTTCGGCGTACCAATGCTCTTCCTCTTCCTGCGTTTCCACCATATAGTCGCACTCGATATACAGTCCTCCGCTTTTCAAAGAATGGCAGATTTTTTTGTACAGACCGATTTTCATTTCGTGGCTGAAATGGTGCATTGTCTGAAACGAGACAGCCGCGTCAAAGCGGTTTTGTCCCAAATCGGCGCTGAAATAATCGCCGTTTATAAGGGTAATATTTTTCTCTCGGTACTTCTCGGAAAGCCTGTCAAGCATTGCTTTTGACAGGTCTATACCCGTTACGGAAACGCCGGGAAACCTTGCGAAAACGCTCTCCAGCTCCAACCCCGTTCCGCAGCCTAAATCAAGAAGATTTTCCGCTTTGTCGGGAAGAAGTTCCCCCATTTTCAAATAAGCCTCGCGGCAGCCCTCTACCTCGTTCAGCATATGCTCGTCGTAGCCCTCCGCACGGGCAGTGAAAAATTCGTCCATTTTTTCCATGTAGGGTTTTCCTTTCATATACTTAAAATAAAATTGTTTTTACCGATATGTAATAAAACGGTACATACATACAAAACAGCGCAAGACGTTCCCACAAGCCCTCATATGACAGAACAGTACCGCGAAATTGTTCCTTATCGCCCATAATAAACATTACAAAAAATGCCAATGAAAGCAGAAACGCAGTAATGCATACTGCACCGTACACCGTTTCATGCTGATTAAAAGCGGCAACGGCAGTTATCAGCGGAAAGAAAAGCAATGTCATAAATCCTATAGCCGCCCCTGCCCCGTGAATTTTTGAAGCCGCCGTTACCACATCTTTGGACTCATTCACGCTGAAAATTCCCGACAGCAAGCCTGCGCCCAATGCAAACACGCCGACAGACAACAGCGTAAGTACAGCTATGGCGGGGAAAGATTTAACAAGTTCAAAAAAGTACACAAGAGCGGTCAGGGAAAGGAACAGTCCCAACCATATCAGCCACCCGTTGTAAATATGCCGCACGGGGCTTTCGGGACTTCCCAACACGCTCATTACCATTTTCTTACTGTCATAGCCGCGGTAAAACCGTTTCAGCAGCCACGGCAGGAAGAATTCTCCAACCACCGTAAAAAGCAGCAACGCATTAAACACTTTATTGTCGACCAGTTTTCCCATATATTGTATAAACTTCTCCTTTTACTTCAAAAACTTTGTCATAATAACGGCGTTTTCCCTCGGCTCGCGGTAGAAATTTTTACGCATACCCACAGGCTCAAAACCAAATTTTTTGTACAGATTTATTGCGGGGAAATTACTTTCTCTCACTTCCAAATTTATCCGCGCCGCTTTGTCTTCGGTACTGCGTAAAAGCTCGGTCAGCAAACCTTTTGCCGCCCCCCGCTGTCTGTACCTCTCCCTAACGGCAACGTCTTCGATATTTACCTCGTCCAGAACGGTTGACGCAGTAAGAAATCCGCAGACAACGCCCTCCGACGTTTCCGCTGCAAGCAGGACAGCCCCCTTGCTTTCAAAGGCACTTT
Organism: uncultured Clostridia bacterium; assembly: GCA_947089135.1. GTDB lineage: Bacteria > Bacillota > Clostridia > Oscillospirales > Ruminococcaceae > RGIG8773. The sequence continues at coordinate 32,813 of CAMUJF010000013.1, forward strand.
TAAAGGAATTAACGCTCCACGGCTCGGAAAAACACTCCCGTGAAATTTCCGCAAAGTATTTTAAATCGTTTTCGTTTGCATTTCGTATAATTATCCTCGCTTTTAAAATATCGTCCCGAATGGCGAAAACGTCCTCCAAAGAGGAAAGCTCGCCGCACCGTCTGCGGTACTCCGCCGCATTGGGCATACCCTTTAAATAGTAGGAACACTGCCGCCTCGCTTCGCTGATGCCTATACGCTCGCCTTTGTACCCCACCGCCAGTTCCACCTGCCGACACATCATTTCGAGATGTTCTTCAAGGGACGGTTCGGGAAGTATTTCCCCTGTTTCAAGGTAGTGCCTAACTTGTGCAAAAAGCCACGGCTTGCCGTAGCTGCCCCTGCCTATCATAACAAGGTCGCAGCCTGTTTCGCGGTACATAGCCTCCGCCGCTTCAGGACTTGTCACGTCCCCGTTGCCTATGACGGGAATCTGCACCGCTTCTTTGACCTGACGAATAATATTCCAGTCGGCTTTTCCGTGGTACATCTGATTTTTTGTGCGGCCATGGACGGTTATCGCCGCCGCTCCCGCCTGCTCCAAAGCCTTTGCAAATTCCACAGCGTTGACGTGATCCTCGTCCCAACCCTTGCGTATCTTTGCGGTAATTGGTACGGGTACAGCGTTTACCGCAGCCTTGACTATTTCCGCCGCAAGCTTGGGGTTTTTCATCAAAGCGGAACCTGCCCCGTTTCCCGCAACCTTGGGAACGGGGCAGCCCATATTTATGTCGATAATGTCGGGACGGTACGCCATAAGCCGCTTTGCAGCTTCTGCGATAAAATGAGGGTCGTCACCGAAAAGCTGGAGCGCATAGGGGCGTTCGCTGTCAAGGACAGTGCAAAGCTCCTCGGTCTTGCGGTCGGAGTAGCAAAGTCCCTTTGCGGAGATCATCTCCGACACCATATAGGACGCGCCGTTTTCCTTGCACAAAGCGCGGTAGGCTCTGTCCGCGACTGACGCCATAGGCGCAAGGGCGGCGGTTTTTTCAATTTTTACTCCGCCTATTGAAATGTAGTTCATAGTAACCTTCCGTTTCAAATAAAAGCTTTTTTCAATTCTCCCCGAACGCGATCCATGGAATAATTACGGTCAGTACTCCGAAACAAGATACCTTTCGGGGTCTTTTTCCATATCCACATATACGCGGACTTTCCCTCCGTGTGTGAACGGATAGTCCCGCTTTGGATAGTACCGGCTGAAAAATTGATAATTTTCAAAACGGCACACCGCACGAATCTTTCCGCCTTTTTCCTGTTCGCCGCTATAGTCTGCATAAACGCATTTTTCCTGCTTAATAAGCCGAGAAAAATATGCACGGACACAAAATTCGCCCACAATCGGGAAAACCGCCGCCAATAAAAGAATACCGAAAATAACGGTAAGAACAGCAAAAGCGGTGCGCTCATCACGATTCATATCGTCAAAATCGTGCTGATCATACGGCACGGTAAACGCGTCGCCCACTTCCGTTCCCTCCAGATACCAGCACGCCGACGGCAGCCTTGAATCAAACCGTGTCAAACCAATGTTGTAAACAACGTCAACATGTTGTATTTCCTCCGTTCCGGGAGTTTTCAAAACCCGTTCCACACGGGCCTCTATGTACTCGCCTCTATACCCAAACGGCGTGTACCCCTTGAAAACCTCAAAGGTAAAAATTCCGACCGCCGCCGCTAATATCAGCATTACAACGCCCCGCAAAAGCCGCGCCTTATTCATTTTGTAGCCGTTCATATTTTATCACCTATACTTCAAATGTTCACGTACCGTAATCATACGGCTGCAAAAGTGTACTCCGTGTACGCCAAACATTCAATTTGCAGGGGACGGGTCTACCGTCACGCAATCTTTATGCAATTTCAACGGGCGGGAAAACCCCGCCCCTACAAGATAAATCAGCCTTTAGCATCGTACCATGTTTTTCCTTTGGAAACGTCCGCTGTAAGAGGTACGTCAAGCTTTGCCGCGCCGCGCATTTCCTCACCGAGAACCGCAGCGGCACGCTCTGCGTCCTTTTCCGACACCTCTATGATAAGCTCGTCGTGTACCTGCAATATCAGCCGCGCTTCAAGGTTTTCCGCCGCAAGCCGCCGATAGACCTTTATCATAGCTATTTTGATTATGTCCGCGGCAGTACCCTGTATCGGAGCGTTCATAGCGGCGCGCTTGCCGAACGCCTGAATATTTTTATTGGAATTTTTCAGTTCGGGAATGGGTCTGCGCCTGTGATACATTGTTTCAGCGTACCCTTTGGCTTTAGCGTCCTCAACGGTTTTTTCCATAAATTTTGAAACATTGGGGTACTTGGCAAGATAATTTTTAATGTACCTATCCGCCTCGGCAACGGTAACACCTATATCCTTTGAAAGTGAAAACGCGCCTATACCGTACACAATGCCGAAGTTTACAGCCTTTGCCGCGCGTCGCATTTCGGAAGTGACCATATCCGCAGGCATATCGAAAACCTGTGCAGCAGTGGAGGTGTGAATGTCCATGCCGTTTTCAAAGCCGTCCTGCATATTTTTATCGCCGCTCATATGAGCAAGAATACGCAGTTCAATTTGGCTGTAGTCCGCGTCAAGGAGCACTTTTCCCTCCTCCGCAACAAAAAACTTCCGCATATTTCTGCCAAGCTCAGTGCGGACGGGAATATTCTGCACGTTGGGTTCCGCGGAGGAAATACGTCCCGTACGTGTCTCGGTCTGCTTGAAAAGACTGTGTACCCTGCCGTCCTCGGCAACAACTTTCAGAAGTCCCTCAACATAGGTGGAATTAAGCTTTGAAAGCTGACGGTACTGTAAAATAAGGTCAACGATCTCGTGCTTATCCCTAAGATTTTCAAGCACGTCCGCATTTGTGGAATATCCCGTTTTAGTTTTTTTGCCCGTGGGCAGACCCATTTCCTCGAAAAGCACCACGCCAAGCTGTTTCGGAGAACCGATATTGAACTCGTGTCCCGCCATAAAATATATCTGCCGCTCGATTCCCGACATTTCCTCCGTAAGGTTTTCGCCGAAACGTTTTATGCCCTCGGAGTCGATTTTTACTCCGTAATGCTCCATGCCCGCCAAAACCTCGGTAAGGGGCAGCTCTATTTCGTTCAGAAGCCATGTCATGCCTTGTTTTTCCACCTCTGCAAGCATTACGGGAGCAAGACTTGCAAGAGCGGCAATTTCAGCAAATTCTCCCAACTCCTCATACGTTGGCACACCGTACTCCGCGCACATTCTTTCCACAGAGTACTCTGTAGAATTAGTGTTAAGAACGTACCCCAGAATATCCGCATCGGCAGTGATATTTTTAAGCTCTCTGCCGTTTTCAATACAAAAACGGTACACGTGCTTTGCCGCCGCCGTTATCTTTTGGCATTGAGAAGAAAGAAAATCAAGCTGTGCGGACTTATCCGAAACAGTGTAAATTTTTTCTTCGTTTGTGGGAAGAAGCTGCATTACTCCGTCTTTGAAAAGGAAAACAGCATCGTTAATTTCGGAAATATTTCCCGAAAATTCCCCTGCCTCCGCGTATTTCCGTTTTTCCGGAGCAGCGGCTTTAGGAGCGTTTGCGACAGCCGAGGGCTTGACCTTAAGCCGTTCCAAAAGCTTGAACATTTCCAATTCCGTCAGCAGACATGATACCTTTTCCACGTCTCTTTCCCCGACCTTATAAGCATTTATATCCATTTCGATCGGAGCGTTTTTCACGATAGTTGCAAGCCATTTGCTTTGCTCCGCGTCTGCTTTTCCCGTCTCAAGCTTTGCAAGCACAGACTTTGTGGCAGTTACTTTGCCACTTTCAAGAGCCGAATAAATCTGCTCCACCGTGTGGTAATTCTTGATAAGCTGTGTGGCGGTCTTTTCGCCTATACCCTTAACTCCGCTGATGTTGTCGGAGCTGTCACCCATTAAGGCTTTCAAGTCGATAAGCTCAATAGGCGCAATTCCGTAATCCTCTGTAAACTTTTCCTCTGTATATTTCACAGTACCCTTTGTGGTATGCAAAAGCACGGTAACATTGTCATTGATAAGCTGAAGCGAGTCCCTGTCCCCCGTAAGGACATAGCACTCCCCTTTCATATCGGCGCAGAGCTTTGAAAGCGTTCCAAGAATATCGTCCGCCTCAAAGCCCTCGCATTCTACAATTTTTATTCCCAGAGCCGTAAGAAGCTCCTTTATCACAGGCATTTGCTGAGCAAGCTCGTCAGGCATGCCGTGGCGGTTAGCTTTGTAGCTTTCAACAGCCTTGTGGCGGAATGTAGGCGCACGCAGATCAAAAGCTACCGCAGCGCAATCCGGAGAAATCTCATTCACAACAGAAAGATAAATATTCATAAACCCTGTTATTGCATTGGTATACACTCCGTTTTTATTGGACAGCATTTTGATACCGTAAAACGCGCGGTTCATAATGCTGTTGCCGTCAATTGCAAGAAGCTTCATAGCAATCCCCCTGTAATAATTATTTAATAAAAAATATGGAAATAATACGCAAATATAATAAACAATCTGCAAATAGTCTGCAAATAATACATATTTGCAGAAATATCAGCTTTGATCTGCAAAAAAGTCTTTCATCAGCCTAATAGCCTCCGCACGGTGACTAACAGTGTTTTTCTCGTCAGCGGAAAGCTCCGCAAATGATTTTTCACCGTACATAAAAATAGGATCGTAGCCGAAGCCGTTTGTACCGCGGTTCTCGTATCCTATCTTTCCGAATACCTTTCCTGTGAAGTAATGGTCTTTTCCGGAACCGTCAATGTAGCAAATGCAGCAGGTGAAGTTCGCGCCGCGCTTATCGTCAGGTATGTTCTTTAACTCCTTCAAAAGACGTTTTTTCCGCTGTCCCTCAGGAGCGTACCGCGCGGAAAAAATACCCGGCGCACCGTCCAGAGCGTCCACCTCCAAACCGCTGTCGTCAGCGATAACGGGAAGTCCAGTCAGTTCAAAAACAGCTTTTGCTTTCAGATACGCGTTTTCGGCAAATGTCTTGCCGTTTTCCTCAACCTCTATGTCCGCTCCCGCTTCGGATTGGGAAATGACGTTTATCCCGGCAGGAGACAGTATTTCCCGTACCTCACGGAGCTTGTTTTTATTATTTGTGGCAAGAATTATTTTCATACAAAACTCCTACTCCCTATTATCACTATCGGAGGATTCCTCGTTTTTCTTTTTTCCAAATGTGATTTCCTTAAACAAAAATCCGAATTTGCCATCCTTAAGACTCTTTTTCTCCTGCTCGGTATTTTGCACATCTTCTTCAGCTTCGGAGGCTTCTTTATCGGTTTCTTCTGTAATATCTTCTTCCGTTTCCGCAGTTTCCATTGAAGCTTCTTCCGTTTCAGTTTCTTCCGCAGCTGCTTCTGACGACTCTTCTTCGGAAATATTTTCGGGTTCTTCCTCTGTATCATCATCGTCCAAACGCTCATAGTTATAGTCAAAATCTGATTCCGTTTCAAACAAAGCGTCCACAAAATCACGGGCATGGAAGTCCTGCAAATCGTCGAGCTTTTCGCCCACACCCACAAGCTTAACAGGTATACCAAGTTCACGGTGAATGGAAATGATTATTCCGCCCTTTGCTGTACCGTCAAGCTTTGTGAGGACGATTCCGGTGATATCCGCTGTCTCGCCGAAAAGCTTCGCCTGATTTACCGCGTTCTGACCCGTAGTCGCATCAAGGACAAGGAGAGTCTCCAGCGAACAGCCCTCGGCTTGCTGATTGACGATACGGCTTATTTTTTTCAGCTCATCCATGAGATTTTTCTTGTTATGGAGACGTCCCGCCGTATCGCAGATAAGCACGTCCACATCGCGTGCCTTTGCCGCCGTTACCGCGTCGAAAACCACAGCCGCAGGATCTGAACCCTCTGCGTGCTTGACAATATCAACGCCTGCACGCTCCGTCCACACTTGAAGCTGATCAATAGCCGCCGCACGGAAAGTGTCCGCCGCCGCCACAAGGACGTTTTTTCCCTCGTTTTTATACCGCGCCGCAAGCTTGCCGATAGTGGTAGTCTTGCCCGCACCATTCACGCCGATAACAAGTATAACCGCAGGCTTTGAGGACGTGTCGATGCACTTGTCCTCGCCCAGCATTTCAGTAATAATATCTTTCAGCTCGTTCATGAGTTGCGCCGTTTCCGTCAGACCCTTTTCCTTGACCTTTTTGCGCAGCTCACCGCATATTTCAAGAGAGGTCTCAACGCCGATATCGCAGGTTATGAGCAGTTCTTCCAGTTCCTCGAAAAAATCCTCGTCGATCTTTGTAAAGGAGTTCATCAGGGCTTCAAGCTTGCCCATCATGGAATCCTTTGTCTTTTTTAATCCTGCCGCAATTTTACTGAAAATATTCATTGCCATACCTCCTTGATAATATTTCGTGTTGTATGTATACGCTCAAACTGCATAGGCACGCAGTATTTCAACTGTTCTCTCCAGATTTCTCTCCTGATCGGGGAAATTGCAGCCTGCCGAGTACACTTTTTTCGTCGCAGATATTTTCAGCTTCACAAATCTCTGACCGATAGGAAATTCCGCTCTTATCCTATATTCTCCAAAAGGAGTTTTTCCGATCTTTATATTTTTTACAGTGGCAATATCAAAAGCTTTCGCGCTGTATTCCCCCAAAATGTCCGCACCGAAAATGACAAGAATCAATCTGCCGCCACTTGTGCAAGAGGTGTATCCTGCAAACGTATTTTCACCCGCAGAAAAGATTCCGCCTCTAAGTTCAAACACGCAGTAAATCGGACAAAGACTTTCTTCTCCCTCTAAAAGCATAGGATCTAAAAGTGAGTTCATGTGCTGCACGGATATTTTTTCGTACTTCATAATATCACCGTTTCCTCTTTTACGCAAACCGTTTCCGTTTAATTTGCTTCTATTTCCGCCGAGGTCTGATCAAGCTTCAAAACACGGGAAATACCCTTTTCCTGCATAGTAACGCCGTACATAACGTCCGCTTCATCCATGCTTCCGCGCCTGTGAGTAACCAAAATAAACTGGGTCGTATCGGTAAAATTCCTAAGATACTGGGCATATTTGACAACGTTTATGTCGTCCAAAGCAGCCTCGATCTCGTCCAATATGCAGAACGGAGCGGGCTTTATTTTAAGTATCGCAAAATATATCGCAATTGCCACAAACGCCTGCTCGCCGCCCGAAAGAAGCGACAAACTTTTGATGACCTTTCCCGGAGGCGCAACGTTTATCTCAATTCCGGATTCAAGCACGTCCTCCGGATCGGTAAGAGTAAGCTCCGCCCGTCCGCCGCCGAAAAGCTCCACGAAAATTTCCTTGAAATTTTCATTTATTTGGTTGAAGCTTTCGCTGAACTGCCGCCTCATGTTATCGGTAAGTTCCTCGATAAGCTGTTCAAGCTCACGCTTTGAGGTCTCAACGTCGTCAAGCTGTCCGCGCATAAAAGTGTACCTTTCTGAAACCTCCTTGTACTCCTCTATCGCCGCCACATTGACGTTTCCCAAGCCGCGTATTTTCTGTTTTACATCGTTCAGATCCCTCTGCACCGTCAGCAGATCCTCAACGGGAGCCGCAATTTCCCGCGCCTCTGAAAGATACATTCCGTACTGCTCCTGCATATCGGAAATGATCCCGTCGTAGTTGTTCTGAACCGCGCCCTGACGCTCCTCCAACCTTGTCATTTCCCGGGAAAACTTTTCTCTGTCGTCTGTCAGGCTGCGTATTTTTATACGTCCCTCATTGGACTTTTGCTCCATTTCCCTTTTTGCGGACTGCTCCTCCAGGATTTTCGCGTTTATTTCCGACACCGCGTCCGCCGCGTTTTCCAGTGAGGACTTGCGTTCTTCTATAAGCTTTTCCTTTTCGGAAATGATTTTTTTCTGCTCCTCCAAAGCCACAGCAAGTCGCGCGGAATTGTCTCCCAATGCGGAAAACTGCTCCTCAAGCTGCTTTATTTCCGCTTCTAACGCGTCCTTGTCCTTGCTTCGTTCAAGCTGATAAAGCTTCATTTCCGAAAGCTTTTCCGAAAGCTTTTCCCTTTTTTCCTTTATTTCCGTGCGCATTTCCTCGCTGTCCGCAGCCTGCTTCTCCAGTTCAGCTATTTCTTCCTCGCATTTCCGCAGATTTTCCTCTGCTTCCGCAGTATTTCTGTCGTTTTCCTTTATTTTCTCCGCGTACCGCTTTGCGTTTTCCACAGCCGCCTTTATCTGCGACTCATTCTGCTCCAGAAGTGATATGATACGCTTTATTTCCGACTCAAAACGTATCTTATCCTCGCCGATGACACGAAGCTCGTCCTTTGCGCCCTCAATGTCAAAGCCAAGCTTGTCGGTCTCTGCCTGAAGCTTTTCCATGCTCTGCTTGACTTCCCCGATACGCGCAGAAAGCTTGCTTTTTTCATTTTCAAGCTTTTCTATGTCGTTCTTTCTGGTAAGTACTCCGCTGGACTTCGCCGCCGAGCCTCCGGTAAAGGAACCTCCCGCGTTGATCACCTGACCGTCCAGCGTTACTATTTTGAATTTGTAGCCGTACTTTTTTGCAATTACAGTTGCATCGTCAATGTCCTCCGCAACGGCAATGCGTCCCAAAAGGGAATTGAACACTCCCGTGAGATTTTCGTCAAAGCCCACAATGTCTACCGCCAAAGCCACAAATCCTGTGCAGTCCTCCAAGCCCCGCTCTGCCAAACGGTTTCCCTTTACCGACGTAACAGGAAGAAACGTCGCGCGTCCAGCCTTTGATTCCTGCAAAAGACGTATACCCCGCTTTGCGGTTTCCTCATTGTCCACAACAATATTTTGAAGCGCACCGCCCAACGCCGTTTCAATAGCAAGACTGTAACCGCTTTCCACCTTTATAAGCTGCGCCACAGAGCCGTACACGCCGCGAAGCTGTCCCGTTTTGGAGGCTTTCAGCACCTGCTTTACCGAGTGAGCAAAGCCCTCCATGCTGTTCTCCAGATCGGTAAGCATTCTGATTCTCTGCTCCTTGTCTCGGATAGAGAAACTTATGTCCTCAAACTCTTTTTTAGTCAGGGAAAGCTTTTCCGACCGTCCCTGCCACAGCTTTGTCAGACCGTTGACGCGGTTGTTTACCTCCCCGGATTTTTCCTCCAGCATTCGCACGCCGTCCTCTGTCTCGCGCTTTTCCGCAGAGAGCTGCTCGCCGTTTTCGCGGAGCTGCTCCTCCTGTTCGCGGCACTGCTTTAGCTGCTCGGCAAGCTCAGTCTTTCCCGCATCTCCCGATGTTACCGCAATTTTCAGCTCCGACTGCCTGATATAAAGCTTTCCAAGCGCGCCGTTAACGTCGGAAAATTTACTGTCAAAGCTGTCCTGCTCGCTTGAAAGCTTTTTTAGTTCCTCGCTTGCGGATTTGTGTTTCTCTTCGGTATCAGAAATATCCTCCTCCGCCTTTTTCACCAAAGAAAGCTTTTCCTCAATGATACGGCGGTTTTCCTCACCGGAATTTTCCGCGTTTTCCTGCTGCTTTTCGATGTCGGCAATCGTTTCACGACAGTGGGAAATATCGTTCTCAAAAACTGCAATATCCGAGTGGAGCTGTGTATTGGACTTCTCCGCCTCCAGTATTTTCGCCCGCATTTCCTCGATTTTCAGCGACGAGGACTCCATTTTCGTCTGCAAGTCCTCCGCCTCAGCTTCAAGACGGGAAATGTCCGCTTCAACAGCGTCGTACTCGCTTTTATTTATAAGTATCTTGTCGGAAATTTCCTCCAGACGCGCTTTCAGATCGTCAAGCTGCTTGACCCATACCGCAATTTCCAAGGACTTTTTCCTGTCCGACAATTCAAGGAATTTCGCCGCCTTTTCCGACTGGATACGCAAGGGTTCAACCCGGCTTTCAAGTTCTCCCATAATATCGTTGAGCCTGAGAATGTTTTCCTGAGCCGCCGCAAGCCGTCTTTCAGCCTCGGCTTTCTTGTAGCGGAATTTGGAAATTCCCGCCGCTTCCTCAAATATTTCCCTGCGCTCGCCCGATTTTGCGGACACTATTTCCGCAACCCTGCCCTGTCCGATTATAGCATAGCCTTCCCTGCCAAGACCCGTATCCATAAAAAGCTCGTAAATATCCTTTAACCGTACCTGCGAACCGTTTATCATGTATTCGCTTTCACCGCTTCGGTAAAGCTTTCTTGTAACCGACACCCTGTCCGCAGGAATTTGCAGCAGACCGCGGTTGTTTACTATGTTAAGGGTGACCTGCGCGAAGCCCATAGGCTTGCGCTGAGTCGTTCCCGCAAAAATAACGTCCTCCATTTTGCCGCCGCGGAGAGTTTTCGAGGATTGCTCCCCCAGCACCCAGCGCACAGCATCGCCGATATTGGATTTTCCGCTTCCGTTCGGACCCACAACAGCGGTCAGACCCTTGTGAAAGTCCAGCTTTATCTTATCGGGGAACGATTTGAACCCCTGCATTTCAAGTGATTCCAGATACATATTTTTATTCCTTTTTTACAATTATCTCGCGGTTTTGCAGGCTTTTAGCGGGACAAATTTTAATCTCCGCACCCTTTTCCGAAAAGTACAGTATGTTGCATTTCCGCTGCCCCGCCGCCTTGCTTACGGCGTTTGCAGGAACGAAAACCGTGTAATTCCCTTTTGCTTCGATCTGTTTTTCCATTTCCCTGCGGAACAGTATTCCCTCAACTATCTCTCGGAAAGCGGGGTGATAAAGTCCTCCGAGCATATCCGCCTCTGTCGTTTCGGACGCGTGCAGACCCAGCTTTATGACCCGTACCCCCGCCGCTTCAAACATTTCAAGCATATCCGCGCAAAGCTCCGCCGCCGTATCAAGCTCATAGGGTACGTACTCACCGCTTTGGAAAAGCTCACCCAAGCGGGTATTTTTAAGTATCACGGTAGGGTACAGCCTTGCAGTTTGCGGAGCGAGAGCGATTATCCGCCGCGCTGTTTCCATATCCTTTTCAGGCGTAGAGCAGTACAGACCTATCATCATCTGCAAACCCAGTTCAAAGCCGTACTTCTTTATTATCGAGGAGGCTTCCTCAACCTGAGCGGCTGTATGTCCCCTGCGGTTTGCGGACAGAACGCCGTCGTCCATGGACTGCGCCCCAAGCTCTATCGCGGTCGTTCCGTAGCTTTTCAGTATTTCAAGAATTTCCGTGTTTATACAGTCGGGACGGGTAGAACAGCGGATACCGCGCACCTTTCCGCTTCGTACAAAGGGGTACGCCGCTTCAAGAAGCGATATCATATAGTCTCTGTCAACAGCGGTAAAGCTGCCGCCGAAAAAAGCTATCTCGGAGTCGCCGTCGGGAAGCTTCTCACAGGCTGTTTCAAGAGTACGTCCGACTTCTTCCGCAGAGGGCGCGGAAACGGTGCTGCTTATGACACGCTGATTACAGAACGAACAGGCGTTGGGACACCCCATATGGGGTATAAAAATCGCAATATTGCTGTGCCGTTTTTTAGCCGTACCCATTATACCTTGTAGCCCATAAGCTGCAATGCTTCACAAGCGGCAGCCTGCTCTGCCTGTTTTTTGCTGTGACCCTCTCCCGTACCTATTACATTGCTGTTCAACCGTACCTGCACCACGAATTTGCGGTCATGATCGGGACCCGTCTGATCTGCAAGAACGTACTCCACCCGCTCCTCAGGATTTTTCTGTATGATCTCCTGAAGCATGGTCTTGTAGTCGTGGAGGGACTTTGAACCCGTCGCCTCAATATTTTTCGGTATAAATGACAGCACATATTTTTCCGCAGCCTCCATGCCTCCGTCAAGAAAAACGGCGGCGATAACGGCTTCAAAAGCGTCCGAAACTATAGAGGGACGCGTCCTGCCGCCGCTGTTTTCCTCGCCCTTTCCCAACAGAATGTGGCTTCCCAAATCAATTTTTTTCGAGAACTCGAACAGAGCCTTTTCACACACCAAAGAAGCTCTTATTTTGGTCAGTTCCCCCTCCGGCAAGTGCTTGAAGTGGGTAAAAAGGTGCTTTGACACGACAATGGAAAGCACGCTGTCACCCAAAAATTCAAGCCGCTCGTTGGAATGTCTGCCCCGCTTTACTTCGTTCGCATATGACGAATGTGACAGAGCCTCGTGCAGCAGTTCCTTGTTTTTAAAGGTATAGCCGATCTTCTTTTCAAATTCCGTGAAATCCATTTTAAAATCCTCCGTATATGAGGTCGATTTATTTTGTTTCCGCTGTGCTTTTCTTTTCAAGAGAAGTGAGAGACGTTGTTATTTCCTCAATTACCTTGCCCTCAACGCAGTTCTTCGCCTGTCTTATGGCATTATAGAAAGCCGTGCCGTTGGACGAGCCGTGCGCCTTTATAACGGGTTTTGAAATACCCAGCAGCACCGCGCCGCCGACCTCGGTGTAATCCATTTTTTTCTTGAACGCCTTGATTTTTTTCATAATCATAAGAGCGGCAAGCTTGCCTCCGAGGCTTGTCATAAGCATATCCTTCAGAGTATGGCTGAAAAACGAGCCCATACCCTCGTAAAGCTTCAGCAGGACGTTCCCCGTAAAGCCGTCGGAGACTACCACCTCGCACGCTCCGAACGGTATCTCCCGCGCTTCAAGGTTTCCGTAAAAGCTTACTGGAGCGGTCTTGAACTGCCTATAGGCTTCAAGTTCCAGCTCTCTGCCCTTAGTGTCTTCGGAACCGACGTTGACAAGTCCCACTTTGGGGGACTTAACGCCCATGACCTTGCTCATGTAGCAGCTTCCCATAATACCGAACTGGACGAGCATTTCGGGACGGCAATCCACGTTTGCGCCGCCGTCAACAAGTATCATATGTCCCTTTGCGGTCGGCATAATCGGAGCAAGAGCCGCCCGCTTTACGCCCTTGATACGCTTTGCGATAAATGTCGCGCCCACAACAAGCGCGCCCGTGCTGCCCGCGGAAACAAAAGCGTCTCCCTTTCCCTCGGCAAGAGCTTTAAGTCCCACAGCCATAGAGCAGTCGGATTTTTCCTTTATGACAGCGGTAGGCTCCTCGTGAATGTCAATAACCGATTCGGTATGTATTATTGATATTTTATCGAGAGATATTCCGTTTTTCTCGGCGGTTTCTCTGATAATTTTTTCATTTCCCGTGAGTACAACCTCAACGTCCAGCTTTTGTACAGCCTCCACCGCGCCTTTCAGGACTTCCAACGGGGCGTTGTCCCCGCCGAATGCGTCTACTATTATTTTCATATGGTTACTTCCTTTCAGTTATAATTCGGATTTGATTTCCTTGGCAATTTCATAATAGTGTTCGGGACTTATATTACTCCCGAAGTATTTTTGCATTACTGCTGCAACAGCCAAAGCAATTTGTTCGGCAGAACAGTCGGACGAAATTAAATTACTTATCTCAACAGCCTCCGAAAGATATTCGTCGTCGGGCGCGCCGTGCTTTAACAGCAAGTAATAATCGTGCTTGTCAATATATTTTTTTACAACAGTAAGCGTGTCACTCATATAATTTTCACCTTTATTTTTTACAAATTCAGCAGATAGCTTTCCAAGTCAGGCAAATCCTCCGAACCAAGTGACAACTCCTACAATAAACATAATGAATATTCCCGCTAAAGAAAATATACACGAAATTATTTTTAATGCGATATGTAATTTTTTCATTTTAAATACAATTACCGAAATGCTGACAAAAAATAAAACGCTGCATAAAAACATAATCGGTACCCATATTTTTACGGCGGTCCAATATCTCTCCGCTTCTTTGCCGAAATCGTCAATGCTTCCGATCATCTGACTAATGACCGTTAAATACAGCAGCCACAATATCGCTTCCGCAATAAGAAAGCAGACGGCAATATAAAACGCTTTTGACTTTTTATTGTTCATTTTATTATCCTTCCAACGGGGCGTTGTCCCCGCCGAATGCGTCAACTATTATTTTCATTATGTGTACTTCCTTTCTTTTGGAAATTTACCTATGAGAGTATATCAACTCGGTTATTCCGTTGTAATTCCGCGTTGAAAGCAGCTTTAATTTTATTTCGCAATGCTCTGTACCGAAAAGCCGTATGCCTGCGCCCAATATCGTCGGTATTACCGAAATTTGGTACTCGTCTATAAGGTCGTCTTTTGCAAGCTGTCCGACAATGCTTGCCCCGCCGCATATCCAGATATTTTTCCCGTCACGGCTTTTCAGCTCCTTTACAATTTCGGCGGGAGCTTTGTCCGTAAAAAATATATTGTTTTTGGGAGGCAGCTTTTTATGCGTGATAACATAGCTTGTCAAATCTTCGTATACCCACTCAGAGGGGGACAATTCTGTTACTATCTGATCATAGGTATTCCACCCCATTATGACCGTATCGACGTCCTTCACAAATTCCGAATAAGAGTCAACATTTTCCGTATCGGAATCCTGTCCGACAAGCCAGTCCACACCGCCCCGTTTGTCGGCAATATATCCGTCAAGGCTCATTGCAATAAAAAGAACAGCTTTTCTCACGGAACGACCTCCTTTGATCCTTAAACATATTCTTCACATATATCCTTATTTTTTCGGTCTGATATTTGTTTTGACAATTAAAAACCGTTCAAATTCGTCCGTTGTTATATTGTCCAAGCATTTTCCAATTACAAATGCTCGGTTATCGCTTATGTATATAAAATAATGTCCTTTGACCTCTTTTATTTCGGTAATGTCTGAATAATTGACTGTGACTTCGCCCCCATTGCAAATCACCTTAAAATTGCGGTCGTAAAAAATATAACGATTGTTTGATTCTTTGCACCAAAGACGTACTGCAAAAATCATAAACAACAAGGGAATAAGAAACAAAAATATTAATATAGCCAAAAATAAATTTTTATCATCAACGCCCTCGACTGCTGAATAAAGTATAAAAAATCCTCCCGCAATTATCGACGGAATACAAAAAAGTCCCAGCACAAAAACGCAAGTGTAAAATATCGGAGAAATTTTTCTGTACTTCATTTTGAATGTAAAATCATAGATAGGCTCTTCCATTTTATTATCCTTTCAAACTGTCAACTATCAACTGTAAACTGTCAACTGCACGCTCAGCGATCGCTCGATACCTCTCCTGCTTGTCCTTTATTCGGACGTCAAGGTCTGGGAGTATCCCCATATTCGCCCCCATAGGCTGAAAATTTTCTACCGTTTCGTCCGAAATATACCTTGCAAGCGCGCCTGTCATTGTCTCCCTCGGCAGGACGAGAGTGCCCCTGCCCGCAAGCCGTCTTGCCATATTCAGACCCGCCATAATACCGCTTGCGGCAGACTCCATATAGCCCTCCACGCCTGTTATCTGTCCCGAAAAAAACAGGTCGGGACAAGTCCGCAGAGAAAAATCCCCGTTCAGCACTTTTGGAGAATTTATAAACGAGTTGCGGTGCATAACGCCGTACCGCACAAACTCGGCGTTTTCAAGACCCGGTATCATGGAAAATACCCTTTTCTGCTCGCCGAATTTCAGATTTGTCTGAAATCCCACAATGTTATAAAGCGTACCCATACTGTTCTCCTTGCGGAGCTGAACCACAGCATATGGACGTTTCCCCGTCACGGGGTCGAACAGTCCCACAGGCTTCATCGCCCCGTAGCGCATTGTTTCCTCGCCCCGCTTTGCAAGGACTTCGATAGGCATACAGCCCTCGTAGACCGTGAAGCCGTCTCTGCCCCCCTGTTTTGGAATTTCGTCAAAATCGTGCAGCGGAGCGGACTCGGCGTTTTTCAGTTCCTGCCAAAAGGCAGCGTACTCCTCTTTCGTAAAGGGACAGTTTATATAATCGTCGTCCCCCCTGCCATAACGCGCCGCAAAGAAAATTCTTTCCTTGTCGAGAGACTCGTAGGTAACTATGGGAGCCGCAGCGTCGTGAAAGCTCAGATAGCCACCGCAGAGCTTTTCGATGCTTTCCGCAAGACCTCCGCTTGTAAGGGGACCCGTGGCGATTATCACGTTTCCGTCAGGAATTTCAGACACTTCTCCGCACCTGACTGTGATATGCGGATTTGAGACAATTTTCGCGGTAACAAGGTCGGAAAATTTCTCCCTGTCCACCGCAAGCGCTCCTCCTGCGGGGACGGCTGTTTCCTCGGCGCATGGAACGGTCAGAGAACCGAGCCGCCGCATTTCCTCTTTGAGAAGACCCGCCGCCGAGTTCACTCTTGAAGCTTTCAGCGAATTAGAGCAGACAAGCTCCGCGAAGCCTTTGTATTTATGTGCGGGAGTAAATTTCTGCGGTTTCATTTCCCAAAGCTCCACGTCCAGACCCGCTTTCGCAAGCTGCCATGCCGCTTCGCAGCCTGCAAGTCCCGCGCCTATTACTGTGATTTTTTTATCGTTCAATTTTATTCTCCGTTTTTAATTCCTTGTAAAATGTGTAACTCATCATTTTTGACCCGTCTCCCATAACGTTTTCGGACCGGTCGGTAACTTTATATCCGCATTTTTTATACAGGTTTTGCGCGGCGTGATTGTCCTCAGTCGTTTTTATTCCCGCGGAAGAAAATCCTCTGTCGGAAATATATTCCTCAAAAAATTCAACAGCCGCCGTACCAAGTCCCTGCCGCTGATGTTCTGGAGCAACCGCAAGCATTGCCAGCCATGCGGTGTCTTTTCCGTCAAGACCGTTTATTTTAAGCCAGCCCGCAGGTTTATCTTCCGAAAAAATTATAAAGTGTCTCTCGTCGGTATCATTTTTCCAGTACTTTCTATAAGCGTCAAGCCACTCGTCATAAGGCATTTTTTCGTTGTGCAGAGCCGCAAGTATGCTTTCATTGTTCAGCAAGTCCGCCAAAAATTGAATGTCCTTTTCTTCAAGTGCGTTAAAAATAATTTTTGTCATATTTGTTTCCTTTCACGCCGCCATATCCTTGTAATTTACAATCGCAACTTCCGTCATAGCGTTTTCGCATTTTTCAAGAATTTCCTCAATTTTCTGAACAACATCTCCGCTGTAGACCGTTTCGCCGCATTGGCTGCATTTCATACACGGAACGTTTTTTATAATTACAATACATTTGTCAAGCTCGGCAACGTGAGTTGTCAGACCGCTTTCCATATCGGATTTGCAAAAGAAACATTTCATAAGCTCACGCCTTTCTCGTTTTTAAATCAGGTTCCCACTTATCTTCCGCAGGATAATACGCAGTAATTATCCAAAGATACTCATTATCTGTACCGCATACAATATGCATATATTTTCCGCCAATATCCAAACCGAGTATAAGACAGCTTGGATACGGATAATCATTTGGATATTGTTATATTATCTCTCCGGAATTAATTACAGAAATTATATCCTTATATTTTATATGCCTCTCGGAAAATCTTTTCAGCATATGCCGGGACACTATTACCTTTTTGCTGTCAGAAGCTATGCTCCGCAAATCCGATATATCAAGCAAATATTATCTCTCCTTTTTAATAGCCACCTCGTACCCGCAGCCATCTTTCAGGCAGAACATCTTTCCGCCCTTTTTGAACAGGGTCGTGCCGTCGTTGCACTTGGGGCATTTATCCGAAACGGGAGTATCCCATGTCATAAAATCGCAGTTGGGATTGTCCTCGCAGCCGAAATATTTCTTGCCCTTTTTGGACTTTTTCTGCAATACCTTTTTGTGGCACTTGGGACACACTCCGCCCGTGTCCTTAACGATACGCTTTGTGTTTGTACAGTCGGGAAAACCGCTGCACGCAAGGAATTTGCCGAAACGTCCTATCTTGATGACCATAGGCTTTCCGCATACCTCGCATACCTCGTTTGTTTCCTCGTCGGGGACTTTCACGCGCTTGCCGTCCATAGCCACCTCAGCCTTTGAAAGAGTGTCGGCAAAGTCCTCATAAAATCCGCTTATTGAGTCCACCCAGTTCATCTCGCCGACCTCGATTTTGTCAAGATCGCTTTCCATTGTAGCGGTAAATTTCGAGTCCACAATATTTTTAAAATGCTGCTTCATAAGCTCTGTGGTAACTTCTCCCAAACCTGTAGGACGAAGCTGCTTGCCGTCGCGCTCAACATAAAAACGGTTGACGATTGTGGAAATTGTAGGCGCATATGTGGACGGTCTGCCGATACCGTTTTCCTCCAGAGCCTTGATAAGAGTAGCCTCGGTGTACCGCGCGGGAGGCTGTGTAAAGTGCTGATGCCCCTCAATAGCTTTAAGCTTCAGCTTGTCGCCCACTTCAATATTTGGCAGTACCTTGCCCTCTTCCTCGTTTTTGGATTCCTCATACAGCACAGTAAAACCATCAAACTTGACGGAAAAACCCGTCGCTCTGAAATTGCAGCCGTTTGCGTCTATATCGACGGAAACCGTGTCCAGAACAGCGTTTGCCATCTGGCTTGCAATAAATCTTTCCCATATCAGCTTGTAGAGCCTATACTGCTCCGATGTAAGACTGTCCTTTACCCTGTCGGGGGTAATATCGGGCATTGAGGGACGTATAGCCTCGTGAGCGTCCTGAGCGTTGGATTTTGATTTGTAAATTTTTGGAGTATTAGGAATATAATTCTTGCCGTAAGCCTTGCCGATGTACTCATACGCCGCCGCGCGTGCTTCATCGGAAATACGCAGCGAGTCTGTTCTCATATAGGTGATAAGACCGACCGCGCCCATGCCCTCGATATCAACGCCCTCGTAAAGCGTCTGAGCAGCTTTCATGGTCTTGGCAGCGGCATATCCCAGCTTTTTTGAAGCCTCCTGCTGCATAGTGGAGGTTGTGAACGGAGGCGCTGGAGACTTCCTGCGAACAGATTTTTTTACTTCGGTAACGTTATAGTCTGCACCCTCTATTCTCTTGAGTATCTTGTCCGTCTCAGCCTGAGAGTGCAGCTCGGTTTTCTGACCGTCAACTCCGGTAAACGACGCGTCAAACTGCTTTTTTGAGGACGGAGCAGTCATTTTCGCGTCGATAGACCAGTACTCCTCAGGCTTGAAGCTGTTTATCTGCTTTTCGCGGTCTACCACAAGGGATACCGCAACCGACTGAACGCGTCCCGCCGAAAGTCCTCTGCGGACTTTTTTCCACAGAAACGGAGACAGCTTGTAGCCCACGATCCTGTCCAGCACGCGCCTTGCCTGCTGAGCGTTTACAAGGTCTATATCAATGGAGCGGGGGTGCTCCATACCGTTTTTCACGCCTGTCTTTGTAATTTCGTTGAACGTTACACGGTTAGCGTCGTCAAGGGGCAAGTCCAACATATGTGCCAGATGCCATGAAATGGCCTCTCCCTCGCGGTCGGGGTCGGTTGCAAGGTACACGAAATCCGATTTTTCCGCTTCCTTTTTGAGGCTTTCTATAAGCTCCTCCTTACCTTTTATCTCGGTGTAAACCGGCTCAAAGCCGTTGTCCACATCGATTCCAAATTTGGATTTGGGAAGATCGCGGACGTGTCCCATAGAAGCCACGACCTCATAGCCGTTTCCCAGATATTTTTTTATGGTTTTCGCCTTTGCGGGCGACTCAACGATTACAAGCTTTGACATTTGATTCTATCCTTTCTATATAAAGCTAACGCAAAAATTTCAAATTTTAGCCGCATTGCCGTACAATACTGATTTTTGATCAAAGCGCATACAAAAATATTTTCAGGCTTTTCCCCGATTTTTTTGTACACTTTCTGATCAAAGACCGGTATGAGGAGATTTTCTCCTGTCTGCAAATACCGCTTCAGCAGGCTGTATAGCTTTGCCCCGCAGCCGAAACGACCGCGCCTTCAAGTTCAAGGTCGGTCAGCAGCATAAGCATTTCGGAAATATCCATTCCGCACATTTCCGAAAGCTCGTCCGCTAAAAGCGGCTTACCCGCTTCTTTAAGCAGAGAGTATACCTTTGCTTCGTCTCCCTCAAGTGAGGAAGCGTCGTACTTTGGCGCGGAAATATCCGCTTCGGAGTTTTCGTAAATATTTTCATTTGCGTCCTCCACAAGAGGGTCTATACGCGAAGCCTGTTTATAAGCGTCCGAAGCGCTGCCGTCCGGGAAAGCCGCAGGCATCGCCGCCCCTGCGTTTATGTCCGTATTTGCTATTTTATGTCCGTAATTTTCGTAATATTCATATATGATGTCCCGAACACCGCAGAGACAGACCGCGCCGTCCCTTATAAGAGCGACGTTTCCGCCGTACCGCTTGTCGAACAGATCGTGTGGAGCAAGAGCGAAGATGTCCTTGCCCTGACTGAGCGCAAGATTTGCCGTAATAAGTGCGCCGCTTTTGACCGCCGCCTCCGAAACGACCGTGCCGAGAGACAGTCCCGAAAGTATCCTGTTTCTTGCGGGAAAAGAAGTTCTCGATCCTCCCGCAAGCGGATAGTACTCCGAAATAAACAGACCGTTTCTCTCGATCTCGCTTCGATACTGAACGTTTTCCTTGGGGTAATCCCTGTCAAGACCGCAGCCGAGAACAGCTATCGTTCTTCCGCCGCACCTTGCCGCAGAGAGGTTTGCGGTAATATCAATACCCACCGCAAATCCGCTCACAACGGTTATCCCGAAACTGCAAAGCTCCCTAACCAGCGCGGCTGTGACCCTTACGCTGTAGTCTGAGGGCTTTCTCGTACCCACTACCGAAATACTGAAATCGCTTTCAAGACAGCTCATATCGCCGCGGCAGAACAGTACCGCAGAGGGATTATAGATAGTCCTGAGCCTTTCGGGGTACAGCTCATCGTCAAAGGTCATTATGTAAATATTGCGGCTTTCGCAGTACCCGATAAGCTCGTTAATCTGTTCCGCCGTCGTTCTTTCTGCGGATCTGCATTCGCTTTCGGATAGAAAATCCCTGCGCCTGTCCCTGTCCTCCAAAGCCGCTCTTGCCGCAGCGGCAGAACGGAAATTATCCATAATGTCCCATATCCTGATATTTCCGCAGCCGAGACAGTTTACTGTCCAAAGCCAGTCAAAAACATTTTGTCTGTCCATCTGTTGCTCCGTCGCTCCTTTTGCATATAGTGAAACGCTCTAAGCGCGTTTTGTAAGCTCCCACATAATTATCCCCGCAGCCATAGCGGCGTTCAGGGAATTAACCGTTCCGTGCATTTTAACGGTAATTTTTTTACCGCACCTTTCAGATACCTCTTGCGGAAGACCGTTTCCCTCGTTGCCGATGAGAATTACCCCTCCGCGGGAAAAATCGCAGTCCGTCAGGGACTCCGCGTTTCCGTCCACAACAGCGGCAAAGGTGGGTACGCCCCTGTTTTCAAAAATCGGGAAAACATCGTCAAGTCCCGTCTCGGAAATATTCACTCGAAACAGACTGCCCATTGTTGAGCGTACTGTTTTAGGGTTGTAGAGATCGCAGCATTCCGAAAGGAAAACCGCGTCCACGCCCATAGCGTCGGCGGTACGGATTATTGTACCCAGATTTCCCGGATCCTGTATTCTGTGGAGCAGGATATATTTGCCCCCATTTTTAATTGTATCAGAAATCGGCTGTTTGTCAAGACCGTAACAAACAGCAAAAATTCCCTGAGAATTATCGGTGGAGGACATTTTATCCCCGATACAGTCGGGAATAAGAAATATTTCCGTTCCGTCCCTGCCGACGGGAAAATCCAAAGCTTCGCGCTGAATGACCGTTTCGCCGCGTGAAATTTTTTCCATGCAGCTTTCGGTAACGAAAACAGAGTGAAGCTTTACATTCTCCGCAAGCGCGTCCGCAGCCAGACGCACCCCCTCAATGGTGAACATGCCGCTTTCACGGCGGCGCTTTTTGCTGTCCGCAAGATTTCTGTACAGCTTGATATTTTGATTTTCGGACGATGTGATACTGCGCATAGCAACCTCCGCAAACTTTCTGAACTTTACAGCAATTATTTCTGACAGTCAACATACCTGCCGAGCTTGTCCGCATCATTTTCTCTTGCCGTTTGTCTCATATTCTCCTTGCTTATATTAGCGCAAAAAGTCAGAAGCAAAAATCGCTTCTGACCTTTGAACACTTTTAGTTGAGCGCAGCCTTAGCCTTTTCGGTAAGAGCCGTAAATCCTGCCGCGTCGTTGATAGCGATCTCGGACAGCATTTTTCTGTTGAGAGTCACGCCCGCCTTTTTAAGACCGTTCATGAATGTGGAATAGTTCATGCCGTTCATCTTGCATGCAGCGGAAATTCTTGTGATCCAGAGCTTTCTGAAATCACGCTTCTTGAGGCGTCTGCCGATGTAAGCGTAATTTCCGGATTTCATAACGGCTTCCTTAGCCATCTTGAAATGCTTGCTCTTTGCGCCCCAGTAACCTTTAGCAAGCTTTAACGTTTTATTTCTTCTCTTGCGAGTAGCCATTGCTCCCTTAACACGAGCCATAATCTTTTACCTCCGTTTAGTTAGTTTGTTTTTAACCTTAGCTCTTCTTATTTATAAGGAATAAGCTGCTTTATGGTCGCTGTGTTGGCAGAGCCTGTGTAACCTGCCGCTCTGTTGATCCTCTTGCGCTTTGTGGCTTTCTGAGTGAGCCTGTGGCGTCTGTTGGTCTTCTGGTACTTTACCATACCGTTCTTGGTGAGCTTAAAACGTTTTTTAGCGCCCGAATGTGTCTTCTGCTTTGGCATAATATATCCTCCTTTGATTTAGACAGAAAAACTGTCTCAGACATTTATTTTGAAGCCTTAGGGGAAACGAACATCACAAGAGCGCGTCCCTCCATTTTGCCCGGCTTTTCAACTGTACCCGCCTCGGCGCACGCCTCCTTAAACTTTTCAAGAAGCTCCTCACCGAGATGAGGGTGTGCTATAGCGCGCTTTTTGAAACGCACCGATACCTTCAGCTTATCTCCCGCCTTCAGGAATTTTATAGCCTGATTGACCTTAGTGTTGAAGTCGTTGGTGTCGATAGTGGAAAACATTCTGATCTCCTTGATCTCGACGATCTTCTGATTTTTTCTGGCTTCCTTTTCCCGCTTGCTCTGCTCGAAAACGTACTTCCCGTAATCCATGATCTTACATACGGGAGGCGTTGCCTGCGGAGCTATCTTTACCAGATCGAGCTCCTTTTCCTCCGCAAGCTTGAGCGCGTCCTTTGAGGACATAACTCCAAGCTGAGAACCGTCGCTGCCGATCAGTCTGACTTCCTTATCCCTGATTTCCTCGTTGATCTGAACGTCTTTGCTGTTGCTGCCTATGATAAGCACCCCCTGTTAGAGATTAGAAATTAGAGGCCGTAGATTAGAAATTCACGCCGAATACATCTCCCGTACCCCATATAATAAAAATGAGCGGAAACAGAACTGCTCCGCTCATACGAAAAATCATAACCAAACCGCACGCCTACTAAAACGGCGCGCCGCCGAAAATTCGCATATTGACCTCTGCGCGCTCTATAACTTTGCGGCAGGGTGAGAACGGAAAAATGTTCTGCTTTATTTACTGTACGGCGCTTACAAAACACCGACTTTAATATTATATCCCATTCGGAACATTTTGTCAAGCATTTTTAAAAATTTTTCAGAAAATTTATTCTTCGGTATTTTCTCCGTCCTCAGGTACGTCCGCTCCGGGAACGGAATTATTTTTCAGCTTTGTCTGGTAGGACTCGTTGTCAAACCATTCGTCCAGAACGTCAACGGATACCGAATATCCCTCGTCGGTTTTTATGTATTCTTTTATATCACCGGAGGTTATCAGTGAAACAACCTTTTCCGGGGAAATATTAAGATACGCGCTCGCTTCTGTCTCGTTAAGATATTTCTTCTGCGTCATACCCATACTGTCGGGAACCGAAAACGTGCTGGCGGCGGCAAAGCTCTTTTCCTCGATCGTTTTGCCGAGTTTCTTAATGTTTCCGCCGATACTGAATCCCGCTACAAGCATACATATTCCAAGAAATACCAGACCTATAAAAGTTGCATTGATTCCGCCCGATCTTTTCGCGGGTCGCTGTGCCGATTGATTTGCCATCGGAAATCCTCCTTAACGTCTTTAAATTATCTTTATTGCCCGTCCCAGAGCAAAGGAATACAAATAAGCCTCTCTGACCCGCTTGCCGAATATCCTGCCGAGAGCAGCCGCGTACAGCCTGATTTGCAGATCGTATCTGTCCGCAAGAGTTTTTTCACCCGCGCCACGGTCGGTCTTGTAGTCTATCAGGACTATCTCTCCGTCCTCCTCAAACATACAGTCTGCAATACCTTGCAGCATACTATTATCATTATACTCCATAAGTCTGTCATCGTCAAGAGCAGCGTCGGATTTTTTGATCAAAAACTTCTGTTCCCGTCGGATATTGTCGGATTTTTTTATTCTTGCGTACAGCTCCGAAGCAAAGAAACAGCTTATCTGCTCAATATTCAGCGACCTGCTCTCATCGGGACTCAGCAAGCCGTACTCCGCAAGCCTTTCTGCTTCGGCAGCGGGATCGGCTTCGGCGGCGGCAAAATCCGCATACTGCATAAAGGTGTGCATAGCCGTACCCTTTTCCGCGGCGGTAAGTCCCCCAGCCTCGGCAAATTCGGGACGGCGCAGATAGAGTCTGTCCGCGTCCCCGCTTTTGGCTATCTCCGTTACCGTTATCTTTGCGGACTTGTCCGTCAGACCGCTGTCACGGCTGAAAGCAAAGATATCAAGCAAACGCCTTACCTTGTCCTCATCGGGAAGAACGTTTACATCCGTTTCTGTTTCGGGAATATTTTCTTCCGTACCGTCAGCCTTGCAGACCCTTACCGCAGCAGCCGTTTCTTTTATCGGAACAAACTCGCCGTCCCTGAACCATTCTCCGTCCTGGTGAACAAGCATCGCCATCACAATCCAATCAAGCATTGACCTTGCCCCTGCCGACACCGCGGGAGTTACGCCGCCCTCAGTGATTATCTCCGAACGGACGGAAGCTATCTCGCTTCTCACCCTTTTACTGTCGGAAACTGTTATGAAAAGTCTTTCCCGCGCCCTTGTCAGCGCAACGTACAGAAGCCGCAGCTCTTCGCTTTTAAGGCTCGATCTCCCAAGACCTTTGAGTACCGTCTGCGGAAAGGAATCGTACAGCTTCAGCTTCTCTCTGTCCTGTATCTTAAAGCCTATACCGTGGTCGGCGTTTATCTGTATCCTGCGTTTTAAGTCCTCCTCGTTGAAATGTCCCGAAGAACCGCACAGGAACACAAACGGATACTCCAGACCCTTTGATTTGTGTATCGTCTTGACAGATACCACGTCCTCCGCCGCAGATACCGCCGAAGCGCGTTTAAGGTCGCCTCCGCGGCGGATTATCATATTCAGGTACCTGACGAAGCCCGACAGACCGCCTCCCGAATTTTTCTCATAGCTTTCCGCAACGTCAAGAAGCAGACGGAGATTAGCACGTTTGCGGCTGCCGTCCTTATAGACCTGCACCGCCGACAGGAAATCCGTACTGTCGTAAATAGTCCTGATAAATCTTTCCAGAGTCTGGGACGCGGCGCAGTACCTGAGTTTGTTAAACATAGCCATAAATTTTTCAAGCTTTCCGTACAGCGGCATACCCTTTTCAATTTCCGTGCCGCCCTCCAGTACAAGCTTCACCGTGCGGAAATACCGCTCCTCGTCAGCGCCCTTTACGGCGGCGAGCATTGCCATGTCCTCAGCCGTAAGCATAAACATGGGGGACATCAGCGCCGCCGCCAGCGGAACGTTCTGCATGGGATTGTCGACCACCGCCAGCATACTTGTCAGCACCGATATCTCGCGGGATTCAAGATAGCCCGCGGGTTCTTCCGCATATGCCTTTATGCCCGCCGCCTCAAGCTCCGCAACGTAGGTCTCCGCCTGCTTGTTATTGCGGAGAAGTATGCAGAAATCGCTTGGACGGCATGGCCTTTCCACTCCCTTGTCAAACACCGTTTCGGTACTCATCAGACGCTTTATTTTTGCGGCGGCGGCGCGTGCCTCGGCGTTTCCGTCCGAATCGTCACAGTCGGGAACTATCAGAATTTCCGTTGTCCTGTCCCCGTCGGGATAATCAAGTCCCCTCACAAGAGCCTCGGAATCGGTGTAATCTATCTCTCCCGCGGCTTTGCTCATCACGCAGCCGAAAACATAGTTCACAAAGTCAATGACCGCGCCGCTGCTTCGGAAATTTCTGTTCAGAAGTATAGCCGCGTTAGTACCGGAAAAGTCAGTACCCGTATAGCTTTCGGAGACTTCAAGGGCGTTTGTGAACAGCTTCGGGTTAGCCTGACGGAAGCTGTAAATGGACTGCTTAACGTCCCCCACGGCGAACAGATTCGTACCTCCACGCTCCGCAGTTCCGCCCTTTGACAGCAGCTTGAAGATCAGGTCCTGATTGTTGTTAGCGTCCTGAAACTCGTCTATCATTATCATGCCGTAGTAGTCGGAAAGCTCTTTTGCAAGCTTCGTGCCAACGATAGAGCCGTCCTCGTTTTTCTCCGCAAGGAGCCGTATGGCAAGCTGTTCCGCGTCGGAAAATCCCAACGCGTTCTTTTCGGCTTTGAGCCTGTCAAGCTCCGCGCCGAACATAAATATCACGCCGTTCAGACCTTCCAGTATTTCCGCGTGCACCCTGTAATCGTCAGAAATTTCCTCCATGCGGAATATTCCTCCGCCGACCTTGTCAAGCTCCTTTTTGTACCTGTTCCGTATCTCCTTTATGCGCTCCGCCGTTTCCTTTTCGGCATCGCCCATATTCCTCGGAAAGCTTATCCGCGTTTTAGGCTGAGGAAGCTGCACTACCCTTTCGTCCCAATCAAGACCGTCGCTTTGCAGATTTTTCATCATAAGCTTTGTTCTGTCGGTCTCGGCTGCAATCGCGTCGGAAACCTTTCCGCAAAGCTCAAAGTAAAGCTTTCCCGCATACTCCGCCTGCCTCAGCAAGCGGCTGTAGACCTCGCCGAGACTGTCAAGAAAAAGCTTCGCCAGCGGATCGGCGTTCGGCTCAAAGCCTTTTTTGTACCTGTCCGCCGTGTTTTTCAGCCAATCCCCGTAAAAGGGTATGGACATCAAAAATTCATAAAGCTTCAGCACCGCCGCTTCAAGCTCCTCGTCGCCGCGCCGCGAACCGCTGAAAAATCCCGCCAGACGTTCCGTCTCTTCGGGACTTTCACCGTAAAGCTTTTCAAAAACATTCTCCATAGCCCTGCGTTTCAGCAGCATTTCCTCGGTATCGTCCAGTATGCGGAAACCTGCGGAAACGTCCAGAGACTGAATATTCTCGCGAATCAGGTCGAAGCAGAACGAGTGTATTGTGGATATTTTCGCCGTCCGAAGCAGAGATTGCTGACGGCAAAGCCACAGGTTGCCCGGCTCCCGCGCTATTTTCTCGGACAAAGCCGCCGAAAGCCGCTGCTTCATCTGTTCGGCCGCGTCGTTGGTAAAGGTCACCACCACAAGCCTGTCCGCGGGAATTTTGTTTTCCGTGTCGGAAAGTATCCCCAAAAGCCTTTCCACAAGCACCGAGGTCTTTCCGCTTCCCGCCGCCGCGGAGACGATAACTCCCGTGCCGCGTGCGGTAATGGCGTCAAGCTGTTCTTTTGTCCACATTGATTTGCTCACGGCGTTTCATCTCCGTTCATGATATTTTCTATAAGCTCGGACGCGTTGTCGGCGTACTCCCGAATTTTCGCGGGCGGATAGTTTCCGCACACACTTCTGTAGTCGCAGTAGCCGCAAGGCAGCGTCCCCTCGCCGTCCATAAGAGGAACGGCTTCGATCTGCCCTTTTGCAAGACTTTCGGCAGTCTCCTCAAGCAGTCTGTAGGAATATTTCCGCAGATTCTCAAGCTGCTCGGCGGTAATAAGCTTTGAGTAGGAATAGTACCCCCCCGCCGATTTTTTCACCGGAATGAAAACGCCGCCGCAGTCCTTTTCCATAGCGGCAATGACCTCGTCGTTGTACAGAACCGCGCCTTTCATTTTGTATGTACCGTTCAGAACTTCCTGAACAGCTTCGTCCTCATCGGCGCGCCCAAGTCCTGCCGCCGCGTCCTTTGCAGGCATATAGAGAACTCCCGCGGGAACGTCCCCCGAAAACCGTCCTCGGCGGTTTCCCTCTGTAACGGCAAAAAGGTACAAAAGCATCTGCATATTAACGCCGTAAAGCAGGTCTTCATAGCGAAACTCCTTTATTCCCGACTTGTAGTCGATAACGCGGACGTAGGTCTCCGAACCGTTTCGATACACGTCCACCCTGTCAACCGTACCCTCGAACCAGACGGTTATGCCGCTTTGGGTGACAAGCTTTAGCGGCTCCTCGTCGCCGTCCCTCCTCAAAGCGTACTCAAATCCCTCGGGTACAAATTTGCTCTGCCCGAACTCCGCCGCCAGTCTTTCAAGAATGTCCGTAAGCGTATCCGAAAGCCTTGAAAACGCCGCCTTGTAACGTCTTGTCTTGCCGTAATCTCCGCCCACCGCATCGCTTCGGTAATATTCGTCCAGATATTTTTTCACAAGTTTTGTAATATCGCCGCGGCTCATTGTAATAAAGTCCTCGCGGCTTTTTTCCTTTAGAAACCCGCAAAGGCAGTAGTGTATGGCAGTACCCCGGGAGGGACTGTCAAGCTCCACCTTTCGGGGCGGATAAAGCTTCAAGCCCTTTTGGCAGTAATATTTAAATGGACATTTTCTGTAGTCCTCAAACCGCGAGGCCGACATGGACATGTGCCTGCCGAAAAGCCGCCCTCCCGTTTCGGGGGACAGGCTGTGCTCCGCCGCGTTTTCAATGTTTTTAAGGTACTCCAGCCGCTCCGCATATTCGGGAAGACACTCCAAAGCCTTTCGCAGGCTTGCGGAATCCTCGTCGCCGCGGCGGTAATTGCGGACATACTGATAATACGCCGCTCCCGCCGTGGTACAGAACGAAAGAAGTCCTCTCGTCTCAAAGGACGTTACCACGCCTTTCCCGAACATTTCCGACCCATGGCTGACAACAGCGGAGGGATAAAGCTGTCTGCCCGAAACGTCCGATATTGGATATGTTATCCAAAGCCTCTCCGAAGCCTGTGAAAGAGCAGAATACGCCGCAAAGCGTTCCTCGTCAAGCTTGTCCGCAGAACCTCCTGAAAGCGTTATGCCCGCCTCCTCCAAAGCAAGCCTGTCCCTGTCGCTGAAAAGTCCCGACGGCTTAGCCGCGTAGGGAAACGCTCCCTCGTTCGCACCGATAACGAAAACCGCCTTAGGCTCGGCAAGCCTTGCCGTGTGCGCCTCAACAAACTGTACGCAGTCCAAAGTTTGGGGAGGCGAAGATAATTTCAGTCCGGAAACAGCCGCCGAGAAAAGCTCCGCAAAGCTTTCGGGACTTATTTTCGTGTCCGCAAGAGCGCGGTCAAGAGTCTCCAAAAGACCGCAGAGAAGCTCCCAGAGCTGTTTTACCTCACGTACCGCCGTTAAAGCCGAAGCGTCCGCAGTATCGCAGTTCTCACAAAAGGAGTGCAGATTTTCATACAGACCCGTATCGTCAAAAAAGTCCAGCAAAGCGGCGCATAAGACCCTGCCGTCCGCAGCGTCGGCACAGGTTTTTCTAAGCTTAAAGACAGGCTCGGTCACCTTTACCCTGACCTGCTCCGCGCCGAACCGCACGTCGTCGTACTCAAAGGGCTTTTCCCACATATCGCCCTCAATGTTCCACTTGTAGCAGCAGTCCTCGGCGGCGGCTATTTCCTCATCGGTCAAACCGAGCATACCCGTTTTCATATACCGCAGCCAGTCCTCTGTGGACGTGCTTTTACCCGAAGCTATGGCAAGAGCAGTCTTTACAAAAATAAACAGGGATTTATGCGCAGCGGTGCGGCTCTCATCGGTGTAAAACGGTATACCGTAACGCTCAAAGGCGCTTTCCATTACCGGCGAGTACTGCTCTTTCTGCCTTGCAAGAACGGCGATATCGCTGTAGCGGTACCCCTCTTCCATGATAAGGCGGCGTATCTCGGAACAGACAAGATCGCCCTCTCCGTAGCTGTCGGCGGAGCGGTACACAGTCACAGCTTTGCAGTCTCCGCCATAGCTGCCGCGAACGTTTCTGAGTACGTTTCCGCTGTAAAAAGCCAGCTCTGGAGCTTTAAAGCGTTTAGGCTCTTCAAGCATCGTCCTGACCGTTTTCACGCCGTGATCGGAAGCCGCTCTCGTCAGCCTGCTTGCCGTCTTGTTTACCGCGGCGAAAACCGAATATTCGCTCGGTTCGTAATCCGCCGTGGGAAGACATACCGTCACGCTTTCACTTTGCGCTATCATCACGTCAAGCATGGCGTGTTCGTCGGCGGTAAAGCTTTTGAACGCGTCTATAAAGACGGTCATGCCCTCGAAATAACCGTACCGCGCCGCCCTTGCGGCAGCTTCGGAAACGTCCCCGCCGCTGTCCTTGTAGCCGCTTTGGGACAGTATCCTGCCATACTCGGAATATATCAGCGCAATGTCGGCGGTCTTGTCCCGAACACTTTCATCAAGCCTGTCCGCACAGGAGGACAACGCCTCCGCGGTTATTCCGCTGAGAGTAAGCTCCTTTACCATTTCAAGGCTGCTTTCCGCAAAGGACGGGGACTTTGCCTGTCTGCCGTAAAAAAGCAGTCCGTCCCTTTCGGATATCTCCGCAAGAGCGCGGTACATCATGACCTTTTTCACCGTGTCGTCGGCGTACCTGCCTTTCAGACCGCCGTGACGTATAAAAATTTCCCGCGCAGTCCTCGCAAAGGAAAGCACATCAATACGGTTGAAAAGCTCCGCTCCCAGCCGTTCGTAAAGAGTCCTGTCGAACTCGAACGAGAACTGGTCGGGAATTATCACAAGCACGTCTTTTCCGTTCAGTACAGCGTTTTCAATACGGTTCATCATCTCATAGGATTTTCCGCAGCCCGCGCCGCCCAAAATCAAATTTAGCATAGCTATTTCCTCATTTTGTATCTGTTTATATCCGTTTCGGTTAGCTGTTCTCCGCAGCGTGCAAGCTCACCCATAACACGCTTTATGCCGTATGACGAGGTATGCCAGTTCTCCTTTGTTATATTAAAATCGCCGACCTCAATGTCCGCGGGTACTATAAGTATATCCGTTTCGGGAAAAGTCGATTGAAAGAACATCAGGCAGCGCCTTGCGTGAAATCTCTTGCACACTAAAATTATTTTTTCGGCAGGTATACCCTGCTCTTTCAGGACTGCCGCCGCGCATTCCGCATTGGCACGGGTGTGACCCGATTTATCCTCGCGTACTATCGCCGTTTCGGGTACGCCGTTCTTTATAAGCACGTCCTCATAGAAATCGCACTCGGTTTTATAGTCTCCGTTATAAATATTCTTTTTGTCCTTAACGCCCGCGAAAACTCCTGTCTTGACGCTTACCCCGCCCCCCGCAAGAACATAGTCCGCAAAGCCGCTTTTGTAAAGCTCCGCAGCCTTTTCCGCTATCTGCGGGAAGCTTCCGCCAACGGCAATGATAACATTGCATTTTTGCGGCTCGTCCTCAACGAAAATGAAATCGCCTATTTCCTTGATTAAATCACGCATAACTTTACTTCTTTCCTTTTCTGTTTTTATCACAGTACCGCCATAAAATGTCCCGATATTCCGGGGTAGCGTAATCTATTCCCACCCGCGGCAGGGTCTCGATATCGGGACGGTATCCGTCGTCCTCTATCCGTATGCGTGGATTTCCGCAAAAGGACTCCCCGTTGAAGCTTTTGTCGATACCCAGCTTTTTTGTAAGCTTTGCGGGACCGTCGTACACCTCGCAGGCGCGGAACAGAACCGCCTGAGGCTGCCCCTCATCCCCCGTGACCGCGTTCATCAGCCAGTGCATACCGTAGCAAAGATAAACGTATACCGTCCCCGCTTTTCCGTAAAGAATTTTAGTACGTTCGGTTTTTCCCTTGCTTGCGTGACAGGCGGTGTCCTCCTCGCCCCGGTACGCCTCCGCTTCGGTTATGCGGAGCGCGACCTCCGAGCCGTCCTCAAAGGTTCGGACGATAAGCTTTCCCACCAGATCGGGAGCAACGTCAAGAACATCCCGATGAAAAAAATCTTCGCCCAAAACAATATTTTTCATAATATCACCTACAAATTGTACGATATGCGTTTTGAATCCCACCGCATAAGTATTTCCGTTTCACCCGTGGATATGTCGGGCTTTTTTCTGACCGTCAGGAAGCCTTCCCGCTTGTAGAAATCCACAGCCCGTTCGTTTTTTTCGTACACGCATAAAGACAGCTTTGGATACAGTTTTTTGGCAAAATCTATAAGTGACTTCCCCACGCCCTTTGAGCGGTGTTCGCCGTCTACGAAAATTCCCTCTATGTGTCCCTCGTTCAGACCGATAAAGCCGACTATTTTACCGCCGGACAGGGCAGTATAGACCTCCGCCAAAGGAATAGCCTCCGAAACGCCGCCGAAGCAGTCCTGCCAGTATTCACGGCGTATAAAGCCATGCGCCTCCAGATTTGACGAAAGCCATATTTCCATAACGCGTTTATGATCGCTTTTTTCATATTTTCTTATCATTTTAATCCTCCGCCCTGTCATTAAAGTATACCATACTTTTCCGCGCTTTTCAACCGCAAAAACAAGTATGCCCACGGCGCGTTTTTAGCTCTCCCCTTTCCTTTTCCCTCTCCTGACCCTGCTACGCTATAGCAGAGCCGTTATTCCGTTCCGTTAGCGTAGCCTGAGAGGGAGAGGGAATAAGGAAGTAGGGGGGCGGGGGCAGAAACCTCAAAGGGGGAGGGGGAGGCGGCAAGCGTCCCCAAATTCCCATGAGCGCTCCCCCTCCCCCTTTTTGTGGTGTCTGACCCCCGAAAAGATTGTGAAAAAGTAAAAAATACATCAAATCAACATAATAGCAAAAAGTAAATGCTATTTGAAAGATATGTTTTGCCGCGTTACGCAATAAAGGGGGAGCGGACAGAACCGCTCCCCCCTCGGAATTGCTGTAGCCATTTCCTCAACCGGTTCCCTGTTTTTAACGAAAAGGGAATCTCGCGCTACTGCTGCATAGACCGCCCGCGGGCAAATCTCATCAAAGCGTCACGCTCGTTGGGTATCCTTTCGTCTATTACAGCTTCAAGCATATCGTCTAAGATAGTTCCTATAGCTTCGCCCGTGAAGCCAAGCTCCAGCATATCGCCGCCGTTTACTTTCAGATCGGAGATCTGCAAGCACGGATCCTCTGCAATTATCCTCTCCGCACGCTTCTGCATGGCTTCAATTACCTGGACCCGCTCCATACAGAAGCGGTGCTTCGCCCTGTTGTCGCCTTTCATTACTTCCATAAGCAGGAAATAATCCTCGTTTCCCAAAGTTGACAGCAAACGTTTTACCACCTTGTCGTCGTTCACCGGAGTAACATAGTGATACCGAATAAGCTTCGATACCCTCTTTATAGTGTCCGTCGGGAACCGCAGACGGCGCATAACGTTTTCCGCAATATCCGCGCTGAGCTTTTCGTGACCGTAGAAATGTCCGTTTCCCTCGTCGTCTGTTTTAAGACAGAACGGCTTGCCTATGTCATGGAGCATAAGCGCAAGGCGCACGTCCGGATCTGCTTCGGAGCGTTCCACAGCAAATGCCGTATGAGTCCAGACGTCGTATATATGGTATCTGCTGTGCTGGTCAAAATCTATGCACGGCTCTATTTCGGGGACGATCTCGGCTATTACGTCGGAAAATTCGGTAAGCGCTTCAAAAGGCGCAGTTCCGCATAAAAGCAGCGAAAGCTCCTTTGCGGCTCTTTCCGCGGAAATTTCTTCAAGCAGATATTTCATTTTGTGAGCGGCTTCCGCTGTGTTTTTTTCGGGACTGAATCCAAGCTCCGAGGCAAAACGGAGAGCTCGCATTATCCTGAGAGCGTCCTCACCGAAGCGTTTTTCGGGATCGCCCACGCAGACTATACGGCGGCGGAAAAGGTCTTTTTGACCTCCGTACAGATCGACAAGCCCCCTGCGGGAATTATACGCCATTGCGTTTACCGTAAAATCCCGTCTGGCAAGGTCGTCCTCAAGCTTTGAGGAAAAAACAACGCTGTCAGGGCGGCGGCGGTCGGAATAAGAGCCGTCCTTTCTGAAAGTCGTTACCTCAAAGCTTTCTCCGTTCATTATAACAGTAACGGTACCGTGCTTAAGCCCCGTTTCAACCAGCTTGAAATTACGGAAACACTGCTTTGTCTCATCCGGAACAGCCGACGTTGCCACATCGTAATCCTTGGGCGTTCTGCCGAGAAGCTCGTCCCGAACGCAGCCGCCCACGATATACGCCTCGTATCCGTTTTTTTCAAGGATATCAACAACAGTTTTTACATTTTTCGGCATACTGATAACCATTTAAAAGTCCCTCCTTATGTCATACTAATCCCTTAGAGCCTTGTTCAGTATCTTTTTATGTGCGTTATGTGCGTTTTTGCGGCGAGATATTGTGCATAATTCAATAGGGAATTAGTATTAGGCATGATCACAAAATATTATTCGTGGTCTGAATTCCATATAAAATCCAGTATCTTCCTGTTAAAATCTTTAGCCTCCTCATAAGCGGCGTGTCCCAGACCGTCATACAGGAACAGCCTGCATTTGCAGCCTGAGGATACCAGCTTTTCGGCAATCTGCTCCGAAGCTTCTCCGGTAACTATTTTGTCCAGTTTTCCTCCGATAACAAAAACCGGACATTTTATTTTTTCAAGCTCTCCGTAAATATCGCAGGTAAGGCAGGCTTTTGCAAGGATAACAAACCTTGTCGGATCTTCAAGCTTTGTAAATTTTGATATTACCGGCAAAAGCCGCTTATACTTTTTAACGTATCTGTCCGAGTACATTTGTAGTATCATATTATTGACAACAGCGCCGATATCTCCGCTTTCAGCGTTTTTCACCCAGCCGTTCACAGCGGCTGTAACGGTATCGTTCATGCGTGAAAGCGTTACTCCGAGAGTAAGCGTGCGCACAAACTCCGGGTATCGGACGGCAAGATACTGAGCAGCCATTCCACCCTGGGAAATTCCGATAATGTCCGCATTTTTTATTCCGAGGATCCGCATGGCTTCCGCGATATCATCGGCTATATCGCTTACCGTAAATCCTTCCGGAACATCGTCACGCCTGTCAAAAACGAAAACTTTAAAATCTTTTGCGAACACGCGGTACATATACGCCAGCGGAACAGCCATGCCGCTTATGCTCCGCAGACTCAGACCGGGAATTATAACAAGCGGTCTTTCGCCTTTGCCGAAGCTTATGTATTTTATTTTTATGCAGCGCGTTTCGGTCACGTTTATTTTTAAAGTTGATTCTTTCGCTCCGTAAAGCATGGGATCGCTCCTTGACTCCATAAAATTTTTAAAATTAAAAATGCATGATTTTTCCGTTTTGAACGTCAAAAATTTCAACGAATCCCGAAGAACGTTCCGCATATACTACTTGTGCCGAAAGAAAAACGGCAAAACCAAAAGGACCGAAACGAACCGCAAAAATGCGGACAAACCGCTGAAAGCGGATAAACCGTAAAATGCGGACGCGGGGAATACTCCGCGTCTGTAATACCAAGCTCCGACAGAAAGTTTAAAGCGAAAAGCAAAAACAGGATCGGATATTGGTATTTAAAAAACGGTTCAGGGTCTGTCCGAAAAGGAGAATCGAAAATGAAAAACCCTTCAATTAAATGCGATGTAACAAGCTGCAAGCACAACATGGACACTGAGCATTACTGCACACTGGACTGCATTCAGGTTGGCACTCATGAAAAGAACCCTTCTGTTCCCGAATGCACCGACTGTCTCTCTTTCACAAAGAAGAGCTGCTGCGGCTAAAAAGGCTGTAGGGCAAAGGGCAAAGCTTTATAAAAGCTGCCTGAATTTGCCACGGTAAGCGTCTTTACAAAAAGACCGCTTAACAAACCTTTTATCTCCTGCCTAAAGGGACGCTTTTATAGCGTCCCTTAATTTTATGAATATCAGTCCTTTAGAAGCTCGAATCTGGGTTTTACATTACCGTGGTCGTCAACGTCCTCCAGGAACATATCAAGAGGGCGCACCCATACCAGCGGCTTATCGTGTATCTGCATATAGACAGCCTGTTCAGCGCAGGTCTCATGATCCTTTGCAACATTAAGGACAACATACTCTCCACCCTTGAAATGCTTATAGTGTCCGCCTATGACTATCTTTCTTCCCTCAGGAACGCCAAGTCCTCTTATGCCGTTGTTTTTATCGGGAACAACGGGAGAGGCAGGTGCAGCGGGTGCAGCAGAAACAGCAGACTCGGCAGGTTTTTCCTCCGCGGCGGGCTGTACGGCTTCGGAAGCCGCATTAACAGGCTCGTTTATCTGCTCGGAAATGATTTCCTTGTGTTCCGGAACAGGCTGTACGGCTGAACCGTCCACAAGTATCATAGATTTGTTTTTGGGTACGGTTATCTCGGCGTTTCCTCCGTTCACAGCGAACTGTCTGCCGCTGAGACGGTCGGCAAGCTTTCCGTAAGGAGTACCGAATCTGAAAGTATAGTCTCCGTCGCTGATGTTCAGAGCGAAGTAAACTATTTCTCCGTTAAGCTCGCGCTTGAAAAGGAATGTCTGGTTTTTAAGCTCGATTTTTGCGTAAGAGCCCGACTGCACCGCAGGAAGCGAAAGACGTATCGCGCCCAGCTCCGAAATATGGAGCATAAGCTTGTCGTTCATGTCGGGAATATCGTCAAGGTCAAGACATGGACGGATAGCTCTGTCAGCGTCCTCTCCCCTGCCCTTTTCGCCGCGTATGCCGAACTCGCTTCCGTAGTAAACGGACGGAACGCCGTACATACCGTACATCATGGTATAGCAGCATTCTGCGTGGTCAGGATTTTTCAGCACCGACATAAGGCGCGCAACGTCGTGGTTATCGAGAAAATTGTACATATAAATATTTCCGTACTGACCGTGCTGATACTCTATGGAATGGGCTATCTCAAAGTAATTGCGGTCGTTATGGGAGGAATAGATTCCCTTGTAGCACTGGTAATTGGTCACACAGTCGAACATATCTCCGTTCGCCCAGCGGTTGTACTGACCGTGGATTATCTCGCCCATGAGCCAGAAATCGGGTCGGAGCTCCCGCGTAAAGCGGTGTATGCGCCTGATAAAATCCTCGGTAAGACAGTCGGCAGCGTCAAAGCGGATACCGTCTATTCCCCATTTTTCTATCCACATTTTTACAGCGCCGAAAAGATGCTCAACCACTTCATTATTGTAAAGATTCAGCTTTACAAGGTTATAGTGACCGCTCCAGCCCTCGTAGGAAAAGTTATCGCCGTATGGAGAACGTCCGCCGAAGTTAACGCCCGCGAACCAGTCCTTATAGCGTGAGCCTTGTCCGTTCTGCTGCAAGTCCTTGAAAGCATAGTGATCTCTGCCAACATGGTTGAAAACGCCGTCAAGAATAACGCGTATACCGTTTTTATGGAGAGCGGCACAGACCTCGGCAAAGTCCTCGTTAGAACCGAGACGCTTGTCTATCGCGTAATAGTCGGTAGTATCA
The DNA here is from genome assembly GCA_947089135.1 of uncultured Clostridia bacterium. GTDB lineage: Bacteria > Bacillota > Clostridia > Oscillospirales > Ruminococcaceae > RGIG8773. The sequence continues at coordinate 70,191 of CAMUJF010000013.1, forward strand.
TAGCCGTGCTCAAAGGACTCAAAAACCGGTCCGAAATAAACGGCGTTGAAGTTCATTTTTTTCAGGTGCGGTATCCACTCAATGACTTTAAGTATCCTGCCTTTTTCTCCCGTTTCCGAAAAATCGGAGCGGAATTTTTCGCAGCCGCAGAAGCCCAGAGGGTAAATATGGTAAATATTTGTTTGTTCTATCCAATGCGACATTATAAAGACCTCGTTTCGTGAAAAATAATATATAAATATTATACCACATTTTTCTATAAAATGCAAGCAGGTTCTGCCAAAAAATCGATACCGATGTGCAGGTTTACAATAGATAAGTAACAAAAAGGAATAAAAAAGGCAGCGGAAAAGGCAAACCTTATAAAATTGTTTTTGCCGCTGCAAGCGATAGGTACCCCAACACTTGACGAGCTTGCGAGCGGCAATGTCAACGGCGTTAAGATCGTGCATTTGTCGGACTTCCTCTTGAGCGACAGGCTGTAATAAATAGAAAATCAGTCTGCCATAAGAAGCTTTACAAGCTCCATTTCTCTTTCGTCTAATCCGTGTGTTCTTGTTTTCATACCAATTACCTCCATTTTTTATTTGTGGTTATTATTGGCATTTACACGGTTCTTTATTCAGACTCCAATTTTCTGCGTATTCTTTTTCCCAATAATTAGAACATTTGGCGAAATAACATTGTGATAAGCAAAGTTATTATCGGAATAGACTTCTATTACATCAATGTTCAATTCAGAAAGCATAGTCCAAAGCAGCCAAAGCATTTCTTCTTCACGTGATCCCCAAACATACGCAACTACCATTCCTGTTTCATGGTCAATGGCATGCCATAGCTAGCATGGAGTATTTTTGCTATAAACACGTCCCCACATTTCAAGCCTTATCTTAAGGGGCTTAGAGGAAGTTTTATAAATTGGATTTACTGTTGTAAGAAGCTTTTTGTTTTTTTAAAACATCAACAACAGTATTTTTATCCACTTCCAAAACTCGTGAAATATCTCGTACACCGCTTCCGTTAAGTGACATTTTAATAATCATTTTTTTAGTTTCAGGCAAAGCGCCATTGCTTATATATTCAGCTTGAAACGTTTTTCCGCAAGTTTTACATTTGCAGCGGGGTGTCCCATTTGCTTGTTTCCCGTATTTTACAATTTCTTTACTTCCGCAATGTATACACCTTATCTCCGTTTTTACCATCTTTCTTCTCCTCATCTTTTGATGAGTATATTATATAATATTTTTTATTATTTGTCAACTATTTTAAGACATAATCTTTTTTATTTAATGCTTGACATATTTATTTTTCTGTGATATAATATTTATTATAGCACATTGGGGCATTAGCGCAGTTGGGAGCGCACCACACTGGCAGTGTGGGGGTCAGGGGTTCAAGTCCCCTATGCTCCACCAATAAAAATTCCCTCAAAAGCAGTATTTTAAACAGCTTTTGAGGGTTTTCCTTTTATTGTAAACTTCCTACAAGTTGCACTAAACATACATAAATATCACTATAAATGGGTGTCAAAACGGGTGTCAAAATAATAACCGTCCCCAAATTAAGAGGACGGTTTTTGTTATAGCTCATTAATTTTTTGCATAACGACATCATAAAGCTTAGGTTGGATAAGTTGGACACTGTCCATAAGCTCCGACATTATTTTCCAAATCCTTTGAGAATTTTTGCCATTGACAGTTTGTAAAAAAACACTATTGCCGTTTGTTTCGATTATGGTTTCCGCCTCAGTGTTTATATCAGCATACATAAGCGGCTCGCCGTATAAATGGTCGTAAACCGTGTATAATGCCGCCAACTTTTCAAAATCCTGAAAAGAATTTACATTTTTTTCACATTCGGCAATAGTTTCAAGCAAATCATTCTTGGAAATCATATCAATTCACGCGTTCTCAACAATCTTTATTGCTCTTTCAATGGCTTCGCGCTCTTTAGTCTCGGTCGCACTGTCCATAGCCTTTTCAAGGTGTTTCATAACTTCGTCTTTGCCGTCCGCATAGCTGTAATGACCGCGCACGTAATGCTTTCCGCGGTTGGCATAGCTGCTTTCGTTGTTATAGCTGCTGCCTCCGCCTCTGCTGTATCTGCGGTCGTTTCTCTGACTATGACCGTATGTGCCGTTGATATGAGCGTCCCAGTCTCCCGCTCCGCTGTAACCGCCGTCCTCTTCAAGCATACAGATTTTGTCTATATTCTTGATCGTGTCGGTAATATAGTTTATAGCTTCAAGTTCGGGCATTTTGAGTTTGCCGCCTTTAAGTGTGTCAAGTTCTCCCAAACTATCCATAAGAGCGTCTTTAAGTCTGTAAAGTTTTTCCATACCGTTTTATCCTCCTTATGTAGTTGGTGTTGCGGGAGCAGCCGGAGCAGTCCCGTTAATGCTTCCGAGAGCATTGTTAGGCGTGCAGCACGTTCTGCCAAGCAGCTTGAACGTTCCGCCCGTTGCGTTTGTCGATACAACAGTGCTGTACCGCGTGCGCGTTCTTATGCCGCAGGCTGTTACCTGAGAGCAGTCGCACCTTGTAAGCGGATACAATTCCGTACCCGTGCCTATAGTAATAACGACAGGCGCGTTAATGGTAGTCGCAGCAGGAATAGCCTGTGCAACTACAATGCAGTATTTACAGCCGTTTGCGTATGATCCGGCAGGAATGTTTATAACCAGATTGCCGCCCGTAAAAGTTACGGCTGTTGAAATTATAAGCTTATTGCATAATTTGCAAACAGGTTTGCAAGACATAATATCCCTCCTAAAAAATCAGGAGCGGCAAGGTTGGTCCCGCCGCTCCGAAAAGAATCACCCATAGCGGGGAAAAGGTTATCCGTTATCCTCAGAAACCGCAGTTGTTTCCGCAGCCGTTATTACAGCCACCGTTATTGCCGAAAGTGGCCTGTCCGCAGCAGTTGGTGGGGAAAGTTACGGGAGTAGGGGGCTGAACGATATACGCCGCCGAAGGACACTCCGCGCCTGTACGTCTGAGTATTTCAGCCTTGTTAGCGTCCATAGCCGCCATGAGTACGGCATTCTGATTGCTCTGAGAAGCCGCAAGACGGAGAGCCTGATTCTCGTTCTGAAGCGTGGAAATCTTATCCTGGCACAGATAATCAAGAATAGCTCTTGTACCCGCGTTCTGATTATCAATAATGTCGCGGGTGTTGTTGTTCATGGTATTCTGCAAAGCGCAGGTGTTTGTAGCCATGTTGTAGTTTACACTGTCAATGGCTCTCTGCGTTGTGCAGCAGCAGTCCGCAAGCTGGCTTGAAAGGCTGCAGAAGCTGCGTTCTACACCGTTAAAGCCCTGCATCATACCCATGTTGGTATTGTTGAAGCCGTTGGTAATGGCGTTTGTAAGAGCGTATGTACTGTCGCAAATGCCCTGCTGAATACCTCTAACGGAGTTTTCAAGACCATTGAAATTAAACTCACTGCACAAATCGGAACGCGTAAGCGCACCTTGTGCCGCTGCATTGCCGCCGAAGCCGTTAAAACCGCCCGACATAAGCAGCCACGGAAAAATACCTCCCATACCGCCCATACTTCCCATACCAAAGCCGCCAAAGCCAAACATACCGCCGATAATTATAAGGGCAATAAGTCCAACAATGCCGTCGCCTAAAAATCCGCCGCCGTTATTGCTCTTGCCGCCGCAAGTTACCGCAAAAATATCAGCGGGTGTCATTTCGCTTGAAGTAAGTGACATATAAAATACCTCTTTCCTCTTAAAATTTTATATTAAACGCGATCGCCGTTTAATTACTTTTAAATGCCAAAAACATTTTTAGCAACGTTTTTTGCAATATTAAGTGCAAAATTAGCTTGCTGTTGATTTATTTCGCCGTCCGAAATGCCCTGACTTATTATTGCGTCAGGATTAACGCCATCGGACTGCATTTGTCTAATCTGTTTTTCAAGCAATATTTTGCACAGTGCGGGATTAACATTTGCGTTTTGAGCATTGTTAAATTGATTAAAAACGGGATTATTTTTCATTTTGTTTCGCCTCCGTTGTTTTCTTTGCGCTGCTTGTATTTTTTAGCTTTTCAAATTCCGCTTTCAACGCTTCAAATTCTTCCCTGTTTACGTATTCGGCGGAATTGCTTACTTCTGCCGCTATATTTTGCGATTCGTCCGAAATATTACGCTCTGTATATGCAAATTCCTGGAATGATTTCACCATACCAAAGCCGTCGCAGGATTTTAAGTAAAACACTTTTTCGCTGCGGTTCATCATCATTTGTGCTCCGTTGGGACCGAGAGGAAATTCCTCCGCCTCTTTTCGGGAGTTTACCCATATAAAACTGCCTCCTACAGGTTGATTGACAGGTTTTGCGGTGTAATTCTGCATATACGGATTGATGTTCTGCTGTGGGATAAATCCCCCGAAATTATTGTCGTAAAGCATAATTTATTTCCTCCGTTCCCAAAAATATATAGGTATTTCGTCCCCGCTGTCCCACGTGTCGTAATAATTACCGTCCGAAACGGCAACAACGTGACCCGACAGCGCAAGAATGTAAACACCGTGAGGATTATCACGGCAAAAATCCGATACCGTGTAATAATCGTCGTAGTCGTCCGAAACCATATGTCGTGAAAAGCCTTTGCGCTTCAAATATGCGCCCCAAACAGCATTAGCGGACGGCATATCACGCATAACAAAGCCCTGCAAAAGCAGTCCGATATATGTTTCTTCCCAAGACTGATTTAGAGCTTTGCTGATAGCTCTTACGGCGCAATCCCCTACACGCTTGCCAAATGGATTGGGATTATAATTTATCCACATGACTAATAGCTTAATGCGGCAGGCTCGTTAATAATTGGGGCTTCGGGTTTAAAAATCACGCTTGCAAGAGTATCAACATCTCCCGACTGCTCAAATTCGCGGTACATATTTTCTGCCTGCTGTTTTGTAACTTTATATTTAAACATTATCTGACGTATCGTAATATCCTTTGAGTATTTCAATTTAACGCCTCCGTAACGTTCCTTATTTTATTTAATAATAACATTTGACAAGTGCCGTTACAATGCGGAAAACAGGCGGTTTTCGGTTGTATTTCGGGCATAAAAAATCCCACGAGGGATTTCCTCGCGGGATTGCAGTTAATTTTAATTGACAATAAATGTATGGTCTATAGGATTGCGCTCGGAATAATTGCTGTACTGCATTATTTTTGGCTTTTCACCGCCGCTTATATAAATGCAGCTTTCCATTTTACCATATTTGTTTCGGCTTTCTGCATATTCGAGCAACATACGAAGCTCCACAAGGTTTATTCTTAATCCGTATTCTGTGTATTTCATACTTACCGCTCCTTTCTGCGGTTTAGGGTTTTCCGCCTCCCTTATCTTGATTATATTATAACACATTGTGCACAATGTATCAATAGACAAAATAAACGAATTTTCAAGAAATAATTGTGCACAATATACATTGTGCACAATATAAAAAAGTGTTATAATTATTGTGAGGTGGTTTGTATGTATAACGAGGCACGGAACAGAGCTTCACAAAAATATCAAAATGCTCATTTGGAACAAATAAGAATTTGGGTAAAAAAAGGTTTTAAGGACGAATGCAAAGAACACGCCCAAAAGCAAAATAAGAGCTTGACCGCACTTATTATAGAGCTGTTAGAGGCTGATATACGCAAACACGGCGAATAACAAAATCCCCCTGATGTCACACAGGGGGATTTCTTTCATAAATGCTTTAAAAGCACGTTTTGATTTTTGTAAATTATGCTCTTTATCTGCGTTGTCGAGAGGTCAAATTCTTCCGCAAGCGGTTCATAGCAAATGCCGTCCAGTAACCTCCGTTTAAGTATTTTGCGGTCACGCTCATTAAAAATCCATTCGTCAATAATTGCCGAAAGTTCGGAACGAGAGAGGTCAAAGCTGTGTTTCATTACTTGCCTCCCTTTTTCTTCCTTTTCTTAGTTCCCTTGCCTGTTTTGCTCATTCTCGTTTTCGACCGCGTCCTTACCGTTATTTTCGCCATTATTTATATCACCGTCGTTTCCTACGTAATTTGTATTGTTTCCAACGTAATTAGCATTTCCATCACCGCCACCGTCAACAGTAACAGATGTTTCTTCACTTACGTAATCGTATTGACACCATGCGTAAAGCCATACTAAATTACTTGCAAAAACAATTGCAATCAATATAATAATTGCAGAAATCAGCCTTTTAATATTCCGTTCCGACCTTGACTGTTCGCTTTCATAAACAATATAAGGAATAGTCATTATATCGTTTGTGCAAACATTATTTTCATTATTTTTAATCTGCATAATACCACCAACCTTAATTAATATAACGGATTTATCCGATACTATTATTATATACTTTTTGACGAATGTTGTCAATAAAAATAGTATTATGCAGATATATTATTTTTTGTTTTCGAGAGCGTCAACTCTTTCTTCCAAAACCGCCAAATGCATTTCAATGTTGGCAATTTTGTCTAAAGTGTTGTTTAGCTTTTCAATTTTCTTTTCCAGTTGATCTATGCGGTAATTAGATAACTTGCTGCTTACCAAAATGCCGCCCAAAGAACCGCCTAATGTGCCTATAAGGGCAATAAAAGCAACAACGATTTCAGTAGCCATGGTTATTCCTCCGCGTTGTTATCATTTTCCAGTGCAGCCTTGTCCGTGCCGCCTTCGGCAAGAATGTATGTAACCAGCACTCCCGCGGAGGTTATTGCACCCGCGATCTTCTCCTGCGAACCGCTGTCCGCACCGAAGATTATCATAATGCTGATAACAACGCCCGACACCGCCGCCCAGAATTTCCTTGATGAAAGCTTTCTTTTCCAGTTGATGTTTTTCATAAAAAATACCTCCTAAATTTTTTTTACATATTTACTTCCGAGGGAGATCCACCCTGCGCCTGATTTGAGCTTTCCCCACGTGATCTGAGTTTTAGGCTCATATGATGTCGCAACAATTGTGTATACACTCTTGTCGCGAATTACACCGTTTCTTTTCGCGGTAAGGGACGGCTGCGCGCGTATATTCAGCGCGGGATCAAGCACCCGAACCATGAACATCCCGCCTGAAACAACAGAGCTTCCGCCAAGCTTTTTGATGTAACCGTCCACAAGCTTTTTAAATCCGATCCAGTCGGGGATTATGTACAGCGGACAGTTTTTGTATGTGTGAGGCGCGGTACACCACTTGTCAATATTCGCGGTATCGGACGGCTTCGTGCGGCCGTCCTTGACGTGAAGCCAGTAGGTGTGGGTATACAGGTTGTCCGCGGTCAGACCGTTCTTGTGCAGGATATATGCAGCAAGACGAGCCGCGTTGTCCCTGGCTTTGACGTTTTCCGTCCCGGTCGTTCCGGACATTATGCATTCGATCGCAATGGTCTGCATATTTCCCGGACCCGTTCCGTCGGCGCAAGTCCAGTTGCAACGGCTGTCTTCAAGGTTCTGCCATGCGCACAGATCGTCAATATAGTAATGAGTGCGGACGGTCCCCATGTTGTCGTTGAGTGTCGCGCGGGTGTACTGTTCGCCGTCGTCCTCAACGCGGGGCAAGTCCTCGGTGTTGTGAATCGTAACGCCGATGAGCGGCTTAGCCCGTATTGGCGGCAGAGTTATTTTGTTCAGGTTGTGGTCTTTCAGAAAATGCCTGTGGACGGTCACGCCGTTCAGTACCGAAGTGCTGTCGGGGGTCAGCTTCGGAAAATATATTTTTGACATAAATTTTTACCTCCTCAAAGATTTTTTAACTTTTCAAGCATTTCGGGAGTAATGCTGTCAAGAATCATTTTTATTGCATTAATATCATTCTGCAACCCGGCATTAGCTGCTCCCTGTTCCCTGCTGAGAAAATAATCCATTGTAAAATCACAGTTACTAAACACATGGGTTACTCCGTCGAATGTTTTCAGACCCGCTGCGGGGAGCTGCATATTGCTGCTGACTGTAATTTCGGTAGACTTGTAAGGTTCAAAAGGCAGAGGTTCTGAGCCTTTGACGAGCATGGGTTTAAAGACAACATCGTTAAGCACGGCATATTTTTTTATAGCAATATAATAAGTATCAATATCGTCATTAGAATCAACAATTCCGGGTTCAGGATAGAATGAAATAGCATTGCTATCTTTTCCAAAAGCAGTATTGAATATGATTCCATTATTACTGCCTTCTGGAATTCCAGATATATAACAATTTCCTGTTATTGATACGCCACCTCTATTTACATATAAAATTGCTAAATCAGTAGCTGTACCATTTACAGTAATACTCAACCTTGTAGCCAAGCTCCCGAAGCTGTAAAAGCCACTTGCGGAACGTCTGACCCGCCTTGCTTTTTACTGGCTTGCCCCTGCGGACGGGTCCCCAGGTCACGAACTCGGGAACGTTCTCCAGAATTATCACTCGGGGACTGACCCGCGCAGCCCAACGCAGAACTATCCATGCAAGTCCGCGAATATTTTTGCTCACAGGCTTACCGCCCTTAATATACACTGATTTTTAGACCACCCCACACTTTTGTGCGTATGGTATGCCATACCACCCCACGGCTACGGTGGGGTACTACCCTTGACCACCCCCACAAAAGTGTGGGGTACGTGTCGAAGTAATAAAATAACTAATAATAAAATAACTTAAGAATAAAACAACTAATTAAATCTCTGCGAGATTTTTGTGTTTTGAGGGAAAGAGTTTTTGTACTTTTCAAAATAACTACTTTGATACTAACCGTTTGATTTTTCTCTTGTGATTTCAAGATTAAAAAAATTGGCACTTTTCAATAGTATAATATAATAATTATATATACCATCGAAAATGTCCAACTTTTTATATTCTACTCTAAACCATACTTTTAAACCATATTCTGCTTTAAGTTTCATCCTATCTTAAAACCAAAATTATAAAAAATATAATTGGCGGGCTTTAGCCCGACAACAAGCGTGTGCAGAAAATGAGCGTAGCGAATTTTCAAACACGGTTCAATGCCTTAGGCGCACTACAGTTAATATTGATGTTGAGTTTGGCTAATTTATACCCACGAATTGGGTGTAATCCTTATTATAGAGACACCACCCAAAACGTGGGTAATGATTATATGGACAAAATATCGCAATTATTAATATATATAGTTGCGAGATATTGTCCATAAATCAAATTATCCAATAATTTTATAAATGTAAACGTCATTTGCGCTGTAATAGGTCTACAACGCTTTGTATCGCATTTTAATCTGATTTTA
>CAMUJF010000014.1 GCA_947089135.1 uncultured Clostridia bacterium
ATGTCTTGCAAATCAGCTTGTTTATTGCGTTTGTGTGGTTTTGCTCAAGGCTATGCAGTAAAAAGGTGTGGAGGGGGATTGCATTGAAGATCAGCACGGGAACTGTTTTTGTTATTATGGGCTCAATTTTTTTCGGTATCGGAGCAGTTGTAATGGCCGTCGGAATAGTTATGTTTTTTAATATTTCCGGCGACATTGGTTCATGGTCTGTATTTCTTGGGTGCGGCGCATTGTTTACGATATTGGGGGCAGCTTTTTTGCTCTGGGCGATCCTTAAAGCGGTGCGAAGAAAAAAACTGATCGAAAACGGAGAACAATTGACAGGCGTTATTACCGCTGTCAGACTGAATATGAACGTTACCGTCAACGGTGTACACCCCTACAAAGCCGAATGCGAGGTTGTCGATCCTTACAGCGGAGAACGGTATCTGTACAGCTCTGACAATACTATGGAGGATATTTCTGCATTTGTGGGAATGTCCGTTACCGTTTATGCCGACCCGAACAACCGCAAAAAATATTATGTTGATATTGCGTCTCTTACGAACCGGTACAACCATGACGACAGGGTTCACGACTACAGATAGAATATTTTTGCCCAAAACCGCATAGGCATAACAGACAACTGTCAATCTAAATTTTCGGAGGTTTTTTATGGGCGGTATCATCGCTTCGTTTGGCGTACAGGATTACATTGCTATTGCGGTAATAGCCGCCGCGGTAGTTTCGGCTGTCCTGTACCTTAAAAAAAGAAGAAAAAAAGGTTGCGGAGGCTGCTGTTCGGGGTGTTCCGGATGTGCTTTTGCGGATAAATGTCAGAATAAAAAGGAAAATTATAAAAATGGAAAAAACAGAACAGAAGATAAATTACAGGATAAAACAGGAAAAGATACTGAAAGATCTTGACGCGAACAACCCTCCGCGGCTGCTTTTGCACAGCTGCTGCGCGCCCTGTTCAAGCGCGGTATTGGAGTATCTTTCGGAGTATTTTTTGATAACGGTTCTGTACTTTAATCCTAATATTTACCCCGAAGAGGAATTTCTGCACCGTATTGCCGAGCAAAAGCGGCTCATAGCAGAGCTGCCGTGCAAAAATCCGGTGTCCTTTGAGGAACACGGTTGGCAGCAACAACGGTTCTATGCGGCGGTAAAGGGTCTGGAGAAAATACGCGAGGGCGGCGAGAGATGCTTTGCCTGTTACCGACTGCGGTTAGAGGAGACGGCTCGGCTTGCCGCTGAGGGCGGATACAGCTATTTTACAACAACGCTGTCGGTGAGCCCGTACAAAAATGCCGTAAAGCTCAACGAAATAGGCGAGGAGCTTGCGGAAAAGTACGGAGTTGCTCATTTGCCGTCCGATTTCAAGAAAAAGGACGGTTACAGGCGAAGCATAGAGCTTTCCGAAAAGTACGGGCTTTACCGCCAGAATTACTGCGGCTGCATTTTTTCGCAAAAAGAGCGTCGGCGGTAAAAGCTGTTGTGCTGTATTTCCTTATGTGCTTATTGAATTCCTATATTATAATGGAAGTCCGTTTGTGCTTATTTTTATATAAATATCTGTATAATTTTCACAAAAGCCGTTAATTTTTTTATATCCCTATTGACAAATTGATTAAATGGTGATATAATTATGATTGTTAAGTATTTAACACAATGCCGGCTATAATGCTGTAATGCTGTTTAAACGGTATTGAATTATGTTATACGGAGGTAATGTTTTATGGCACGTTTTACACTTCCTCGCGATCTTTATCACGGAAAAGGAGCTTTGGAAGCCCTTAAAACTTTTGAGGGAAAAAAAGCTATGGTGTGCGTTGGCGGAGGCTCAATGAAGAAATTCGGTTTCCTTGACAAAACGGTTAATTACCTTAAAGAAGCAGGTATGGAGGTCGAACTGTTCGAGGGAATCGAACCTGATCCTTCCGTTGATACCGTTATGAAGGGCGCGGAGGCTATGCTTAAATTCGGTCCCGACTGGATCATTGCTATCGGCGGAGGCTCGCCTATCGACGCTGCGAAAGCAATGTGGATCAAATATGAGTACCCCGACATCACCTTTGAAGATATGTGCAAGGTGTTCGGTATTCCCAGTCTGCGCCGCAAGGCACGGTTCTGCGCGATCTCGTCTACTTCCGGCACAGCTACCGAAGTGACCGCTTTCTCTATAATTACAGATTATAACAAGGGTATCAAATATCCTATCGCTGATTTTGAGATAACGCCGGACGTTGCTATCGTTGACCCTGAGCTTGCTGAAACAATGCCTAAGAAGCTGGTTGCACATACGGGCATGGACGCTATTACTCATGCTGTGGAAGCGTACGTTTCAACTGCTCACTGCAATTATACAGACCCGCTTGCGCTTCATGCGATCAAAATGATCCAGAACGATCTTGTAGATTCCTACAACGGCGACATGGAAAAGCGCGATCAGATGCACGACGCTCAGTGCCTTGCAGGTATGGCTTTCTCCAACGCTTTGCTCGGTATCGTTCATTCCATGGCTCATAAGACCGGAGCGGCGTTTGCAGATAAGGGTGCGCACATTATCCACGGTGCGGCAAACGCAATGTACTTACCTAAAGTTATCGCATTCAATGCAAAAAATCCCGAGGCAGCGGCTCGCTACGCCGAGATCGCAGATTTTATGAAGCTCGGCGGAAATACAACGGAAGAAAAGATAAAGCTTCTTATCGCTTATCTGCGCAAAATGAACGATGACCTGAACATTCCCCACTGCATAAAGAATTACGGTGCGGACAGCTATCCTGCCGATCAGGGCTTTGTTCCAGAGGAGGTATTCCTTGAGAGACTGCACGACATTGCCGTAAACGCTATCGGAGACGCCTGCACAGGCTCCAATCCCCGTCAGCCCTCTGTTGAGGAAATGGAAAAGCTTCTCAAATGCTGCTACTATGATACGGAAGTTGATTTTTAAGTCCGTTCGGAAAAATTCTTATAAATTAAGGCAGCTCTATTGCTTTGTTTTTTTGAAAAATCCAGCTGTAAGGCTGGATTTTTCATTATAAATATGGTATAATTAAACAGACTAAAAATATGCTTGCAAAACGAGCGTTGATGGTCAGTGTCAGTACGCTCTAAATTTTATAGCACAATACATCAGTATAAAATCAGCAAAAATTTGATATAAAGAGCAAAATTGCGGTATTATTTTTTTGCAGGGTGTGATAAATTATAATCGCAGCGAACGTTTACAACGGGAAAATTTCGCGCTTTCTATTTATCCTGTCAAATGAGTGAACGCCGGGAATTTGGATTTTTGAAAACGTTTTCTGCGTTATGTGAACCATTGAGTATGTTAATAATTTTTATGCAAGGAGAGGATAGCTTTGAAAACTCTTGACTGGAACAAATATCTTGAAAAAGCTGCTGAAACTGCCGCTGAGGGCGTTGTTATGCTGAAAAACGACAATGACGCGCTTCCTGTTTCAAAGGACGAGGAGATCGCCGTTTTCGGAAGGATACAGCTTGATTATTACAAAAGCGGAACCGGCTCCGGCGGACTGGTAAACGTACACAAGGTAACGGGAATTGTGGACGGTCTGTTGGAGGCGGGCGCGAAGATTAACGAAGAGCTGCTGGAATTTTACAAAAAGCAGGCGGAGAAGCAGCCTTTTGACCTTGGCGACGGCTGGAGCGAGGAGCCTTGGTGTCAGCAGGAATTTGAACTTGCGGACGACATTGTTGCAAAGGCTGCGGAGACTTCTAAGGCGGCGATTGCCGTGATCGGAAGATCGGCAGGCGAAGAGCACGATAACAAAGCCGAGGAGGGTTCATATTTCCTGACGGCGGGGGAAAAGGATATGCTGAAAAAAGTCCGCCGCAGCTTTAAAAGAATGATAGTTGTCCTGAACGTGGGAAACATCATAGACATGGGATTTGTTGACGAGTTTTCTCCTGATGCGGTACTGTACTTATGGCAGGGTGGAATGACAGGCGGTACGGGTGCGGCAAAGGTTATCATGGGGGAGATATCGCCCTGCGGAAAGCTTCCCGATACCATCGCTTATGATATTTCCGATTATCCGTCCCACAAGTATTTCGGAAATACCGAAAGAAACTTTTATACCGAGGATATTTATGTGGGGTACCGCTGGTTTGAGACTTTTGCAAAAGACCGCGTGCGCTATCCGTTTGGTTATGGACTTTCATACACAAAATTTGAGACTGCTTATTCTGCGGAGAAAAACGGCGATGAATTTGTTATTTATGCTGATGTGAAAAATATTGGAAACAGAAGCGGCAAGGAGGTTATTCAGGTCTACTGTCAGGCTCCTCAGGGCAAGCTTGGCAAAGCCTCCCGCATTCTCTGCGGATATGAAAAGACAGATCGCCTCGCTCCCGGAGAAAGTCAGAAGCTTACGGTTTTCGTGAAGCTTTCGGATATTGCTTCTTACGATGATTCAGGCGTTACGGGACATCGTTTTGCATGGATTGTCGAGCAGGGCGAATACAGTTTTTATGCGGGTACGGATGTAAGAAGCGCGGAAAAAGTTTTGACATGGACGTCTGAGGAGGACATCATCGTTGAGCAGCTATGTCAGGCTCTTGCTCCGGTAATGTCTTTTGAAAGAATAAAGGCGGATGGTACAGGTGAAGCCTTAAAGCCTGTTATGGAAGCCGTTCCGCTTTCCGAGATAGACGAGGACAAGCGCAGAAATGATAATCTTCCCAAGGAGATACCGTTCGGCGGCGATAAGGGCATAAAGCTTGAAGCTGTTGCAAGAGGAGAAAAAACGCTGTCCGAGTTTGTTTCGCAGCTTACAGACAACGATCTGAACTGCATTATCCGCGGCGAAGGAATGTGCTCGCCGAGAGTAACGGCGGGTACTGCGGCTGCGTTCGGCGGTGTGTCAAAGCGGCTTGAAGAGTTGGTAGTACCCTGCGGCTGCTGTTCGGACGGTCCGTCCGGTATGAGGCTCGACTGCGGCACTAAGGCGTTCAGTCTGCCCAATGGCACCCTTATCGCGGCTACATTTAATAAAAAGCTGATCACCGAGCTGTTTGAATACCTCGGAATGGAAATGTCCGCAAACGGTGTTGACTGTCTGCTCGGTCCCGGTATGAACATTCACCGTTACCCTCTTAACGGACGTAACTTTGAGTACTTCTCCGAAGATCCCTATCTTACGGGAACTATGGCTTCCGCCGAGCTTATAGGTATGCACCGTCACGGAGTCACCGGAACTATAAAGCATTTTTGCGGAAATAATCAGGAAACCAACAGGCATTTTCTGGATACCGCCGTGTCGGAAAGAGCTTTGCGTGAGATATACCTGAAAGGCTTTGAAATAGCTGTAAAACAGGGCGGAGCAAAGTCGATAATGACGACGTACGGTAAGGTGAACGACCTCTGGACGGCGGGAAGCTTTGACTTGAACACCGAGATACTTCGGAACCAGTGGGGGTACAAAGGCTTTACAATGACCGACTGGTGGGCAAATATCAACGTCCGTGGACATGAAGCTGACAAAAGCGATTTTTCGGCAATGGCAAAGGCTCAGAACGACGTTTATATGGTGTGCTCCAGCGGTGAAAACAACGGCGATAATATTATGCAGGAGCTTTCACACGGCGGTATCACTCGTGGAGAGCTTCAGAGAAATGCTGAAAATATCTTGCGTTTTCTTATTGATACCAACGCTATGCGCAGAATTATGGGTACGGAAGAAAAGGTCGAGGTAATAAATAAGCCGGAAAGCGAAATAGATGAAATTATCCGCAATGCTCCAAGCTATGACTTGGATAAAAAGCTTACGGTAGACCTGTCAGGTATCAGAACTGTGAGAAACTCCGATTATCAGTTCAAACTTAATCTGAACGCCACCGGAATGTACAGGATAACGATCACGGCAAGCTCGGAGCAGAGCGAACTTGCTCAGCTTCCCGTTACGCTATTTTCAGGAGCTATAAGGACGTTTACATGGAACGGTACCGGAGGAAATCACGTGCCTATCTCAATGGATATACCGATGTTTTCGCTGAACAATACGGTAAGACTCCATTTCGGCGCGGCAGGTCTTGATCTTATCAGTATTGATTTTGAGCTTATCCATGCGGGATTCTGATAAGCTTAGGTTTGCAGTCAAAAAGGATCATTGCAATCAATGGCTATGAAAATATCAAGATACAGAAAAATTTCTTTGTCCTTTGGTTGTGTTACGTACGGAATATTTATCCGGTAACATATTGTTCTATGCTGTACCAAAACAAAAGCTGAGATAATTATAATCAGCTCAACACCTAAGAATTTAGAAATTTCCGTCTTAATATTCTTGTGTATACTGCTGTTATTTTCATAAAGAAAATATTTTGGTCGGCTTTCCTCTAATGCTCTTATATATTGCATAAAAATTTTGAATCTCTCACCGTAGTAAGTTGCTTCTCTGTCTTTTTTGCAACGCTCCAAAAAGTGCATGGAGAGCCACCGATTAGTAAATCGAAACCATTATACTCTTTGAAATTACCGTCAAATACGTCTGATGTTGTATAATAAAACTTGACACAACCAATACGGTTGAAGCGTACCACAGAATGGTGCGGAAATTTACGAAGCCTAAAGCAATTTTTTCCGACGGACGATTCGATACGCAAAGTTGTTTACATGAGCGTTCAGGGAATTGCAAAAAAGTGGACAATGCCCGTCTGAGATTGGGGACTTGCTTATTCTCAGTTTGCAGTTTGCAATTTTCTTTGAGGACAGATTGGCAGCCTGACGGCTGTTGAGACTCCGTCCCAAACCCTTAGGTTTATCCGCTTGAGATATCCGATGAAGAGAAAAACAGCGGCTCTTTATACCGCTGCTCTTCACCGTTTTATCTCACAGACTGCGTTAGGTCGCTCCTCAGCGCTGCACTTTTTCAGCTGCATTTTCAATGTTAACAATTTTTGTCGCAAAAATGCATTTACATAGTTTATAATTCAGACCTTAAAATATATTTGTGAGGTGAAAATTTTATCTTATTGTGCAGAATTCGGTGCGCTGGTTCGCAAACATCGGAAGAATAAACACTATTCCCTTGAAAGGCTTGCAGAACTGTGCAATATCAGCGACAAAAGTATAGGCAATATCGAACGCGACCGTTTCAAATCCCAGGCTTGACACTGTGGTCAAACTATGCAGAGTATGTGATATCGATTCCGGCTTGCTTTCATATCTGAATGTCGATGAGGACTTTCATGACGATGATTCCATGCTTCTGACTCGCTGACCTTGAATACTCCCCCGCTGCAGACTTTTTTATCGCTTGCGGCGGGGATTACTATTTTAAGAAAAATATTAACTATTACAAATGCTTATATCTTAAATGTCTATATGTATATCCCCACTCATATGTCATAAGAAAAACCAGGTTTGCCGCATTTCCCAAAAGCCCGTAATCATGGGCTTCATATAAAGTTCCCGGCTGGTCTGCCGAGGTTTTGGGAGCTAAATCAACGTGAGTTTCGAGCCCGACTGCATTGAGCTGCTCCGTTGCATTTCCGACAAAAGCGGCAAATTCCGTTCTGAACTGGGGCGGAATATATTCCATGTCGATATCAAGACCCTGAGCGTTTTTGCGCTGTATTGTTTCTATAAGCTTTCCGATTATCACATTCTGGAAATCAATGTCGGTAAGCAGCTTTTCTATTTTTCCCGAACCGAACGTACCGTCTATGTTGATAGCCGTCAGACCGAGAAACACAGCTGTTTGGTAAGCGTGGGACATTTCTATTATATCGCTGTCGTTCACTTCAATAAGCGTACCGTCCTCATTAAAGCCGTAGCCGAATACAATAACATATGTAAGATACGGCAAAGCCGCTTCGAGAATATTACGGTTTATATAACCGTATGCAAAGCCGCTGATCTGAGCGTCATATGTCGGAGCCGTCTCAAAACTTATCGTTATCTGCGTACCCTCAGGTATGTAATTTGCTCCGATCAGAAAGGGATTGTTTCTGTAAAGCTGCATAACGCTTGTTCCGTAAGCTTCGGCAACCGAAAAAAGCGTATCTCCCCTACTGAATGTATGCACCGTTTCGGGACGAAGTATCAAAAGCGCCTGACCGACAGCAAGCTGTCCAGAATCGGAAAGTCTGTTGTCCGAAATAAGTCTTTGAAGCGAGATTCCGAACTTCCCGGCTATTGATAATGCGGTGTCCCCCGCCTGTACTGTATATATTTCCATACCGTTCACTCCTGTTGTGTATTTATACAGTATATGCTCAGGCGAAAAAAAAGTCAGCCGCAAATGCAATAATATAGTCCTCTTCTCCCGTAAAACCGAAATAACTATTCAGGTACTTAGAACCTGTCCACATAGAAGGGATTCATACTTATTCTATATCCTCATTGTCCTCATTGTTTGCTTCTGTGTCGAAAACAGCAGCGGCAAATTGCGCAAAAGCACTTTTCGGAGGTATCGCCATACCCCTTTTTTCGTCTCCCAGAAGTATCAGTGTATCGCCAGGGCTTATATTGAAAATCTCCCTCGCCTGCTTTGGTATGACTATCTGTCCCTTTTCACCTACAGTAACTGTCCATGCGTACTTTCCCTTTGGTTTTTTCATAAATTTCCGCCATTTCCCGTTATGGAAAATGTGTCCTCCTTTTCATATGTTTTTATTGATTTCTCATCTGTCTCAAAAAGAAAATTACCGCAAGTGAGACGACTACAGCTGCGTAGCCCAATACCCACCAAATATGCGGAAATATTTCCGAATACGCTCCGTTAAGTATGGCTCTTTCCATTTCCACTGCGTGGACAAACGGTAAAAGATTTGCTGCTTTCCTGAAAGCTCCGCCTACGAGATCAAGGTCGAACCATACTCCCGAAAGAAACGCGGTCAGATTTGTAAGTAAAGCTCCGCATATTCCTCCTACCTGCTTTACGCTGAACACGCTTCCGCACAGCAGTCCCAAAGCAATAAAGAATAATGACACCGGTATGATCAGCAGCACAGCATACAAAATCGTTACGGTGATCGGCAGACCGAGTATTATTGCCGTAATATAGCATATCACGCACTGCGCCAAAGCGATCGGCAGGATAGGCAGCATATACCCGAAAATAAAATCCGCAGCTGTCAGAGGCGTTGTATAGAGCCTCTGAAGCAAGGCGCTTTCCCTGTCTTTTGCGGTAAGAGAAGCGGAGAACAGAGTCATAAAAGAAAGTCCGAATACTGTAATTCCCGGAGTAAGGCGGTCTATTTCAAAAAGGCTTACGGGAATATTTGCTTGTATTGCTGAAAGCAGGAATATCAGCACCAACGGGAAACCTATTCCGAACGCCAGATTCAGCGGATCACGGAGTATTTCCTTAGCCGTTCTTCTGGAAAAAGCAAGTAATCTCATTTTGAAGCCTCCTTTACGATTTTCACAAACGCATCCTCAAATTTATCGGTACCGGCTTTGAGCTTCAGTTCTTCTGTAGTTCCGAGAGCGAGAAGCTTTCCGTCTTTCATAATGCCTGTACGATCTGAAAGAGCCTCCGCTTCTTCCATGTAGTGGGTGGTAAGTATGATCGTGATTCTGCCTTTGAGGGAACGTATATTGTCCCACAAATCGCTTCTGGCAAGCACGTCCAGTCCGAGAGTCGGTTCGTCAAGGAACAGTATCTTAGGCTCGCTGATAAGAGCCATAGCAATGCTTAACCTACGCTGCCAGCCTCCTGAAAGCTTTCCCGCTTTTTTATCAAGCATTTTCACAAGATCAAACTGCTCTGAAAGCTCCGCCGTTTTATTCTTCATTTTTTCTTTGGAAAAGCCGTGTATTCCGCACATAAGCTCCAGGTTTTCCTTTACGCTCAGATTCGGAGCAACGGCCGTTTCCTGAGGCGACACGCCGATAATGCTTTTGACCGCGGCGATGTTTTTGACAATACTGTTGCCGAGAAGCTCCGCGTCGCCGTCCGTAGGTCTTGTCAGGCAAGAAAGCATCTTGATAGTGGTTGTTTTTCCCGCTCCGTTAACGCCCAAAAGCGAAAACAGTTCACCCTCGTGTACCGTCAGGTCAAGACCGTCTACAGCCGTAATATCTTTATACCTTTTGGTCAACCGTTTTGTTTGTATAGCCTCCATATGCTTGTCTCCTCCGCATTCTTTGTCTTGCCGGGGTATTGCATTTCACCCGTTCACATGATCATTTTCCTAAGGTAGGTAAAGTATGATTTGTATAACTTATTATATATTTTATATTTTTTCTTGTCAATACATTTCATACAAGATTTACACTTCAGAAACAATTTTAAATAAAAATCCCCTGTTTTTACAACGATTCGCTGCAAAAACAGGGGGATAAACTTTATATTTAATCAACTTAGATGATACTGAGAAGTACGCCGGCTGCAACTGCCGAACCTATAACACCGGCAACGTTCGGTCCCATAGCGTGCATGAGCAGGAAGTTTGTGGGATTTTCCTGTGCACCGACTTTTTGGGAAACACGGGCAGCCATAGGTACCGCAGATACGCCCGCAGAACCGATAAGAGGATTGACCTTACCCTTAGTAGCCACATACATGAGTTTTCCGAAGAGTACGCCTGCGGCAGTACCGATACCAAACGCAATAACACCGAGAACAATAACCTTAGCAAAAGAAACGTTAAGTATCTTATCCGCTTGAGTAGTGGCGCCGACGGATACGCCAAGGAAAATCGTTACAATATTCATAAGCGCATTCTGAGCAGTGTCAACAAGTCTGTTGCAAACGCCGCTTTCCTTGAGCAGATTTCCCAACATGAGCATACCAACCAAAGGTGTAGCCGAGGGAACAAGCAATGAAATAACTATAGTTACGGCAATCGGGAAAATGATCTTTTCGGTTTTGGAAACTGTTCTGAGCTGTTCCATAACAACGCCGCGCTCTTTTTTGGTCGTGAGCAGCTTCATGATAGGCGGCTGAATAATAGGCACAAGCGCCATATAGGTGTATGCCGCAAGAGCAATAGTACCTGTATTGATATTATCAGAAGGCTTAAGCAGGCGGCTCGATACATAAATAGCCGTAGGACCGTCCGCGCCGCCGATTATAGCTATGGAACCGGCTTCTGTAGCGGACATTCCGAGAAGCGCCGCACCGATAAAGGTAATGAAGATACCTGCCTGAGCGGCAGCTCCCAAAAGAAAGCTTTTTGGATTAGCAATGAGAGGCGAAAAATCGGTCATACAGCCGATACCAAGGAATATAAGCGGCGGATAGACCTGTAGCTTTACACCCAAATATAACAGGTCAAGCAGACCGCCGTTAGTAAGTACGTTTAAAACGTCGATATGTCCCTCTTCGTTGATTATAAACAGATCAGGATTGTAAAGTCCCGAAAAAGGAAGGTTCGTGAGAAGCATACCGAAAGAAATAGGAAGAAGAAGCAGCGGCTCAAAATTCTTGGCAATGGCAAGATACATAAATACAAAAGAAATAAGTATCATTACAATCGCTTTCCAGTCAAGACCTGCAAAACCGCTTGTCTCGGCGAGACTGACGATCGCGTCCTTAAAAATCTCAAACATTATATCATATCCTTTCTGTGTTTAGTAGCGTTAAAACGGATTTGTAGATTCCCTTAATCCCGCCGAAGCCCACGCATTTCTTGCAGGAACTCCGTTTGAAGCCGCTCTGACCGACTTGATCCTGTAGGTCGTACCGTCCGCTTCGCTCATCATTGCGACCGCCGCGGAGATGACAGCGATAACTTCATCGTCATCCGCTGCCTGAACCGGCTTGACAGCGGCAGGCGCTGCTTTCGGAACAGGGGCTGCAGCTTTTTTTTCAGCCTCAGCTGCTTTTTTGTTTTTGTCCGCTTTTTTGAAAAATGCGCCGATAAGGCTGATGAAAGCAATAAGCAGGACAAGTCCCAAAAAAACCACCACAAGACCGGTGATAACTACGGCAAACACATAAGATAATTCCATTTGCATTTCCATAAAAAAGACTCCTTTAATCAATATCTAATTTATTATAACTTATTTTGGCTAAATTTGCAATATCTTTTTTGATAAAAAAATCACAATTTTTCGTTTTTTTTAAGTCTCAATTATGAACTCAGCAATGTTAAATATTTATTCACCAAAAATAAACATTATTCTGCTTTTATTGACATAAAAAAACATTTAAAATTAAATAAACAATCTAAATGAAAGGGAGTATTTTAATGCTTAGGTTAATTGACTCAATTCTTGGATTTATCCCCACGCTGCTGCTGGCAATTATTGTCTTTGTTGTAGGCTTTTTTCTGAACAAGATAATTTTAAACATCTTTGCCAAAGGCGCGGAACACAGCAAGCTTGACCAGACGGTAAACAAATTTTTGTCGTCTGTAATAAAGATAGTTGTTACCGCTATTGTTATAATTGTTGTACTCAGCATTCTCGGAATTCCAATGACTTCCATAATTACCGTTCTCGGCACAATGGGCGTTGCCGTAGGTCTCGCCCTTAAGGACAGTCTTTCCAACGTTGCCGGAGGAGTTATCCTGCTCATCAACCGCACCCTCAAGGTTGGCGATTATGTTGATATCGGCGCTTATTCGGGTACAGTGGACGAGGTCTCCATACTGTTTACAAAAATAACCACTGTTGACAACAAGGACGTGTTTATTCCTAACGGCACAGTTGCTACCTCCGCAATTACCAATTGCAGCATGGAGGGAAACAGGCGCGTTGACCTTGTTTTCGGTATATCCTACAATAACGATCATAAAAAAGCGATATCCGCCATCAACAGCGTACTCAAAAAGCATCCGCTTGTACTGAACGAACCTGAATCCTTTGTACGTCTCGGAGAACTGGGAGCAAGCTCAATAAACATAACCGTAAGGGTATGGACAAAAAATGCGGATTACTGGACAGTATATTTTGATTTGTTGGAACAGGTAAAAGAAAAGTTTGACGAAGAAAATATTGTTATTCCCTATAATCAGGTGGACGTTCACGTTACCGAAAATAAATGATAAATAAAGCAAAATACGGCGGTAAAGTACATAAGCTTTACCGCCGTATTTTAATTTACACCGTCAAGAAGTGCTGCCATATCGTAAAGTCCCGCGGACTTTTGCGAAAGGAAAACAGCTGCGTTTACCGAGCCGACCGCAAAGACTTCCTTTGAAGCTGCCGAGTGGGAAATGGTGATGACCTCGTCCCGCCCCGCAAAAATAATGTCGTGCTCTCCCACAATAGTGCCGCCTCTTACCGAGTGCATGCCTATCTCGTTTTTATCCCGTTTTTTCCTTTGGGAATGCCTGTCGTAAACATACTGGTATTTGTTGTCAAGGGTCTCGTTTATTGCGTTGGCAAGCATGATAGCCGTTCCGCTGGGAGCGTCTATCTTCTGATTGTGGTGTTTTTCCAGAATCTCAATATCAAACTGACCGCCCAAAACTTCAGCTGCTGTTTTTGCAAGCTTGCACAAAAGGTTGATACCCAGTGACATATTGAACGTAAAAAACACAGGTATCTGCTCCGCCGCTTTTTTTATAGCATCTATCTGCTCCTCGTTGTAGCCTGTTGTGGCAATGACAATAGCCGTCCCCGTTGAAAGGCAGTAGTCAAGAAGACCGTATTGCAGCAAACATGAGGGGTGAGTGTAATCAATAATAACGTCCGGCTTTTCCGGAAGATCTTTTACATTTTCGTAAATTTCAAAGTCACTGTATCTTTCGGTATTAAGGTCAACACCGGAAATAACGGTGCAGTCGTCTCTGTCCTTAATTACCGAGGAAATAACTCTGCCCATTTTTCCGTTTGCTCCGCAGATTGTAACATTTACCATTTTATCAGTCCTTTCTATATGTAAAGGCTAATGTCTGTACATATTTTCGGTGTTTCAATTATTTGTTTAACACATATAGAGCTATCCGCTAATACGTGTATTTACTTGATAACTCCGACATTTTTCATAGCAGCTGCGAGAACGTCAATTTTGCTCTGTTCCATTCTGAGCAGAGGCAAGCGGCATTCACCGGCGTTGAAGCCCATAAGGTTCATAGCCTCTTTTACAGGGATCGGATTAACGTCCATAAACAAATCGTTAATAAGATCAAGATATTTTATCTGCATTTCAGCGGCAGCCGCAACGTCGTTGTCAAGACAAAGCTGCGCAATATCATGAGTTTCCTTAGGGCAGACGTTGGACAAAACGCTGATAACGCCCTTTCCTCCCAAAGCCATAATAGGTACTATCTGGTCGTCGTTGCCGCTGTAAACGTCCAGTCTGTCGCCGCACTTTTCAATAATCTTTGCAATAGCGGAAATATTTCCGCTTGCCTCCTTGACCGCACAGATATTCTTGTGATTTGCAAGAGTATCGTACGTATCGAGAGCAATATTCACACCTGTACGTGAGGGTACGTTGTACAGAATTATCGGAATGCTCACACTGTCCGCAATAGCTGTAAAATGCGCAATAAGTCCTCTCTGGGAGGTCTTATTGTAGTAAGGAGTAACTACCAAAAGCGCGTCTGCGCCAAGCTTTTCGGCTTCAACGGACAGGTCAACCGCATACTTTGTGTCGTTGCTGCCGGTACCGGCAATTACGGGTACACGCTTGTTTACACGTTCAACACAGTAACGTATGCATTCAACGTGTTCCTCGTCGGTCATTGTTGCAGACTCGCCTGTAGTGCCGCAGACAATGATAGAGTCCGTTCCGTTATCTATCTGAAAATCAATTATTCTTCCGAATTCGTCCCAATTTATTGAGCCGTCCACATTCATAGGAGTAACAATTGCAACGCCCGCGCCTGTAAAAACAGTATTCTTCATAAAAACGTTCCTTTCAGAATTATTTCAAATTTAAGGTATAGGTAAGCCAACTGTCGTCGGAGACGTTTCCGCCTATTTTCTCGTAAAAGCTTTGGGCGGACTTGTTCCAGTCAAGGCATTTCCATTCGAGCCGCGCGCAGTCAAGCTCGGAGGCAAGTCTTTTAGCCTCGGTAAAAAGCGCTGAGCCAATACCCTCTCCGCGCTTGCTTTCGTCGATAAAAACGTCCTCAATATAGAAGACCCTCCTGCCCGAAAAAGTGGCAATTTTATAGGTGTACCATGTCATCATTCCGACGGGCGTACCATCAGCCTCAGCAATTATTGCCCTCACGCCGTTTTCCTCGTTCATAAGCTTTATAAGGGTCTCTACGGTGATATTGCATATATCTCCGAGCTTTTCATATTCCGCAAGCTTTTTTAAATAACCGATTATCAGCTCGGCGTCCGCGTCCGTGCCGTTTCTTAAAGCAATGTCCATATCAAGCTCCTTTAGGAATATTTTATGTGCAATTATATGCAGTAAACAAATGCTGTAACCCGCCCAATTGAGGGGGCTTGACTAAGTTGATATTTTTAATATTTTAAATTGGAAGTGACTTTCGCCGCATGGCGTCCCCCGCTTAGTCAAAATAACCCTTGGCAGCAAGAAGTTCAGCCATGAGGACAGCTCCACCCGCCGCGCCGCGGAGAGTGTTGTGTGAAAGACATACAAACTTATAGTCGTACTGGGTATCCTCACGGAGACGTCCTATTGAAACAGCCATGCCGTTTTCCAGCATTCTGTCAAGCTTTGTCTGAGGACGGTTATCCTCCTCAAAGTAGTTGAGGAACTGCTTAGGAGCGGAGGGCAGCTGCAATTCCTGAGGGACTCCGCTGAAATTTTTCCACGATTCAAGCATCTGCTCTTTAGTTGGCTTCTTCTTAAAAGAAGCGAATACCGCCGCCATGTGACCGTCAGAAACGGGAACGCGCAGGCACTGTGCCGTAATTGAGGGAGATTCCGCATTTACGATCTTATCGCCCTCGATGCGACCCCAGATCTTCAAAGGCTCCTGCTCGGACTTTTCCTCCTCGCCGCCGATGTAGGGAATAACATTATCAAGTATTTCAGGCATAGTATCAAAGGTTTTTCCCGCCCCGCTGATAGCCTGATATGTGCAGACGAGAGCCTTTTCAACGCCGAATTCCGCCATAAGAGGGTGAAGTGCGGGAACATAGCTTTGCAGGGAGCAGTTGGACTTTACCGCGATAAATCCTCGCTTTGTACCCAAACGCTTTCTCTGCGCTTCAATAATTTCAATGTGCTCCGGATTTATTTCGGGAACTACCATTGGAACGTCGGGAGTACCCCTGTGCGCCGAGTTGTTGGAAACGACAGGACATTCCGCCTTTGCGTAACGCTCTTCAAGAGCCTTTATTTCGTCCTTTTTCATATCCACTGCGCAGAAAACAAAGTCAACCATTGAAGCTATCTTGTCAATGTCGGCAGTTGCGTCCATAACTATCATGTCCTTTATATTTGCAGGAATAGGCGAAGTCATAGCCCACTTAGCGCCGACAGCTTCCTCATAGCGTTTTCCCGCGCTTCTCGGTGAAGCTGCAACAGCGACTACGTTGAACCAGGGGTGATTTTCCAGCAGAAGAGAAAAACGCTGTCCCACCATGCCCGTAGCTCCGATAATGCCTACGTTAAACTTTTTCATAAAAAATGCTCCTTTGAAATAAATTTACATAAAAATAAAAAAATCGGTTGAAAACCGACCGCCCATACTGTATAATAGAAATGTTGACATTTTTATGTCGATAGCACTCCATCATACGAATGATGACAATTGCATACCTGTTTGATATGCAACCAGGAAACGGTTTGCCAAACAATCTCCTTCGGCAGTATCGCCTTTCGCGCTCCATGCAGACGACCGCGGCGGTCTTTGGAGAGGTACTTATCTTTACTGCGCCTCTATCGGTTGATTATTTTTATTATATACGATGCTCAGTCTTTTGTCAATACTTTTTATAAAATTATTATTGATGTAAAAACTGTACTGAACGGATATTATGTCCAACTGTAAAATATATTTCGGCTGTACAGAAATGAAAGGAATTAAAGTATGAAAAAATTTATAGGTTTACTTACCGCTGCGGTTATCGCACTGTCTATGCCGAGCTGCGGCATATATCAGAACGCTGTGCCGGATACGACAGCAGAAACAACATCAATTTCAGAAACAGAAACTCAATCGGCAAGTACTGAAATGCAAACCGCTGAAGCGGATGGATCAGAAACTACCATTAAAAAAGCAGAGGAAGCAGACTCCGTTACCGAAACGACTGCCGAAAAGCTTTCAGTTGAAAAGGACGGAAGCTATACCACCCCCGAAGACGTTGCGGAGTATATTCACACGTTCGGTACTTTGCCCAATAATTTCATTACAAAATCAGAAGCAAAGGCTTTGGGCTGGGACAACAAAAAAGGCAATCTCTGGGACGTTGCCAGTGGTAAAAGCATAGGCGGAGATTATTTCGGAAATTACGAGGGACTGCTCCCCGATGAAAAAGGCAGAAAATATACCGAGTGCGACGTTAATTATGAGGGCGGCTACCGCGGCAGCGAGCGAATAATATTTTCAAACGACGGACTTATCTACTACACAAACGACCACTATAAAACCTTTACACAGCTTTACTGAGGAGCGTTATAATGAAAAAAATCACTATAGATTTCAAAAAACTGGATACCAAGGAAAATTTCTACGAATACATTTCGGAACAGCTTGACTGCCCCGATTGGTTCGGCAGGAATGCCGACGCGCTGCATGATGTGCTGACCGATTACAGTAGGAACGAACTTGAAATAAATGTGCTGAATACCGCAGATGCGGGAGACTGGGCAAAGCCTGTTATCGCCGCGCTTTCGGACTGCGAGTGCGTCCGTTTTGCGGAGCAGATGAAACGCTCCGACTTCTGGTATGACCTGCCGGAGGAGCTTATCGCTCAAACGCCTATTGAGCCGAGAAATCATTCCAGAATGCTAAAGGTTGACAGGGTGAGCGGCGAGATTGAGCACAGTCACTTCTATGAGCTTTGCAGTTACCTTAAAAAGGGCGATTTACTTGTTATGAACGACTCCCGCGTACTCCCCGCGCGGCTTTTCGGTATTAAGGACGGCACGGGCGCGGTAGTGGAGTTCCTGCTTCTGGAGCAAAAGGGGGACAAGCTTTGGGAGACTCTCGTCCGTCCGGGAAAAAAAGCCAAACCGGGAGCGAAATTCAGCTTTGGGGACGGTCTTCTCCGCGCAGAAATAACCGAGACCGTTGAGGGCGGCAACCGCATTGCAAAATTTGAGTGCAATGGAAACTTTTTTGCCGCTCTTGACGAGGTTGGACAAATGCCCCTGCCGCCGTATATTACCGAAAAACTTGAAAACAAAGAGCGTTATCAAACCGTCTATAGCAGGGAATTAGGCTCTGCGGCGGCTCCAACGGCAGGACTTCATTTTACCGAGGAAATGCTTGCTGACTTGAAAAACAGGGGCATTAATCTTGCTTATGTCACCCTCCACGTGGGACTGGGAACGTTCCGTCCCGTCAAGGAGGAAAACGTCCTTGACCACAAAATGCACAGCGAGCATTTTTCCATTCCTCCCGAAACCGCAGAACTGATAAACCGTACCAAAGCAAATGGCGGACGGGTCATCGCCGTGGGTACGACTTCCTGCCGCACCCTTGAAAGCGCGGCGCAGAGGTACGGCGAAATACGTCCATGCGAGGGGTACACGGATATTTTTATTTATCCGGGATTTGAATTCAAGGTTCTGGACGGACTTATCACAAACTTCCACCTGCCCGAAAGTACCCTTATTATGCTTGTGTCGGCGTTTTTGGGGTACGAAAACACAATGAACGCCTACAAAAAGGCTGTTGAGGAGCGTTACCGCTTTTTCAGCTTCGGGGACTCGATGCTGATATTGTAGAGTATATGATTCCAGTCCCGCAACAAATAATTTTAAGGAATTTTTAGTATGGAAAACTTAAAAAAAAGAAATCAAAAAATAATAAATGCAATTATAGAAAAAGCGAATAAAATATGTCCTGAAAGTCTTGCGCTGATAGGGATATACGGTTCTTTTGCAACAGGAGATTTTCATGAAAAGTCGGACTTAGACCTGCTTATCCTGATAAATGACGACAATGGGTGGCAGCTTGGAAGTACCTTTATTCAGGACGATTTGGAAGTAGGTCACGACATTTACTGTACCACGTGGGAGAACTTACAGAATGCCGCGCTTTACAACGACCCGAATATCGCTAAGCTTATGGATTGCGAGGTCGTATATTGTGCAGACGAAAAATACCGCGCGGAACTGGAGACGCTGCGGAAAAAAGCGGCGGATATTCTGCAAAAGCCTTTTTCAATTGAAGATTACCAAAAAGCAGAAAATATGCTCAAAGAAGCGGAGCATTTTTATGCGTCGGCAATGACGGCGGAGAAAATAGCCGATATTCGTTTGCAGACCGGATATGCGTTGTACTACATTGAAAACGCGGTAGCAATGCTTAATAAAAAGTATTTCCGCTATGGGACAAAACGTATTTATGAAGAGCTTGAAGCAATGGAGCACAAGCCCGCAGGATTATGCGAAATGATAGAAAGCATATTATCAGCAAATTCTGCGGAAAAGATAAAAAATAATCTGACTGTACTTATAAGTGAAACTGTACGTGTATTTCAGTCTGTAAAAGAGAAAATCCCTGTTCACAAAAAAGAAGCGGTTGACGTTATTGTCGGTACTTATGAGGAGATGTTTTCAAACTGGCGGAATAAGATGTACCACGCTTTCAAAACGCAGGACAGACATCTTGCTTTTATGAGTATAACAAGTCTGAACGCCATGCTTTCCGAGATAAGCTCAGAAACCGAAATAGGCGATTACGATGTGTTTGACATTTATGACCCAGACGATCTGCAAAAAACGGCGCAGGCATTTGATGATTTCCTTGAAGAATATTTAAAGGAGTACTCCAAAGCAGGTGTCGAACCAAACAAGTTTAAGGACATAGATTCGTTTGTCAAAAAATATTTAGAGATATGAAAGGATAATTATTATGGAGCTGTATGATTTTTTCAAAAGTGTGATCGATATGGACATAGCGGCGGTGGTAATATGCGACCTGTCCCATAAAATCGTCTACATGAACCCCGCGGCGAAGGAAAGGTACTCCAAACGGGGCGGCGGCAAGCTTGTGGGAAATTCCCTGCTTGACTGCCACAATAAGGCGAGCAATGACAAAATATTGCAGGTAGTGGAGTGGTTCGGAAAAAGTTCGCAAAACAACTGTGTGTACACCTTTTACAACGAAAAGGAAAACAAGGACGTTTACATGATAGCTTTGCGAAATAAAGACGGCGAACTTATCGGCTACTATGAAAAGCACGAGTACCGAAACCGTGAGACTGCAAGTTTTTATGAAATATGAGGTGCTTACAATATGCTTTACCACGCTTCGCAAACGCCCGATATTAAGATACTTGAGCCTCGCGTTTCAAACCACGGAAAACCCCTTGTTTATTTTTCGTGTAAGCGGGAGAATACGCTTGTGTATCTAAGCAACGCCGTTGAAAAGTACTGCAAAGAAAACGGCTTTGAACACAGCGGGACATACACAAAATGGGGTTCATACGGATTTAACGGCGACAGTATTTTGGTGCTTGATGAATATTACCCCAATGCGGCTCGTGACACATATGAGGGAGTGTCGGGGTACATATATTCAGCATACGAAACCGGTGCGCCTTTGAAGGACATACCTTTTGCGGTGATTTCCGAAACGCCTGTTAAGGTGTGCGGCTGCGAATTTATTCCCGATGCGTACACTGCGATTTTGCAGGCGGCGGAGCAGGGTAAAATAATTATGAACAGCTATGCGGATAACAGTCCTCAAAAACTGAAATGGATAGAAAAGACCGTCCGTGAGGAGTATTATGACCCCAAAAGCACGGCAGAATACAAATATTTTTTAAAATGTAAGTTCAGACTGTAGCGTTTCGCATACAAACTGCGGAATTTACGTAATTTCCGATAGAAAGGAATTAAATTATGTACACATTGCTTAAACAAGAGGGAAACGCCCGCCGCGGCAAATTCGAGACGGTACACGGAAGTTTTCAGACCCCGTGCTTTATGAACGTGGGTACTGCCGCGGCTATTAAGGGCGGAGTGTCCTCGATCGACCTGCGGGACTTAAAATGTCAGGTGGAGCTTTGCAATACCTATCATCTTCACGTCCGCCCCTCGGACAAGGTAGTCCGCGAAATGGGGGGACTTCACAAATTCATGAACTGGGACAAACCTATTCTCACCGACAGCGGCGGATTTCAGGTATTTTCGCTTGCCAAGCTGCGGAAAATAAAGGAAGAGGGTGTGTACTTCAACTCTCACGTTGACGGCAGGAAAATTTTTATGGGTCCCGAAGAAAGTATGCAGATACAGTCTAACCTCGCCTCTACTATTGCTATGGCATTTGACGAGTGTGTGGAAAACCCCGCCGAGCATGAGTACTCCAAACGCTCCTGCGAAAGGACTGTGCGCTGGCTGTACCGCTGCAAGGAGGAAATGGCAAGGCTCAACGCTTTGCACGATACCATAAACAAAAATCAACTTTTGTTCGGCATAAATCAGGGCTGTACCTATGAAGACCTGCGGGTTTGGCACATGGAGGAAATTGCAAAGCTTGACCTTGACGGCTACGCTGTTGGCGGACTTGCGGTAGGCGAACCCACCGAGGATATGTACCGCATTTTAGACGTTGTAACACCTGTTATGCCGAGGGAAAAAATTCGCTATCTTATGGGCGTGGGAACTCCTTCAAACATCATTGAGGCTGTTGCAAGGGGCATTGATTTGTTTGACTGCGTAATGCCAAGCAGGAACGCCCGTCACGGCACGATTTTCACGTGGAGCGGCATTATGCATATCACAAATCAGCGTTATGAAACGGATCCGCTGCCTATTGATACCGAGTGTGACTGTCCAACCTGCCGCAATTTTTCGAGGGCATATATCCGTCACCTTTTCAAGGCGGGGGAACAGCTTGCGGGCAGGCTCGCGGTCATGCACAATTTGTATTTTTACAACACTCTTACGGAAAAAATTCGGGAAGCTCTGGACGAGGGCAAGTTCGGGGAATTCCGAACTAAATATTCAACATTACTTGAACAGCATATATAATATTTTTAGCAAACGCCATTCTTTTTGGTTATACCTATTGAACTTTTTGCGGCAATATATTATAATTATTTAGTAAGGACAATTTAAGGTGATTTTATGAAAACGATAATTTTTGATCTGGACGGAACTCTTTTAGACACTCTCGCCGACCTTGCGGATTCGGCAAATTATACTATGGAGCAAATGGGGTACCCCACGCACCCCCTTGAAAGCTACAGATATTTTGTGGGAAACGGCGTGCCTAAGCTGCTGGAACGCTGCCTGCCTGAGGATAAGCGCACCGAGAAAAATATCCTGACTGCGCGAAAGCTTTTTGCGGAGTACTACAACGTCCACTTTGCGGACAAAACAAAGCCTTATGAGGGCGTTGCGGAACTACTGGAAAGTCTCAAAAAAAACGGTATAAGGATCGCTGTAGCTTCAAATAAATCGGACGAATTTACACAGTCAATTGTAAAGCGATTTTTCGGCGACACATTTGACATGGTTCAGGGAGCAAAGGAGAACGTACCTAAAAAACCTGCTCCCGACATAGTTTACGGCATTATGGAAAGGCTGTGGGCAGTTCCCGAAAACACATATTTTGCGGGAGATTCAAATGTGGATATGTACACCGCCAAAAACGCGGAAATTACGGCAATAGGCTGCCTGTGGGGATTCCGTACCAAGGAAGAATTGGTGAACGGCGGCGCGGATTTTCTTGCGGAAAAGCCTATGGATATATTTGATATAATTATGAAACGAGGTTGAACGCGTGGCTAATGGGAAAATAATCAGAATGAGTGAATGTATTTTTTGCGATAAAAATAAAATAACAACTGATTTTGTATATGAAGATAATTCGGTTATGGCATTTATGGACAGTGAGCCAATAAATGAGGGGCATATATTAGTAATTCCAAAAGAGCATTATCTTGATATAGATGAAATACCCAATGATATACTTGCACATCTGATAATAGTTTCCAAAAAAATTGTATCGACTTTAAAGGAAATCTACAAGCCAAACGGATACAGTATCATGCAAAACGGCGGGGAGTTCAATGATATAGGTCATTTCCATTTGCATATATTTCCCAGATATACGGGGGACGGTTTTGCATGGACATATGGCGGTGCAGGCATAGAAGTAAATAAAGAAGCTGCGAAAAGAATAAGAGACATAATTTGTTGAAGGAGAAATGTTAATGGAATATATTTTTGAAACAGAGCATTTAAAAATCAGAAAATTTGATATAAGCGACGTTCAATGCCTTTATGAAAATCATTTGGAAGAAGAAGTTAAAAAATGGATACCTAATGAAAGCTACGCGGATATTGAAGAAACCCGTGACGCGGTCAATTTCTATGTTGATCGTGTAAATAATAAGCGTTTGCCTTATGTTTTAGCCGTCGTTTTAAAGGAAACAGGCGAATTGATAGGCGATACGGGAATAAACGAAGTTGACGGCGCGCAGGGTGAAGTGGAAATAGGTTACTCAATTTGTAAAAAGCACAGCGGGAAAGGATACGCTGCGGAGCTCCTAAGCGCAATGACAGAGTTTTCGGTCGGAAATTTTGAGGTAAATGTACTTTACGGTCGTGTTATGCGTGGAAATAACGCTTCTGTAAGGGTACTTGAAAAAAACGGTTTTGAATTTGTCAGAGAAGAATTCGGAGCCGAGGACGATCCGTACGGCAATGGAATGCTGGTATACAAAAAACAATGTTAAATTTCAATTTAAAATAATAAGGAGAATCGAGTATGAACTACAGCATCAAAGAAGTTGCGGAAAGACTTAAGGGTATGCGCGAGATAATAGGTATTTCTGCGGAAGAAATGGCAAAACGCACCGACTGCACTCCCGAAGAGTACGCTCTTATCGAACAGGGCGAAAAGGATTTTTCCGTGACGTTCGTGTACAAGTGCGCGGAAATTTTCGGAGTGGACATCGTCGAGCTGCTTACAGGCGATACCCCAAAGCTGAAACGCTACTGCGTTGTGAGAAAGGGTACGGGACTCCCCGTAAAACGCCGCGAAGGTTTCGAGTATCAGCACCTTGCATATCTTTTCAAGGATAAAAAAATAGAACCGTTTCTTGTAATTGCTCCATATTCCGAGGAGGAGCAGGATAAGCCGATTTCATTGTCAGTACATGAGGGGCAGGAGTACGACTACATTCTGTCGGGCAGCCTTAAAATGGTTATAGACGGAAAAACCAAAGTGTTCACCAAGGGAGATTCCATAATTTACGATTCAAGCGCTCCCCACGGCATGATAGCCACAGGCGGAGAAAAGTGTGAATTTTTGGCAATACTTATCAAGTAAGCAAGGACAGCAAGGATATTGATATTCTA
This sequence comes from uncultured Clostridia bacterium, assembly GCA_947089135.1. Lineage (GTDB taxonomy): Bacteria > Bacillota > Clostridia > Oscillospirales > Ruminococcaceae > RGIG8773. Next base: position 24,327 of record CAMUJF010000014.1, read on the forward strand.
TTTTCTATCCCCTAACTTCTATTCTTAATACGGAAAGGACTGTTCAAAAATGGATATGAAAGATCTGTACAAAAAGTTTGTAACCGGAACTTTTGACGATAAAGGCATACTTACGGGATTTGAGGTACACGTTCCCGACAATTTCAACTTTGGCTACGATGTTATCGACGAAATCGCAAAAAACGATCCCGACCGCCGCGCTATGGTCTGGGTAAACGAATCGGGCGAGGAACACATTTTTACCTATTCCGACCTTATGAAAAAATCTAATCAGGTTGCAAATATGCTGCTTGCTCACGGTGTTAAAAAGGGAGACAAGGTTATTTCGGTACTCAAAAGACACTACCAGTTCTGGTTCCTGACGATCGCGCTGTGCAAGATCGGAGCTATCCTTATCCCAGCAACAAATCAGCTTATGAAAAAGGATTACACCTACCGTTTCAAGGCTGCGGACGTTAAGTACGTTGTGGCTACGGCTGAGGGCGAGGTGTCCGACCACATCGAGGAAGCCGTGGCGGAATACGGCGGCATTACCGAAAAATATATTGTCAGGGGGGACAGAGAGGGCTGGATATCTTTCGACAAGGAGATCGAAAAGTACCCCGATACTCTTGACAGAATCGAAAATAATGTAAACGACGATATGCTGCTGTACTTTACAAGCGGTACAACCGGTTATCCCAAAATGGTACTGCATAATCACTACTATGCGGCCGCACATATTCAGACTGCTAAATATTGGCACAACATCAGCGGAGACACTCTGCACTTTACCATTTCCGAATCGGGCTGGGGCAAATGTATGTGGGGCAAGATGTACGGTCAGTTCGCTTGCGCTGCGGCTATTTTTGTGTATGATTTCGACAGATTCCATTCTGCTGATATTCTTCAGAAAATTCAGGACTACAAGATCACCTCCCTGTGCGCTCCCCCAACAATGTTCCGTATGTTCATCAAGGAGGGTATTGAAGGCTACGATCTGTCAGGACTGAAATACTCCACAATTGCGGGAGAGGCTCTTAATCCTGAGGTCTATAACAGATGGCTGGAATACACGGGCTTGAAGCTTATGGAGGGCTTCGGTCAAACCGAAACTGTTGTTGTTGTTGCGAATATCCCCGGCATGGAACCAAAGCCGGGTTCCATGGGCAAGCCTATGCCGCTGTTTAATGTTGATATCGTAGACGAGGACGGAAACAGTCTTCCCGCGGGTGAAACAGGCGAAATAGTTATCCGCACTAAAAACAACAAGCAGATCGGCATGTTTAAGGAATACTATAAAAATCCCGAAGAGACCCATAACTCATGGCATGACGATATTTACCACACAGGCGATACCGCTTGGCGCGACGAGGACGGCTACTACTGGTATGTGGGACGCACCGACGATGTTATCAAGGCGTCAGGATACCGTATCGGACCCTTTGAGATAGAAAGCGTTCTTATGGAACACCCTGCCGTTCTGGAAGTCGCGGTTACAGGAGCAAAAGACCCTATCAGAGGTCAGGTTGTTAAGGCTACTATAGTCCTTACAAAAGATTATAAGGGCAAGGGAGACGAGGCTCTCGTCAAGGAACTTCAGAATTACGTCAAGAAAAACACTGCGCCGTACAAGTACCCAAGAATAGTGGAATTTGTAGACGAGCTGCCCAAGACTATCAGCGGCAAGATCAGACGCGTTGCAATACGAGATAATGATAACAAGTAAGCATATCAAAATGTCCGGCTATGGGATTTCTATAGCCGGACATTTTACAATATGCATTGGTTAAAAGCTTGCCGTACGCATTGACATTGCCGAGCATTTGTGATAAAATTTAAATGTATGATATATGGACGAAAGCATTGTTTGAGTTCAACGTACCGAATATGCAAAACACCGTTAATATAACCGCAGCGGACATTTTTGAACCGCGGCTGAAATAGGAACTAAAAATCCGAAAGGAAGTCTGAAACGTATGAATACCGTTTTTTTCAAGCGTATCGCTTTTACTGCCGCGATCTTATCGGCGGTTTATTTTTCGAGTTGTCACAAGGTTGAGGAAACAGCAGTGACCGAAACGCTGCCTCCGCCGACTGCTATGACAACTTCCGAAGCTGTACCGGCCATGGCAACCGTTACAGAAACTGAGACAGAGTCCGAAACGACGACGGAAACAGAGACGGAAGCCGCTCCGAGAGTTATCGTTCCAAAGCTTGAATGGAACAGTCTTGACTGGAACAGGGAATTTATGGAGAACACTCTTTTTGTAGGTGACTCTGTATGCCGAGCTCTTTATGTGTACAACGATCTGCTCACCACAAAGCAGGTAGCGGCCACGGGCGGAGGCGCGGCGCGGAACATTTACGACTATACATTCAAAATGGAGGATAACGAGTTTACCCTGCGAGAGGCGGCGGAATACTACAAGCCGAAGGTGTTTTTCCTTTGGATGGGCATAAACGACATCAATATGACCGAAAAGGACGTTTACGCAAACAATCTTAAAGCTATTGCAGAGGATATGCTGTCTATTTCACCGGAAAGCAAGGTAGTGATACTCAGCATGAGTCCCACGGCAGATTACCACGAATGGAACGCAAACGAGCGTATGCGCGAATACAATGCGGCGGCAAAGGAAATGTGTGAAGCTATTGAGGGAGAGGAAATTTACTATCTTGATATTCAGGACATTCTCTCAGACGAGGACGGCTATCTGCTTCCCGAATGCGACAGCGGCGACGGTATGCATTTGTCGCAAATGGCGTATACGCGTCTGCTGAGCTACATAACGGTCGCAATGGACGAAGCTGCTCCTGCGGAAACACAGCAGTCGGATACGGCTTCGGAGGTATCCTCCGACATAACAGACACGGAGCAGGCTGCCGGGTAAAACACTATATATTGAAAGCTACAGCCTTTTTGGAGGTTATTAATGCATATTTGGGACGGAAAAAAAATTTGTCTTGGACTTACGGCGGCGCTTCTTACTGCGTCGTCGGCGCTTTTTGTTTCCTGTCGTAAGATAGATGAAGAAGCGCCGGAACAGATCTACTACATAGAAGCTTCGGAACGCTTTTATATTACCGAGGAAATTTCCGAAACGGAATCGGAATTTCGGACGGAAACATCTGCAACCGATACGGAAACAGAGGAAACAAGCGATACGGAAGAATCCGCAGCGGAAACAGAATCAGATACGGAAACCGAAACCGAAGCTGAAACGGAATCGGAAACCGAGACTGAAACTGAGACCGAGACTAAAACGGAATCCGAAACTGAGACTACAACCGAGGAAATTACGACTGAAACCGAACCCGCGACGGAGATCGTTACCGAGACTCTGCCAATTACGGAGGAGTCTGTAAAAGATACTCAGCCTGTTCAGGCGGCTCTTTTTGAAGCGGCTTACCCTGCCGAAAGCAATTACGTCAAGCCTCTCGGAAGAACATTTATGAGGGACGGAGCACGCATTCTCTCCCACACCTGTTCGGGAGTTGAATTTGCTTTCAGAGGAACGTCTGCGGATATTACCTTAACGAGCAACTGCAAGACCTCAAAAGCTCGGGCGGCATTCTATGTTGACGGAGAGCTTGTGAAAGATACCATGCTCAACAGCAAGGAGGAAACGTTCAGGATATTTGAAAGCGACGAACCAAAAAACTGCATAATTTCCGTTGTAAAGCTTTCTGAGGCGGCTTACTCCAATATCGGCGTGAAAAGCATAAATGTTACTTCTGAGTACGGTATAATCCCCACGCCGGCAAGGAAGCATAAAATAGAGTTTATCGGGGACAGCATTACCTGCGGTTACGGTATAGACGCCGCAGACCAGTACGAAGCATTTGCAACCACAAACGAAAACGGCGAAAAGACATACGCCGCACTTGTGGGAAAACATTTTAAGGCGGATTACAACATTATTTCATGGAGCGGTATCGGGGTGTATTCCTCCTATACCGAATCCTCAAAGCCCAATCAAAGCTTTCTGCTGCCGCCTATTTACGGCAAGACTGCCCCAAATGAGCTTTCCAACGATATGTGGGATTTTACCCAATGGCAGCCCGATCTAGTGGTTATCAATCTGGGTACGAACGACAATACATGGACGAAAGGTATTCAGGACCGCGCCGACATTTTCGGAGAAGCGTACTATAAGTTCATCGAGCAGGTACGTGAATCCAATCCCAACGCCTATATAATATGTTCCCTCGGAGTAATGGGCAGCAAGCTGCTTCCCGAAATAAAGGAGCAGGTGGCGCTGTACTCGGCTAATACCGGCGACTACAAGATAACCACATTTGAGTTCGACTACCGGGACGGCGTAAACGACGGCTTCGGAGCCGGTTTCCACCCAAGCGCGGTAACTCATCAAAAAATGGCAGATAAGCTCATACCGTTTATTTCAGAGCTTCTCGGTTGGTGAATAAGATATGAACCAAATTTATATACAAATCTGCTTTGTTGAAAATATACAAAAAGAGTCAATATTATTCAGCAAGGAAATTTATATAAAATTGTGGACTTTTTAACAAAAATATTGTATACTATATACATAAAAGCGCGGCTTCGGAAATATTCGTACTCCGCGCTTTCTTATACGGATCTGCGATCAAGCAGACCTCTGTCTGAACTTTTATCACGGATCGGTATTATGACGTCACGCTTCGGACAAACAATACTAAATAAAAAAGGAGCAGATTAAAATGAACAGGTTTATTCTCAACGAAACTTCTTACCATGGAGCAGGAGCTGTCGCCGCTATCAAGGACGAAGCCGCCGGCAGAGGCTTTAAAAAGGCTTTGGTTTGTTCCGACCCCGATCTTATTAAATTCGGCGTTACCAAAAAGATTACCGATATCCTTGACGGAGCGGGTCTTGCTTATGACATTTTTTCCGAGATCAAGCCGAATCCCACCATTGAAAACGTCCAGGCCGGAGTAGCTGCTTTCAAGGCTGCGGGCGCGGACTACATAATCGCTATCGGCGGAGGTTCCTCCATGGACACTGCCAAGGCTGTGGGAATCATTATCAACAACCCCGATTTTGCCGATGTAAGAAGCCTTGAAGGCGTTGCCGACACCAAAAACAAATGCGTGCCTATTTTTGCGGTACCGACAACAGCCGGAACTGCCGCAGAGGTAACGATAAACTATGTTATCACTGACGCTGAAAAGAACCGCAAAATGGTCTGCGTTGACCCCCATGACATTCCTGTTGTTGCATTCATTGATCCCGACATGATGGAAACAATGCCCAAGAGTCTTACTGCCGCTACAGGCATGGACGCTCTCACACACGCTATTGAAGGCTACATAACTCTCGGAGCATGGGAGCTTTCGGATATGTTCCACCTCAAGGCAATAGAAATTATTTCCAGAAGTCTCCGCGGAGCTGTTGCAAACACCAAGGAAGGCAGACTGGATATGGCTCTCGGTCAGTATGTTGCAGGCATGGGCTTCTCCAATGTTGGACTGGGCATAGTTCACTCCATGGCTCACCCTCTTGGTGCGCTGTATGATACTCCCCACGGAGTTGCAAACGCTATTATCCTGCCTACCGTTATGGAGTACAACGCTCCCGCAACAGGCGAGAAATACCGCGAGATCGCTCGCGCTATGGGAGTAAAGGGCGTTGACGATATGTCTCAGGAGGAATACCGCAAAGCTGCAATTGACGCAGTTAAGCAGCTTTCGCAGGACGTTGGAATCCCCGCGAACCTGAAAGACATTGTTAAAACCGAGGATATCCCATTCCTTGCGCAGTCCGCATACGACGACGCATGCCGTCCCGGAAACCCAAGAGATACTTCCGTTGAAGAGATCACGGAGCTTTACAAATCACTTCTGTAAAATATAATATCTACGCCGTCCGAAAGCGTGCAGCGTTATGTACCATATAAAGCCTGCCCTGCTGTCGGACGGCGTTTTTTACAGGAGAAGTAAGGGCGCGTTTATAATATATTTACAGCAGTAATTTGTGAAAAAAACATACAACAATAATACATATTGCTGCTGACTTTATAAAATTTATTCTAATTTTAATATATTATTCACAAATAAAACGGTAAAAAAATATATAATTATAATGTATAGGATTTGAACTTTGTTTTAATATTTCCTGTGATATATGATATTATAAATACATAATTGTACGATAGGAGGGTTTGCCGCGTTATCCGCCGCGGCAAAGAGGTGAAATGAAAAAGATTGCTGTTGTGTATTCATCAAAATCAGGACATACTAAACAATACGCCGACTGGCTCAAGGAAGAGATCGACGATATTGATATTATTCCCGCAGCGACTTTCAGTCCGTCCCAGACTATGGCGTATAAGCTGATTATTTTTGCATGCGGAGTTTACGGCGACAAGCTCTCTATAATGGATTTTATAAAGAAAAATATTACCGCAATGGCTCCGCAAAAAACGATGATAATGGCGGTAAGCTGGTACACCAACGATTCCGAGGACGCTAAAAAGAAGCTTATAGAAGAAAATTATCCCGAACAATTTAAAAATACTGTCCCGATTTTCGTTCTGAACAGCGGTATTAACAAGAAGTCGCTTTCCGCAATGGATAAAATGAAGCTTACGGCAGCGCAGGTAATGATTGATAAAAAGGACGGCAGAAGCTCCGACGATATCAACGCGCTGGCAATTATAAAGGGATACTCGGATCAGACCTCAAAGGATAACCTTGCCTCAATAAAACAGGCTATAGATGTGTTCTTCAATCCGACAAAAGCGTCGGCTAATGCAGTTTCAGCGGAGCGGCCGATCAAACCTGAGGCGGCAGCGCCTGCTCCGGCGGCAAAACCCGCACCCGAACCTGCTCCGAAACCGGCTTCTGCTCCTAAACCAATGGATGTATCGGAAATGAAAAGCGATGCAGACGCGCTCAGTTCGCTGGAGAACGCTTTCAAAGCCCTTAAAACTCCGAAAGCTTCCGAGCCTAAGCCCTCCGTGACTGCTTCGGAATCGCAATCCAAGCCGGAGTCCAAACCCGCACCTGTTCCTCCGCCGCAGCCTAAACCGGATCCAAAGCTTGAACTTAAATCTGCACCGGCTCCGCAGCCTAAGCCAAAGCCTAAGGTTGACCCCGTTAAAGCTTCTGTTGCTTCTTCCGTAAAGGACGCTATCGCTGCCCTGAGCAGCGGTGAAATGATTACAAACTACTCCCCTGCTCCGACATTTGAAATTGATAATGCTGATTCCGATACATATTCGGAGGCTGTTGCTGACAGTATTATGCTTATTAATCAAACAATTTCCGCTTCCAAACCTGCAGAACCTGCTGCTCCGAAGCCTATTCAGCAGGACGTTAAACCCGCAGAACCTGCTACTCCGAAGCCTGTTCAGCAGGACGTTAAACCCGTAGAACCTGCTGCTCCGAAGCCTGTTCAGCAGGACGTTAAACCCGTAGAACCTGCTGCTCCGAAGCCTGTTCAGCAGGACGTTAAACCCGCAGAACCAGTTGCCCCGAAGCCTGTTCAGCAGGACGTTAAACCCGTAGAACCTGCTGCTCCGAAGCCTATTCAGCAGGACATTAAGGCTGAACGATCCGTTGAAGCACCTCAACAGCCTGCACAGCGCAAGAACAGCTATATGGAGTTATTTGCAAAGCGCAGACGGCGTACAGAAGAAGCTTCTGAATCATCTGTCTCTTCTGCTCCCGGCGCTCCTGTTGTTGATGCAGCTCCTTCCGAGACAAAATCAGTTCCTGAAAAAGCGCCTGCAGCTCCGACAAATCAGGCTGCCGCTGCTGTTTCCTCTATTCCTGTACCTCAGACAGTAAAGCAAACGGCAGCTCCTCAGGCTGCAAAACCTGTTTCTCCTGTATCTTCAACAGCTGCCGCAAAACCTGCTTCACCAAAGCCTATTGTACAAACCTCTGCCCCGAAGGCAGCTATACAATCACCTGTAAGACCTGCGGCTAAGCCTGCTGCTCCATCAGCTCCGGGAAAATCAAACAACGCCGTTATTGACTTCGATTTTATCATGGACGACGGTCCGGTACCTACTATTGAAATTCCAAAGCCAGAACCGATTCCCGCATCTTCAGCTCCGAATACAGATTTGGACGTTTACGACTTTATTTCCGAGGACGATTCAAAACCCGCGGTAAGCAGCAGAGCTATGAATGCCGTTCAGGACCTTGCAAAAGCTAAGGCTGAAGCAGAAAAGGAAAAACTTAAAGCCGCTGCAAAAACGGAAGTAAACAACGATATCTTGGAAAAAATGAAGCGTGATATTGAAGCCCTTGCCGAAGAAAGCGAGCATGAGATCGAAGTTGTATCGCCAGCTTCTTCCGAAAGCATATCAGATGAGGACGAAGAACTTGAAGGCTTCACATTCTCTAACGACATTGATTACGATCTCGAATCTGAATTTGCTGAACCTGCGGACATGACTTACCAGAAAAAAGTTCGTGAAAAGGAATCCAAAACAAATCTGGATATCAGAAAGCTTCAAGAGGAAATCAACGCTTCTATTGAACAAAATAAAGCTACCAAAGAAAAAATGGAACAGCGTTACGGCAAAAGAGAAAAAGAGGAATACCATAATCCGTTTGCCGTTCAGTTTGAGGAAGACGAAAGCAAGAGCAAAAAGAAAAAGAAGACTGTTGAGGTCAAGCGTCTTGCCGACCCGATCGACCCCGATATTTTCTTCAGCAAGGCTGGCAAGGATTATGATTCTACGCCCGGAGCAATGCCTGAGATCAAGTTCAGAAACAGATAATATTTATAAAAACAGCCCGAGAATTCATCTCAGGCTGTTTTTTGAAGTAAAGTTAAGTAGGCATAATATTAAAGTATTTTATTCTTCCTGTAAGGGACGATATCATGTCGAGCCGTACAATATCTTTATATTCCGATTTTACTAAATAGTAAATGTACATTTCAAGCATTTTGATGTCACCGATAGTCCGCCCCTCAAGCTTAAACTGTTCAAATCCCATAGGCACATATTTTGTTTCTATATCATCCGGCGAAATGTGAGTTGGAAAATCCTTTATGGTGTAAATATTGTAATCCATGTACTGACACAAAAACGGTTCTTTCACAATGTTTTCCCTGCCTATATCAAGACCGCTCCGCGCAACATTGCACAATTCGATCTGATATTTACCGATTGAACGGTAATGCTCTCCCCTTCTTGGACAGGCGGGCTGACAGCATGCATTCACAAGTATTTCACATCTTTTCTTATCACTTATAAGAGCCAAATCGTCAAACTTATTGTTCCAATTGTAGTCAATCACCACCAAATTATAGTTCTTATCGAGTTCAGCATTAAGATCGTTCATATCACGTATCTGTTTGCAAGTGGAAGAAGTTATCTTATATCCAGGATAATTTTCACGGATATACTGCTCCAATACAGGCGACATTACAATAACCTCGTTCATGCCGTTATCAGCCATTTTCAGAATATCGTTACACACCTTGTCAGAAAGATGTTTTTCCTCGATAAGCGGATTGGTAAATGTAAATCTGAGAGGTATTCCCCTGCTGTTAAACGCCTTCATTATCTTTTCGTTTATTGATCTGTCGTATTTTCCGGAAACGTTTCTACCGCCATTCCATAAGGCTCCCGAAAAATTACCGAACACCGAAGCTATTCTTATGTCGTCCCTGAAACGTTCGGGATAATTTTTCATATATGAATCCAGCAGTATGTTAAGACTAAAGTGCTCGGTAAAGCTCGGCAGATGATAATTAATACTCATTTTTATTTCTCCTATTCACTTTTATTTTGCTATTTTACGCCGCATATCGAACATATAGCCGCGGCAAAAATTTTCGCATTTTTTATAAGACTTTCACGGCTGATAGACTCGTCCGCACCGTGCATATTGTTCTCTTCGCCTGGAAACTCAGCTCCGAAAGCCACGCCGCCAGCCGTTTCGTGGACGTATGTCCCGCCGCCGATAGCAACGCAGTATCCATTTTCTCCCGTCACAAGTTCGTATACCTCCAGCAGCTTTTTTATCAGTGCGCTGTCCTCGGAAACATAGTGGGACTCCGAGATCATATCCGCATTCAGTTCGATTCCCGAAGCTGCCGCTTTTTCTGTAAGAGCCGCCAGTATCTCTCTGCTTGTTTTTGAGACAGGGAAACGCACGTCCTGCTTTGCTTCCAGTACTCCGTCCGTTTCGTACGAGCAGCTTATCACGCTCAAAACCGTGGTAAGTCCTCCCGAAATTTCGTCGGAGCACTTTATTCCAACGGACAAACCGTCTGTTTCACCATATGGGAACATTTCCGATAATGCCGACAACTTAGGGTCGCCGCATATTTCCGAAACCGCCGAAATAAGCGCGGTAACGGCGTTTGCTCCGTTTTCGGGTGTGGACGCGTGCGCTCCCTTTCCTTTTGCAGTGATTTTGGTCTTTCCGTCCGCATGTTCGGCGGAAATCGTTACTCCCTCAAATTTATGCGAAAAAGCCGAAACGTCCGCATTAGTGATATCAAGCACCGCCTCTGCATATTCGGGAACAGCGTTTACAGCTTTCCCTCCCGAAAGCGAGAGAATTTTCGGACAGACTGAAATCCTGTGAGTCACGCGGAGCATACCCTTTTCGGCATTTATCACGGGGTACGAACCGTCAGGCGTGAACAGCATTTCGGGAAGCTTTTCCCTTTGTCGGTAATACGTCAAATCAGCCGAACCGTTCTCCTCATTTGTACCGAAAATAAGGCGGAAATTCTTTGCAGGCTTGATACTTAAAGCTTTCAAAACCTTTATGGCAAACAAAACCGCCGCCGCAGGACCTTTATCGTCTATAGCTCCCCTGCCGTAAAGTCTGCCGTTCTTTTCTGTCAGGTCAAAAGGCGGAACGCTCCAACCGCTGCCCTCGTGAACAACATCTAAATGGCACAATATTCCAAGCTCAGGAACTTCCTCGGTTTGATAATAGTCCGCTGTCCCAACATAATTGTCAATATTGCGGACATAAAGCCCCGCTTCGGAGCACATTTCAAGCATTTCTCCGAGAGCGCGGGCGGGCATTTCCCCGAACGGCGTGCCCTCCGCGGCTTCGCCCATTACCGAGGGAATGCGCACAAGTCTCCGCAAGTCGGAGATCATCTCATCGGCGTGGGAGTCGATATATGAAAAAATTTTGTCCATAGTATTCATAGGCATACCCTTTCGGTTATTTGTTTTCGCTGTCCTGTTTGCTGTCGACATACTCCGCGACTTTACTCATAATAGCGGAACGCAGAAAAGTATTCATCGGCGTTTCGGAAATTTCAACAGCCTGCTTCAACGCCTCATATTCAGCCATTTTAAGCTTTACCGACTGATATTTAAAATGCGTCTTGTCATATTTTTTATTCGCTGCCATCTGCGATTTTGTTATAGCCATTTTACCACCGCTTTTAATTATTATATCATTTTGCTCAACAAAGTTACAACGTATATAATTCACAAAATATACGTTGTAACTTTATGCAAAAAGCACATTGACACATGCGTTATAACGCATTATAATATTATTAAAGTCGAAAGACCAATTAACTCAAAAGGAGAAATAACTATGGAAATGCCAACCTTACACGACATATTTTATAACATGAACGGTGAGAAAGCTTCTTCTCCCGAGCTTGAAGACGAAATGAGAGCCCTGCGGAGATATCTCGAGATCATGACAGAAAAAGGAAAAGTCAAAAAATCACCCGCCCAAAAAATCGTATGTTCAGCGGAGGAAATTTCCCGGACCGCCAAATGCGCAGGATTTGCTCTTGGCTTTTCGGTCGCAGTAAGACTTTTTGTCATGCGTGATTAAGCCAGACTTTCAATTTCTGCCGCCGTATCGGTATCCGCCTCGTAGTCCACACCCTCCGCGTCAAATCCAAAAAGCCTGTTGAAATCTGTACGGTAACCGTCAAGATCGGCGCACTTCCCGATATTTTCGTCGGAAATATTGTTCCATATTTCGGAAATTTTATTCTGAACGTCCCCGCGCATTTCCCAGTCATCCATGCGGATAAGTCCCTCTTCGTCTGTCTTGACTTCGTCGCCGTAAAGCTTGTCCGCGAACATTCTGTACATCTGCTCAATACAGCCCTCATGAATATCCATTTCTTTCATAATTTTGTAAAGAATGGAAATATACAGCGGAACAATGGGGATTGCCGAGCTTGACTGGGTAACAAGAGCCTTGTTTACCGAAACGTAAGCCGATACTCCGCTTATGGACTTGGTTATCTCCTTTGCTGTCTCGGCAAGGTGAGCCTTTGCCCTGCCTATTGAACCGTCCTTGTAAATGGGGTGAGTCAGCTCCGGACCGATGTAGGAGTACGCTACTGTTACTGCACCGTCCTCGATAGCGTCGGCAGCTTTGAGCGCGCCTATCCACTCTTTCCAATCCTCGCCGCCCATTACTTTAACCGTAGCAAAAATCTCCTGCTCTGTGGCGGGAGCAATGGTTACTTCGGACACCGCACCCGTTTTAACGTCAATGGTTTTATTTGTAAATTCCTTGCCTGTGGTTTTCAGCACAGAGCTGTACACAGTACCGTCGGAAGTAGTCCTGCGGGGAGCTGCAAGGCTGTAAACTACCATATCCACCTTGCCAAGATCTTTTTTGATGAGAGCAATTGTCTCGTCCTTTATCTCGCGTGAGAAAGCGTCGCCGTTTAAGGTTTTGGCGTACAGACCGTCCTTATGGGCGAACTCCTCAAAAGCTGCGGTGTTGTACCAGCCTGCGGAAGCGGTTTTACCGGCGCTGCCCTGCTTGTCAAAAATAACGCCTATAGTGGATGCCCCGCAGCCGTAAGCCGCAGAAATGCGCGAAGCAAGACCGTATCCCATAGACGCTCCGATAACCAGAACCTTTTGGGGACCGCTGATTTTTCCCGCATTTTTGACATATTCGATTTGTTCCTTAACAATTGCTTTACAGCCGTCCGGGTGAGCTGTAGTGCAGATAAATCCTCTGATTTTGGGTTTTACAACCATTTATTGTACTCCTCTCGCTGTTAAAATTATATATAAATATTTTACCACATTTTTTCAAAAAAATCAAGTACAAAAAAAGCCCGGAAAACTCCGGGCTCATTCAAAATATCAGCCTTGTTCGCTGGGCATTATCAGAGCGGCAACGATGTACGCCGCTATACCGAAGCCCGAAAAGCAGAGTATCGCCCATATGAGACGCACCACAGTGGTGTCCACATTAAGATAGCGTGCAACGCCGGAGCATACTCCGCAGATTTTTCTGTCCGATTCGCATTTCATAAGCCTATTCATAATCAGTTCCTCCTAAAAATTCAATATAGCAGTTTCCTGCCGTCATATCTATATTTATGCTGCCATTCGGCTTTTCGTTATCGGAAAGTTTCTCGGAAATTTCAATTTCGCTGATAACTCCGGCATTTTCGTCAGCTTGCTCAAGAGCGTTTCCCGTTTGCGTAGTAACAACTTCGGTAAGCATAGTAGTTTCCACATATTCACTGTCTGAATCCATACCGTCTATATAAACATTGCCAAGAGCCTTATCAACATTTATTTTGTAATCCTGTCTGTTTCCGACAAGGTTCATATTGAGTTCTCCGGCGGTCATTTTTATATTATTGTCGCCGTAAATCTTACAATCGCTCAACAACATTTCGCCGGCAGTCATTGAAAGAAAAATATCTTTTAACGTACTGTTTGAAATGTTCACCTCTCCCGCCGTCATTTTAATGGTTGTCGAATCAGAAGCGACTTCTGCAAGATACATACTTCCGGCGGAATTTTTGGTCGAAAGACGCTTTGAGGATATGCCGTTTACATAAAAGTCTCCAGCCGTCATGTTCAAGTTAACGCTGTCGTAAATCTTTTCGGGAACGGTGAGGAAAATTGACGAACTTCCTCCGTCAAAGTCTAAGAAATCAAAGGACATCAGCTTGACCGTCGGTGAATATTTTACGGTAAGACAGCCATCGTAAATATTATATTCAAAGCTGCCGGGGTCGATGTCGTATGTGCTTATGGATAATTCCTCGCCCTTTTCAATATAAAACGAACCCATTCCTATGTCAATGTCAAGCTTTGTAACCTCGTTTGCCATTTCATTGAGAGTAAGGAAATTTTCATTATTGTAGGGAGCTTCGGCAGCGCCCTCGCCGACAGCGTAGGTATTTGACGATCCTGCAAGATCAATGCTGAGATCGTTTGTGGAGATCATTCCTGTTCCAAGCATAACGCATATACCTGTAAACCCTACAAAAATCAGGATAATTCCCGTGATCAGAAGCTTTAAGCAAGTTTTAAGCATCAGGCAGCCCTCCTTTTTCTGAACAGCCTTGCTATTCCTTTTACTGTAAACGGCAGCAGCTTAAAGAAGAATGCCAAAGCCGCCGAGAGAAACACAAACCCGATCCCCGCGCTGAGTATTGCCAAAAAAATCAATCCCAACCCCACGGGAGCGTTGGTAACGAGACGTATGATCCCGATAACAAACGCGATCACAGCAGCTACTATACAGCATATCGAGACAGCTCCGACCATAAAAGCAACAATGATTATTGCCAAAATAACCGGAACAATTCCGCACAAAAGAGGAATTCCAACAAAAATTCCTGCAAAAATCAGCAGAATTATAAGCCATGCGCTCATAGACTTTTTCCGTTCGGGCGGCGGAGTATAATCCTGCCTGTCGTTCTGTCCGGCGTTCTGATAGTAATCGTCGAACATTCCCTTGTTGTCGGTACCGTTATCGCTGTCAGTCTTAAAGGGCGTGCCCGCGGCGTGGAAATCCTCGTCCTTGGGAGCGTTCCCGAAAATGTCGTCGGGCTTTTTCAGCGAAGCGAAAACTCCCGTGCTGTTCTGCGGCATGGGCTTGCTCTCTTTGTATTTGAGGTACACCTCGCTGCGTGAGTAAGCGGAGGTCTCGCCGATAATGCTTCTTGCAAGAGCATATGGCTTGCCTAAATCCTCGATAACAGCCTGCTCGTTTTCGGGACCCGCTTCGTCGAAATATTCCGAATAGAAGCTGACAGCCATGTCCCGTTCTTCCTTTGGAAGAGAAACAAGATCGGATTCAAGCTCAGCTAAGTATTCTTCGCGCGTCATAAATTAACCTCCTCGTCTTTGGGATTTGTGGACTGAGCCTGCTCCGAGATGATATTGTTGATCTTATCCCTGTAGACAAGCCATTCTTCACGGTATAGTTCAAGCTGTTCCTTTCCCTTTTCGGTAATTTGGTAGTAACGTCTGTTCCGTCCGAGATACTCCTGATCGTAGGTAGTCAGACATTCGCTTTTCAGCAGCCGTCTGAGAACGGGGTACAGCGTGGATTCCGACATTTCCATTGCCTCGCGGATCTCCTGGGTTATTTTGTAACCGTAGGTATCCTCTCTTGCGACTACGGAAAGCACAAGCGCGTCAAGCAAAGCGGCGCTGACCGGAAAAACCATATTAGCCCTCCTTTTATATTTTTACTTTTTGTTTAGCATTTTTAAGCGTCCGACAGATCGGACAAATTGGAAAAGAATTTTTCCGAACCAACGTAATATACCGACAAAAATTCATCTGATACAACGCCGTTCACCAAATTATCGCTTACAGAAACCTTTATTATTTTTGAATTTTCATAGGTAACATACTCCATGATTTTTTCATATGCTTTATCATTTTCCTGCTTTACAACAGAAGGAGTTTTCTCCTGATAAAGAGTTATGATGTATTGCGGTACTGCTTCGCTTTCGGGTTCGGAAGCTTCCGTCCAGTTATCCTCGTCAAAAAAGACGGTAATATCCGACTGGCTTTGCTGCACAAGACCGGCAACTCTGTTATGATCCGACGCGGTCAATACTTCAATGCTGCACAGCTTTTCACCTTTTGAACTGCCGCACCCTGCAAGCATCACTGACATAACAACAGTTAACACGCATAACAGCAATTTTTTCATAAAAGATTACCTCCCGATTAAAACGTCATGCACAAGTCTGACATTATTATACAGCATATAATATCATTTGTCAATACATATTTGAAAAAAACTTTATTTTTTTAGAAAAAAGTTCTTCTCAGCAGCCCGGATATCCATACGGCAAGCTATTTTAATACACAGACAAAATTATAAAAAATGCAAACTTCTCCGGTTTGATTCATACAAAACGCATTTGTGCGGCGATATAAATAAAATTCATTCTAAACTACCAGTTTATAAGCATAAAACGCCGAAAAACGTCAATACTGAATCTAAAATGCAGTTGAAAGGAACGGTAGACCATGTTTGAACAAAAAGCGGTCATAGAAAAAGTTATTGGACGGGAAATAATTGATTCCCGCGGAAATCCTACAGTTGAAGCGGAAGTGTGGCTCTCAGACGGAACAGCAGGCAGAGGGGCGGCTCCCAGCGGAGCAAGCACCGGTATTTACGAAGCTCTGGAGCTGCGCGACGGCAACGAGAACCGTTATTGCGGAAAAGGCGTACAGAAAGCTGTCTCCAACGTTAATACAACGCTGAATACGGCTCTTAAAGGTATAAACGCCGCAGACACTCACACCGTGGACAATGCAATACTGAATGCGGACGGCACACCCGACAAATCAAAGTTGGGCGCAAACGCTATGCTTGCGGTATCGCTTGCGGCGGCAAAAGCGGCGGCGAATCATTACCGTATGCCCGTTTACCGTTTTCTCGGCGGAGTAAACGGCAGAAAGCTTCCCATGCCGATGATGAATATTCTCAACGGCGGCGCGCACGCGGCAAACAACCTTGACGTCCAGGAATTCATGATAATCCCTAAGGGTGCGGAAAGCTTCCGCGAGGGGCTCCGCCAATGTGCGGAGGTCTATCACAGGCTTGCAAAAATTCTCAAAGCAAAAAGTCTTAGCACAGGCGTAGGCGACGAGGGAGGATTTGCTCCGAATCTTTCCGGCGAAGAAGAAGCCATAGAGCTTATCCTTGAAGCGGTTGAGGCGGCGGGTTACAAAGCGGGAACGGATTTCGCCATAGCTCTGGACGCTGCTTCAAGTGAATGGAAAGCCGAAGGCAAAGGGTATTTTCTGCCGAAGAAAAAGCTGTCCCGAACTGCGGACGAGCTTATTGAGGAATGGAAAAGGCTTTGCGGAAAATACCCGATAATTTCAATTGAGGATCCTCTTGACGAGGAGGATTGGGACGGCTGGAAAAAGCTTACCGAGCAGCTCGGCAGCAAGGTAAAG
Source organism: uncultured Clostridia bacterium (assembly GCA_947089135.1). Lineage (GTDB taxonomy): Bacteria > Bacillota > Clostridia > Oscillospirales > Ruminococcaceae > RGIG8773. Next base: position 41,471 of record CAMUJF010000014.1, read on the forward strand.
CTTGTAGGAGACGATCTTTTTGTAACAAATCCCACGCGTCTTAAAAAGGGTATCGACAACGGCTGCGCAAATTCTATTCTTATAAAGCTGAATCAAATAGGAACGGTCTCCGAGACTCTTTCGGCTATCGCGCTGGCAAAAGAGAACGGTTACGGAACGATAATTTCCCATCGAAGCGGTGAGACCGAGGATACCTTTATTGCCGACCTTGCGGTTGCAGTAAACGCAGGTCAGATAAAAACAGGCGCACCATGCCGAAGCGAGCGTACCGCAAAGTACAACAGGCTTATAAGAATTGAAGAACAACTTTATAAATAACGCTTGTAATATATAATAGCTCTAAATGTAATATATGTTATATAACAGGTATGCCATAAAATATTTTGGTATACCTGTTTGACATTTTCGGGAAAATATGGTATACTTAAAAAAATATTTATTAAATTTTTGACAATAAAAATAAAGGAGGCTGCATCATGATACGGGAAATCAATGAATCCGATTTCAAGGGGCTTTTTGAGCTTTATACCCAGCTTCACGGAAATCCTGTCCCGGAAGAAACAGAGGAGCTTTCCGCGCTTTGCAGGAAAATACTTAACGACGAAAATCATCACATAATTGTCGCCGAAGAGGACGGAAAAATAGTCTCCTCCTGCGTTTGCGTGATCGTTCCGAATCTCACGCACGAACAGCGTCCATACGCTCTTATAGAAAATGTCGTTACGGACGAATCATTTCGCTGCCGAGGTTTGGCAACTGCCTGCCTTGATTTCGCAAAAGAAATTGCCATAAAAGAAAACTGCTACAAAATTATGCTGATGACGGGCTCCAAGAAAGAGAGTACCCTCAGATTTTACGAAAGAGCAGGCTACAACTGCAGCGATAAAACTGCCTTTATTCAATGGCTTTAATTTAAAAAACGGAGAATTATTATGGATATTAAAGAAAGAATCGGCGCACTCAGAAACGAAATGAAAAAAGAAGAAATAAATGTTTATATTATTCCTACATCGGATTTTCATGACAGCGAATATGTCAGTCCCTATTTTATGACCAGAAAATATTTCAGCGGCTTCACAGGCTCTGCGGGAACTCTCGTTGTATCGGAAACCGACACCGCCCTTTTTACCGACGGACGGTATTTTATTCAGGCTGAAAATCAGCTCAGCGGCAGCGGTATAACCCTTATGCGGTCAGGAGAAGCTGGCGTTCCCACAGTTCGCAGGTACGTCTCTGATATTCTTCCGGAATGCGGAAATATCGGTTTTGACGGCAGAGTCGTTACCGCCGAAACCGGAAGATACTATAAAAAAATAGCCAAAGAAAAAAACGGAAGTATTGCCGATATTGATTTAGCCGATAGAATATGGACTGACCGTCCGCAGCTTGAACATACGGAAATTTATCTTCTGGAGGAAAAATACAGCGGAAAAAGCGCAACAGAAAAGCTCGCGGAGATACGTGAAAAAATGTCCGAAAAAAAAGCGGACGTTCATATTATCACGGCTTTAGACGAAATATCGTGGCTTTTCAATATCCGTGCGGACGACATTAAATGCTGTCCCATGGTTCTGTCATATGCAGTAATTACCGAAAACTCCGCTTTGCTTTTTGCTGACAAAAACGCCTGTGGTGAAAAAGTTTCGGAGTACCTTAGCAAAAATGGCGTAACGCTGCGTCCATATGATGAAATTTATATTTATACAGAAAAATTGTCCGCAGAACGCGTGTGGCTTGATGAAAAAAGAGTGAATTTCCGTCTTGCCGAAGCCGTGAAAAAATGCAGAATAATTTCCGAGCCAAGCCCTGCGGTACTGCTTAAAGCCGTAAAAAATCCAACGGAAATTAAAAATATTCGGTACGCCCATTTGCTGGACGGAATTGCCGTTACAAAATTTATGTATTGGCTTAAAACAAACATCGGAAAAATAAAAATCACCGAAGCTACCGCAGCTGACTATATTGACGGTCTGCGGCGTCGGGTCGGCGGAGAGCATTTTATCGCTCCCAGCTTCGACACCATAAGCGCTTATAACGCTAATGCCGCCATGATGCATTACAGCGCCGATAATGAAAACTGCGCTGTTCTCGAACCGAAAGGTATACTACTTGTGGACAGCGGCGGACACTATTTTGAGGGTACTACCGACATCACACGCACCTTTGCGCTGGGCGATGTCTCGAACGAGGTCAAGTACCACTTTACACTAACTGTCCGCGCCATGCTTAATCTTGCGGCGGCACGGTTCATGCACGGCTGCCGCGGTGAGAATCTGGATATCCTTGCGCGTGGGATAATGTGGGAAAACGGTCTGGATTACCGCTGCGGAACAGGACACGGAGTAGGCTATCTTTTAAGCGTACACGAAGATCCAAACAGCTTCAGGCACAAGCTTTCCGAGGACAGACCCATGAGCGCAGTACTTGAAGAGGGCATGATAACCACCGACGAACCCGGAGTTTATGTTGAAGGCAGTCACGGTATACGAATAGAAAACGAACTGCTCTGCAAAAATGCGGAACAATGCGAATACGGTCAGATAATGGAGTTTGAGACTATAACATATGCTCCCATAGACCTTGACTGCGTTAACGCAGCTATGCTTGAAGCCAAAGACAGAGAACGGCTCAACGCATACCATAAAATGGTTTATGAAAAGCTTTCACCGTATTTTGAGGGAGACGAGCTGGAGTTTTTGAAAAACAGTACACGCGCAGTTTGCGCAATCTGATCGTACGGAAAAATACTGCGCTGCGTTATTTATTTTGCTGCTGAATAACAAACTTACGGACAAAATCATGGTTCACGCTCCTGTACAGTAAAGCGGACATAAGGTACAAGAATTGCCTTTTCCGCAGCTGTTGTCAAAGCGAAAAGAAAGGCTGCCTGATCGCAGCCTTTAATAGATTCGTTTGATAACCTCCGAAGCACCGCCGCTGCCGCCGACAAATACAGCAGATCATCTTTTCCACGTTGCAGGAGTAAACAGCAGCAGCATTGGAAAAAGCTCCAGTCTGCCAGCAAGCATATCGAAAATGAGAACAGCTTTTGCAGGAGCGGAGAAAAATCCGAAATTCTCCGTCGGTCCCACAAGTTCAAGTCCGGGACCTATATTGTTTATCGCCGCTGTGACGGCTGTAAAGTTGGTTATCATATCATGATTGTCAAAGGAAACAAGCACCAACGATATCACAAAAACCATAAGATACGCCACCATAAATACGTTTACTCCGCGCACCACGTCATGATCTATCGGGTGGGAATTCAGCTTTATTTTCTTGACCTGCTTCGGGTGAACGATAACAAGAAGCTCCTTTGCCATGCTTTTGAACAGAATAATTATCCTTGACACCTTGATGCCGCCGCCGGTACTTCCGGCACAGGCTCCTATAAACATTACAAGAACAAGGAGAGTCCTTGAAAGCTCCGGCCAAAGGTTAAAATCCACCGTACCGAAGCCCGTCGTCGAGATCATGGAAGCCACAGCAAAGGAAGAATGCCTGAGAGCCTCGCCTACAGTGCTGAAAAGTCCGCTTATGTTTATTGTGATAAGTCCCGTAATGACAGCCACAATTACGAAAAATACGCATACCTCGGTATTGAAAGCGTCACGGAATTTTCTGCATATCAAAAAGAAGTATGAGTTGAAATTCACGGAAAACAGTATCATAAACACCGTTACCACAATTTGTATCTTGGGAGAAAAACCTCCCATACTGTTGTTGTAAACTCCGAAGCCGCCGGTTCCCGCAGTGGCAAAGGAGGTGTTCATAGCGTCAAATACCGACATTCCGCAGATGAGCAGAGTTACAAATTCCATGATAGTCAGTACAAAATATATTTTGTACAGCATAAGAGCCGTACTTTTGACCTTAGGCACAAGCTTACTGACCGACGGACCCGGGCTTTCCGCTTTCATTATGTGCATATTCTGAGCTCCCGCCAAAGGAAGAAAAGCCATGATAAAAACCAGTACTCCCATTCCGCCGACCCAATGAGTGAAGCTTCTCCACATGAGCATTGATTTGGGCAAACTCTCTACCTCAGGCAAAATGCTCGCGCCCGTGGTGGTGAATCCCGAAACCGTTTCAAACAGAGCGTCCAGGTAAGAGGGAATCGCCCCCGAAATATAGAACGGTATCGCTCCGAAGATACTGAGCAGTACCCAGCTCAAAGCGACGATAACGTTTCCCTCGCGTGAGTAAAGCTGCTTGCGTTCCGGCTTTTTCCGTATCAGCAGACCGCCTATTGCAAGACATATAGCCGCGGTTATAAGAAAGTACCAAAGAGCGCTCTCACCGTAGCACACCGCTGTTACGGACGGCACGATCATAAACAGGGACTCAAATATAAGTATCCAGCCCAAAATGTAGGATATCATTTTAAAGTTCATATCTCAGTTACTCCCGATCGTTATCATTTAAGAATATCCGTAATATCGTGCAGGGCAAGATGATTGGAAACGATGACCACCGCGTCCCCTACCTGAATGCTGTCCTGACCGTGAGGAATGATCACCTTTCTGTCGCGCAGGATAGCCGCCACAAGCACGCCCTCCTTGAACTGCATCTCCATAAGAGGAACTCCCGCAATACGCGAGTCCTCCTTTATAATGAACTCCGCAGCCTCGACCTTTCCCTTTATCAGGTTGTAGAAAGTCTCAACATTGCTTCCCATGGCGTTTTTCATAGCTCTGACATATCGTATTATCGTTTCGGAGGTAATATTTTTCGGATAAATTATGGAGTCCAGATCAAGGTGCTTGATAACGTCTCCGAAATCTATACGGTTTATTTTGGTAACAAGCTTGGCGTTTCCCACACTTCTTGCAAACAGTGACAGCAGGATATTTTCCTCGTCCAGATTGGTCAGGGCAACAAACGCGCCAGAGTTTTCAAGACCGGCTTCAAGCAGCACTGTCTGGTCGGAGGCATCGCCGTTGATGACTACGACCTCGTCCATAAGAGCGTCAAGCTCCTCGCAGCGGGCGGGGTTTTTCTCTATTAGAGTAACGCTTATTCCCGAACGTGTCAGCATTTCGCAAAGATAGTGACCTATCTCTCCGCCGCCGACGATCATCGCGTTCTTAACGGAATTTGTCTTATATTTTATTTTGCGGAAAAAATCGTTTGCTTTCCGCGGAGCAGCAACTATCGAAATAACGTCCTTTTCCTCGAAAACAAAATCGCCGTAGGCTATGTATGCTTCGTCTCCGCGCTCAATAGTGCAGACAAGCACGTCGCTGTGGAATTTTGAGTTGATATCCTTTATCGCACAGCCTGCCAGCGGACTGTTTTCGGGCAAACGGAATTTCAGCAGCTCCACCCGTCCCTTTGCAAAGGTGTCTATCTTTATCGCTGACGGAAAGCGCAGTATTCTTGCGATCTCCGCAGCGGCGGCAAATTCGGGGTTTATTACCATTGCAAGTCCCAGTTCATCTTTCAGAAACGGAGCTTCAATGTTATACTGAGGACTTCTCACACGTGCGATAGTCTGGCAGTTACCTGCCTTTTTAGCAATAAGACAGCAGAGCAGATTAAGCTCGTCTGAGCCCGTAACCGCGATAAGCAGATCGGCGTGAGTAATGCCAGCCTCCTGCTGAGTTGCGCGCGTGGCGCCGTTTCCCTCCACTCCCATTACATCAAAGCGGCTTACAACGTTATCCACTATCTTTCTGTCCGAGTCGATAACTGTGACGTTATTGTCCTCCTCGTTAAGCTGCTCGGCAAGAGCCTGACCGACCTTGCCGCAGCCTACTATAATAATATTCATGGTTTACCCTTCTTTAATATCAGACTACAGCCTCTCCGCTGTTTTCCTTAAGAATATCCGCGGTACCGTCCGCTATCATATCAAGCATATGCGGAACGATAGATGGATCGAACTGTCCTCCCTTGCCCTTTTCAAGCTCCGAAATTATCGTTTCCGAGCTTAGAGGTTTGCGGTAGCACCTCTCGCTTGCCATGGCATCGTATGTGTCCGCCACGCCGATTATCCTTGCCACAAGAGGAATGTCCTCCCCGGCTCTGCCCTCGCAGTAGCCGCCGCCGTCATAGCGTTCATGGTGGAACTTCGCACCCTCAGAAATGCCGTTAAGCGCAGTAAAGTTTTTCAGTATGTCCGCACCGATCTTAGGGTGGGTCTGAATGACTTCTCTTTCCTCCGGATCAAGCTTTCCGGGCTTGTTGAGTATATGGTCGGGAATACCTATCTTTCCGATATCATGAAGCAAAGCCACATAGTAGATGTGCTCCTGCTCCTCAGAAGACAGCCCCATACGCTTTGCAAGCTCTCTGGAGTACCTCGCCACACGTATTGAGTGACCGTTTGTATATTTATCTTTAGCGTCAATAGTACCCGCAAAGGTAAGCAGCGACTGCTCCAGAATGTCCTGATACTCGCGCTGTCTGCGTCTGGCAAGCTTTACCTTTGCCGCAGAAATGGGAGTAATGGAACCCATAGCTATCGCCATAAGCGCAAACGCCGCACACACCCAGAACAGCGGGTGTTCAACAAGCTTTTTGCGTTTCCTTATCTCAATGCTGCATGAGTTCCCGGATTTTACGTCCGTATCCTCCGATCCGTCGGGCGCGATAACTCTCATTCCGAATTCGTACCGCCCTCCCGAAAGATTCGTATAGCTGACAGAACCGCTTTTTGCACCGTCAAGAACGATCTCCTCGTCATCGAAGCCGTCAAGCCTGTAGCCGATCGAAAATCTTGTGGTATCGGTAAAGGACAGCGCGGCAAAATTTATCGTAACGCGCTGCGCACCGCTGGATATCGTCATATCCTCCGGGTGGTCGTAAACCGTTCCGTCCACTTCGATACTGCTGATAACAACCTTCGGCAGCTCATTTTCGGGAGCGGTAAAGCCAAACTCGCTTATGCCGTTTCTTGTGGCAAGGTAAAGCTTTCCTCCATCAGAGCAGTGCCATGTATTGGCATTCAGCGAACCGGACAGACCGTATTCAAAGCCGTAGGTCACAGGATCGCCCGTTCCGCCGTTCAGCAGGTCTGAGCGGTCTGCGGCAAGTATGCCGTTATTCTGGAGCAGCCACAGAGTACCGTCTATAAGGTAAAAGTCAAAAATACTTCCCGGACCCTTTTCAAGCGCTTCAAGCTTTGTGAACAAGCCGTCTTTCATGTAGTACAGGCTGCTTCCCGCGCTGATAAAATAGCAGTTCTTCTCGGTATCGCTCAGCATACGCAAAACAACGCCCTCGCTGAGTCCCTCGGAAAAGCTGTGTGAAACGACCTCGCCGCCGTTCTTTATTTCGTAAATTCCTCCTCCGTCGCTGCCGGCAAATACAGAACCGTCCTCGGTTTCAAGCAGTGAAAGAACAGCAGGGTACTCAAGATTGGTAAAGCTTTCAACCTTTCCGTCACTGATAAAGCTTGCTCCGTTCTGCGTACCGACCGCGATAGTACCGTCCTTAAGCTCCAGCAAAGTCCTCGCCCTGTCTCCCGCAAGACCGTCCTTGCTGCTGTAGGAAACTATTTCGCCGCTGTCGGGATCATACATCAGAACAGGAACATCCGAATAGGAGGCCGCCCATATACGACCTTTTGAATCGGCGATTATATGCCTTACACGTATACCGTCAAGCATTTCCGTCAGAGGACTTTCGACCCTCCGCCAGTCCGCTCCGCATACTATAACGCCGCTGTCGGTACCGATATATTTAAAGTCTCCGCTGACAGCCACGGCGTTCAAAGCGATACCATCAAGCTCCGCCGCCGAGTTGGGGGAAGAATAGCAGCCTTTGGTGTACCTGACAATACCCTCGCTTGTGGAAGCGAGCCAGACGTTTCCCTCATAATCGACAAACGCGCTGTTGAGCGAGACTGCCCCGTCGCTTTCACTGAATTCCCTTACCGTGCCGTCGGGATATATCATGCCGAATCCGTGCAGACCGCTTACGGTCATTTCGCCTCCGCTCATCATTCTCATGCTGTTGTGGGTGATAACGTTCTCCATGTCGTAAAACTGCGTTTTCATGCCGCTTTCAAGATCGGACGAATCAAAGCTCAGCCGCGCGACCTTGTTTCCTGCGCTGCCGAGCCAGACGTCCCCGTCCGCTCCGGTTGCGACGCTGTAGACGGACTCTCCCTCGCCGAAAATATCTCCGCCCGGAATAATGCTTACAAGCTTTCCCTCATACAGTACCGCGCAGCCGCCGGAGCTTTCCGCACCCCAGACCCTGCCGAATTTGTCGACTGCAAGGGAGTACACCGTCTGTCCCGACAGCTCGGAGATATCGTACACAGTCATCATACCGTCCGCAATCTGAGCCACTCCGGAATTTGAGCAGGCGTAAACCACGCCGCCCTCGTCCTCGGCAAAGCCTCTCACGCACAGGAAAGTATCCTTGGGCTGACCGTCGGGCTGAGCGATACTGCCGTTTTCGTACACAAACACGCCCGCGTCGTTAGTACCTATCCAAAGTCTGCCCGACGAATCCTCAAAAAGCATTCTCACCGAAGAGGACGGCAATATGCCCTCGGAGCTGAAATTGCGGAACTCCGTACCGTCGAAACGTATAAGACCGCCGTAGCTGCCTACCCAGACATAACCGTCGGAGGTTTGCAGAACATCGTTCGCCTCGCCCGTGGGCAGACCGTTTCTCTCGTTAAAAACCGTTCTTACATAGGGAAGTTCTTCCTCCGCGGACGCCGCCGCAGTCATTGAAAAAACAAAAAGCACCAAAATAATCTGAAACGCCAAAATTTTTCTTATCACGCCGCTCACCTCATCTTAATCAGTGGGAATGCCGAAAATCTTAACCATACTATTTTATCACCTTTTAGAACGTATTTCAAGTCCCATTATGCAAAAAAAACAAAAAAACGGTTGGCAGATTTACCGCGGCTATACGGTTATAAGTAGTACACATGATTTTGTATAATTTCCACAATTTTTTTGTATGATATTGTTTGCTTGTACTCTTGAAAAAGCTGTGCAAATCTGCTACAATATTAATATGAATGAAGTATGTTTTTTTTTGTCGGAAGTATGAACGCAATTTACAAACTATGCTGAACAGCTGCGGAGGAGCTTTCGGCGAAACAAATTCGTTCAAATACAATGAAAAGAGGTTTTTTATATGAAATTGAAAAAACTGTTGGCGGCGGTCACTGCGGCTGCGCTGGCGGTAACGACAATGGCTGTCACGAGCTTTACGGCGAGTGCGGCAGCGTTTACTCCGTACATTTTGCTAAACGTTAATTCAAATACATGGGGAATTAACGGATCTTGGGTGGCAGCAGATAAGACGGAAATTATTGCGGGTAAAACCGAATATGAGTTTACGTATACCGCAAGCAAGGATGACACATGGAACGGCGATGATGCTAAAATCGAAGCCTATTGCTACAGCCCTATGGACAACTTGAAAAATATGTCTATAAAATCTGTATCTATAAACGACGCTGATAAGAATATATCAGTAAATGCAGGTTCATATAATCCATATTTATGGGATAATATAGAGAGCGGTTCCGTTCCCGGTTATTCCATGCAAGTTGATGCAGCTACAGTAAAAGCTCTTGGAGATGTATCTAGCGGTGATGTTTTTAAGATTGTTGTAACTGCTACTTTAGACGAAAACGTCAAGAGTATCGGCAGTGCTAATTTTACTTGCTCTAAAACAGCAACTACAGAACTGGCTGTCGGCGATTCATTTACCATTACTTACGATGACACAAATACCCCTCCTACAGCTAAATGGGTAGTAAAATGCGCATTCGGTGAAGATTTTGCAGACTCGGGCATTTCAAACAGATGGCCTCAGCTTGTAAACGCTGACGGATCTGTGGATAACAGTGCTGCTGAAGATACAGGTTTGTCTGTCGAAAAGGCATCGAATAATGTGTACACATTTACTGCAACAAGTGCTTCAAAAGCTGAATTTTCAATAAACGTTGAAGCATCGGCAGCAGGAGATTTTAGTGACACACAGTATTTGGGACAAGGCGGCGGAAGCTGGAAAGTAGTTGATAACGGCGGCACAACCCCTCCCGAATCCGAAACAGTTAATTTGAGATTCCCCACAGATGCAATTGAACTTACTGTAGAGGAAAATGAATGGGACGGACAGGATCCTCACGGTTTAATGGCAAAGGCTGACTTCGAAACAACTGATTCTCCTATTATCGGAAAAACATTTGACGAACTTGGCAATACAACACTTAAACTTACAGGAGTAAAATTTGACAATTGTTCAATAGAGAGCGTACAGGCAAGCGACGTTAAGATAACGCTTTACACCCAGTGGGGCAGCGGCTGGACTTGGAAGCCTGCGGCTGAGGTATCATTGGATAATACCAATTTTACATTTGACCTGTCAACCATAGAAGGTGTTGACGGTGCAGATGAATTGAAGAAATATGGTTTCCAGATTACAATTGGTGACGGTAGCAAATTTGACGGTTTAGCAGCAGGTGATACTGTTAAGATTAACTACAACAACGGCGGCGACGATCCCACACCTCCTGTTACAGGAAGTGCTCTCTGGGAAGGCAATACTGATATGGGAACAGATTGGTCTGCAAACGTACAGATTCCCGCGGCTAAGTTTGCCGAAATCAAAGTTGGCGACACGCTTAAATATACTTTTACCTGTGAATCCGGCGCTCAGATGAAGATTGCGAGCTTGACAGAGGGTTGGCCTGTTATTCCCGGACCTAACCCCGATCCCGAATGGGGCGTTATAAACATAAACGGCACATCTTTCAGCTTTGTATTGACCGCTGATGACGTTACTGCTCTTAAAGAATACGGCATGGCGGTTTCCGGTCAGAAATATACCCTGACAAAGGTTGAGCTTGTTCCAAAGTCAGAGCCCAAGCCTCCCGTTGATCCTGATCACACTCATACTCCCTCAGCAGCATGGACAAGCGACAAAACAGGTCACTGGCACGCTTGCTCCGGCTGTGACGAAAAAGTTGATTTCGCCGCTCATACAAGCGACGGAGGCACAATCACAACTCCAGCAACAGAAACAACAGCAGGCGTAAAAACATATAAGTGTACTGTATGTAATTATGTTATCAAGACAGAACCTATCCCTGCGACAGGCACAGGAAGCTCCATAAATCCTTGGGCTCCTCCCTCCTATATAGGCGCACCTGTAATCCCATTCGGCGGTGTAACCAACACAGGCGCTCCCTCTATTGGCGGCAAGAGCGGCTGGGAAGTTATTTCCGCAGAGATTACAACAGCTTCCGACGGAGATAAGATCGTGGTTGATATGAACGGCGCAGAAAAAATTCCGTCTACAATCCTCGGCGATGTCGAGGGCAAAGACGTTGATGTTGTCTTCAACATGGGCAGCGGCATTAAGTGGACTATCAACGGTCTCAGCGTAACATCTAACAAGACGATCAATTTTGATGTTACAAAGAATACAAGACATATCCCCGACGAAATAGTTGACAAGGCAGAGGGTTCGCACAAAAAGCAGATTTCCCTCGACCATAAGGGTAGCTTCGGCTGTGTAGCAACTTTGTCATACGATATAGGCACAAAGTACAACGGACGTTACGCCAACCTTTTCTACTATAATCCCAAGACAGGTGAACTTGAATTTGCAGATTGCAGCCTGATTTCCGGCGGCAACGCGAAATTTACTTTTACACATGCTTCTGATTACCTCATCACTATAAGTGATGAGCCTCTCGGTGAGTTTGAGGACGTTTCCTCGGCATCGGGAATCGTTTCCGATAACAACTCTATCGGAAACGGAATTGCAGTCAGTGCAGTTCTTGCAGCAGTTGTTCTCGGCTTCGGGGTCGTTGTTTACAAAAAGCGCAGACATAACTAAACTCCAATGATAAAAGGTTTCCGTTCCTTATCGGACGGAAGCCTTTTTCTTTATGAAATTACAATGACTTACTGTTGTTCTTAACTGTTCTCTGCAAAGACGTTTTTTCACGAAATTCTGCTAACATAACACATAAAAAGGCTGTGCAATTTTTTCTGCACAGCCTTTAAGCACAGTAAATATTTAATATCCGCGCCTGTCCATGGTTTTTACCAGATAGACAAATTCGCTTTTGTATTCATCGGACTTGTAATCGTATCCCTCAAGCATTTCAAGTATCTGTCCACAGCTTGCAGTGCCTTTGTAGTCGCTTCCCCGCAGGATCATTCCGAACTCCGCCGCCGCTGCCGCAAAGGTCATATTTCTCGGCATTTTCGCGCTGTAGCTTTCCATTGTAACGGGTACGGAAAGCAGCTTGCTCTTGTCTCCATCGGGCTGCTTATAGCGCAGGGAAACTGTCAGAAGCTCGTCTTTATTGCCTGTCACGGTATTTTGCTGATATTTCAGTTCCGCTTCGGGAATGGACGTTCCGCTGCCGTTTGGAACTATCTCATACAGCGCGGTAACTGTATGCCCCGCTCCGATCTCGCCCGCGTCCTTGGTATCGTCCGCAAAGTCCTCGTCGGCAAGAGCGCGGTTCTCGTAGCCTATCAGACGGTATCCCGAAACGTTTGCGGGATTGAATTCCACCTGAATTTTAACGTCCTTAGCCACGGTGTAAAGAGTACCGCTCATTTCCTCCACAAGAACCTTTTTAGCCTCTGTCTCGCTGTCAATGTAGGAGTAGTTTCCGTTGCCGTGATCGGCAAGAGCCTCCATGCGGTTGTCCTTAACGTTGCCCGTACCGAAGCCCAGCACCGACAGGAACACGCCCGATTCACGCTTTTCCTCAATAAGCTCCGTAAGCTCTTCCTCGCTGGACAAACCGACGTTCAGGTCGCCGTCAGTAGCCAAAAGCACGCGGTTGTTGCCGTTCTTGATAAAGTATTTTTCCGCAAGCTCGTAGGCACGGTTTATTCCCGCCTCGCCGTATGTGGAACCGCCCGCTTCAAGACTGTTTATTGCGTTCTTTATCTTTTTCTTGTCCGCGCCGCTCGTGCCCTTGAGGACAACGTTTTCCTCGCCCGCATAGGTCACAATAGATATCCTGTCGTCTTCGGTGAGGGTATCCGTCAGCATTGTGAAAGCTTTCTGTACCAGCGGCAGCTTATCCTCCGAGAACATAGACCCGCTCACGTCTATCAGGAATACCAGATTGAGCGGTTCGCGCTCCTCTTGCTGAATGTCCTCCGCTTTCAGTCCCACCAGCAGAAGCTTTGTCCCGCTGTTCCAGGGACAGTCGGAAAGCTCCGTCGTTACCGAGAACGGATCCTCCGTTGCCGGCTGAGGATAACTGTAATCGAAGTAGTTAATGAATTCCTCAACGCGAACCGCATCGGGATTGATGTATCTGCCCTCCTGTATCATACGGCGCACATTGGCGTATGAGGCGGTATCAACGTCAATGGAAAATGTAGACAACGGATTTTCCGCTACCGACTTGTAGCCGCTTTCGATAATGCTGTTGTACTCCTCGGTGTTGAAGTATTCCTGATAGCTGTAGTTTCCGGCTGAATTCCATGCACCTGCGCCTGTAGTATTTCCCGTAGCGTAAGTATCGTCTGCCGGAGCTTCCTCTGCCCATATGCCTTCCGCAAGGTAGGTATCGTCCGCAGGATCTTCATCATCAACTTCAACGCCTACCAAACCGCCGTTCGCAGTATTGCCGCTGTCAGCCGTCGCATCACCATGCTGGAGAACTCCCGAATTTCCGGTTGCTTGTGGTATATAATCTTTTATAGAAGCGTCTCCCCTATCTGCATTGGGATCAAAGCTATCGTCGCTTTTGCCTCCTGCATCAGCCGCTGTTGTTTCATAATATCCGCCGTCCGCCGCGCCTGAATCGCTGCTACTGCATGCCGACAGCATTCCCGCCGCAGTCAATATTGCCATTACCGAACATACAAATCTTTTGTTTTTCATAGTAACTCCTCCTTAAATGTCCTGCATAACGCCCATAAAGAGAGTTTCGCCGGAAGCCGTTTTTATTTCGTACATAAAGGGTCTGTCAACAGTAAACTCTATGATATCCTCCGCGGGAACTGCCGCGCCCTCGTCCATTACTACCAATGTGGCAGCAGAAGCTTCAGTGCCTTCCTCGTCGCAAATTATCTTAGCCGCCTGAATTATTTGGGAAATGTACAGAATCTCGTCACTGTCGGTCATCTCGCCGAAAGCCGCTGCCGAGGGATCAAACGCATCCCGAACGCCGAGACGTTCAAGCATTTCCAGTAAAGAACCGCCGCTTTCGCACTCAAATTTCGGCATAGACAGCACAACATCCGCCATATCGTAACTCGCTTCAAACTCGGCGTTAAGTTCGTCAGCGCTCATCTCTCCGATAAGGTCGGCGATTTGCGCGTTTTCGTCCAGCGGCAGGTACACCCGCATATAAGAACCGTCCGTATAGGGCAGAACTACCGACTTGAATTTCTTGCCCTCGCCGTACTGCAATCGCTCAGCCAAATGCATTGTCGGTACGGCTGCCCAGCCGCTTTTTCCGTAGAAATCCCCGTCGCGTGTATAATTTATATCAAATTTGCAGACCCACTCGTTTTTGAAGTACAGCGCGTTCACCAGCGCAAGCCGTGCGCCCTCGGACAGTGGATCTTTCAGCAGTTCGGGTATCATTCCTTTGGTATTTTTATCCACCCACTTGTTGATCTTCTTCCTGGTCTTTTCAGCAGGCAGATCCTCGGTAAAGCTCTCTGCATCGAAAACGTCCTTTAAAGTGCCGCTGTAACCCTTGGCAATTTTCAGCTTTTCGGACAGCCATGCCGAGTTTGCCGTTGATATAGTTTTAGATCCGTCAAGCTCCGCGATTATCCTGCCGCAGTCGGCAAGCATATCCTCCCTGCCGCCGTAACCGAACAGATCAAGCAGCTCCTTTTCCGTATCCGTACCGCTGTCCGTACCCGCAGCCGCCATACTAATCGCAATCTTCGCGCTTAGCGGCGAGATAACAAAGCTGTCATTTTCCTTAAGGTATTCTTTCAGAAACGCGCTGTTGAAGCTGCCGTATATCTCCTCGGTTGAGTACACCGCTTCGGTGTGAGTGATTTCGGTTTCTTTCGCAGTTTCAGAAGCCGTCACCGTTTCGGTCGGTGTATCGTAAGTACCATCAGTTCCGCATGAGGAAAAAATTCCCACGGCAGTCAGTACCGAAACTGTCACAGCTAAAAATTTTGTTTTCTTCATATTATAGCTCCTTTCACTTAATGTCCGTAATAACGCCCATAAACAGCGTCTCGCCCGACGGCGATTCTATCGTATAGAGAAACGGACGGTCAATTATAAGTACAACCGGATACGACGGCTCATCGGAACAGCAAGCCACCGTAACGGAAGTAGCCGCGGCAGCCTCGGTGCCTTTTTCATCGCAGATTATCTTAGCCGCCTGCATTACGTCCGAAATAAATAAGTTTTCCTCCGATGTAATGCCGCTGAAATCTGCCGCATCAATGTTAAAGCAGTCCTTTACGCCCAAGCTCTTGAACATCTCCACAAGCGAAGCCTCGTAGTCGCACTCAAAGGGCGGCATTGTCAAGTGCACGTAAGTGTTGCTGTAAAACGGCTCCATAGCCGCTGAAAGCTCCTCGGCGGACATTTCCGCGATAATATCGGTGACAGGCTTGCTCTCATCGGCAGGCAGGAATATCTTCATGCACGAACCGTCCGTGTAGTCCAACTTCACCGATTTGAACATACTGTCCGAGGAGTACATGATATGCTCGGTCATACTCATTGCCGGAGCATTTTCGTTGAAGCCCTCCGTGCCGTAAAATCCCCGTGGGTATCTGTCGTTAAAGTGATACCTCCACCCGTTTTTAAAGTACAGCGTGTTCACCAACGCCAGCCGCGCGTCCCCGGACAGCGGTTCGTCAATCATTTCCGTTATCAGCCCGTTTGTGTTTTTATCTATCCAGCCGTTGACTTCATCGACAAAGCCTTGTGAAGTCAGATCGCGTACAAAGCTTTCCGCATAGAAATAATTCGCAAGTTCGTCAGTAAATCCGCTGTTCAGACCTTTCGCTTTGTCCGACGCCCAAAGGGAATTTTTCGCGGACAGGCTGCCGTCCTCGCGGTTCAGCTCGTTCATAAGCCGATTGCCGTCAAGAGCCATATCCTCTTTACTTGCGTACCCGAACAGATCAAGAAGTTCCTTTTCGGTGGAAGAACCCTCGCCCGCACCCATGGCAACCATACTCATTGCAAGTTTTGCGCTTGCGGGAGATATCACAACATTGCCGCCCTCAGCCGCCGCGTATTTCAGGAAAGCCGTTTCAAAGCTTCCCGCACAATTGGAAGGTCGCTCCGTAGCCATGGGATCGGACGGAGAAGCAAGGCATTTGAGCGCGTCCGGAATATCGTCTTCGGCAATGACGGTATCTTCGGATATATCCGGCGCAAGGGTTGTTTCCTCGATGCCAGGAAAGCTATCCTGCGTCTCCGCGTCGGTCTCCGACGCGTCTGCACCGGGAACAAAATCAGAAGCATTTTCGATAGTCTCCGACCAAGCTAAGGTAGTTTCCTCAGCAGGACAAGTCACTGTCCGCACCTCGTCCTCTTGCGGGCGGCAGCCTGTCAGCAAAAGCGTTAAGACCAATGCCGCGGTCAAAACTTTTCCTTTCATGATAAACCGTCTCCTTTCAATTCATGCCACTTTTTAACAAGAGAGTCCGTATCCGCGCTGTAGGAAAATTTCATTCTGTCGTAGAAAAAGTCGTCAATACCGTTTTGAGGATAGATAACGTCCGCCGCCGTTTCACCGTCAAGCGTTACCCAACCGTTGTGAAATATCAGTCCCCCGTCAAGAGTGACCTCTATTTGGGGAGCGTTTTCAAAAACCAGACTGTACGTTCCCCCGTCAAATTTCAGGGGCAGAACATAGCTTCGGTTCTCCAGCAGCCTGTAGGGAGTCGCGCTTTCAAGCGTAATATTTTCCGTTTCATTTGTATCGGCATTCTCGGCGGTAAGCTCGTAGCAAACTGTTTCTCCGCGGCTGTATACCCTGTCCACATAAGCGTTGACAATTACGTCCGTGTGTATCAAAACGTTTGCCTCAACAAAAAAGTCGTCTCCCGATGTCTTTACTGACGGAGCAGCTTCGGAACCGTCATATGCGGGAGCGGATTCCTCTGCCTCATCATATACAACAGGTTCAAGCTCCAGTTCCTCATACATGACAGTTTCCGGCAAATATCTTTCGGTCGCCGGAATAGTAATATCCGCCTCATCTTCGCCGTTTTCAACGTCAACGTCAACGTAACCGTCTTCGTCAGCGTACTGCACTGAACTGTCGATCGCCGCTTCGTTCATTATGCTGTTGCCCGAATCGTAAGACATATCCGAACTTTTGCCCCTGAAAGCCGCCGGAATTATCACCAGCGCAATTGCCGCAGCCAACGCCGCAGGTACTGCTATCTTTCCGAAGCCGATATATTTCCTGACGGGCTTTGAGGTCACGCCGCTGACAGTATCGGCGTTTTTCTCGTCAAGACCGCGCTCTATACGCTCCCAAAGCGCGTCCATGTCGGGCGCGTTCTGTTCGGCATGAGCCTTGTACAGTTCTTTTATTTTTTTATCGTTCAAATTCATACCGACTGCGCCTCCCCCACAATTTTTTGCAGCTTGGATACTGCATTGCGGTACTTCCATGTGACCGTACCGATAGGTTTTTCCAGTATTGCGGCGATCTCTCTGAATGTCAGTTCCGCAAGAATGTGCATATTGACTATCTCCCGCTCGCTTTCGTCCAGAGACTCCAAAGCCTCCGCAACCGCCATGTTTCCCGTGACCGTTTCCTCGGTAGACGTGCTGTCCGCAGGTTCGGGAACGGTTTTCTCCTCCGTGTCGCCGTCCAGAAGCGGCTGTTCCCGCTTCTGCTTTTTAAGGAAGTCCAGAGCCATATTTCTGGCTATCGTAACAAGCCACCGCTTGTGTTTTCCGCCGAAACAGTAAGTATCGGCTATCCTCCACAGCTTCAGAAAAAATTCCGACGTAATGTCCTCCGCGTCATGGCTGCTGCGGAGTATCTGGTACACGCACTGATATATTGTTTTTCCGTATTCCTCGTAAATTTCTTTCAGACCTTGTTTGTCGCCCTGCTGTATGAGCGTTATCCGACGCTCAAACTGCCTGTCCGTCATACCGTTCTCACCCCTCCGATTTGATGTCCTATAATTATACTAAGCTCTATTGCAAAATTTACAATTTTGCAATACCGACAATAAAATTGCCGTACAGCGGCAAAGCCGCTGTAGAGCCGCCGTTCATACTGCCCGCGCAAAGCTGAAAGCTTTGCAAGCCGCCAATGGCGGCATTTCAAATAATTGCATTGTAATATATAATACGTTTTTCCGACATAGTTTTTATGGGGGCAATTGCTACAAATTTATAGTAATATTTTTATGCACTCCCAACAAAAAGAGCGTACCCGTTCAAACGAGTACGCCTGACTAAATTGTCTTAAACTATCTTATTAAGTTCCTCAAGAAGCGTTTTCTTTGCTTCGAGACTCTTCATTCCCTTTGCAAAAATGCAGTCCATGCGGTAGCGGATATAGTCCTCGTAAAGCTTTGTACCGAAAACATTTTCGTTAAGCAGCTTCGTATAGGAAACCGCGTCCATATTACCGGAAATAACGTACAAAAGCTTTTCCAAAGCCATCATTTTCTTGTCGTCGTCGGAAAGATTCTTGGACGCAGGAAGCGCGTTAATATCCACAAGAACATTTCTCTTGTCGGAACGAATAGTATAGCCGCTTGACTCCAGTCCGCCGAAAACGCGGATAATGTTGGTTTTGAGAGCGGGACCCGCAAACGGGAACATTCTCAGCGGCAGATCCTCCTCCTTGACGTCAACATATATAGCCTTGTCGCTGGCAGGAGCAAGAATGACCTTGTAGATATCCGTGAACCAATAGTCCATGCCGTCCTTGTATGTAATGGGGTACTTGTAGCCTTTCATATCGGAGCTGAGCGCAAAATCAAGCACAGGCTCCCGCCCCGCACTGTAGTAATCCTCATGATTGGCGGCGCACTTGTCCGAAACGATCTTGGTAATTCTCGAAACAGTAAATTCTCCCATATCGTTCTTATCGCCGTCAAGGAAAGTCCTGATCCCGTCAAAGGTGTTTTTCTGCAAGTCCTCCGCAAAGCTTGAAGCGCGGATATAGTCCTTATTGAACTTGCTCATCACATTGACCATAACGTCGTCGTTTATAAGGTCGTCAGCCTCATTGTAGGCATAATTATCCATAACGCACTTTTTAAGCGCACTCTTTAGAGCTGTCTCTTCCGACTTATCAATTCCGGTAAAGGCAAAACGGTCGTAGACCTGCTCCATCATCACGTTGAGAGGTATCTCTCCGCCGATGTACTTAAAACGGTCGTTATTGAGAAGTACAGCCATTTTCGGCAGTATCTTCTGTTTAGCGGTCTCGCCGGTGGATATTTTATTGGACATCATTCCCAGGCAAACAAGGAACTCCGCATAATCCTTCATAATATCCTGCTCGGTGAGATAGTTAAAGAAATATCCGTAAACATAACCTGCAAAAAACTCTTTAAGACTGTTAAACAAGTCGGGATTTTTGCCTATCTCGGCTATGTACTTTTCCTTGAAAGCGGCTACTTCGTTCACGGCAATAGACTTCTTTCCGCCGTTAAGCGCAACAAGCTGCTTTTCCTGACCCTTGAAAAAGAGCTTAAGATATGTGTTATAGCGAGGCTCTTTTGCGCCGCTGCTCTTATCCTCAAAGAACGTCCAGATAAGAAAAGCCCTGTGCATATTTTTCACAGCGTCGGAGGAACTCTCCACCAGATTTTTCACATCAATATTCACATTCTGACCGAATTTGGAATTTTTGTTGAAATCGGCGAGGATTTTCTCGATCTCCTCCTTAAAAGCGGCATAAGCAGGAGACTTCTCCATAAATATCACCGAATCCAGTACCTCAGAACCGGCGACCGTCAGATCAAAAACGACACTCATTGTATGCTCCGTTTCTCAGCGGCACATTTTTTTGACTCCCCCGCTCCGTCCGCCGCTGTTGGCGAAGCTTCATATCAAGACTAACAGTACGTATGCCTCAAGAGATCAAACGCCGTAAACTTTGCGGTATTCGATCATTTTTTCCAGATACTCCCTACCGGGAACAATGCCGTCCTCTATCGCTTCAATAATATCGTTCATATTCACGATAGGGTAGATATTTACGCCGAACTCGCCGCTTACCTCCTGTACCGCGGACTTGTCGCCGTTCAGACCCTTTTCCATGCGGTCGACCTGAATTATCATTGCGGCGACGTCAACATTTGCAGTCTCTTTAAGCTTTGGCATTACCTCGCGCAAAGCTTTTCCTGAGGTCATAACGTCCTCAATGATAACGACCCTTTCGCCGTCCGTAAGCTGTTTTCCCACAATACAGCCGCCCTCGCCGTGATCCTTGGCTTCCTTGCGGTCGAAGCAATAGTTAACATCAATGCCAAACTTTTTATATAGCGCCACCGCCGTTGAGACCGCAAGCGGTATACCCTTATAGGCGGGACCGAAAAGCGTATCAAATTCAATTCCGTTGTCATGTATACACTCGGCATAGAATTCTCCCAGTCTCGCAAGCTGCGCGCCTGTTTTATAGTTTCCCGAATTCATGAAATAAGGGGAAAGCCTGCCGCTTTTCAGTGTAAACTCTCCAAAAGTCAGCACTCCGCTGTCCACCATAAATTTGATAAAATCTTGTTTGTAACCCATAGAGCCGCTCCTTAACATAATTTTCATAGATATAGTTAAATTATATCATAATTAGTTTCAAAAATCAACACGTAAAATTATAAAAAAAATTGCAATTTTTCTGTTAATATGATACAATAGATTAAGGATAAAAATGCGAAAGGAAGTTTTTATGAGGATAAGACGAAAAAAATGGGCGCGTCCCGAACTGGCAGTCTGCCCGTACTATATCGAACACGCAGAGGAGCTGAAAGGGAAATGGAACACCGTTTTTCCCGACGATAAGCCGCTTTATGCCGAGCTTGGCTGCGGTAAGGGCTGGTTCGCGGCTCAGGCCGCATTAAAGTACCCCGAAATAAACTGGCTTGCCATGGATATAAAAAGCGATATGCTTGGAGTCGCCCGCAGGACGGTACAGAAAGCCTTTGACGAGGCAAACAGAACTGTTGACAACCTGAAGCTTGTTTCCTGCAACATAGAGCGTATTTCAGACTATTTCGGCGAAAATGACCGCGCGGACAGGCTGTACATCAATTTCTGCAATCCATGGCCAAAGGATAAGCACAACAAGCGCAGACTTACCCACACGCGCCAGCTTATGCAGTACCGCGTTTTTCTTGCGGACGGCGGAGAAATACACTTCAAAACCGACGACGACGAGCTTTTTGAGGAATCGCTGGAATACTTCTCCGAAGCCGGCTTTGATATCAAGTACCTTACAAGAGACCTGCACACAAGCGATTACCCTGACAACCTTGTCACGGAGCATGAAAAAATGTTTACAGACGAGGGAAAGAAGATCAAGTTCCTTATTGCGGTAAAAACAGATAAGAAATAAATGCGGCATAACAGTAAAAACCGTCCCCCGAAAAATTTCGAGGGACGGTTTCAATATCAACTGCACACAGTCAGCTGTAATTGCTCACACCTGGCTGTTGTTGTCAAGGAAGTCCATAACGTCGTCAACGTATGTGAACGCAAGGGAAGTGCAGGTATCGGCACAGCCGTAGTAAATGCAGATTCTGCCTGTGTCCGCGTCAACAAGGTTAGCGCAGGGGAATGTTACAGCGTCCGTATCGCCTATAAGCTCGTAATCAGTCTGAGGGCTGATAAGATATGACGCGCCTCTCTTGAGTACCTTCCAAGGCTCGTCCTTGTCAAGGAGAGCTGCGGAGAAGCTGTATACATAGCCGTTGCAGGAGGTCAGTACGCCATGATAGAATATGAGCCAGCCGCGGTCTGTTTCGATAGGAATAGGTCCTGCGCCCATTTTGGTCGCTTCCCAACCCTTAGAGGGACCCATTACGTGTCTGTGCTCGCCCCAGTAGGTAAGGTCGGGGGACTGGCTGATAAACATATCTCCGAAAGGAGTATGTCCGCTGTCCGAGGGACGGCTCATCATAACATACTTGTTGTTGATCTTGCGGGGGAACATTACGCCGTTTCTGTTGAAAGGCAGGTATGCGTTTTCAAGCTGTGTGAATTCCTTGAAATCGTAAGTATAGGCGATTCCGATAGTAGGCTTCCAGCCGTAAGCGTTGCACCATGTTACAATGTATCTTTCCTTGCCGTTTTCATCGTCAAGTCTGCAAACGCGGGGATCGTAGCCGTACTGCCACTGTCCCACCTCCGGGATATCGCACTTGAACTTGATCCTTTCCTCATTGATGTCCCAGTTGATACCGTCCTTGGAGAAGCCGACGTGAAGCTCCATGTTGCGCTCTCTGTCGTCAACACGGAAAACGCCTGCAAACTTGTAGTCCCCAACCTCAAAGGGTACTACAGAGCTGTTGAAGATAGAGTTTGAAGGTTCTCTGTAACCGTTTGCTTTCTTTACCATGATGTGGTCGCGCTTGATAATGGGGTTTGCATTGTAGCGCCATACTACGTCCTTGCAGTCCGCAGGCTTATCCTGCCAGGGGATATTGGGGAGCGATACTCCGTTTAATACTTTTGTTTTCATAATAAATTTCCTTTCAAAATTCAATAAGGGCTTGCCCAGTCATTTAACGAGGCAAGCCGCAGCGAAGCTGCGGTGAGGAATCAATATGGGATTGTATCCCATATTGATTCCGAAAATGGAGCCCGCCGCCTTTGGAGGCGGGGGACATCTTGCCTAAGTTATTCTTTTACCGAACCGTTTACAAGTCCCGCATATATCTGTTTCTGGAGCGAAATAAAAATCACCAGAGTCGGAATGATACAAATAACAATACCCGCAAAAATTATTTCCCACTTTGCGCCGTAAGGTCCCATAAACCGATAAAGAGATGTGGATACTACCGACAACTCGTCGCTGGGCATATAAAGCTGAGGAGTATAGAAATCGTTGTAGATACCGATAACTTTTATTATGAGCACTGTTGCTATAGCCGGTTTGAGCAGCGGAAGAATTATTCTGAAATAAACCGTGAAGTAATTTGCACCGTCCATGATAGCGCTTTCGTCAAGAGACGTGGAAATATTGTCCAGAAACTGCATGAAAATATAAATGGAAATAATATCTGTACCAACGTAAAGAATAATTGGAGCAGCCATTGTTCCCACAAGGTGAAAGCCGTTCATGATGCGGTAAACCGTTACCTGCATTGAAATTGCGGGAAAAAGCGTAGCTAGCAGGAACGCCGCTTTCAGAACCTTTCCGAACAGAGTTTTAAAACGCTGGAGAACATATGCCGTCATTGTACCTGTAATTATCGTTCCCGTGCAGGAAATAAGAATTATTATTGCTGTATTTTTAAGACCCAACAGTACCTTTCCGTCGATAAATGCCGTTTTGTAGTTAGACCACTCAAACGACGTCGGCAGCGCAAAAACGTTGGAGGAAAGAAACTCCGTGTTGTTTTTGAGAGAACCGAGAAAAACCACTATCAGCGGTATAAAAACTATCAGACAAGCGATAACCAACACTGCATATTTAAGGAATGTAAACAGACCGCGCTTGAATCTTGCGCCTTTGGAACTTCCGTCGTCTCCGACGTCATAGCTGAAATTAGCTTCGAAACCGTCCATACTACTTCTCCTCCTTAAATACAAGCTTCTGAATTATCGTCACCACAACTATTATGAGGAACAGCACCACAGCCATTGCCGAGGCAAGCCCGACTTTCTGGAACTTGAACGCCGTTTCAGTGGTCTGAATAACGAACGTGCTTGAACCGATACGTCCGCCTGTAATGATAAAGGGGATCTCGTAAACGCTGATAGCTCCCTTTACGGCGAGTATCATCTGCAAAAGGATTATAGGACGGATACTGGGTGCAATGATGTATTTGAACACCTGGAAACGGTTTGCTCCGTCAAGCTCAGCCGCTTCGTAAATATCCGGAGATACCGACTGGATAGCTCCGATAAACATTACAAGATCGAAGCCTATATATCTCCATATGGAAACAAATACCAAACAAATATTTACCAGTCCCTCAGTAGAGAGAAACTTTATGGGTTCTCCGCCGAACAAAGCTATAATTGAGTTGAGAGTACCGTCAGTATTTGTAACGCCGTCGCCTTTCTGAAAAAATCTTCTGAAAATAAGAGCTACGGCAACAGTGTTTATCATGTAAGGAAAAAACAGTACACCCTTAAAAAAGTTAGAAAAACGTATTTTGGAACAGAGTATAGTCGCTAAAAACAGCGCAAGCGCAAGCTGTATAAACGAACCCGCGAGATAATACAGGCTGTTCTTGAACGCAGCAAAATACTCCGGAGTGGTAAACACCGTTTTGTAGTTTTTAAGACCTATAAACTTAACGTTTACACCGAACTGGTCGCGCTCCTCAAAGCTGTAGCCGATCATATTTGCGGCAGGTATATAGGTGAATATCACAAGCAGTACCGTAGGTATCAGCAAGAAAAGAAAAACCGTAAGCATTTTATTCCAATATGATCTTCCGAATTTGTTGTTTCTTTCCAATCTGCCTGACATATTCAGATTTTTAGCCATGTTATCACTTCTTTCATCAGACTGAAGTTATGCCTATGAGTTGCGGACGCACATTTGATATGCGTCCGCACTACATAAGGAGAAAAAGGTGGAGTACTCGGAGCGATCCGAGCGTAATATGAAGAAATTTGAGAGAGAGTAATGGGCTTATCTTGATTTAACGGAATCAGCCGAGAATTTCATCTCTGGTTGCATTCCATCTGCTGTTTACGTCAGCGCAAATATTGTCGTATTCTTCTCTGCCCTTGCCGTCGAAAGCAGCTTCAGCCATTCTGAACTTGAAGTTTGTGGAAGCGTCTCCCCAAGGATCAACCTCGGAAGCCTTTGAGATCTCATCGAATTTACCCATGAGGTTTTCGGGTGTGGGAGCTTCAACGAACAGCTCAACATTAAGCTCGTCAAAGGAAGAGAGAGTCTCAGGCATCGGAGCGCCCTTAAGACCGGAAATTTCGCCCTCGTTCTGTGCAAATCCGGAATCGGAGCAGAACCACTCAACATATGCCTTTGCAGCGTCGAGATTTGCTGAATTCTTGTTTGCGCTCATCATATAGTCGTTGGAAGATACGGAGTAGATCTTTCCGTTAATGCTGTTGGGGAACGGCATATAACCAATGTCAGCAGGATCTGCGCCAACCTGTGTTGCAGCCTCCTGGAACTGGCTGATAGCCCATGAGCCCATTACCATTGTACCGATCTTGCCTTGTGCCATTGCAGGCTTACAGCCTTCCCAGTCGGTAGTCATGGGGTCTTCCTCATGGAGAGTGGGATCGGCGTAAATATCGAACATTGTACCGTAAACAGCGTCGTAAGGGCTTCCTGCGGAGAACAGATCTTCCTTATCTGTGAGAAGCCTCTGATTGATGTACTCAGGGTCTCCGGAAGCGCCTACTACGAGGGACTGCCACTGAACGATAGTCCAACCCGCGTTATAGTTTGTGTAGTAAGGGATAGCGTCGGTATTGTCTCTGATCTTGCCGAGACACTCAATAAATTCCGCTGTTGTTTTGGGAAGCTCTGTAATACCCGCGTCAGCCCAAACCTTTTTATTGTAAAGGATACCCGAAGCGGTACCGCCTGTAGGAAGCGCATAAACCTGTCCGTCAACATTATAGTTGTGGAGCCAGTAGTACTTCTGCGAAAGCTCGTCGTAGCTGCCGAAAGAAGCAAAGAAGTTTGGCAGGTCAGCCTGCTTCAGAGCCTGAGGAGTCATAACAACGTCGCCATATGTGTCGGACTGCATCATTGTAGCAATATCATCCGCATAGTTTGTAAAGGACTGGTACTCTACCTTTACGTCGGGATAAATAGCGTTAAAGCCCTCTGTAAGCTTAGCCATTGTGCCGTCCTGATCGCGGTCTGTACGGTGGTGAAGAACCTTGATAGTACCGCTGAGTCCGGAAGCGGAACCTGTATCGCCTGCGCCGTCGTCAGCTGCGCCGCCGGTTGTATCGCCTGCCGCACTTGCGGTAGTGTCATCTGAAACGTCTCCGCCGTCATTTTCGCTCGTACAAGCAGTAAATACAGTACCGGTCATTGCCAGAGCTGCGATCATAGCAGCCGCCTTTTTGAACTTTGTGTTCATGAATAAAACCTCCAAATGTTTAATTTGACTTTTGCTTTTTTGCTTTTCGTTGATTAACGACTGTTTTTGTTAACAGTTTTTCCAAACTTACGTTGTAATTTAATTTTATTTTTTTTGCTCATAAAAGTCAATAGCAGTACGAAATAGCGGCATTTTTTACAGTATATTTTTGTTAGCTTTGTAAATACTGCACAAAAATATAAGTCGGCATTTTCTCAATTGTGCATATTTAATAGTTTCATTTCTTATTATTAAATAATTTTAGTATATTATTCAACTGTTTTAAAAATACTTTTATAAATTTAAATCGTTTTCGTTTTTTAGTTAATACTTAATTAATATTTATATAATTAAATGTTAAGATTCGCAAATTAAATTAACTTAACAAACTAACTAACGTAAACCTTTAACTAAATAATGTTAGCTTAAATTTTGTTAAAAATTTAAGCTTAAAAAGTCTTGAAAATATCAAATATATATGTTAATATTCAATAAGAGGAAATTCTCACCGTCATTTAACTCAGACAAAGCTGATCACATAGGCATGGATAATCTTACCTATATTATAATGAACGGAGGTCAAACGCATGGGCAAAAAGGTTACAATGCGCGATATTGCCGAAAGGCTGGGAATAAGCGTTGTTTCGGTCTCAAAGGCTTTTTCCGGACAAAGCGGCGTCAGCAGCGAGCTGAGGCAGAAAATTATAAAAACCGCCGATATAATGGGATACCGCTACGGAGAGGAAGCGTCAAAAAAGAAAAGTCACAGCGGAAATATAGGCGTTATTGTAGCCGAAAGGTATATGTCCGACAATTCGTTCTACTTTAAGTTTATCCGCGGGATATCGACAAAATTGCAGCAAAAGAAAAATTATGCTTTTTTCCACACACTTACCCCGTACGGCGAGGAAAAAGCCATAATTCCCGATATATTTATACGCCAGAAAATTGACGGTATAATTATTCTCGGACAGGTCTCCGATAAATACATAAAAGCCGTCAGGAACACAAAAACCCCGGTGATATTTCTTGACTTCTATAACCAGCTTACTTCAGAATGCTGCGTTGTATGCAATAATTTCTACGCGAGCTATGAGATAACCAACTACCTTATAAACAACGGTCACCGAAGCATCGCCTTTGTAGGAAACATTCACTCCACCAGCAGCATTCAGGACAGATATCTCGGCTATGCTAAATCGCTTATCGAAAACAATATCCGCCTGAGCGACTATTTCCTGATAAGCGACCGCGACACCGAAACCGGAGAACTCATCCAGCCGCAGCTTCCCGTAGTAATGCCCACTGCCTTTGTCTGCAACTGCGATGAAGTGGCGGCTAAGCTTATTACCCAGCTTAACCGCAGCGGCTACCGCGTTCCCGAAGACATATCGGTAACAGGTTTTGATAATTCGGTCTACAGCAGTATCAGCACTCCAAATATTACCACCTTTGAAGTAAACACCGAACAAATGGCTTCTATAGCCGTGGACGAGCTTTTGTCAAAAATAAAAACTCCTAACAAGGAGACGGGAATGATACAGGTCAAAGGAAAAATAGTCTATAAGGACTCCGTCGCTTCGCTTAACTATGCCTCCGCGGAGTCCTCTGCCGAAGCAAAGTAAAGCATAATGAAAATGCCCGAACGTCTGCATCAAGCGACGTTCGGGCATTATTTTTTTCCATAATACCCCACCAAATTTTGTGTAAAACCGAATAAAGCGCTTCCGATCAAACAAGACTTAGAGTAAGGGAAAAAAGGAAGTGCCCATTGCCATAAATTAAAATTATATCCGTTATTTATAAAAATCTCCGTGTTTTATTTGTAATTTGACGCAGACAAAAAATTACAGTTCAATTGAATAGCGGTTGCTCCAAATCCCGCTTTCAAAAAATTCCTCCGTCAGTACGCCGCCGTTTTTTAGAATGGTATTTTGCGCGAAGTAATTGTTCTTGCGGGTGCATATCTCTACCCTGTCAAAACCCATTTCGCGGCATTTTTCCAGAGCAAGCCTCAGCATAATTGTGCCGTAGCTTCTTCCTCTGTTCCAAGGAGCAATTCCTGCGTGAAGATGTCCGCAGTAAGTGTTGGCATGGTTTATCTCAATACCGCCGAGTATTTCCCCCGAACCGTTCATCAGAAAATAAAGCGTACAGGGAACGCCTGTTGACAGCATACTGCCGGTCGTGCGGTCGTCCTCGCAGCAGGCAAGCCATTCGTCATAGGTAAGGTCGCGCTTTTTATTGTCGCTGTATCTGCCAAGCAAGGACGGTTTTATATCATCCAAAGTCTTTTCCCAACGGCTTATCATTTCAGTGTAGGCTTTTTCGTGAGACTTGTCGGGAATTTCCAAATGTAAATTTTCCACAGTATCACCTTAATCTCAATTTCTCAAAAATATTCTGTTCTTCCATAAATTAAAATTATATCCGATATTCATATTATATATTTGAATTATATCATATTTTGTGGTATAATTCAAGTATAAGTTATTAATTTTATCATACTGAAAGGAATGATTTTGCTATGGCAATGACAATGACCCAGAAAATTCTTGCCGCTCACGCAGGTCTTGATAAAGTCGAGGCTGGTCAGCTTATCAGATGCAAACTGGACATGGTGCTCGGCAACGACGTTACTACCCCCGTTGCTATCAACGAATTTGAAAAAGCAGGTTTTTCGGGAGTTTTCAACACCGAAAAAATTTCTATGGTAATGGATCACTTTACCCCCAACAAGGATATCAAATCAGCAGCGCACACAAAG
Organism: uncultured Clostridia bacterium; assembly: GCA_947089135.1. Taxonomy (GTDB): domain Bacteria; phylum Bacillota; class Clostridia; order Oscillospirales; family Ruminococcaceae; genus RGIG8773. The sequence goes on from CAMUJF010000014.1 coordinate 70,421, forward strand.
CAGTGCCGCGATTTTGCAGGAAAAATGAAGATAAAGAACTACTTTGACGTTGGCGACATGGGTATTGAACACGCCCTGCTCCCTGAAAAAGGACTTGTCGCGTCGGGCGAGTGTATTATCGGCGCGGACAGCCACACCTGTACATACGGCGCATTGGGAGCATTCTCCACAGGCGTTGGTTCTACCGATATGGCGGCGGGTATGGCTACGGGCGAAGCGTGGTTTAAAGTGCCGTCCGCTATCAAATTCAATCTTACCGGCAAGCTCAATAAATATGTTATGGGCAAGGACGTTATTCTCCATATAATTGGTATGATAGGCGTTGACGGCGCGCTTTACAAATCTATGGAATTTTCCGGCGAAGGACTGAAAAACCTTTCCATGGACGACCGTCTTTCAATGGCAAACATGGCTATTGAGGCGGGCGCAAAGAACGGTATTTTCGCAGTTGACGAGGTAACAAGGGCTTATCAGGCTGACAAGGTAAACCGCGAGTACACCGTTTACGAGGCTGACCCTGACGCTCAATACGACGCGGTTTACGATATTGACCTTTCAACTATAAAGCCTACCGTTGCGTTCCCTCACCTGCCCGAAAATACAAAGACTATCGACGAGGTTGGCGAGGTAAAGATAGATCAGGTTGTTATCGGTTCTTGCACAAACGGAAGAATGGAAGACCTTGAAATGGCTGCGGAGATCATCAAGGACAAAAAGGTACACGATGGCGTGCGCTGCATTGTTATCCCTGCCACACAGAAAATTTATCTTGAAGCTATGAAAAAGGGATTGCTTGAAATTTTCATAAACGCGGGCTGCGCTGTTTCAACTCCTACCTGCGGTCCATGTCTCGGCGGACACATGGGTATCCTTGCCAAGGGCGAGAGAGCCGTCGCTACCACAAACAGAAATTTTGTGGGACGTATGGGTCACCCCGAGTCGGAAGTATACCTCGCCTCCCCTGCTGTTGCGGCGGCTTCCGCGGTAACAGGCAAAATAAGCAGTCCCGAAGAAGTTATGTGAGAATAGGAGAAAGCTTGAAAATCAAAGATTTTCAAGCTGCGAGTTTTGCTTTTCGGACTTCGTCCGAAATTTGCTTCACAAACCACAAAACATCGTTAGAAAGGAGGACACATTTTCCCTGTCGGGAAAATGGTCAATAAAATTATGAAAGCATTCGGTAAAGTACACAAATACGGCGATAACGTTGATACGGACGTTATCATTCCCGCAAGATACCTTAACTCCGCCGACCCCAAGGAGCTTGCTCAGCACTGCATGGAGGACATCGACAAGAATTTCGTGAACAACGTCAAAGAGGGCGACATTATGGTTGCGGTACAGAATTTCGGCTGCGGCTCGTCCCGTGAGCACGCTCCGCTGTCCATTAAGGCAAGTGGTATTTCCTGCGTTATCGCTTCAACATTTGCGAGAATTTTTTACAGAAACGCAATAAATATCGGTCTTCCCATTCTGGAATGTGCCGAAGCTGCCGAGAACATCGAAAACGGTGACGAGGTCGAGGTTGATTTCGACACGGGCGTTATCACCAACAAAACCAAAAATCAGACCTATCAGGCGCAGCCTTTCCCCGACTTTATGAAAGATATTATCAACGCGGGCGGACTTTTGAAGTCGCTGAAAAAGTGATGTTAAATTGTAATTCAAAGGAGCAGACTATGAAAATAATAGCGTTCGGAGCTGTGACGGCGGGCGGAAAAACAACAGTTGTAAACGCAATTAAAAAGCGGCTGCCAAGAACGGCGTCGCTTCACTTTGATGACTACTCATTTGAGGGAGAAGTCGAAGACTTTTCCAAATGGATATCGGATGGTGCAGATGTGCACGTATGGGACTTATCTCCGTTAAAATCGGATATTGAAAGGATAATCCATTGCGGCGAATATGACTATCTGCTGCTGGACTATCCGTTTGCGTACCAACATCAAACGATCAAGGACTATTTGGATTGCTGCATATTTATTGATACACCGTTAGATATAGCAATGGCTCGAAGAGTTCTCAGAGATATGAAAGAAGCTTCGGCAGATGAAATTCGCAATGAGATGGAAACATATTTGAAATATGCAAGAGCTGCTTATGTTCAAATGTCGGAAAATCCAACTTCCGATTATGATTATGTGATCGACGGTGCAAAGGAACTTGAGGACATCATCAATGAAGCTATGGAGATAGTTTTAAGATGCTAAATTCAAATTTAAAGCATAAAAAGGAGTAATTGAAATGAACAAAAATATTGCCGTTATCAAAGGCGACGGAATAGGTCCCGAGATAGTAAACGAGACTATTAAGGTCATGAACAAGGCGGGTGAAAAATTCGGTCACACTTTTAATTTTACTGACGTTCTTATGGGCGGCTGCGCTATTGATGCGACAGGAGTACCACTTCCTCAGGAAACTATTGATATATGTCTCAAATCGGACAGCGTTTTGCTTGGCGCAGTCGGCGGTCCCAAGTGGGACACACTCCCCGGAAATCTCCGTCCCGAAGCAGGTCTGCTCGGTATCAGAGGAGCTTTGAAGCTGTTCGCGAATATCCGTCCCGCAAAGCTGCTCGCTCCCCTTGCGTCGGCTTGTCCTCTGAAAAAGGAAATTACCGACTCGGGTCTTGACCTTGTTATCGTCCGCGAGCTTATCGGCGGCGCGTACTTCGGCGAGAGAAAAACCTATACCGATGAAAAGGGCGTTAAGCACGCAAGCGACTCAATGACTTACGCAGATTACGAGGTGGAGAGAATTTGCCGCGTTGCTTTCGATATGGCAAAGAAACGCCGCAGCAAGGTACATTCCGTTGACAAGGCGAACGTTCTGGACTCCTCCCGTCTGTGGAGAGAAATTTCTCACAAGGTAGCAGCCGAGTACCCCGACGTTGAATTTAACGATATTCTTGTTGACAACTGCGCAATGCAGCTTGTGAGAAATCCGGGACAGTTCGACGTACTTGTTACCGAGAACCTTTTCGGCGATATTCTTTCCGACGAGGCTTCCATGATAACAGGCTCGCTGGGAATGATTCCCTCCGCGTCGCTTGGCGAGACCTCCCTTGGTTTGTACGAACCTATCCACGGCTCTGCTCCCGACATTGCGGGACAGAACAAGGCTAATCCTATTGCCACTATCCTTTCGGCGGCAATGATGTTCCGCTACTCCTTCGATATGGCTGCCGAGGCGGACTCTGTTGAAAATGCTGTGAACGCCGCTCTTGAAGAGGGATACCGCACTGCCGACATCATGTCCGACGCTGCGGGTCTGAAGAGCGTTTCATGCTCCGAAATGGGAGATATTATTGCTGCTAAAATATAAAATAACGGAAACTATTTTTATTATGCGGAGTAAAGTGCAACGCTCCGTTTTGTGCGTACATCAGCAAAAATCACCGTATTATCTAAAATAATATTATGAACCAAGCTGATTCTGAAACTTCATCGGAATCAGCTTGGTTTTTAGCAGGGTATGCCGGATACTGATTTTGCAAATATAGTTGGCAGCGGTATAAAGCCTGCGGTTTACCGATAAAATGGTTCGGTATAAGACAAGTTTTGACGGACATATATCTTTTTCGTGAGCAGTATAAATAAGCTGCAAAGGAGCCGTTATATGGGAAAGCTTTCTATAAAAAGTTTTTTGATCCGTTCTGACGATGAAGCTGATATGTCTGATATTGCCGACAGAATAAGCGATATTCACATTGATATCATAGAACGCAGACTAAGGTCGTCAGGCTTGTCCGCAAAGCAGCAAATTGAAATTATTGTCAAGATAGTGCAAAAATTAAAACCGCTCGTAATTGCTGAGAAAGCACAAGATATACAGACCGATTCGTATAAACCGAATTTATAGGCGATAGGTGAACGGTCTCCCATCCGGTATTATTAAAACGTATCATTTGTTTCGAGGGCGAGAAGATGCCGTCCACGTAAAAATATTTTTATGTATTGCTGTAAATTGCATCGTCCTATAAAAAATAAAAAGAATAATACCGTAAATCTGCGGAAATATATAAATATAATATTTAAGGAGGTACGGTATGGAAAACAAAGAAATGCCTGTAGGCTTCGGAATGGCGCTTGCCATGAATCCAAAGGCAATGGAAAAATTTGCTTCCCTTCCGCTTGATGAAAAACAGAAAATTATAAACGGTACGCACAATGTTTCTTCAAAAGCCGAAATGAAGCAATATGTGGAAAACATAATATCATTTTTTTGATAAACGTCTAAAATGAAAGGACTGTGATCTTGAGATCGCTGTGGAATGAAAACGTATGCCGTCCGGATTTTCCACCGCCGGAAGGAGACATAAAAACCGACGTGTTGGTTATCGGCGGAGGCATAACGGGGCTCCTGACCGCATATTTTTTGCAGCAAAAAGGTGCCCCTTATATTCTTGTTGAAAAGGACAATATCTGCGGAGGAACAACGGGGAACACCACCGCAAAGATCACTTTTCAGCATGGGCTTGTTTATAATAAAATTCTCCGAAGCTGCGGTTTAGAAAAGGCTCAAATGTACCTGCAAGCGAATCGGACGGCGTTTGAAAAATATGCGGAGCTTTGCAAAAATATTGACTGCGCATATGAAATAAAAAATAATTATGTGTACTCGGCAGATAACGGTAAGAAGCTTGAAGACGAAATAAACGCTCTTTCAAAAATCGGTTATAACGCGGTATTTTCCAAAGATATTCCGCTTCCGATAAAAACGGAGGGGGCTGTTTGCTTTGAAGATCAGGCGCAGTTTCACCCGCTGAAATTTCTCTTTTCAATTGCAAAGGGTCTGAACATTTACGAACACACTTTTGTGCAGGAAATGGTAGGTACTACAGCTGTTACAAACTGCGGTAAAATTCGTGCCGGCAAGGTGATCGTCACAACACATTTCCCGTTCATTAATAAGCACGGCAGCTATTTTTTGAAATTGTATCAGCACCGCTCTTACGTTATCGCTCTTGAAAATGCGCAAAACGTTAACGGAATGTATGTTGACGAACGCAAAACAGGATACTCGTTCAGAAATTATGAAAATTTACTGCTTCTGGGCGGAGGCGGGCACCGTACCGGCAAGAATGGCGGCAACTGGAACGAACTGAGAAAATTTGCGAAAAAGTATTATCCTGACGCGAAAGAAAAATATTACTGGGCTGCGCAGGACTGTATGAGTCTTGACAGTATTCTGTACGTCGGTCAATATTCAAAAAACACGCCGAATCTATATACCGCAAGCGGCTTTAACAAATGGGGAATGACGGGAGCTATGTTATCGGCTATGCTTCTGAGCGATATGGTATGCGGCATACGAAACGACTATGAGGAGGCTTTCAGTCCGTCAAGAAGCATTATCAAGCCGCAGCTTTTGGTTAACGGTTTTGAAGCGACAAAAAATTTGCTCACACCGAGTAAAAAAAGATGTCCGCACCTTGGCTGCGCACTTAAATGGAATCCTGCCGAACACTCATGGGACTGCGCCTGTCACGGTTCTCGTTTTGCTGAAAACGGAAAGGTGCTGGATAATCCCGCAAACGGAAATTTAATAAAATAACGGCAGTGCAGCAGCCTCTTGTGCGGTATCCGAATATCGCATAAGGAGCTGTTTTGCAATTAGAGCCTGTTCAGAATCTTTTTAAAATAATACGAATAAAAGCAATGGAGAAC
>CAMUJF010000015.1 GCA_947089135.1 uncultured Clostridia bacterium
AGTCCAATCACTGCTTTCATTATAACTTAAGTATGAGTGCGTGTAAAGACATAACTGGCATGTTATGGTTTTACCGACTAAATTTATTATAGTAGGAGATGATGAAAATGCTGAGTACAGAAGTACGGGAATTAATGGTAAAGGCATATGAAAAAAGCCATAACGCAACAGAAGTAGCAAGGAATTTTTCAGTAAGCAGGGGAACAACTCGGGCAACGATTTTATCATCAATACGCTTAAACGGAGAAACAGCATACACTACATATCAAGGTGGAACGACCTGCGAAAGATTTACGGATTATTTGAAAAATGTGCTTGCGCCAACACTTCATGAGAGTGATATTGTTGTTATGGACAATATGCGTACACATCATTCCAAAGCAGTTAAAAAGCTATTGAGGAACTTAAAATCAAGGTTATTTTTCTGCCGCCTTACAGTCCCGGTTTTAATCCTATCGAGAAGATGTGGTCTAAGATAAAAGCAATTTTACGAAAGCTGAAAGTCAGAGTGCTTTCCGAATTGCCTTCTGCTATTGATCTCGCTTTTTCTTTTGTTTCTCAATCGGATTGCTTTGGCTGGTTTTCCTCTGCTTGCTTGTAAGATTATTTTTATGGAATGCTATAATACAAACCGCCTGCGAGGTGATTATATGTACAGAATACTTGTTGCAGACGACGAGGAGGACATCGTTTGTATGCTGAGAGATTATTTTGAAATAAACGGCTATGAGGTCATTTCGGCTTCAAACGGACGGGAAGCCGTTGAAATGGCGGGGAAATCTCCCGATATCATTTTATTGGACGTTAATATGCCGGACGGAGACGGTATTTCAGTTTGCAAAAAGATAAGGAATTACGTTTCATGTCCAATTCTTTTTTTGACGGCAAAGGTCGAGGACAGCGACAAAATAACGGGTTTTGCGGCAGGCGGAGACGATTACATCATCAAGCCCTTTTCCATTGAAGAACTCGGAGCAAGGGTTGCCGCACATATTCGCCGCGACCGCAGAGTTACCGCGGAAGCAAACGTCCGCTTTTTCGGGGAACTTACCGTGGACTATTCCGCAAAGACCGTATCCGACGACAGCGGGATAATTACCCTTGCCAAAAAAGAATTTGAAATTATTGAGCTGCTTTCCCTTAATGCGGGACAGGTTTTCGATAAAGAGCGAATTTACGAAAAAATATGGGGCTATGACGCGGAGGGAGACAGCTCTGTCATCGCGGAACACGTCCGAAGGATACGGGCAAAGCTTACCCCCTCCGGCGAGGCTTATCACATTGAAACGGTCTGGGGGATGGGCTACAAATGGGTAAAATAAAGGATTTTTTCAGGTGCGTCAAGCGCAGGCGCAATATTTCCCTGAAATGGAGCTTTTTTATGTACATTCCGATATGTATAATAGCGGCATACGCGGGGGCGTTTCTTATCGGGGTCGGCACAAATTACGCCCAGGATTGGTACAGAGCAAAATATTCAGTCCCGGAGCGGGAAGACCGCTTTGAGGTATATTTTGACGAAAACGGAACGCCCCATACCGCAAGGGTGATAAATTCCGCTTACAATGACGACGCGTTATACAATATCATAAGCAATTTGCAAATCGTCCTTATCCCTGTCTGGGTAATAATCTGTCTTGGCTTCACGGGGAAGATTTTTTACAGCCGCGAGCTTAAAGAGCCTATCGGTATACTTATGGACGCTTCCCGAAAAATCTCGGAAAATCAGCTTGATTTTGAAATTTACTACTACAAGAAAAATGAAATGGGGCAGCTTTGCGGCGCGTTCAACGATATGCGCAAAGCTTTGTTTGAAAACAACCGCGAGCTTTGGCACGCTCTTGAGGAACGCAAGCGGCTGAACTCAGCGTTTTCTCACGATTTGCGTACTCCTTTGACGGTGCTTAAAGGCTATGCGGAATTTCTTGAAAAATATTCCGCCGAGGGGAAAGTCTCCCCCGAAAAGCTTAGCGAGGTACTGGGAAAAATGACGGGACAGATAGTCCGTTTAGAGCATTACACACAGAAAATGAGCGCGGCGCAGAAGCTGGAGGATATTACTCCCTGCTGTGAGGAAGTTTCCGTAAAGGGCTTTTCGGAGCAGCTTTCAAAATCGGGAGAGCTTATCTGCGGTGACAAGGATTTCGGATTTGCCGCCCACACGGGAGGGCACGAAAAATTTTTCGCGGACTCCGAGGTGGTCATGCAGGTATACGAGAATCTTGTTTCAAACGCCGCAAGGTACGCGCGGGAAAAGGTATGCGCGTCCTTTACCGTTGAGGAAAAGGGATTTTTTATCGAGGTATGCGACGACGGAGATGGTTTCTCATCGGAGGGACTGAAAAGGGCGTCCGAGCCGTTTTTCCGCGATGAAAAAAACGGAAACGAAAAAAATCACTTCGGACTTGGCTTGTATATTTGCAGGACGCTCTGTGAAAAGCACGGCGGCAGACTTATTTTGGGAAATTCCGCGGCGGGCGGAAAGGTCACGGCATTTTTTTCGCAGAGTAGATAAAAAGTTGAAAATCACTTGATATTATATTTACAGCAGCAAAAATGTTGCTGTAAATATAATGCGCGGTGCGACAGAGCAACATCACCGCCCCCTTGATAGGGGGCATTATACAGTTACGGTATGCTGTATTCAATATTGGGGGTAGACACTCGCCGCGGGGCGTTCCCCGCCGCCGCCCGCGGAAAGTGAAGTGATTTTATGGAAAACGACAACAAAATAATTATTACAAACGTGTACAAATTTTACGGGAGAAAGCAAGCCCTGAAAAATGTCAGCCTTACTATAAATCAAGGTATGTTCGGGCTTTTGGGACGCAACGGAGCGGGCAAGACAACTCTTATGAAAACTCTTGCCGCTCTCCACAACAAGCAGAAAGGCAAGATAATGGTATGCGGCATACCTATCGAAAACGCCAAGGAGATACGCAGTATTACGGGCTATCTGCCCCAGGATTTTTCAATGTACCCCTCGATGACGGTCTGTGAAAGTCTGGACTATCTCGGCTTGCTTTCGGGCATGGACGGTAAGCTTCGCAGGGAGCGTATCGAAACGCTTATAAAGCGGGTAAATCTTACCGAACACAAAAACAAAAAGGTAAAAGCTCTTTCGGGGGGAATGAAACGCCGCCTCGGCATCGCGCAAGCCCTGCTCCACGACCCAAAGGTGCTTATCGTGGACGAACCCACGGCGGGACTTGATCCCGAGGAGAGAATACGTTTCCGCAACCTGCTATGCGAGGTCGCCGAGGAGAGAATTGTAATTCTTTCCACCCACATTGTGGGGGACATAGAGGCAACCTGCGAGGACATAGCTATTATGAACGGCGGCGAAATTTTGTGGCAGGGTACAGTTTCCGATCTTATCAGAGAGGCGGAGGGAAAGGTGTACACCTGCTATATTCAGAAAAAATTTTTGCCCAAGATAAAAAAGGACTACATTGTCACGGGAATGCTTGTTCAGAGCGAGTACACAACGGTACGGATAATTTCGGACGGCGTGCCCGACATAAGGAACATCACCCCTGCCGAACCAAACGTGGAGGACGCGTATATGTACTGCCTTTACAGCCGCGGCTGCGATGTGGGAGGTGACGGAGAATGAGCCTGTTTTTCAAGGAGTGCAAAAAAATAATTTTCTCCCTGACATTTTTAATGTACGTCGTAGTTGTTTTTGCAATGTATTTCAGCCAGTATGTCAACGACAGAGAGCCTATAGTGCAGCCGCGCGAGGACATGGATGATTACGGTACGATCGCAAAGGAAGTCCCTGAGATACTTATGCCCGCCGCTATAGACGGTCTTGTTATTGAGTACTTGTCGGGCAGCTTTACGGCGTACCCTATCGGCTTCTACAAAAACGTCAAGCTGAACGAAAAGAAAAGCGCGGAGCTTTGTGAAATTATTTACGAGCTGTCGGGAATTACCGGGGAGCAGCTTGACGGATTCAGCGAATTTGACAAAGGAGACGGCTACGATCCTGTCCCAGACGGCAATGGCGGATTTTCGCTGGTTATGCGTGAGCCTGTTCTGCCGGAAGTGAATATCCCCGAAAGCCTTACCTACGAGCGTTTCAGGGAGCTTATGCGGCAGGCGGACAAAATCATCGGCGGCGGTTCAAGATACGGCGACGATGATATTATCGGGAATTTTTCCCGTGTCCCAAAGACCTATGAGGACGCCCTTGCGGAGTACGAACAGATATTCACGGAGGAAAAGATCACTCCCGCCTACGCGCGGCTTTTCTGCGATTACTCCTGCATAGACCTTGCGATAATGCCCGTGTTCGTGGCTGCGGCTCTTGCGGGCAAGGACAAAAAGTCCCGTATCGAGCAGCTTGTGTACTCGAGGAAAATTTCCTCGGCGAGGCTTGTGCTGACAAGGTACGCGGCGTTGGTTTTTGTGATGATAATACCGGTTCTGCTGACGGTCATACACGCCCACGTCGGCGTTGCGGAAATGTACAAGGGGTACAAGCTTGACAATTTTGCGTTCTTGAAATATTCGGCAATGTGGCTGCTGCCCAACGTACTCTTATCAACGGCGGCGGGAATGCTGCTGACGGAAATTTTCTCGCCGCTTATCGCGATATTCGTGCAGGGCGCGTGGTGGTTCGGCGGCGTATTCGCCTCATCGGGAGGACTTACCGGAAACATTACAAGCTTCGTGCTTGTGCCGAGGCACAACAATCTTTTCGGCGCGGACTTATTTGCCGAGACCTTTAAGCAGTTCGCGTTCAACAGGATTTTTTACACGGTACTTTCCCTTATATTGGTAACAGTTGCCGTGATAGTTTATGAAATAAAAAGGAGGGGCGGCTTTAATGGGCTTTCAAGGGCTTTTAAAAATCACTCGGATAAATCTGCGGCATAATTTCCCTCTGCACCTTGGCATAGCCGTGGCTGTTGCCGTACTTACGCCGGTGATCTTCAGCATATCCGCTCTTGACTTTGCGGCGGCGGCGCAGCCCCTGGAAATGCTCCTTTGCATGACCGGGACTGCTCTCCTGACCCCTGTATTTCTTCCCGAGCAGAACGAGAATATCCGCGACGTGATACGCTCAAAAAGGACGGACTATCTGACCGTTTGCCTTATACGGACAGTGTACTCCGTAATTGCCCTTGCGGCGGTCATTGGTATGTTCACGGCTGTAATGAAGCTATGCGAGAGCAGCGTTACCCTTATCCACTTCGGAGCAGGGTTTGCCTCCGCGTTTTTCTTAGGCGCGGTAGGACTTGCCTTTGCTAAGTTCGGGGGAAGTCCCACAGTCGGATACATGGCTTCAATGATATACTATCTGGGAAATTTCGGGCTTAAGGACAAGTTAGGCAAATTCTTTCTGTTTTCCGTGAGCGGCGGAGAGAAAAGCGTTAATTTTACTCTTATTGTCGGAGGAGCAATTATTATTGCAGTAACTTTCATTGCTTCAAAAATTATTGAAAAAATAAAATAGCGATGAATTTACAGTATCGTACCCTCTTTTGTTGCGCGTATAGCTTCAAGCGCGCTTTTGCTGTTATCAAGCTTTTTGGGATCGCGCTCACACCGTCCCACAAGAGCTGCGGTTTTCGTGGGAATGGGGTACTTTTTGCCGTAAGTATTTCGGGATAGATATTACTGAGTTGCTTGATGAATATAATTTGTTTCTGTATTTTGAGCCGGGTTAGCAAATAAAGAGACTGCACAAGTCGTTGGGGCTTACGCAGTCAGAATTGGCGAATCGGTTAGGTGTGTCTGTTCAAAAGGTTAAACATTGGGAAGAGGGAAAGTTCAGACCCACCTGATATGCAAAAAATATTGATAAAATGTCCCGGTTTTCTTCCCAGATTCTTACGCAGCTCTGGCAGGACTTTTGCCATTTTTCTTTAAATTCAATCAGTGCATTTAACGCCTCGTCGTTTTTCATTTGACATTATTTGGGTTTAATATGAGTTATCTGCGTTTGCCTGCTCACCTCAAAACCACTATTATTTATCTTTATTATCATAACAGTGTCGCTGTTTATTCCGCCGCTTTTCGGAAGTGCAACAGCGTATGCATATGTGGGGTAATCGTACACTACGGTATAACTGCCCTGCGGCGGATATTGCTGATTATATGCCGTACTGCTTGCGCCTGCGTCTGTACTTGCGCTCGGAATATCTTCGGCAACGGATATAACAGTGTACGATCCCGAATTTTCCTCAGAATAACCCATTAATAAAGCATCTTCAACAAGTACGTCCGAATACACGGCTGCAGGAGCCTCCTCGACAGCAATACAGTCAGAACCGTCCGGGGTCAAATAATAGCTGTATTCCGGTACTTCTGCGGCTGAGTTCGAGATTGCTATATCGTAAGCTAATGTTCCGTAGGGCATAACAGTAACATTAAAGGCAGCTGCCACAGTGGCTGCGACGACGGCAAACAGTCCCGCAAAGGCAGATTTTCTTTTTGTCATAACGTCTCTTATCCGTTCCTCAAGGCTGCCCCCCGAAAAACTTCCCGCAAGAGGAAAGCTTTTTCCGGCGGGAACGCAGCGTTGTTCCTCAACGCTGATAAGGGTCATTGCGTAATCGGCAGGAACGGTTTTTCCCCGCCGCAGAGCAGTCTCGTCGCAGGCAAGCTCAATGTCGCGGTTTGCGAAAACGAACATTACCCACACCAGAGGATTGAACCAGTACGCAGCAGCGCACACTGCAAGAAGCGATTTGAATAAGGCGTCCAGACGCTTTATATGCGCAAGCTCGTGGCACAGGACGTTGCGAACATCTTCGCCGTGTATGTCCATGCTTTTGGGCAGGATTATCACAGGTGAGAATATTCCGTACGTAAGCGGGGAATCGGTTCTGTCCGAAACGAGCAGACGGATGCTTCTGATTATACCGAATTCATTTTTCAGAGGTTCAATGTTATAATCTGCGGGAACAGCACAGGAAAAAGTCATTCTGCTTTTAACATGGTATATGACAAAAACCGAACCCGCAAAGACTGCTCCGAAAAGCCATATGTATCCGCACAGCGAAATTAAAAAGCCGCTTTCCGAAACGGGTACCGCTACATTGATTACCGCCTCGGGTATAGCCGGAACAATATCTTGTACCGAATAAGCCGTCTCTGTTACCGCTGTATCGTGCTTGACTGATTCCGTAACGGCAATTCCTATTGGCGGCAGTAAAAGTTTTGCGGCGGCGATTAGCCACAATGCAGACAAGACCCGTTTAGGCAGTTTTCGGAACATTATTTTCCGCAGAAATATTATAACAGCGATCACTGCCGCGGCGGACAGGCTTCTTCCGATAATATCCATAATATAACTCCTTTATTTGAGTTTGTTGACAATCTCTTTAAGACGTCCGATCTCTTCCTTTGACAGTCTGTCCGAGCTTAGCAGCGAAGCCGCCAACATATCCGCAGAGCCGTTGTACATCCTGCTTATCAGCTCGTCTGTTTCATACTCGCGCGCTTCGTCAAGAGACACCTCCGCATGGCAGATAAAGTTCGGGTCTGTACGGCTCACAGCGCCTTTGTCAATACATTTTTTTATTACGGTGTATGTTGTTGTCTTGCTCCAGCCGACCTGATTCCCCAGAGCGACGGCAATATCCTTTGCACTTGAATCGCCGTTTTCCCACAGTACCTGCATTACTTTTAATTCTGAATCAAAAAGCTTCATTAATACTCCCCCACAAGTTCTATTTAAGTAGAATACATTATAATTTTACCACGCAGCGACGGATTTGTCAACGGGATATTTTTAAAAGAGTGGACACACAGCGCATATTATAAAAAACCAATGACAGAAAAAAGAAGTTCACGGGAATTTGAATTACGATTTTTGCGATAATTCATTTTTGCAATGCCAAAATCATTATAGGCTTGTACAAAGAGTTCCAAAACTGCATGAAGAGTTACCATAGTTATCACATAGGTATTTTCACGTGTTTCGATTTTGGACTTTTTACCTATAAACCAGTACAATTCATCTGATTCTAAAAATTGGAAATTACTTTTTGGGTTTTGAGGTGTTTTTTTAATCCAGTTATGCACATTGGCTTTACCGAATCCAAACACCTTGCCAACGCCTCGTCCGCTTGCACCGGCATAATATGTTTTTATTGCTTGTTGGCGAATTTCTTCAGGATATTCCCGTGTTTTCGGGTCAAGTGTGTAGTTTTTTTGCATTCCTTGCAAAAGCACCTTTGCGTTCCCGAACGATTCTTTCCTGCATTCACCTGGTTTTCTGTTCTTCCGCAGACAGAACATTTCCTGTCTGCTACTTCTGTTGCTTTTCTCATATTTTTATTATATCATATTATGCGCTATTTGTCCGCACTTTGGACAAGTTCTTACTTGACAAATTGATTATGTCATGATATAATAAGTATAATTGTATTGTGCCGCTGTGGTGAAATCGGCAGACACGAGGGACTTAAAATCCCTTGGTAGCAATACCGTACGAGTTCAAGTCTCGTCAGCGGCACCATCTTTCCTTAGGAAAAAAGATATTTAGCTCTCAAATGGCTTAGGTAGGCGGTTTGAGGGCAATTCTTTTGCCAAAAAACGAAGTAAAAATCCGTAGATATTTTTAAGGGGTTTTTAGGGGCAAACAGGATTTGAACCCTTTTCGTAAAAATTTTTCGATAAATATTGTATATAATGACAAAATTAAAAGGAACATATGGAAAACATACAGAAATCCTATCCGAATAGCGACAGTAGAAAATTTTCGAAAAAAAACATGAAATATTGTCGGTATTCAACAATCTGTAGGAAAAAAGATTTTTAAGGGATTTGAACCCTAAAAATAAATATTACCAAAATTTCAAAATAAAATATGTGCAAAACAGAGAAAGCCATGTTAAGTGTAAATCATTTAACATGGCTTTTTTTATTGCCCAAATTATGGAGGTTATGTCAAATGGAAAACGAAAGAAACAAACCCGATTGTCCGTTGATCGGGCAGCTTTTTTGCGGATTCCGACCATGAAAAATATTTCAAAGATTTCATAGAAAATAACCCACTCGGCGGCAGCAGATTTTATGCTGCTGTTTTTCTTTTATCCGCGGAATTTGATTTACGGAAACGTTCCAAAAATTCAATAATTAACGGTACTTTCGATTTCGGAAAAATAAATTTGAAAGGTATCTCGGCAGACGGCTATACCATATATAAAGCAGCGAAAACCGTATACACGGAAAATCCCGAAATCACTGCGACAGAACTTTTCGATAAAGAGCTTGCAGACGATTTGGTACTGTACATCATTTTCAACGGCTTTTTGGTCGCTGAAAACGGTATAAAAATTTTAGAACTGGAGGGCGAAAAATGATTGGCGTTAAGGTAAATTACGAACGGCAAGCGTTTCGGCGACGGAAAAATATCGGTATCCGCTTCGGCTTGCAATGATGGAATTAATTTCGGAGAGCTTGTCTCAATAAATAATTATGAGGATATATCAGAGCTTTGCGGACGATATGTAAAGCTGGACGTGCAGCTTACCGCGTCCTCTGACGGAAAACCCTCCGAACTTTTTGATATTACAATTATGTCTAAAGAGGCAGAACTGCCCGATTATTCCAACGCAGAACCGATTGCGGAAATTATTTCAAAGAATGCGACAAAGGTCAACGTTCCTATAAATATCCGCGCGGATATTTCGGACGATTGCCTTAAATCGGATATTACAATCGAATGGTCGAGTGAAAGCGACAAGGTAAGCTTGCGCTTTAATTTCTTCAAGCTTTCAAGCTGCGTTTTTACCGTCTTTTTCGAGTACCCGTTCCGGTAGTTTTTCGACATACCGTTTTCGTCTGTATTCGACACACGTTCGCTTTTTTCGTAACCGAGTTTTTCTTCAAGTTCCGCCTCCATTACC
The DNA here is from genome assembly GCA_947089135.1 of uncultured Clostridia bacterium. GTDB lineage: Bacteria > Bacillota > Clostridia > Oscillospirales > Ruminococcaceae > RGIG8773. The sequence continues at coordinate 9,870 of CAMUJF010000015.1, forward strand.
GTCTGAAGCACATCGCTGAACAGCTCTTTCATGCTGTTCATAATGTCCGTTGTACTTGTAAAATGTTGGCTGTTTACAAATTCCTTAAGCAATTCCTTTGATGTTTTTTCCATAGTTAAAGCACTTCCTTTCAGATTTTTCCTTTCTCTAAGTTTTGTCTGATCGGAAGTGCTTTATTCTTTTTACACAAAATTCGGTTGGGTTTCTATAAAGGCGGAAATTCAGCTTTCAGGAACTTCCTGCCGCGCAGTGCAAAGCTTATAGTAGTCTCCCTTTTTAGCCATTAACTCGTCGTGGTTTCCGCACTCGGTTATGCCTCGGTTGGAAACGTACATTATCTTGTCGCAGTTGCGGATTGTGGAAAGTCTATGGGCGATGATAAAAGATGTTCTGCCCTCCAACAGCCTGTCGAGACCCTCCTGCAAAAGCTTTTCGGTTTTTGCGTCAATGGAGGACGTGGCTTCGTCCAGAACAAGGATTTTCGGATCGCTTATAAGCGTTCTCGCAAATGCGATAAGCTGCTTCTGACCCTGCGAGAGCATTGAACCGCCCTCGTTTATCATGGTGTCGTAGCCGTCTGGGAATTCCCTTATGAACTCGTCCGCGCGTACCGTTTCGCAGGCTTTGATTATTTCGTCCATTGTTGCGTCAAGCTTGCCGTAGCGGATATTGTCCGCGATAGTGCCGCTGAACACCACGCTGTCCTGAAGCATTATTCCCATTTGGGAGCGCAGGGATTTCAAGGTTATGTCACGTACATTATAGCCGTCGATGAGCACCGCTCCCTCGGTAACGTCATAGAATCTGGAAATAAGATTTACTATAGTAGTCTTGCCCGCGCCTGTTGGTCCTACCAATGCAACGCTCTCGCCCTTTTTAACCTCAAAGGACAGGTTTTCAAGAACAGTCTTGCTCTCGTCGTATGCAAAGGTAACATTGTCGAAGCTGACGTTTCCCTCGATAGGAGGAAGCTCTTCCGCACCTTCTTTGTCGTTTACCTTAACAGGTTCGTCGAGAGTTTCAAAAATTCTTTCCAAGTAGGATACCGCATTGATAAAGTTATTAAACAGGTTTGCAAGGTTCAAAATAGGCTGCCAGAAACGTGAGGCGTATCCCGACATCGCCACGATAGTACCCAGCGATACCGACGAGGGACCCATTATGAGCAGCCCCACAAAATATATGGCGGAGCCGATAACAGCCGAAATGGTATCAACTGTTGGCCACAAAAGGTTATTGCAGGTAACGGCTTTCATCCAGCTTTTCCGGTATGCCTCGGAAAGTCCGCTGAATATCTCGGCGTTCTCGTCCTCGCGCACAAAAAGCTGGGTAACCTTTACGCCAACAATTCCCTCGTGGAGGTAGGCATTCAGGTTGGAGCTTTTGTTGTTCACCCTCTGCCACGCTCTGCGCTGACGCTTTTTTATCAGCAGTATAAAGCCCGCTAAAAAGGGTACGCCCGCCAGAATGACCAGAGCCATTTTCCAGTGCATGGCGAACATAAACACTGCAATGAATATCAGGTTGAAAATTTCAAGGATAAAGGTTATGATACCGTTTGAAAGGGTGTCGGACACGCTGTTGACGTAGTTGATGATGCGTACGAGAATTTTTCCGTGGGGACGGCTGTCGTAGTACTCAAAGGAAAGCCGCTGCAAATGCTCGAACAGGTCTGTTCTTATGTCGAAGATTATGTCCTGTCCAACCTTTGTCATTATGCGGGAGCGTATTGTGGAGAAAACGATGTTCACCACGATAGTCAAAAGCAGCAGAGCCGCCATTATCAGCAGCTTTGGGATATTCTTTTCAGGTATGGCTTCATCGATAGCCCGCTGTGTTATGACCGGAGAGAAAAGTCCGATAATAACCGCTGCCGCGCTGAGCAGAAGCGCTGCTATCATTCGTTTTTTGTATCTGGTCACATAGACCATTGCCCTTTTAAGATGACGTATGTCGAAAGGGGATTCAAGCTGTTCGTCAACGTCGTATTTATTTCGTGCCATAATTATGACCGTTCCTTTCCGAGTTTTGCGGTTTCCGCAAAGAAATCGAGGCGGCAGCCGAAGAAGTAAAACTCAAAACTTGAAAAACTTGTTTTTCAAGACTATCACTTCTTTACCGTTGTGAAAACAGGTTTTTCTTATACTAATCCATCATTGGAATTATGAACAAGAAATTGCCGCTAAAGCTTGCATATATGGATTTTGCGGCGAGAGATCGTGCATAATTCAATGAGAGATTAGTATTATTCCACGCTTCCCTGCTGGAGGCGGTATATCTCGCTGTAGTAGCCGTTTTCGTTTTTGAGCAGCTCCTCGTGGGTGCCCGTTTCAGAAATATTTCCGTCCTTGAGAATGATTATCTTGTCCGCGTCCTTTGCGGAGGAAATTCTCTGGGCGATGATTATTTTTGTGCATTTGAAGTCAAGAGCCGCAAGATTTTCCTGAATGTGCTTTTCGGTCTCTAAGTCAACGGCGGAGGTGGTGTCGTCCAGTATCAGGATCGCAGGGCGTACTGCCAATGCCCTTGCAAGAGATATCCTCTGCTTCTGACCGCCCGAAAGTCCTACGCCCCGCTCGCCCACGATAGTCTCGTAACCGTCGCTGAGGTTGGCTATGAAATTATCCGCGTCGGCTGCGTGAGCGAATTTGTGAACGTCCTCCTCGGGCATATCGCTGTCTCCGAAAGCAATATTGCCGTCAATGGTATCAGACCACAAAAGTACGTCCTGCATAGCCATACCGATATTTCTGCGCAGGGTCTCAAGCTTGATGAACCGCACGTTTACGCCGTCCACCAGAACTTCGCCACGCTTCGGGTCGTACAGTCGGGGTATCATGTTCACCAGGGTGGTTTTTCCCGAACCTGTTTCGCCCATAATGGCTACCGTCTCACCCGCGTTTATCTTGAAGCTCACATCTTTCAGTACCGGCGTTCCGTCGTAGGAAAAGCTTACGTTTTTGAACTCAACATCGCCCTTGAGCTTTTCGGACATTTTTTTTGCGTCGACTCTGTTTACAATGAACGGACGGGAGTAGTAGACCTCTACTATCTTCGAGGCGGACGCCATAAACCTTTGCAGGTCGTTGATAAGAGCGCCAACGTTTCTCATAGGGTTTGAAAGAGTCCAGATAAGTCCGCTGAAAGCCACATATTCTCCCATGGTGAGCCTGCCGGTGATGACGAATATTCCGCCCGCTATGAGCTGTACGACTGTGAGTCCCTGCGCCGTAGTTTCTATGTACGGAAAGTATTTCAGCCATGTCATAGCCGCGGTCTTGTTGGCTTCGGAGTACTCCTTGTTCTTTTCGCTGAAACGGTCTATCTCGTAGTCCTCGCGGGCAAAGGCGCGCACAACGCGGTTTCCGGCGATATTTTCCTGAGCTGCCGTGTTGAGCTTGGAAAGCCTTTCACGCAGATCCACGTATTTGGGACCCACGTCCTTGCGGAAGATACCCGAAATTATAAATATAAGCGGGGTCAGCGCAAGCAGACAGAGCGCCATTACCGGGTCGAGGACAAAGAAGTACACCGTTGATGTTGTGAACAGCACGATGCTTTCCAGCAGAGCCTTTATTATCCATGCAACGCTGTGGCGCACCATATCAAGGTCTCCCGAAAGGCGGGTCATTATATCGCCCGTGCTGCTGCGGTCGTAAAAAGTCATATCCTGCTTCTGAACGTTTGCGAAAAGGTAGTTCCTTATCTTTGACAGCATACCCTGGGAGCAGACCTCGTAGAGCATATTGGAGCTGAACTGGATAACAGTCCTCACAAGGGTAAACACTATCATGCCCAGACAAAGCATAATGAGCAGACGCCTGCCGGTCACAAGATTTTCCGCGGCGTTGTCGTTGTAAATAAAGGTATCCACGATCTTTCTGCCGAAGATCGGGTTGGTAAGATACATGATCTGTCCGATCATGGTCATGAACAGAGCAAGAATATATCTTCCCCTGTAGCCTTTCATGTTTTCCCATATCCATTTTATCTGAAACATATTGAACCCTCCCCGCGCAAAAACGGTCTTTGACTTTAAACTTTATCGTACACCGAAACCGCGGACTTTCTTTAATTTTAGTTATCCGCGCCGAAACAATTTAAGCCTTATTATAACAGATTAAAAAAAAAAATAAAGGGGTTTGCGATAAATTCTTTCCGTCGTTTGCAACGAATTTTTTCCTCATTTTCAAATATGATTTGTGGAAATTTCTGTTTAAACGTTTAATGGTAAATTATAGCAGCAAATAAAAAACGGAGCACTCACGTGCCCCGCGTTTTACGCTTAAAACTTAAAAAATGTACTCCGTAAAAATCATAACAACGCCGAGCGACAGCAGTACTCCTCCCACCGCCCTGTTCAGGACTTTCGGAGAAGCCTTGTTTGCAAACCGCGCCGCAATGGCAGCTCCCGCAAGAGTGAAAATTATGCACATTGCAAGAATAAAAATATCGGGTACCGCGCCGTCTATAACGAAGTGGGAAGCCGCTCCCGTCAGCGCGGTAAAGCTCATGATAAACACGCTCGTACCCACCGCCGTTTTAAGCTCGTATCCCAGCACGCTTGTCAGAACAAACAGCATCATCATGCCGCCTCCCGCGCCCACAAATCCGCATATAAAGCCTATCATCATTCCGCACAAAACGGACTGTACCGCCGCGGTCTTTTTGTCCTTTTTCATCATCTTGCTTTCAGTGGCGGTAACAGGCTTTACAAGAAACTTTACTCCAAGCAGAGTGGTCATTATCACTGAAAACCCGCCTATCGCCGTACCCGGAAGAAGTGAAGCGATAAAGCTTCCGATCAGCGTAAAGCACAGCACGGATATCATCATTATCACGCCATTGCGGATATCCAGATTCTTGTTTTTTCCGTATGTGTACGCCGAAGCTGCGGAGGCCAAAACGTCGGAGGCAAGGGCTATTCCCACTGCCTGATAGGGTTCAACGTTCAGAAAGGTTATGAGCATGGGGGATATGACAGCGGCGGCGGAAAGTCCGGCTATTCCCGTACCCAAACCCGCCCCCAGTCCCGCTATAAGTGAAACGATTATTTTTACAAGCATTTTACAAGAGTCCTTTCTCAATTGATTCGGCAAATGAAGCTAATTCCCTTTTAAGCCTTGCGGCGGGAAGTCCCATTACCGTGAAAAAATCCCCCTCTATGCCCTTTATAAGTATGCAGCCCTCACCCTGTATCCCGTATGCGCCCGCCTTGTCCATAGGGTCTCCGGTGGCAATGTAGGCGCGTATCTCTTCGTCCGACAGCGGATAAAATTCCACTTTTGTTGATTCCGAAAAGCTTCTCTTTTTTTCTCCGTTGGAAATGCAGACTCCCGTTACCACCCTGTGGACTTTTCCGGAAAGCATTTTCAGCATTCGGTAAGCGTCCTCTTCGTCAGCAGGCTTTCCCAGTATTTCGCCGTCGACGATCACCACTGTGTCGCTGCCTATGACAATGCTTTCGGGGTGCAGCGCGGAAACGTGTTCCGCCTTTTTTACCGCGAGAAATTCCGCACTGTTGTCGGCGGATATGCCCTTTGGCAAAGTTTCGTCAACGTCCGCGGGAATTATATCAAAATGCGGAACAACATACCCCAGCAGTTCCTTTCGTCTCGGAGAAGCCGAGGCGAGGATAACGTCCATTTTATCAGTCCTTTTCAACGATATTATACAATTATTCCGACCTGAGAGCGGCAACAGGGTCTTTCTTAGCTGCAACGCCCGATGGGATAAGTCCCGCGATAAGCGTGAGGATCATGCTTATAACAACGAGAGCCGTTCCTCCTACGGGAGGCAGACTGCACAGCTCCTTTACGTCCGTAAGGTGTTCGATTATCATATTTATCGGAATGTTAAGCAGGAGCGTCACAAGTATTCCCAGCGCGCCCGAGGTGAAGCCGATAATAAGTGTTTCCGCGTTGAATACCCGGGAAATATCCTTTTTGGAAGCTCCTATGGCTCTGAGCACGCCTATTTCCTTTGTGCGCTCCAGTACCGAGATATAGGTGATAATGCCGATCATTATTGAGGACACCACAAGCGATATTGCCACAAACGCTATCAGGATATAGCTTATGGCGTTAATTATTGTAGTAACGCTGCTCATCATAATGCCCATAATGTCGGTGTACTGTATGCAGAGGTCGTCCTCGCCCGCGTCGGTCTTACGCTGATTATAATCGTCGATTATGTCGGTAATGTACTCCTTTGACTCGAAGTCTACGGGATAAATGCTTATAGAGCTTGGGCTGTCAAGGTCTGATACGCCCATGACCGCAAGGTTTTCCTCATAGGTAGATTTGGATACGGTCGGGTCGTCGGGAGCATTTGAAGCCGCCTCAGCAGCAAGCTGCTCCCCGAAAGAAGCGGCTATCTGATCGTCGGGCATACCCATTTGCTGAGCCGCCGCTATCTGTTCCGACATCACCGCCTGAGTTTCGGGATCGAGCGTTGCAATATACGCCTGCAATTCCTCCATAGTCATGGCGGAGGCTTCGGACGCTTCGGGAACTTCGGCAGACGTTTCACCGTCCTCGTCGGTTTCAACAGTGTTTGCAAATGGCAGCCCCGTGAACACGTCGGTGTCCGGATTTTCTTTTTGCTGCTTTACTATTTCGCTGTCGTTCACCTTGTTAATAAGGTGAGTCATAAGCTCCGATTTATAACCGATAGAGCCTATCTCGTTAGCCGCAGCGGTACTGTCTGCGGGGCGGATAATCCCCACTATTTCAATGTCCTCGGCTTCGTTTATGCGCTCCGTCATGAAATCGTCGTCGGAGCTTTTGTCTATCCATATTCCGTTTTCCTCGTCGTAATAATCGGTATTCACAAACAGCTTGAATTTAAGTCCCAGCAGATCGTCAAAATCTATTGATTCAACGGTGTTTATTTCCTCGACGGTCTCGCCGTTTATCGTGCGCTGAACCGCGTCGGTAAGCTCGGCGTTATCCAGTACGCCAAGGCTGTACAAAGTGTAGTCCGTCACCTGATTATATTTATTGACGATAAGCACGACCTCGTTTGCGCTTTCGGGCATATGCCCCGCAAGAATGTCGTACTGGGAGTCAAGAATTTCCTGCTTTGAGATAAGCTCTTTCCATATGCTGAACATACCCGACATCATGGAGTTTTCATACATTTGGTTCATTTCGGACATATGGGAAAGTCCCATGCTGTCGTATACTGCGGTAGGATTCACGCGGTAAGGACCGTCGGCCGTGTCCGCCTTGTAGATAGTCAGCGGCGTTTGGTAGGAATACTTTATATCGCTCACAAGGTTTTGGATATCGCTTTCACCGCTTTCAAGAAACGTCTTGAAAGTTTTCAGATCGTTGGAGGCGATCTCCGCGAACATGGCTTCCATCATGGTAGTCATAACGTTCTGGGGATATATTTTTCCGTTCTCGAAGTCCTCTCCGTTCGCCTGCGCTAAGGACATCATGGTGGTCATCATTGTGGTCATATCAATGGAGGTGCTTTCTATCGTCAGCGGATAGCTTGACAGGGTGTCCTCCTGAACGCGGTCGATGTAGTCCTGCGCGCCGCTTGACAGGGACATTATCAGCGCAATGCCGATTATGCCGATAGAGCCCGCAAAGGCTGTCATAAAGGTGCGTCCCTTTTTAGTCATAAGATTGTTCAGGGACAGCGCCAAAGCCGTGAAAAAGGACATGGAAGTCTTTCTGTCCGCCGTGCCCTTTCCCTTGGCTTCGGAAGCTCCGTCAAATGGATCGGAATCGCTTTTCACCTCGCCGTCCAACAGACGGATTATCCTTGTGGAGTACTTTTCCGCAAGTTCGGGATTGTGGGTAACCATAATAATGAGCTTATCCTTTGCGATCTCTTTCAGAAGCTCCATTATCTGCACGCTTGTTTCGGAATCCAGCGCGCCCGTGGGTTCGTCCGCAAGAATGATGTCGGGCTCGTTTACAAGAGCGCGGGCAATGGCAACGCGCTGCATCTGCCCGCCCGACATCTGATTGGGCTTTTTGTTAAGCTGATTGCCCAGTCCCACCTTTTCCAGAGCCTCCGCCGCACGTCTGCGCCGCTCCGTTTTGGATACGCCGGAAAGAGTAAGGGCAAGCTCCACGTTGGACAGTACGGTCTGGTGAGGAATAAGATTGTAGCTCTGGAAAACGAATCCCACCGAATGGTTTCGGTACGTGTCCCAATCCCTGTCCCTGTACTGTTTTGTGGACTTGCCGTTGATGATGAGGTCGCCGCTTGTGTACTGGTCGAGACCTCCTATAATATTGAGCAGAGTGGTTTTTCCGCAGCCCGAGGGACCCAGAACGGAAACAAACTCGTTCTCGCGGAACTTTACGCTTATGCCTCTGAGAGCGCGGATATCCGAGCCGCCCGCGGAGTAATTCTTGACAATGCTGTTAAGTTCAAGCATGGAGACTTTCCTTTCTCTTTAAAATTTCCAAAATCAACTACATAAAGTATACTTGAAAATCTCTGTGATTTTTTTAACGTTTCATTAAGATTGTATAAATATTAACATAGTTACCTATGCTTTATCTGTACTGCTCCGCAAGGGAGCAAAAATGTTGCATTGACGCCGTACGCCGAACTGAAATTTACTTAAGGCAACACCGCGCAAAGAGCGGATCACGCCTTTGCCGCACACAGACTTGCATATTTTTCGTCTCTGTACGACAATCCTTGTGCGGTATTGCCTTAAAAATGCGATGATATGCATAAATTTTCATTTGCCTATTGACATATGATATTATATATTGTATAATATATTTACAAATTAACGGAAAGGTCGTGTCAAAATGTTTGGAAACAAGGTCATCGCAGGATACCGCGAGGGCGAATGCGTTCGTTTAGAAAACGGTCTTGTGCTTATCGGACAGGAAGCCGTTGCAAAATGGACGGTCGAAGACTGGGAGGTGATCTCCGAGGAAAAGAATATTTCCCTTGCAAGCGGCTTGCTGAGAGGCGTCGCGGGAAAAATAATTCTCGGTCCGTGGGGTGTTTTAGCTGCGCTGACCGCCAGAAAGAAAGGCGTTTATTCGGTCGCCCTGCAATGGAAAAACGGAAAGAAAAGTCTGCTTGAAACCGATGAAAGGGTTTATAAGGCTATAGTTAAAAATCTTTTCTGAGAGCCGCTCCGTATGACCGCGGCAAAGCGTTTAACGATCTGCATTTCGGCTTCAGCGGAGTGCGGATCGTTTTTCCTTACAGACATCGTCCATTGCCGCACAATTAAAATCCGCTGAAAAAGCAATATATTTTTTTACCGCTGTTTGTTAAAAACGCTGAAAAAAATAAAATGCAAGAAAACTGTTTTAAATTTGCAGCCGATATGTTATAATAATTAAAGATTATTATAACTTGGCAGTGCTTTATTATTTGACGGGGTGTTCCCTAAGGAGCTTTAAATTATGTCCAAAAATACATATGCGGGAAATACAAAATATTCAAGGAGGATCATTTCAAGATTCCTTGTCCTTGTGGCAGTTTTGCTGACTGTTTTCGGAGCCATGTCCTTTGTGCTTACCCGGATAAACGTTTCGGCAAATTCCGCTCAGGTCATGAATAATACCGGAGCGCTTGTTTCGGGACTCCTTAACGATCACATAACGGCTGCCGCGTCAGGTCTTGACGTGATAACCTCCGATCCGCTTACCGAGGCGTATATGATCGAGCTTAATTCCGCTGAACCGGGCGCGGATCCGCTTGGGATAATCACAGGCTTTACAGACGCTCCGACGCTTGCGGATATTCTTGACAATGCCTGTTCAAAAAACTCCGGCGCAGTTTCCGCGTGGATAGTTTCAGAAAGCAGCGGCATACTTGTCGGCAGCAAAGACGGCGAGGTTCAGATATTGTCTTCCGAGGAATACGGTCTGAAGGAACGCTCCTGGTATCAGAAGTATAATTCCGGCGCATTGGTCAGCAAATACATTTGCCTTGAGACCGCTCCCGGACTTTTTACCCCAGACGAAAACGTTGTTACGGTGATCTCTCCCCTTGTTTCCGGAGGGAACACTTACGCATTCTGCGGCATTGAGATCAAAGCCGACAGCATTTTTTCGGTTCTTTCCAAATACACGTTCAATTCGGGAAGCTACCCTATAGTGGCTTGCGGTTCGACTGTGCTGTACAGCCCGTCGCAGTTCGGCTTCTCCGAAAATTTTTCTTTGTCGGATCAGCCGCTGGAAAACGTTATATCACAGAAATTCATATCGCCCGGCATAGTGGACAGCTATGTTTACGGAGGCGAAACCGTTTACTACTACAGGGAAACAAGCACGGTCAGCGGTTGGAACGTTATTGTGCTTTTTGACAGCGACGAGATCAACGGCAACGTTTACCGCACGTTCGGTCAGCAGCTTATCGCCCTCGCCTGCCTTGCGGCTTTGGCGTTTATTTTCGGCGTCAATATCCTTAAACACGAAAGCGCGGGTCTTAACGAGCTTTGCGGCTGTACCGAAGAGATCGCCGCCGGAAACCTTAACTACCGTATTAAAATATCCGGAAAAACAGAGATAGCCGCTGCGGCAGCAAATATAAACAGGATCGCCGAGATCATACAGGCAAAGAACACGGTCATAGGCAGCTTTGACACCACCGATACCCTTACGGGACTTAACAACCGCGTAAGTCTTTATGAATATATCGACGACATGATCCGCACACGCGGGGACGGCAGAAGCCGCTTTGCGGTCATGTTCATGGACGTGGACAACTTCAAATGGATCAACGAAACACTCGGTCATACCTACGGAGACGCGGTTCTCGCCGCTTTCGGCAAGGAACTGAAACGTTTGCAGTACCCGGTTTTCCGTTTCAGCGGCGACGAATTCATCATTGTAAAGGAATTCGACACGGATTCCTCGGCGGTGTATGAAGTTCTCGAAAAGCTTCACTCCAGCTTTGACAAGCCGCTGGAGATAATCAACGACAACATTTACATTAAATTTTCCATAGGCGTTTCTATTTATCCCGACGACGACCTTACCCCCGACCTGCTTCTTCGCGACGCGGAGCTTGCCCTTCACCGCGCTAAGGAATCCGGCAAGGACAGAGTGGCGTTCTATACCAATTCCTGCAAAAGCCGCAGTATGTACAGCAAAGCGGCTATCGCCCGCAGCCTGAGCGACGCTTTGAAAAACGGCGAGCTGCTGCTTCACTACCAGCCTATTATTTCCACCACCTCCTGCGATATTCACGGCTTCGAGGTGCTGCTCAGGTGGAACAGTCCCGAATTCGGGATAGTTCCTCCCGCCGAGTTTATAGGAGTTGCAGAGGAAAGCGGAGAGATAGTCCAGATAGGAACATGGATATTCGAGAGCGCCTGCCGTACTCTGAAGCAGATAAACGAGACGCTCAATCCAAACGTAATAATGTCGATAAACGTTTCTCCTATCCAGCTCCGCAGGGACAATTATCTTGAACACGTAAAAAGAGTTATCGACATAACTCAGGTCAACCCAAAGAATATCCAGATCGAAATAACCGAAAGTACGCTGATAGACTTTACCGATTCCAAGAGCAGCGTTATCAGCGAGATAAACGATCTGGGCATCGCTCTTGCTCTGGACGATTTCGGCACGGGCTACTCATCGCTTAACTATCTGAAAAACTTCCCGATAAAGTGCCTTAAGATCGACAAGTCCTTTATTGACGAGATCAACAACAATCAGCGGGACTACGCTATTACCGACTCAATAATCGACCTTGTTCACAATCTGGGAATACACACTGTTGCGGAGGGCATTGAGACCGTGGGACAGTATAACTTCCTTGCGGATATGAAGTGCGATTATATTCAGGGCTTCCTGATGAGCAAGCCTCTGGACGAAGCGGCGGCGATAGAATTTGTGGAAAGATACGACGCTCTCCACAAGCCCGACAAGCGTATGCTTGAAGAAAACGAGAAAAAGCTCGCTCACGAAAGGGAGGAGAAGGATCGCCGCAAGCAGGAAAACGGCAGCGGCGATTCACAGGAAAAATTTACAGAGGATTTTATCATTTCAAAATAAAAAGACCTGCCTTATACCGATCCCTTATTAGAATTACCGCCCGAACGCAAACGTCCGGGCGGTTTTTGCCTTTAGCTGCCGCAAAATCCGTCAAAATGCACAAACAGAACCTGCAAGGTTTTTCTTCCGAACTATTGATTTTTACCCTTTAAAGTGATATAATGATTGTATATTTTTAAAACTACGAAAATTAAGGACGGTAATTTTTATGCCCATTACTGAAATTCTTGAACAGAACTGTGAAAAATTCGGGAGCGATACCGCTCTCGTTGAGATCAATCCCGATATTCAGGAGACCCGCCGCGTGACGTGGAAGGAGTACGAGCTGATAGAGCCGGGAACGCTCTGTCACTACCGCCGCGAGATCACATGGAACGTCTTCAACGAAAAGGCGAACCGCTTTGCGAACCTGCTCCTGAGCCGCGGGATCAAAAAGGGAGACAAGGTTGCCATACTGCTTATGAACTGTCTCGAATGGCTGCCTATCTATTTCGGAATACTTAAAACAGGGGCGCTGGCGGTGCCGCTGAATTTCCGCTACACCTCCGAGGAGATCAAGTACTGCCTCGATCTGTCCGAAAGCGACGTGCTTGTTTTCGGTCCCGAATTTATCGGAAGAGTCGAGGAGATCGCCGACGATATCAGCAGGCACAGGCTTCTTTTCTTTGTGGGAGGCAGCTGTCCCACCTTTGCGGAGGACTACGACCGCCTTACCGCAAACTGCTCCAGCGTTTCCCCCGATATCAAGCTTACCGACGACGATTACGCCGCGATATATTTTTCTTCGGGAACGACAGGTTTCCCCAAGGCGATACTCCACAAGCATATGAGCCTTATGCACTCCGCGAGAGTTGAACAGAACCACCACGGTCAGACCAAGGACGATATCTTCCTGTGCATTCCTCCGCTGTACCATACGGGAGCTAAAATGCACTGGTTCGGCTCTTTCCTTGCGGGAGGAAAATCTGTCCTGCTGAGGGGCGTTAAACCAAAGACTATTCTTGAGGCGGTGTCCTCGGAGGAATGCACAATAGTGTGGCTTTTGGTGCCATGGGCGCAGGATATCCTTGACGCCATTGAAAGCGGCGAGATAAAGCTATCCGACTACAAGACGGATCAGTGGAGACTTATGCACATCGGCGCGCAGCCCGTCCCCCCAAGCCTTATCACAAGGTGGAAAAAATATTTTCCGAATCATTTGTACGATACAAACTACGGTCTCAGCGAGTCCATAGGTCCCGGCTGCGTACATCTGGGCGTGGAGAATATCCATAAGGTGGGTGCCATAGGCAAGGCGGGCTTCGGCTGGGAGACCAAGATAGTGGACGAAAACGGAAATACCGTGGAGCGCGGCAAGGTAGGCGAGCTTGCGGTCAAAGGTCCGGGTGTGATGACCTGCTACTATAACGACCCCGAGGCTACCGCCGAAGTTTTAAAGGACGGCTGGCTCTTTACAGGGGATATGGCTCAGGAGGATGAGGACGGATTCATTTTCCTTGTGGACCGCAAAAAGGACGTTATCATTTCGGGCGGCGAGAATCTTTATCCCGTACAGATAGAGGACTTCCTGCGGGGTCATGACGCGATAAAGGACGCGGCTGTAATAGGACTTCCCGACAAGCGTCTGGGAGAAATAGCCGCTGCTATAATCGAAATAAAACCCGATCATAAATGCACCGAGGCGGAGATCGCTGAATTCTGCAACGGACTGCCCCGCTATAAGCGTCCGCACAAAATAATTTTTGCTGACATTCCCAGAAATCCCACAGGCAAGATCGAGAAGCCCAAGCTCCGCGAGATATACTGCGGCGAAAGCGTTGTGGCTAAGCAGAACAAAGGCTGAGCGCACAGTCAATATGAAAGGAATTATTATGAAACTAATGGCAATGGCAAAAAAACTTGCCGCGGCTGTTCTTGCTGCGGGAATGATAACAGTCCTGCCGTCATACGGAGGAGTTCACGATATTGCGGTAACAGCGTCCGCCGAGACGACCGCGGACGGTTTTGTCATCGAGAACATTGACGGAAAAAGACTGGTCACAGGCTACACGGGCGCGGGCGGAGCGATAAAAATTCCCGCCGACGTTGACGGCATAGGCGCATTTGCGTTCAGCACGAACAGTGCGGTAACAAGCCTTTCCGTACCGTCGGGAGTTCCAAAGAGCTTTTATATCGATGAACACGCTTTTTACGACTGCGTAAACCTTAAAACCGTAAGCATAAACGCAAACATCACAAGCATTGGCAAATCCGCGTTTCACGGCTGTCTGAACCTTGAGACAGTTACTTTTAAGGGTAACGTTACGAACGGCATAGGAACACGCGCTTTCGCAAACTGCCATAAGCTGAAAAAGGTGGATTTCACCAAATCAAACGCAAAGCTGGGAGGTCTTAGCGGAGCCTCCTTTGAAAATAATTTTGAGCTTACGGAAGTAAATCTTCCCGACCGTACAGGCGCGGTATACGGCTACAACTTCAGCAACTGCCCCAAGCTTGAAAGCCTGAGGATACCCGAAAGCACTAAGATCGTGGGTACTGAAGTATTCGGCTATATGTTCGGCTGCAAAAAGAAAGGCTTTTATCTGTCAATGGACGGAAACGGTCAGTCGGAGCGTTCCGTAAAAGCCGACGGAACAAAATCCTTGTACGTTCTTGAGCTTTACACCGCCGACTCGGCAAAGTTCCAAAAAAACGGCGGAGTGCTTTACGATTCCACCCTTTTCAGCGGGGACAAAAAAATCACTCAGCAGCCTATTACGCTTATCGTAACAGAGGACTCCGACGCGGAAAGATACGCAATGGAAAACGGTATTGCCTTTAAGTACGATACGGGTGAAAGCGAGTCTGTTTTCTCAGGCTTCAAGACTACCTCCACAAGCAGCTCGATAACTCTTACATGGAACGCCGTCGAGGGCGCGGAGCTTTACAAGGTCTATATGTACAACAGCGAAACGGGAAAATTCACCAAGTACAAGGACGTTAAAAACCCCAAATGCAGGGTGAACGGTCTTGAAGCTGATACAAAGTACAGATTCAAGGCAGTGGTTTATACAAAGGACGCGGACGGCAAGCTTGTCAAGGGAGAGACCTCAAAGGCGGTGAGCGCGACCACAACCGACAAGAAGTCCGGCGCCGACAAATAGTAAAAAAAGCCTCCTATGGTTTCTGCTATACCATAGGAGGCTTTACCGTTCGGGTCATTGCCGCGGTCTGATATTTTTATTTATGTATTTGAACGTACCGTATCCATACGGCTAACCAACGGGCATACAGCCGATACTTTGTAACGTACGCCATTCTACCGCGTTCTTGAATTATATCTGACAACATATTTCTGAAATTCCTGCTTAAATTTTTTAGAATATAATTTCCCTATCATAGCTCTTTCGCCGTTATCAAAAAATATTTCGGAACTGGTGTGTCTGCGTATATGTTCAAAGCTCGCAATATAAGCGCGTTGACAGCGTACAAATTTCTTTGACGGAAGCTTGTTCTCAATAACCTTAAGGTGGACAAATACCTCCAGGCATTCGTTGACTGTTCTGATGACGGTATGCTTGCTCTGGGCTTCGGCATAAATTATATCTGATGTTTTTATTTTCCACGTTCCGTCGTTTGTTTTAAGTATCAGCAAATTGTCAAAATCAATTGATTTCAAATAATCGTCCAACGCACAGAAAAGCTTATGCTTGTCCACAGGCTTTCTCAAAAATCGGAAGGTATTGACTTCAAAGGAATCCAGCGCGGCTTCGGGATATGCGCTGACAAAAATGATAGTGCAGTCGCAGTTTCCCTCGCGCATCTTCCGCGCAATTTTAATGCCGTCAACGTCCTTTAATTGGTAGTCCATAAAAATGACATCGTATTTTCTGAAAGACTCCAGCAGATCATATCCGCTTTCAAATTTGTCAATAATAATGTCAATGCCTTTTTTCGATCCGTACTCCTGCAAAAGAACCGTTAAATGGTTAAGCATAGATTTTTCATCGTCGCACAATGCAACGAACATATTACACCACCTCATGCTATTCTATCATATTGCCAGGAAATATTCAATACAGTTTAATTCCTTAAAATAGTATTTTTATCCGAAAAATGTTGACCTGACAAGAAAAATAAAATAAAATGACAATTATACTGTAATTTATGAGAGCGGCAGTCAACGCGTATAACGAGCTGTTTTAAGTGCGGCGGCGTGCCGTAAATGTTTTTCAAAAGGAGATAAAAATGCGCTTTATTGAAAATCAACAGCTGAGGTATGAAAATGTTTTATCTTACCGTACGAGAATAAGTGAAGAAGCTCTGCCGGAACTTATACGATTCGTACGCGAAAATATCGGTTCCATGGGTCTGCTTATAACAGACGATATCATATTTTCTATCTCTGAAAGAATAACCGATGCCGACAGCGGCACAGCCATACTCGGAGTGGAATTTATCATACCTGTTGACAGGCGTTTAAAGAGCAGTTCAAAATATGTTTTCAAACCGGAATTCAGGATTGAAAACGCGGTCATGTATACATACAGCGGAGATATCCGCAAGCTCTCACAGGAAAGAAACAAGCTTTATGAATACATTCTGAGAAGAAATCTCAGACCTGTCACCGGAGTTTACTGCTGCGTCAAGGAGTTCAACGGCGTCTCAGGCATTATATGTATGTGTATCGGAATAAGCTGCAATTTGCTTTGAAACCGATCGTTTTGCACGTCTCGCTTGCAGGCTTTCCCCGCAGCCGCCCGCAGTCATTCCGCATACTGTCTTAACAGGCGTAAATTATGCGGTATGTTGAATGACTGCAGGTCGGTTTTTATACACATCGAATTAATATATAATTAACAATTAATACTCACTATTACTCTTGAATATTTTGTAAACCTTGTGTATAATTATTTTAAATACCATGCAATTGTGCCTTGCGTGTGCCTTGCGGCTTACAGTTTGCAGACTGCCGATTCGCTGATATGCCGCTATGTTGCCGCACGATCCCGATCATGATTTTAACGAGGTGTGCCCGATGTTTTTTAACCGTTTTACGGTCAGTATTTTAAGCTCAGACACAAAAACAGAAGCTCTGCTGAGCAGAGTTCCACAGCCGGAGGACAGCGTGTTTGATATAAAAACCTATTCCCGCCCCGAGGATATCGGCGCCGCGCCATCTTCCGGAAGCGCCGTGATCGCGGACTGCATAAGATTTCCCGATCTGCAGAGGGATATCTTTAATGCCGCAGCTGCCGCTGACAGCTATATAGTTCTGATAGTCCCCGCGGACAATATCCCGGACGAGGAACTTCTTGAAAGGACTTCCGACATTTGGGTAATGCCGTCTGACGCTGACGGCGAATACTGCGAGCGCTGCGAAAGACTTATTCGGACGGGCTTCAAACGGCTTATGGATAATATGAAATCCCGCGCCGACAGCCGCAGGACGGAAATATGCCTTAATACCGCCATAGACAGCATACCTGACCTTGTGTGGTTCAAGGACTCCCGAGGAGCGCACTTGAACGTAAACAATGCTTTCTGCAAAGCTGTGGAAAAAACCAAGTCCCAGATATATAAAAAGGGACATTACTACATATGGGATATTCCTAAAAGCGAATACGATCAGGGCGACTATGTTTGCCTTGAGTCCGAGGACATAGTAATGGAAGCACGAAAGACCTGCCTGTTTGACGAAAAGGTCAAGACCAAAGCGGGTATGTGTCAGTTCAAAACATATAAGTCACCACTTATCGACTCCGACGGAAATATTTTCGGCACCTGCGGCATTGCCCGCGACGTTACCGATATACAGAACACAAATAACGAGCTGGACGTAGTTCTGGAGAGTATGCCGTACGCCGTTATTGTCGCTGACAGGCACAATTCCGTCATCAGCACCAATTCAAAATTCAGCAGCTATTTTCCGGAAGAGGATAGCATTATCGGGAAAGATTTTAACGTTTGGAAGGAAAAAGCTCTTTCCGGTCACAGGGTAAACGCCGACGGCTGCGTTGAGATCACCAAAGCCGCGAAGGACGGCGAGAAAACGCTTGTTTTTATCGAGCAGCCGGTTATTGACATTTTTGATAAAAACATCGGCACCGTTAATATTTTCCGCGATATCACCCTTGAGAGAAGCTTTGAGCGTCAGACTCTGAGGAACGCTAACACGGACTTTATGACGGGGCTGAACAACAGAAGAAGCCTTTTCTCGTACCTTGAAACGGTCAAAAGCGTCCCACAGCTATCGCTTATAACTATCGATCTGGATAACTTCAAATCGGTAAACGACAGTTTCGGGCACCCCATGGGGGACGAAGCGCTTATCCGAACCTCTGCCATGCTCAAAAAATGTTTTCCCGACGATTTCATAGCCAGGCTCGGAGGAGACGAGTTCCTTGTGGTAATAAGCGAGAAACGCTCGGAAAGCGAGCTTGAAAGCATTACCCAAAATCTGCTCGATACCCTTTGCGGATTCTATAAGAGCCGCAAAGAATTTGAGAATATGTCCGCCAGTGCGGGTGTGTCCTATGCTGTCATCGAGTCGGGCGAACACGACATTGAAAAGCTTATGGTAAACAGCGACAGCGCGCTTTACTGCGCAAAAAATCTGGGAAAAGCCACGTTCAGGGTATACGGAAAAGCGGTTCGGGAGGGCATTAAACCGCACTGACTGAACTGACCTTTTGCCGCCGCAAATCACATAAAAAACAAAGGCAATACCGTTTTGTAAGAATCGGTATTGCCTTTTATTTTCCAAATCCATAAACTCAGCAAATTCAGCCAAGCAGGCTGTCTATTCTGGGCTTGTCAAAGCCGATAACGACCTCTCCGCCGTCGAAAACAGTAACGGGAATGCCTGTCTGTCCCGAAACGCTTACAAGCTTGTCGTAGTTTTCGCGGGATTCCGAAACGTCTATCACGTCGTATTCGACCCTTCTGCTGTCAAGATAAGCCTTGAGCTTTGTGCAGTATCCGCAGCTGTCCGATGAAAAAACTTTTATCATAGTTATCGCTCCTTTTTAATTTTTTCCTGTTTTTTGCATTATATATTTTTCCGCGCTGAGAGCCGCTATAGCGCCGTCCGAAACGGCAGTAACAATCTGTCTGTACTTTTTCGTACGCACGTCTCCCGCGGCGAAAACGCCCTCCACGCTTGTCCGCATATCGTCGCCGGCTTCGATGTAGCCGTACTTGTCAAGCTCCACGCTGCCGCGGAGAAGCTCCGTTCTCGGCGCGCTTCCGATATAGGTAAACACCGCGGACAGGGGTATTTTGCGTTCCTCCAGAGTCAAAGTGTCGGCAACAAGAGCGTAGTCCAGAAAATCCGCGCTGTTACTATTGCTGCCATTGCTACCATTGCTGCCGCGGCTGTCTTCGTCCGCCGAATTGCCCACATCTATAAGGTCTGTGTTGTACAGTATCTTAATATTGGGAGTTCTTTCCGCTCTTTCGAGAATAGCCTTTTCCGCGTGAAAGCTGCTTTTTCTGCGTATCATTATTACCTTTTCCGCAATATTGGAAAGATAGAGAGCCTCCTCCACGGCGGCGCTTCCTCCGCCGACCACTCCCACTGTTTTTCCCTTGTAGGCAGCCCCGTCGCACAGGGCGCAGTAGTGTATGCCCTTGCCGCGGAATCTTGCTTCATTCCGTACCAGCAGAGGCTTTGGAACAGCTCCCGTAGCGATAATCACAGCCGTGGGTTCATAAATTTTATCTTCGGTAATTATCCTTTTTATGCCGTCGGAAAGCTCCGCCCGCTCTATCTCGTCGAACTCGTCGATCTCAACGCCAAGAGACTGAGCGTGACCGCGCATTTTTGCAGACAGCTCCGCGCCGGATATGCTGTTGAAGCCGGGATAATTTTCAACAATGCTGCTGACCGCGACCTGTCCTCCAACAATGCCTTTTTCCAGCACAAGAGGATCAAGTCCCGCCCTTGCGGCATATATGGCGGCGGTAAGTCCCGCAGGACCCGCGCCTATTATAATAAGCTTTTTTTCAATAATTTTCTTTTCCATAATGAATACTATATGCAAAAATCTTCCGAAAATTCGGAAGATTTTTATTGTTTTAAATTATTCGGAAGCTTCGCCTGTTTCAGCGGCGCCGCCCTGTTCCTCAATGAGAGCGCGGATAGAAATACTGATCCTTTTCTTCTCAATGTCGATCTCGGTGATCTTAGCCTCCACCTCGTCGCCAATGGAAATAACGTCCTTAACGTTTGCGACTCTGTTTTCAGCAAGCTGGGAAATGTGGATAAGTCCGTCTATGCCGGGAACAATCTGAGCAAACGCGCCGAAAGGAGTAATGGAAACTACCTTAGCCTTTACAACGTCGCCCACGCTGTAATTCTCGTCAAACTTGACCCAAGGGTTGTCCTCGGTTTTCTTGTAGCCGAGGGAAATTCTGTCAGCTTCCCTGTCAAGATCCTTAACGTATACCTCAATAACGTCTCCGACCTTAACGACTTCGGAGGGATGCTTGATCCTGTTCCAGCTGAGCTCGGAAATGTGGACCATACCGTCAATGCCGCCCAGATCAACAAACGCGCCGTAATTTGTCAGGGATTTTACCTCGCCCTTGAAAACGTCACCGATCTGAACCGTATCCCAGAATTTAGCCTTTGCCGCGTCCCTTTCGGCGTTGAGTACGATCCTGATAGAGCCGACAGCCTTGCCTCTCTGCTCGTTGACCTCGATTATCTTGAACTTAACGGTCTTTTTAACAAGCTCCTCCAACTTTTCGTCCCTGCGTGCAGTAGCCTGAGAAGCGGGAATGAACACTCTTGTGCCCTCGTAGAATATGATAACGCCGCCCTTTACAACGCTCGATACCGTACCCTCGAGAACAGCGTCCTCTTCCTTAGCCTTGACGATCTTATCAAAGCCGATCATAGCGTCGACCTTTTTCTTGGAAAGAGTAACTATACCCTCGGCGTCGTTTACCTTGATAACGATAAGCTCCACCTCGTCGCCGGGCTTTACCACGTCGGCGGGCTTGAGAGCGGGATCCTCCGTAAGCTCGTCAAGAGAAACATAACCAGTGTGCTTTGTTCCCACGTCTACAATAGCTTCCGCGTCGTTAACGGCAGTTATGTAGCCTTTCACCCTCTGACCGGTATATATTTTTTTGAAGGACGCGTCGAGCGCCTCCTCAAAGTTAAAGTCCTCTTCCATGTTCTGTAATTTTTCACTCATCTGGTTTGTAACCTCCTTGATTATATACGCCGGAGCAGAAGCGCCGGCAGTAACGCCCACAATAAATTTTTCGCGGACGTTGTTTCGGACAAGGCTTTCGATATGTCGAAAATCAAGTCCGCCCGCGTTTTCGACATGAACGCAGGCTTTACAGTATTCACCGCAGACTTCCGCGAGCTTTACTGTATTGGAGCTGTGTTTTCCCCCGACAATGACCATAAGGTCGGCAGTTTTTGCCAGCCTTGCCGCAGCCTCCTGCCTGTCCGACGTTGCGCTGCACACGGTATTGATTATTTCAGCTTCGGGAAACACCTCAGCCGCCGTTCGGGTACACTTATCCCACATATTTATATTATACGTCGTTTGCGCCACAATTGCAACCTTTTTTTTAGAATTTTTATAAAATTTTTTTAAATAGCTATAAAGCAGGGTATCGTCCTTAATAATTTTTGGTATATTGTGACAATAAGAAGCTATTCCGCGTATCTCAGGGTGATTTTCGTCACCCATGATTATTATGTCATAACCTGCCGCGGACTTCTCCTCAACGATCTTTTGTATGCGTCGGACAAAGGGGCAGGTGCCGTCCCGGTATTTTATACCGTTTTCCTCCAGCATACGGAAAACGTCTTTGCCCGCGCCGTGGGAACGTATCACAACGGTTTCATTCGTCAAAGCGGCAAGTTCTTCGGGGGTATTGACGATCCTTACGCCCTTTGCGGCAAGCTCCTCCGTAACGTCGCGGTTATGGATAATTTCCCCGTAGGTAACGACCTTTTTGCCCTCGTGCAATACATTATACACGATTTTTACCGCTCTGTCAACACCGAAGCAGAATCCCGCATTTTCAGCGGTAACTATCTCAATCTTCATTTAACGGAAGCTCCTCTCTGTCTCCGCCGCCCTCCACAAGCTCGGTTATCGCCCCCATTATCCTGAGCTTGGCGGTTTTAAGCTCTTTCGGCGAACCGTCGGTAACAGCTATCTCTTCGGCGGGTATCACCTTTCCGAACCGCAGTGTTAGCTTAGAGCGGAAATGCAGCTTTTCCCCCTCGAAAATGATACCGCAGGGGAGCACGTCCGCCCCCGATCTTGCGGCGATAAGAGCGACTCCCGTCTTGCCCTTGCCCACCTTTCCGTCCTTTGAGCGGGTGCCCTCGGGAAAGATAACAAGATGCCTGCCCGATTCAAGGATATCCACCGCGTCGTCAATGACCTGCATATCGCCGGTGCCGCGCTTTACGGGAAAAGCCCCAAGCTTTCTTATGAACCAACCGAAAAGCTTGTTTTTGAAAAGCTCCTCCTTAGCCATATATGTAACGGGCTTTTTCATGGGCATGGTGAGAATAACGGGGTCGGCGTAGCTTCTGTGGTTTGAAGCCATTACCAGCGCCCTGTCCTGAGGGATATTTTCAACGCCCTCTATGTGAAAATTATAAAAAAGCTTATAGACTCCCATTGTGACGTATCGTACAAATGCGTTCATATCAGCACTCCTTTGCGCTTAGTTTTTCATTGATAATATTTATCAGCATATCCACCGCGCCCTGCAAGTCCACGTTTGTGGTATCGCACAGAACAGCGTCCTCCGCCTGCTTAAGGGGAGCGATATCTCTGTGAGTATCGTTGTAGTCGCGCCGATTGACGTCCGCAAGAACCTCCTCAAAGCCGATCTGATCGCCCTTTTCGGTAAGCTCCTTGTGCCTCCGCCTTGCCCGTTCCTCGGCGGAAGCGGTAAGGAAAATCTTCACGTCAGCATTGGGCAGGACGACAGTTCCGATATCCCGACCGTCCATAACAACGTTGTTTTCGGCGGCAATTTTTTTCTGCAAATCAAAGAGAAAGTCCCGAACGCGGGGTATTGTCGATACCGCCGAAGCTCCCATTGACACCTCGGGAGTACGAATTTTATCGGACACGTCCTCGCCGTTCAGAAAGACCCGCTGTTCACCGTTCAGATATTTCAGTTCGGGAGTAACGTCCTGCAAAAGGGATTCCACAGCTTCGGCATTGCTAACGTCCCTGCCTCTTGACAGCGCGTAGTACGCAACGGCACGGTACAACGCTCCCGTGTCAACGTAAATGTACCCGAACGCCTTTGCCGCGGCTTTGGCAATGGTGCTTTTTCCCGCTCCTGCGGGACCGTCTATCGCTATGTTTATTGACATATGAATACCTCCGAATCATTTCCCGTTTTTTCTGTATATGGTTTCGTTTTCCGTTGCCAATGTCATCATTTCCATATAGTACATACCCTTGTCATCTTTGTATACAAAACAGTAAACAGGCTCGCCGCCGTGTTTTTTATTTACGGTATCCGACAGCTGCGGTCTTGCGGTATCCCTTACAATTTGGTCTGACATACGGGCTTGACCGCCGTTTTCGATCAAATTGTAATAATTACCGTCGGCAAGCATATCGCCGTCAAACAGAACGTTCATATTTTCAAGAACGCTTTCGTCCTCAAGCCAAATACGTACTCCAAAGGTATTTCCGCCCGCAACAAATATGTAGTCAAGTCTTATCTTTTCGGGGTCAAGGCAGTATTCATCACATATCGCCAAGTATTCGTCATTGCTGAGATATTCGACCTTTTCGACCGAATCCGACCCGTCCGCACTGTTTATCAAAGCAAGCCCTATACCGACAATAACAACCAATACGATTACGTAAATTATAATAGCCTTTTTTCTTTTCGGACTCAAAAAATCATCTCCCCAAATTTTACAGTTATATATTTTGTCCCGCCGCCGCTGCCGTACAAAAAGCTATCTGCAAATTAAATCCCCCCGTGTAAGCGTCGATATCAAGTACCTCACCCGCAAAATAAAGTCCCTGCACAAGCTTTGACTCCATTGTTTTGGGGTTGACCTCGGAAAGCTTTACTCCTCCGCTTGTGATTATCGCCTCGCTCAGGGGTCGGAAATCCCGTACGGTCACGGGGAAATTTTTCAGCAGTCCGACCAGTCCCGTCCGCTCCTGCTTTGTGACGGAATTCACCTGCTTTTCGGGAGCTATTCCCGACAGTCTGACCACAACGGGTATCATCTTTGAGGGCAGAAGCTTTGAAAGCGAGTTTGCAAATATCCTGTTGGGGTTTTCGGAAAAATCCCGCTGTAATCTTTTGTCAAGCGTTTGGGTATCCAGCGCGGGTTTAAGGTCAATGAAAATTTTGTAACGTCCCCGTTCCATATCTCTGATGTGGCTTGACGCGCTCAGTATCAGCGGTCCCGACACGCCGAAATGGGTGAAAAGCATTTCTCCCTGCTCCTTGAAAATCACCTTGTCCTTTTTCGTGTCCTGAACAGTTACCGAGACGTTTTTCAGGGACAGCCCCGTCATTTCGGAGCAGTACTCCTCCTCGCTCACAAGCGGCACAAGGGACGGTTTAAGAGCCGTTACCGTATGTCCTAAAGCCTGCGCAAATTTGTAGCCGTCACCGTCCGAGCCTGTTCCGGGATAGGACTTTCCTCCTGTTGCGATAAGTACCGATATTGAATTGTAAACAGTATCTCCGCACTTAACGCCCACAATAACTCCGTCCTCCGCAAGGACTTCTGTTGCACGCTTGTGTATAAAAGCTACGCCGCTTTCCCTGCAAGCCTTTTCGAGAGCGGAAACAATATCTCCCGCCCTGTCGCTTACGGGAAATACACGATTGCCCCGCTCGGTTTTAAGAGGTACGCCGAGATTCTCAAAAAAGTCCATGCAGTCATAGCAGTTGAAATTGCTGTACGCCGAATACAGAAACTTTCCGCCCACGGGAATATTCTCAAAAAATTCCTCGTCTGAACATTGGTTGGTAACGTTGCACCTGCCCTTGCCCGTAATGGAAAGCTTTTTTCCCACGCGGTCGTTTCTTTCAATAAGCAGGACGTTTTTCCCCGCCCTTGACGCGGTACACGCCGCCATAAGTCCCGCCGCGCCGCCGCCGATTATTATGCAGTCAAATCTGTTTTGGGGTAACATTTTAAATTTCCTCTCAATAATTTGCCTGCCCCATTGAGGAGGCATAATAAAGTAAAAGTATACCGTATACTGCTGCGGGGGTGACATTCGCTGCGGAGCGTTCTCCGTCTGCCGCGCCGCCGCCGACAATTATACAGTCATATCCGTTTTTTGTGACATTTTAAATTTTCTTTATAAAATTTCTTCATTCTTTTTCTTTTGAGACGGCGTAAGATCGTAGTCCTGATCGTCGGCGCTTTCGTACACCTCGTATTCGTCAAATATCCTGTTAAGACGCTCGTAACCATCCACAACATAATCGCTTTTCCGCATTCCCACCGCAACTATCAGCGCGTTTATCACGCTCATAGGAGCAACCAACGAGTCCGCAAAGGAAACCATATCGCTGCGCGCCAAAAGAATATTGTCGGCGTACTCCGCAAGGGGAGAAGCCTTGCTGTCGGTTATGGCGATTACCTTTGCGCCCTGCTCCGAAGCGTACCGGAAAGCCTTTACCGTATGCTTTGAATAGCGGGGAAAGCTTATTCCTATCATTATATCACCCTCGCCGATATTGAGTATCTGCTCGAACATTTCGCTTGTGGAGGTGGTGTGTACAAGCTTCACGTTCTCGAACATCATATTGAAGTAAAAGGACAGAAATCTCGCCAGAACCGCTGCTGACCGCGCTCCTATAACGTAAATGTTTTTCGCCTGACAGAGGGTGTCCACCGTGCGGTAGAATTCATCGCGGTCGCCCTCTTCAAGGGTCTTGCGTATCTTGTCCATGTCCATGTTAAGAACGCGCTCGTACACGTCGCCGCCGCTTAGCTGGTCGTTCATAACATTCACTCTCTGCGCCGTGGTCAGCTTGTTGCTGGTGTACTCCTTCAACGCCCTTTGGAGTTCGGGGTAGCCCTCAAAGCCAAGCTCCGTGGCAAACCGTACCACCGTGGACTCGCTCACGCCCACTATCTTTCCCAGCTTTGAAGCGGTCATAAAGGCGGCCTTGTCGTAACATTCGGTGATGTACCCCGCTATCTTGCGGTGTCCCTTTGAAAGGGAGGGCATTATCTCCTGCAATTTATTGAATAGATTTGCGTTAGGTTCGGGCGACATGGTAAAGTCCTCCTTGATATTTATTCCCAAAGGCTGTTCTGTAAATTTATAATTTCCTGTCTGCGCCGTTCTGTTGCGGACGCGTCTTTGCGGTACACGCCGTTTTCAAGCAGAACAACGTCACCCTCTTTAACGTCTTTTTCAAGGGTTTTTCGGGGTACTTCAAAACGCTCCTCTCCGTTCTCGATAACGGCGATATTTTCTTCTATGCGATCCACAATAAGCATTATTCAACATCTTCTTTATTTTTATTTTTGGAGCTTTTATTGTTTTTATCCCCGGAGGTTCCGCCGCTCTTTTCGGTTGTGACGAAAATTTCCTCGCCGTCGGAATAGACCGTTACCGTGCCGCTTGAATCATTGCGGTAATATTTTACCCCGCGGCTTTCAAGACGTTCGAGGATCTCCGCGTGAGGGTGTCCGTAGCTGTTTCCCTCTCCGCACTGGATAACGCATATTTCGGGGGATACCGCGTCCAGAAAGCTTTCGCTCGTTGAGGTGCTGCTGCCGTGGTGACCCGCTTTAAGCACGTCTGCGCTCACGTCCGCCCCCGAATTAAGTATGTCCTTTTCAGCTCTTGCCTCCGCGTCTCCCGTGAAAAGGTAAGCGGTTTCTCCGTAGGTCATGCGTACCACAACGGAGTAGTCGTTCAGATCGTCGTAATCCGCAACGGGAGCAAGTATCTCCAGCTTCGGAGGCTGCTTTTCCGCGGAAGAAACAGTCCTGCCGGTAAGCTCGTAAACCGTTCCGGGCTTTGCCGCCGTAAGCTTCAAAGCCTTGTCCCTCATCGCCTGCAAGAATCTTTCATATGTCTTTGTGGTGGGAGTCATATCAGACGACACCTTGGGAGCAATAACACGCTCAACGTCTATGCCGGAAATAACGTCTCCCATTGCGCCGATGTGGTCGGAGTGAGGGTGTGTGGCAATAATTATATCAAGCTTTTCAACGCCCTGATTTTTGAGATATTTCAGCACCGTTTCCGCGTTATCCCTTTCGCCGCAGTCTATCAGAACAGCCGCGCCCTCCCATTTTATAAGGGAGCAGTCTCCCTGTCCCACATCTATATAGTGAATTTCAAGATCCGCGTCCTTGTCTATAAAGCTGTTTACAGCCGCCGCGGGGACTTCCTTGTCCCCGAATTCCAGATAGGAGCTGAAGCAGAACGCCGCTCCCATAAGTATCAGCAGAAAAAGCAGTACGGGGGATATGCCTAACCCCTGCGCCGACTTTGCCGACGTTCTTGACCTTGAAGATGACTTTTTCCTTTGCGCTGCCAATTTACATTTTCCTTTCCGCGTCCTTTTACAGACTGCCTGTTTTTCTCCCTTTCGCGCTGTTCCGCAAGGTACTTTCCGTCCGGCTTTACAAGACATTCCTTTCCGCTCCCTATAAGGTCGGTGCGGTGCGCCTTTTGCAGAGCCTCAATTACCTTGCGCTGATTGTCGGGACGGAAATACTGCAATAACGCCCTCTGCATACCCTTTTCCTCGGCGGTTCGGGGGACGTACACCTCCTCCATTGTGTAGGGGTCAAGCCCCGTGTAGAACATACAGGTGGAGATAGTTCCGGGGGTGGGGTAAAAGTCCTGCACCTGTTCGGGACGGATACGCAGGCTTTTCAGGAACAAAGCAAGCTCCACCGCCTCTTTCAGCGTACTGCCCGGGTGGGAGGACATCAGGTACGGTACAAGGTACTGCTCCTTGCCCACCTGCCCCGTTATCTTGTAGAATTTATCCTGAAATTTTTTGTACGCCTCGATATGGGGCTTTCCCATTTTGTCCAGCACCACCGCAGAGCAATGTTCGGGGGCGACCTTTAGCTGACCGCTGACGTGGTGTTCGATAAGCTCCCTCATGAACTCCTCGTCCCTGTCCTCGATAAGGTAATCGTAACGTATTCCGCTGCGAATGAAAACCTTTTTCACTTTCGGTACCGCCCGTATTTTCCGCAGTAAATTCAGGTACTCCTTGTGGTCTACCTCCAACGCCTTGCAGGGTTCGGGGGCAAGACACTTTTTGCCCTTACAAAGACCGTGTTCCAATTGCTTGTGACAGCTTGGCGCGCGGAAGTTTGCGGTAGGTCCCCCAACGTCGTGAATGTACCCCTTGAAATTCGGCAGAGTTGTAAGCAAATGCGCCTCGGCAAGTATGCTTTCCTCGCTGCGGACAGCGATTTTCCGTCCCTGATGCAGGGCGATAGAGCAGAAATTGCAGTTCCCGAAGCAGCCGCGGTTGTGTGTTATGGAGAACTCCACCTCTTTTATGCCGGGTACACCGCCCTCCTTTTCGTATATCGGGTGGTACGTCCGCATATATGGCAAGGCGTAAACCTTGTCAAGCTCCTCGGTAGTCAAGACGGGTGAGGGCGGCAATTGCACAAGCATAAAGCGTTCCTGCCGCTGAATAATCGTCCTGCCGTAAATCTCGTCCTGCCAGTCGTACTGCTGACGGCAAGCCTTTGCGTAGGACCTTTTGTCCTCTCTGCAAAGTTTAAGAGAGGGACACTCAACTGCCCCATACGGGGTATCCTCAGGCTTGCACAGATACGCAGTACCGCGAATATCCGTGAGAGTTTTCACGTCCTCGCCCTTTGCAAGACGTGTGCATATCTCGGCTATCTGGTGTTCTCCCATGCCGTACATGAGAATGTCCGCGCCGCTTTCCTCCAGAATCGAGGGACGGACGGTATTGTCCCAGTAATCGTAGTGAGCGAAACGCCGCAGGGAGGCTTCAAGACCGCCTATACCGATAGTAATATCTCCGTATGCCTCGCGGATTTTTTTGCAGTATACAGTTACCGCACGGTCGGGACGTTTCCCCGCCGTTCCCCCCGCGGTGTAAGCGTCGTCCGAACGCTTTTTCTTTGCGGAGGTGTAGTGAGCAACCATACTGTCGATATTTCCCGAAGTCACCATAAAGCCGTAACGGGGTCTGCCCAAACGCATAAAGTCCCGCGTACTGTGCCAGTCGGGCTGAGCGATTATACCCACGCTAAAGCCGAGACTTTCAATTACACGCGAAATTATGGCAATGCCGAAGCTTGGGTGATCCACATAGCTGTCCCCCGTGATACAAATAAAATCAAATTGTTCAATGCCCCTTTCGAGCATTTCCTGTTTCGAGATAGGTAAAAACGGCATAAATATTCTCCCTAAAATCATGTGCATATAAACATTAATGAAATAAACGTAATAAAAACGATCGGAAAATAGCAGGCGGTCAGAAATGTTGTTAAATGAAAATTAACTTTAATATTATATTTTTCTTTTTCCACCCCGTTGCGTCTGCATAAGCTTCGCATTTTAAAATAAAGTATCAGGTTAGGTATGTAAATATAGACAGGCACAAATGCGAAGAAAACTAAACCTTCGCCGTAAAATGACATGATAATTACAAACATAAAAATCAGACCTATAACGCCCAGGATAATATTTACAATTGCCGTGAGCTTTACAGGCACATATCTGCACAGCAGCGCGCCAAGCGGAAATGTCAGAAGATATATAACAGCCCATAAGATCAATATTAACTGGAGCATAGCTGTCCTCCTATTCCCCGGAGATATCCTCCGTGTCAAGAACTTCCGCCTCAGAAAGAGTATCGTTGTTTATCAGTTTCCTCTGCGCCCACATCTCCCGCGTAACAAGCACCGACCGGGGCTTTGAACCCTCATATGGACCCACCACGCCCATTTCCTCAAGCTCGTCCATAACGCGGGCGGCTCTGGCGTAACCAAGCTTTAGCTTTCTTTGCAGATAGGAAACCGAAGCTTGTCCCGCGTCGATAAGGACTTCCACCGCCTGGTCGATAATGTCTCCGTCGCCGCTGGGAGCTGAACCGCTGTCGCCGCTCGGTTTTTCGCCTTTGGGTACGGGCATATTCTTTTCAATTTCCTCAATAATTTCGTTGGAGTACTCGACAGTACCGCCGCTCTTGATAAATTCCACGACTGCCTCAACTTCCTTTGTGGAGGCGAAACAACCTTGTATTCTAACAGGTTTGGGAATACCCTGCGGATAGTACAGCATATCGCCGTGACCGAGAAGCTTCTCCGCGCCTGCCGTGTCTATAATGGTACGGCTGTCAACCTGCGATGAAACCGTCAGGGCGATTCGTGACGGTATATTAGCCTTGATAAGACCCGTGATAACGTCCACCGTGGGACGCTGTGTTGCGATAATAAGATGCATACCCGCCGCGCGCGCCATTTGAGCGAGACGGCAGATAGAGTCCTCTACCTCGTTTGCGGCAGCCATCATCAGGTCGGCAAGCTCGTCTATGACTATGACTATCTTCGGCAGAGGTTCAACACCCTCCGTCTCCGCAGCCATTTCGTTGTAGCCGCCGTGGTCGCGGACGTTGTAGTCCGCAAAAAGCTTGTACCGCTTCAGCATCTCCTGTACCGCCCAAGAAAGCGCGCCTGCCGCCTTTCGGGGGTCTGTTACAACAGGGATAAGCAGATGGGGTATACCGTCGTACACCTTAAATTCAACCATTTTCGGGTCTATAAGAACAAGCCGTACCTCGTCGGGAGACGCGTTGTATAGAATACTCATAATTATACTGTTGGTACAAACAGACTTACCCGAACCCGTAGTACCCGCAATGATAAGGTGGGGCATTTTGGCAATGTCGCCTATCATGATATCGCCGTCGATATTCTTACCCACAACAAAGCTGAGCTTGCTTTTGTTCGCCGCAAACTCGGAGCTTTCTATCATCTCGCGGATAGTAACGATATCCTTGACTCTGTTAGGGACTTCCACGCCTACCGCCGCCTTGCCGGGAATGGGAGCTTCGATACGTACTCCCGCCGCCGCAAGGTTAAGGGCGATGTCGTCCGCAAGACTGGTTATCTTGGAAATTTTCACGCCCGCGCTTGGCTGCAATTCATACCGCGTAACGGTAGGACCTCTGTGAATATCCACAATTCGGGTCTGTACGCCGAAGCTTTTCAGAGTGTCCACAAGTGTATCGGCGTTGGTTTTCATTTCCGCCTCTGCCTCGGCGGCGTTAGCTTCGTTGTCAACGCTTTTCAGCAGGTCTATTGGCGGGAAAGTATAAGTAACCGTCTCGGTCTTCTGCTCGGCTATCTCATGCTGAATGTCCGCAGCCGTGGGCGCGTCGGGCATATCAAGCTCGTCCTCGGTCTGAATTTTATTGGACGCAAGGGTGGACTGCTTTTTCGCTTGCTGTACGGTTTTGGGCGCCTGAGCGGGTACGGCGGGCTTTTTCTTTTCGGGTACAGCCGCCGCCTTTTTGATTATGTCGTCCAGTTCGCTTGAAGCGGACTTGGGCTTCTCCGTCTCTGCTGCGGCTGCCGCGGACGGTACAACTACGGGATGTTGAGGCAGACTCTGTGCAAATTTTTCTTCCTCGGTAAGCTCTTTCGGCTCGTCCGGCTCAAAGGGCAGCTCCTCTTTCGGTACGTTCTTTTTGCCTTTTGGCATAGGTATATCCACGTTGAAATTCTTTGACTTTTCCTTAACGACCTCCGTGGGTACGTCTCCGTTGGGGACTTCCTTGGCAGCGGCTTTAGCCGCATTAGTTTTAGCAGCTGCTTTTTCTGCTTTCCTGTCGGCGGCTGTTTTCCTTGCTCCGGGAGGGGGAACGAAATCGCTGTCCTCCACGGGGACATACTCGTCCCTTGCGGCGTTTGCGGCGGAAACGCCCCTCTTGATAAGTCTTACGATATCAAGTACAGTTTTGTTTGCAAGTATCATTATAAACACAAATATCAGCAGCAGGATTATAATTGTCGCTCCAGCCTTTTTAAACAGGAGAAGAAGCGGCACTCCCACAAAAACGCTCATGACCCCTCCGCCGCGGAGCTGTTTTCCCTCGGCGTAAAGGGCGGGGATAATTTCCTCGAAAAGGTTGCCCTCGGGCAGAGCCGTACCCGAAATTATACGGGCGAACCCCGACAGCAGCAGTATCATTATAAAGCACTGGATAACCCGTCCCTGAACAGTTTGGCGGGACTTATCCATTGCTATCATCACCGAAACGTATATCAGTACGAGCGGCACGACAAACGCCGTCCATCCAAACATTCCCAGAAAAATATTATGTATGCTGTTCCACGCGGATTCGCCTTTTATCAGCGCGAACGCCAGTATCAGCGCACCCAGTGCAAACAGCATTGCAGACCAGAATACCCTGTCGCCGCTTTCCTGAGCGGCTTGCTTTGTCTGCTTCGATCTTGACGACGCGGTCGTTTTTCTATCAGCCACTTTTTGTTCCTCCCGATTTTTTGAGGGACTTATCCCGTTCTTTTGTTTTACATTTTGTACTTTAACAAATGGTTTATCCTATAAGTATTCTTACTCCGTTAAGCCTTTCGTACAGTCCCACGGCAATAACGGCAATGCCGAGGATAAGCGTGTACCAACCGAAAACGTGGAATTTATCGTTTACCACGAGCATTTTTATAAGGCGTATTGCAAAATATCCCGCAATGGCGGATACTGCAAAGCCGATAAGCAGAGGGATAAAATTTGCGGATATCTCCGCGGAAGAAGCTTCCCCCAGCTTAACCACCGCTCCCGCCAAAATTACGGGAATACCTAAAATAAAGCTGTATTCCACCGCGTCCCCGCGCTTCATTCCCGTGAAAAGAGCCGCCGAAATAGTAGAGCCCGAACGGGATATTCCCGGAACAAGAGCTATTCCCTGAAACACTCCTATGGTCAGCGCGGCGGGAACGGTAGTCTCTCCCGCAGTATTTCCCGCTTTACTGTGAGCGCCGCCTCCGCCGCACCTTGCGCTTAGGAACAGCAGCGCGGAGGTATAAAGAAAAGCCACGCCCTCCACAATGATATCCGAGTCGGAGGAAAGCCTTTCAAAGAAATCCCTGAATATGTAAAATCCGAAAAGGGGCAGTATGGAAACAATTATCATCATTATCATTCTGCGTTCTGGATTCATTGTTTTCCATTTGAATTTTCCCGTGAAGATATCTTTAAGCATTCGGAACGCTTCAAATATCAGTTTTTTTATCTTGTCCCAGAACGCAACGAAGACCGCAGCCAGCGTTCCCAAATGGAACACTATCGTCATTGTTACCGCTCCCTCGCCGTCCAGACCGGTAAAGTGTTGGAACAGCGAGAGGTGTCCCGAACTGGACACGGGCAGGAACTCCGTCAGCCCCTGTAAAATTCCCTGTAATATAGCCTCAATAATACTCATTGTAATGTTCCTCTTTTTGTTTGTATTTCGTATAATTGCTTGAAAGGACAGTTCCGCCCAAAAAGTCCCGCGGGTTTGTTGACAGAACCGTCCCGCTGCGCTGAACCGAAGCCGTTCCCGAAAGCTCTTTCAGCTCCCTGTTCTGAGCGTACAGCACATCGTACTCTCCGATAACGCTGTAAAGGATCATTAGCTGACCTCCTCACTGTCGGGGTACCGCTTTTCGCCCGTTTCAATAAGCTCGTACAGAGCTTCGATAGCGTCGGAAAGCCCTCCCAGAGAGTCGATAAGACCTTCCCTGACGGCAGTTTCGCCGTCTATGACCGTACCCATATCCATGGTAAGCTCCCCCGTGTTCATCATCAGCTCGCGGAAACGTTCGGGAGCGATCTTGCTGTTGCGCGTAACAAAGCTGACTATCCTGTCCTGCATTTTGTCAAAGTAGGAAAGAGTCTGGGGTACGCCTAAAATCGTGCCGCTCATGCGGACAGGGTGAATGGTCATAGTCGCGCTGGGTACGATAAAAGATTTTTTTGCGGACACCGCGAGGGGTACGCCGATAGAATGTCCTCCGCCCAAAACTATTGACACCGTGGGAGTTTTCATTCCCGCGATAAGCTCGGCGATAGCAAGACCCGCTTCAACGTCGCCGCCTACAGTGTTCAGGATTATCACAAGCCCCTCTATGGAGCGGTCCTGTTCTATTGCCACAAGCGCGGGCATTATATGCTCATACTTGGTGGTCTTGTTCTGCGGCGGGAGGATATAGTGTCCCTCCACCTGACCTATCACCGTCAGGCAGTGTATAAGGTGCTTTGCGTTCTGGGAGACCACCTCGCCGTTTTTTTCAATAAGATCGGCTCGGTCGAGCTGTTCCTCGGTTTTGGACTGGTTCTCATTTTCGTCGTTGTTTTCGCAGTTTTTATTGTTATTATCGCTGTTATTGCGCATGATCGCAGCCGCTCCTTTCAGCATTTTTTACTATTTTACGCAAATACGGCGCGATTATGCATATATGAAATATTATAACTCATTTCCTGCAAAAAGTCAAATATCCGCTGAGGAAAACTATAAAAATACAATTTATTTTTAAAACTGATTTCCGTGATACAGCGTTTTCCAATATTGACAAAACGTGTGAAAAGGGTTATACTTATTATTAAGATATTATTAAGTCATTGTTGCGCATTTTTATGCGCGGCTTTGAAGAAGGGAGTCTTTTTATGATACAGCAGCTTAACGAAAATTGGATACTTCAGAGCGGAACGGCAGAGGGTATACGCACAAATATACCCTGCTCGGTATATGACTGTCTTATCCGCGCCGGTAAAATACCCGATCCCTATTACGGGGAAAATCAGTATGCCGCGCTGGAGCTTTCCGACGGAAATTATGTCTTTGAGCATACGTTCAGTCCCGCCCCCGATATCCTGTCATGCGAAAAAATATATCTGCGCTTTAACGGCATAGACACCCTTGCGGAAATATCCCTGAACGGTTCGGCGATCGGCAAGGCTGAAAATATGCACCGAACGTACGAATACGATGTTACCGGGCTGCTGAAGGAGGGCAGAAACCTTGTTTCGGTAAAGCTTTTTTCTCCTTTGGAATATATCCGCTCCGCTCAGAAGCAGAATCCCGCATGGGGAGTGAATTCCACAGTGGAGGGTTTTCCGCAGATACGCAAGGCGCACTATATGTTCGGCTGGGACTGGGGTCCTCAGCTTCCCGACCTGGGCATATGGCGCGGCGTAGAGCTTGTGGGCGTAAACGGCGGAAGGATCGAAAGCGTTTACGTTAAGCAGGAGCATTCCGGTGGAGAAGTCCGTCTGACATTCGACACGAGAATAGGCGACATATCTTCGGAAAACCTCCGCATCGGAATAAGCGTTACCTCCCCCGACGGAGAGGATACGGTTATTTCGGACTATGCAAAAACCAGAGCCGTGAATCTCGGCTGTACGATATCTTCCCCCATGCTGTGGAACGTAAGAGGCTACGGCAAACAAAATCTTTACATGGCAAAGGTCATGCTCTTTAACGGCGAAGAGCCCGTGGACGTTCAGGAGTTCAACATAGGTCTGCGCACCGTGGAGCTTTGCCGCGATCCCGACGGAGACGGCGGCGAGGAATTCTGCTTCAAGGTGAACGGGATAAAAATATTTGCTATGGGAGCAAATTATATCCCCGAGGATCAGATACTGCCCAGACGTTCCGCGGAGCGCACAAGAGAGCTGTTGAAAAGCTGCGCCTCGGCAAATTATAACATGATACGTGTATGGGGCGGAGGCTTCTACCCCGACGACAGCTTCTACGACACCTGCGACCGTCTCGGTCTGCTGGTATGGCAGGACTTCGCTTTCGCCTGCGCTGTCTACAACGCCGACGCGGCTTTCTGCGCAAACATAAAGCAGGAATTCATAGACAATATCAAGCGTCTGCGCAGCCACCCGTCGCTTGGTATGTGGTGCGGAAACAACGAGATAGAATCGGCTATACAGTACTGGGGAATACCCGTTACCGAAGAGCAGAAGCAGGGTTATCTGAGGATTTTTGAAAAGCTTATCCCCAGCGTTCTGAAGCATTACGACCCTGTTACTCCCTACTGGCCCTCGTCTCCGTCCTCTGGGGGAAGCTTCGACGAGTCCAGCGCAGAAAACCGCGGCGACTCTCACTATTGGGCTGTATGGCATAACTGCAAGCCATTTGACGATTTCAAAAAGCATAAGTTTCGTTTCTGCTCGGAGTACGGCTTTGAATCTGTCCCCTGCATGAAGACCGTCAGCACCTTTGCCTCCGAAAAGGATCTCAACATCTGCTCAGCCGTTATGGAGGCTCACCAGAAATGCGAAGCTGGCAACGAAAAGCTTCTGTACTATCTTGCTCAAATGGTTCGGTATCCCTACAACTTTGAAAACCTTGTCTACGCCACACAGCTCGTTCAGGCGGAGGCTATACGCCAAAGTGCGGAGCATATGCGCCGTAACCGCGGCCGCTGCATGGGCTCTCTGTACTGGCAGGTAAACGACAGCAATCCCGTTATCTCATGGTCGTCCGTTGATTATTTCGGCAGGTGGAAGGCTCTGCATTACGCGGCGAAAAGATTTTATGCGCCGGTGCTCTGCTCGATAGACAACAGCGATAAGGACGCTCTTGTAATAAACATTTCCAACGAGAGGCTTGAACCGTTTTACGGCTCGGTACGCTGGCGCGTAAGACGGAACGATACCACGATAATCTCGCAGGGCTCGGTTGATGTAAACGTTCCTCCGCTGACTGCTTTAAACGTTGAAACGCTTACTCCCGCCAAAACAAAGCTTGACAAAAGTATGCTGAGGACTCACTATATCGAGTACGCTCTTATTCACGACAACGCGGCTATTTCCAACGGAACGCTTATGCTGGTGCAGCCTAAGCTGTTTGAGTTCCTTGAGCCGGGAATAACCGTGCACGCGGACAAGATCGGCGATAAGTACCGCTTTGAGCTGACAAGCGCAAGCTTTGTCAAGGGTGTATATCTGGACTTCGACGAGTTCGACTGCAAATTCGGGGACAACTGGTTTGATCTTCACGGAAAGGCGTACTCCGTACTTGTGAAGAGAAAATATTTCCCGGAGGGAATAACCCCGCAGGAGCTGGAGAGTAAACTGAAGATAAAAAGCTGCTACGATTTGATGTAACAGCATGAAAGGAACAGGTTTGCGCCGATGAGTTTAACTGAATTAAAGGAAGAATTTTTGGACATATACAAAACCAACGTCACAAGAGAGGGGGCGGATAAGCTGTTGGATTACCTGCTCTCGGACAAAAGCGATTTTTTCACGGCTCCCGCAAGCACGCGGTTTCATGGCTCATACGAGGGAGGACTGCTGAAGCACAGTCTTAACGTGTACCATTGTCTTAAGGATTATCTGAGCCGCGAAAGAGCGAAAACGGTGTATGGAATGAATTACTCCGAGGAAACAATAGCCGTGTCCGCGCTGCTGCACGATATATGCAAGGTAAACTTCTACAAGGTGGACTACCGCAACGCCAAGAACGATCAGGGCGTGTGGGAAAAAGTTCCATACTATACAATAGACGACAAGCTTCCCTACGGACACGGGGAGAAGTCCGTGTACATAATCACGGGATTTATGAAGCTTTCCCGGGAGGAGGCGTTTGCCATACGGTACCATATGGGCTTTTCGGCGGGCGACGACCCAAATCAGGTGGGACGTTCCTTTGAAATGTTCCCGTTGGCGTTTGCCTTAAGCACTGCGGATATGGAGGCGTCATACTTTTTGGAGGGTAAGGAAAAATAATAAAAAAACCGCGGCTTCTTCTTAATCGGGAGAGCCGCAGTTTCTGCATACAGATACATTTTTAAGCTGTAAGTACTGCTCAAAATATTCAGTAAAATTCGTATTAAAAATTTTCAAAAGCCTATTGACATTAACGCTGCGTAATGGTTTATACTCATATTCGGAGGCGATAAGATGAAAATGTCTGTAAAGGAATTTGCGGCTCTCTGCGGCGTGAGCGCGCGCACGCTGCGGTACTACGACGGAATAGGACTGCTCAAGCCCGCCGCTGTGGATAAATACAGTGGATACCGTTTCTACGACGGTGACTCCCTCGTCCGTATGCAGGAAATTTTATTCTACAGAGAGCTGGATTTTTCACTGAAAAGCATTTCAAATATTTTGTCGTCCCCCGATTACGACAGACGTCAAGCTCTAAAGGAGCAGAAGCGTTTGCTTACGCTGAAAAAGCAGCGTCTGGAAAAGCTGATAAAAGCTCTCGAAGCGGCGGAAGCGTCCGAACAAGAACAAGGAGGAATAATCATGAGTTTTGAAGCGTTTGATAACAGCGGTTATGAAGCGGCTCTCCGCGAGTACGCCGCCGAAGCAAGGGAAAAATGGGGAAACACGGATGCGTACGCGGAGTACGAGAAAAAATCCGAAAATTATTCCGCGGAAAAGCAGGGCGAGATAATTTCGGCAATGGACGGTATCATTGAGGAATTTGCTAAGTGCCTGAAAAACGGTGAGACTCCCGGCGGCAAAGCCGCCCTCGACCTTGTAAAAAGGTGGCAGGACTTCATTACCGAAAACTACTACAAGTGCACCGACGAAATACTTGCGGGTCTCGGCAAGATGTACACAGCCGACGAACGGTTCAGGAAAAATATCGACCGTCACGGCGAGGGAACGGCGGACTTTATGTCCGGGGCGATAGCGGCTTATTGCCGATAATCGCCGAACATAAAACATTACTTTGTAGGAAAACAAGAAAACCGATAAAAGCTGCGGGTCTGCGAAGTCCGCAGCTTTTGCCTTTCCTCCGGTATTTTGTTGTTCGCAGTCCAGTGCGACGTAAAAATTTTTCTAATACTAATCCCCTTTAGAATTATGGAGAAGTTTCCGCTGCAAAGAATTTGCATATATAATTTTTGCGGCGGGAACTTCCCATAATTCAAAGAGGGATTAGTATAAGCAAACTTCCATTCCGACGACAAAAAACATATTAACAAAAAAATATAAAAAATTTGAAAAACCCCTTGACAAATGCCAGACATTGGTGTACAATTGTATTAAGATAATAATACAAAAGGAGGGAGACTTAATGCCTTGGAATTTTAATTCGACAACGCCGATATATATCCAGATAATCGAGCATATAAAAATGAGCGTTGCTGTTGGCGACTATAGGGCAGGGGATAAGCTTCTGTCGGTGCGGGAGCTTGCCGCCGAAGCGGAGGTCAATCCCAATACCATGCAGAAAGCGCTTTCAGAGCTTGAACGGGAGGGTTTGCTCTATACCCAGCGAACGTCGGGAAGATTCATCACCGAGGATACGGAAGTGATAGCAAACCTGCGCGAACAGCTTGCCGCGGAGCATCTGGACGCGTTCCTGAAAAAAATGAACAGGCTCGGCTATTCGCCTGATGAAGCGGTAGAGCTTTTGGGCAGGCGCATTGCCAAAGCAAACAATGAAAGTGGGGGAAAATAATGCTTATAGAGTGCAGAAATCTGAATAAGAATTTCGGCAGCAAAACCGCTCTGAAAGACGTGAGTCTTGACGTGGAGAGCGGAAAAATAATCGGACTTTTAGGTCCCAACGGAAGCGGTAAGACCACGTTGATAAAGATACTCAGCGGGATACTTACTCCCAGCAGCGGAGAGGCGCTGATATCGGGAAAGCCTATCGGTATAGAGACAAAAAAGATAGTTTCTTATCTTCCCGAAAGAACCTATCTTAACGAATGGATGAGCGTAAGACAGGCGGTAAAATTCTTTTCGGACTTCTACTCCGATTTCAGCAGCGAGACCGCTTACGATATGCTTGAACGTCTTAACATAAATCCTGCCGAGAGACTGAAAACAATGTCCAAGGGTACGCGTGAAAAGGTGCAGCTTATACTTGTAATGAGCCGCAAAGCCGAACTTTATCTGCTTGACGAGCCTATCGGCGGCGTGGACCCTGCGGCGCGGGACTATATCCTCAAAACTATTCTCAGCAACTACAGCGAGAACGCCTCCGTGGTGATATCCACGCATCTTATAAGTGATATTGAGCACGTTCTTGACGACGTTATTTTCATCAAATACGGCTCCGTAACGCTTCATTCAAGCGTTGACGAAATAAGGGAGCAGCACGGAAAATCCGTGGACGCGCTTTTTAGGGAGGTGTTCGCATGTTAGGAAAGCTTATCAAATGGGATCTTGCCGCGGACTGGAAAAAATATCCTGTTATTTATGCGGCAACGCTTCTCGTAAGCATCATGCTTGTTGCTACGGGTAAAATAAAAGATCATATAGTTGACAACAGATTTCTCAAAATAATTGAAAGCGTGTTCGGCACCTTGTTTGTAACGATGATCGTAGCCATAGTTGTTGTGGTCGTTGGTCTTACCGTAATGCGCTTCTACAAAAACGTTATGCGGGACGAGGGATATCTCACTCATACCCTGCCCGTACACACATGGCAGATACTTGTCTCAAAGCTCATTGCCGCTTATATCTGGTTTATATCAACTGCGATAGTCGGCGCGGTATGCTTGGGTATCGCTATGGACGAACCGTTCTGGCTGTTTGAAGCGATTGAGGATTTTGCGGAATTTATGTCCGATACCCCTTCTTCTCATGAAAAAAGCGCAATGATAGGTCTTATTACGATAATAATAGCGTCGGTAGTTTTATCGCCGTTTTTCATGATGTCCCACGCGTATTTCTGTTTTGCCCTCGGAAATCTCTCAAGCAGCCACAAGCTTGGATTGTCAGTGGTGTCTTTCTTCGGACTTAACATTGCCGAAAATATCCTTATATCGATAGTAATGACTTTTATGGCGTCAGATTTTGTCACCGTTACATGGACTGACGAAATGATTCCGCCCCTCGCAGTTTTTGCAGTTATAAACAAAACGATGCTTGCAGGGTTTATACTGTCCGTTGTGATATCTGTTGGACTTTTTATTGCGGCCGAAAGAATTTTTGCCAAAAAACTTAATCTTGAATAAAACCTCACAACTTAAAGGGAGTGCGCCTGACAAAGCGTACTCCTTTTAAGTTTGTTGTTTTCGACAAAACATATGTATTATTTTTGTTTAAAATTACCCGAACAAATTTTCCGAAAACGCTTGACAAAAACGAACCGATGTTCTATAATATAAATCAGAACAAACGTGCAGAACATTTGTGCATACAAAAAGAGAAATGCACCGAAAGGAATGATTTATATGACAACATCAAACGCTAAAAATCTTGACCGGGAAAACAGAGAAAACAGGATAACCGTCACCTCCCGAAGCGACGGAAAGAGTTCTGACCGTTCCGATAAAAGTCTCCGTCCTCAGAAGCTTGCAGGCGGACTTGTCCTTGCCGTTTCGTTTGCGGCAGTGGCTTTCGGCGGAGAGCTTTCCGCAGCGGCAGTAATGATACCTCCCGCGCTG
This sequence comes from uncultured Clostridia bacterium, assembly GCA_947089135.1. Lineage (GTDB taxonomy): Bacteria > Bacillota > Clostridia > Oscillospirales > Ruminococcaceae > RGIG8773. Next base: position 51,246 of record CAMUJF010000015.1, read on the forward strand.
GCAGCGGTATTTTCAAAGGAAAAGCTTCTTGACTTCGGTATTTTCAGAAAAAACTGAAACTTGTGTTATACTAATCCTCATTAGAATTATTGACAAGAAATTGCCGCCAAAATTTTGATATATGCGTTTTTGCGGCAAGAGATTGCCAATAATTCAATGAGTGATTAGTAATAATCTCTCTCCTATATAAAATCCCCGTCTGCAAACATTAAACTGTTTGCGGACGGGGAAAATTTTTACTTGTTCAGCATATCAGTTAATGCTAATCCCTTATTGAATTATGCACAATCTTTCAACGCAAAACCGCATATATCAAAGTTTTTGCAGCGATTTCTTGTTCATAATTCTAATAAGGAATTAGTATAAGCAGGTCGTAAATTACAGACCTCTCTTAACGTAGCTTGTGTGGAGTATCTCGTGCGCCTTGTGGCTGCCGGGCTCCTCAAAGAAAGTATCGTAAACTTCCTTGATAGCGGGGTTCTCATGAGAACGTCTCAGCGTGCTTGCAGCGTCCTGATCGTAGAGAGCCTTTGCGCGGATAGCACGGATATCCTCAAAGTTGCGAACGCTTGCAGGCTGCTGTGGCTGACCGCCGCCGTTTACGCAGCCGCCGGGACAACCCATTATCTCAATAAAGGTGTAGTCGGCTTCACCGCTCTTTACCTTGTTGAGAAGCGTTGCAGCGTTTGCAGTACCCGAAGCGACCGCGACCTTAACGTCAAGATCACCAACCTTGTAGGAGGCTTCCTTAATTCCTTCTACGCCGCGGACTTCTGTAAAGTCGATATTGCCTGCTTCTTCGCCTGTGATCATCTTAACGGCAGTACGCAGAGCAGCTTCCATTACGCCGCCTGTTGCGCCGAAGATAACGCCTGCGCCTGTGCCTATGCCCAGAGGCTCGTCGAACTTCTCGTCCTCAAGCTCTGTGAACTTGATGCCGCATCTCTTGATAAGACGTGCAAGCTCTCTTGTTGTGATAGAGATATCCACGTCGGGAACTCCCGCCGCGCTCTGGTCGTCTCTGCCTATCTCGAATTTCTTAGCGGTACATGGCATAACAGCAACTACAACCATATCCTTGGGGTCTATACCCATTTTCTGAGCGTAGTATGTCTTAGCCGTTGCACCAAACATCTGCATAGGAGACTTGCAGGAAGACAGGTTGTCTATCATATCGGGGAAATAATGCTCGCAGTACTTGATCCAGCCGGGCGAACAGGAAGTGATCATAGGCAGCTTGCCGCCGTTCTTAACGCGTTCTACCAGCTCGTTTGCTTCTTCCATAATGGTGAGGTCGGCGGCAAAGTCTGTATCAAACACCTTTGCGAAGCCTATCCTGCGGAGAGCCGCAGCCATTTTGCCCTCAACGTTGGTACCCATGGGGTAGCCGAATTCCTCGCCCAGAGCCGCACGAACTGCGGGAGCTGTCTGAACGATAACGAACTTGCTCTCGTCGGCAATAGCGTCCAGAACCTTGTCCGTGTCGTCCTTTTCGGTGATAGCGCCAACGGGACATACAGCGATACACTGACCGCAGGAGATACAGCTTGTCTCACCAAGACCGAGCTCAAAAGCGGAGCTGATGTGAGTCTTGAAGCCTCTCTCGTTCGCGCCGATTACGCCTACGCCCTGAGTAGCGTTACATACCGCAACGCAGCGGCGGCAAAGGATACACTTGTTGTTATCCCTTATCATGTGAGCGGCGGAGAAGTCGATATCGTACTTCATATTTTCGCCCTCGTATTTGCACTCGTCGTCAACGCCCATGTCATGGCACATTTTCTTCAGTTCGCAGTTTTCGCTCCTTACGCAGGAGGTACACTTCTTTTCATGAGTGGAAAGAATAAGCTGCAAAGTTTTCTTTCTTGACTCCAGAACCTTTGGCGTATTCGTAAATATCTGCATACCCTCCGTAATGGGGTAAACGCAGGAAGCAACAAGACGCTTTCCTCTGCCCTCGTCGGCTTCGACAACGCAGATACGGCACGCGCCGATCTCGTTTATATCTTTAAGGTAGCAAAGGGTGGGAATATCAACGTTCGCCATACGCGCAGCCTGAAGGATAGTGGTACCCTTGGGCGCGGTAACTTGGGCGCCGTTGACTTTAACATTAATCATATCCATTTCTTAAAATCCTCCTTATCCGATCGGCTTACTTCTTGGAGATCGCGCCGAACTTACATTTTTCGATGCACGCTCCGCACTTCAGGCACTTATCCTTGTTGATAACGTGAGGAGTTTTAACCGAGCCTTCGATAGCTCCCGCGGGACAAACTCTTGCGCAGGCGGTACAGCCCTTGCACTTGTCGGGGTCGATCTCGAAGCTGAGAAGCTTTTTGCAGACTCCTGCGGGACATCTTTTATCCACAACGTGAGCCACATACTCGTCGCGGAAGAATTTCAGCGTGGAGAGAACAGGGTTAGGCGCAGTCTGACCCAGACCGCACAGAGAGTTTGCCTTGATGTAGTAGCAAAGCTCCTCCATCTTGTCGATGTCCTCAAGAGTGCCCTGACCTCTTGTTATCTTGTCGAGAATTTCAAGCAGTCTCTTTGTACCCACGCGGCAGGGAGTACACTTTCCGCAGGACTCGTCAACGGTGAATTCCAGGAAGAACTTGGCGATATCCACCATACAGTTGTCCTCGTCCATAACGATAAGTCCGCCCGAACCCATCATAGAGCCGATAGCGATAAGGTTGTCGTAGTCAATGGGGATATCAAAATGCTCCGCAGGGATACAGCCGCCGGAGGGTCCGCCTGTCTGAGCGGCCTTGAACTTTTTGCCGCCGGGGATACCGCCGCCGATCTCTTCAACTACTTCGCGGAGGGTTGTTCCCATAGGTACTTCGACCAGACCTGTGTTGTTTATCTTTCCTCCCAGAGCGAATACCTTTGTACCCTTGGATTTTTCGGTACCCATAGCGGAGAACCACTCTGCGCCGTTAAGGATTATTCTCGGAACGTTGGCGTATGTCTCAACATTGTTGAGGATAGTAGGCTTGCCGTAAAGACCCTTTTCCGCAGGGAACGGAGGACGGGGACGGGGCTCGCCGCGGTTGCCCTCGATAGAGGTCATGAGAGCAGTTTCCTCGCCGCACACGAACGCGCCTGCGCCGAGACGGAGCTCGATATCGAAATCAAAGTCCGTACCGAAAATGCCCTTGCCCAGAATGCCGTATTCACGCGCCTGACCGATAGCGATCTCCAGACGGTGGATAGCGATTGGGTACTCGGCTCTTACGTATATGTAGCCCTGATTTGCGCCGATAGCGTAGCCTGCGATAGCCATAGCCTCCAGAACAACGTGGGGGTCGCCCTCCAGAACTGAACGGTCCATGAACGCGCCCGGGTCGCCCTCGTCGGCGTTGCAGCACACGTATTTCTGATCGGCGTTGGGAACGATGTTTCTTGCCAACTTCCACTTCATGCCTGTGGGGAATCCGCCGCCGCCTCTTCCGCGGAGACCGGAATCAAGGATAGTCTGGATAACGTCCTCAGGCTTCATGGTGGTGATGACCTTGGCGAGAGCCTGATAGCCGTCTGTACCGATGTATTCGTCGATATTTTCGGGATTTATAACGCCGCAGTTACGGAGAGCAACGCGGTGCTGTTTTTTATAGAAGTTTGTTTCGTTAAGGGATTTGATACCCGCGTCGGTAACGGTCTCCTTGTAGAGATATTTTGTATCGACATGACCGTTAACAAGGTGTTCCCTTACGATCTCGGGGATCTCGTCCTCCTTGACCATAGAGTAGAAAGCTCCCTCGGGGTAAACGATCATAATGGGTCCCAGTGCGCAAAGACCGAAGCAGCCTGTTTTGATTACCTGTACCTTGTCGCTTATGCCGTTCTTTTCTATTTCCTCGTTCAGCCTTTCAATGATCTTAGCGCTTCCCGAAGAGGTACAGCCTGTACCGCCGCAGACAAGAACCTGATATTTCTTATCTGCGCTGTCGGAAGATTCTCTGCGGACTTCGACCTGTCCTTTTATTTTATCACGGATGGCGTTAAGTTCTTCCAGCGATTTCTTCATTTGGTATTATCCTCCTTGGTATATTTTGTGATACTGAAATTTAATTGCAATGTGTACAAAAAATCGGATAAAAGCTTGCGTTTGCGGGAAAAGATTTTTCGTCTATAGTTTATATAGCTTAATAGCTTAATTAAATTTCAGTATAAGCGCTCTCCCGTTTCACGGCAGGATATGTACTTGTCCACTTGTCCGGAATCAAAAAGGAGAGCAAACGGTATATCAGTTGTACTTTGCAAGGATATCGTCGATATCGTCAACGGTAAGTCTGCCGTAAACGTCTTCGTTGACGGTGAGAACGGGAGCAAGACCGCAAGCTCCTATGCAGCGGCAGGCTTCAAGAGAGAACTTACCGTCGGGAGTACAGCCTCCGCCGTCGATGCCGAGCTTTTCGATAAGCTTGTTGTAGATATCGCCGCTTCCCTTAACGTAGCACGCGGTTCCGAGACATACGGAAATCTTGTACTGACCCTTTGGGTTGAGCGCGAACTGAGCGTAAAAAGTGACTACCCCGTAGATCTTTTCAAGGGGATAGCCTGTTTCCGCGGCAATTATCTTCTGTACCTCGATAGGAAGATAACCGTAGATCTCCTGCGCCTGCTGAAGAATAGGCATAAGGCAGCCCTTTTCGTTCTTGTGGCTGTCGATAACGGCGCGAAGCTTCTTCTCCTGCTCGGGAGTACCCGCGAAAGGAATGGATGAAATAGTAGAACCCATTATAGAACCTCCTCAATGTAGTGCTTATTTTGTATCCGAAAACACATCGGTACACAAAATGCAGTCATACATACATTATATCACATATTTCGTCAAATTGCTACAAAAATATGTCACAGACGTTAAGTCTTTTTATTGTGCATTTATAACAAAAAAATATTTTCTGTAAACTTTTTTTGTATGCCGTGGTACAAGCTTCCTGTTAAATATTTATGCATACGGACATGAAAAATACCGCCGCTTTTGTCGCCGGAAACAAAAAATGTTCGTTGCAGCAGAGAAGCCTGCTGTTTTTATTGTTACAGTAATTTACTCCCAAGATGTCTGCACCTTGGGAGTAAATCGGCATTATGATCGGTCGTCGTAAAATATATCGCTGCTGTAGTCTCCCTTGCCCGTCTCCTCGCGGATACGGCGGATAGTTTCGCTGTAGGCGGCAGCTTTTCGCTCGGCGCGTCTGCCGGTAAGGGACAGGGTGATCAGCAGCACCGCTATGCCGCTCATTATAAGCAGATCGCCTTTTTCAAATCCGAACCTGTCCTTTGACAGCCACATTACAGCCGTGCCTATGCAGAAAAGCGTGCTGCACGTCCGCAGCAGAACCGATTTCCGTTCGCGGGGGACGTAGATAGTTCTTTTTTCTCCGCTCATTTTTCTAAGCCTCCGCAGTTATCACTGTTCATTAGAAAGAGTTTTTTTACCGCGTTTTTTCGACGCTGAGTCCGTCGAAAACGACATTGTAAACAGCTTATCGGTGGTAAACATTTTTACCGCCAGGAACATACATACCGCAAAGAAAATTATCTGGTACGCAAGTCCTCCCCAGAAAATAAGCATATTTCCGTTCATAAGATTTGAAAGAGCCATGTAGGTGTGGGTAAACGGGATCGCGTAAACTACAAATTTAAATACAGCCGACATAGAGTTTACGTCCATGAACATTGTGATGAAAAACGGTATCATTACTGCTATCATTATCGGCATTGTGAGCGTTTGTACCGATTTAACGTCGGTCGCCATTGCGCCGAGGATAAGGGAAATCGCAAGACCGATAGCAATAGTAAAGAAAAGCTGAAGTGCGAAAAGTACATAGCTCATAGGCGTAAGGGCGATTCCAAGCTCTGCCATTGCCTGACCTACTCCGGTTACGCCTTCGGAAACCGCGGAAACATCAACGTTTGACATATCTGTTGTTGATATTTCATTTACTGCGCTGCCCATCATTCCTACCATATAAAGCGCAAAGCCGACTATCATAAATAACGCGTTAAGCAGAGCGGAAATTACCGCTGCAACCATTTTTGCGGACAGCACCGTCATTCTCGATACGGGCGCGGATAAAAGCGTCTCCAGTGTTTTGTCAATTTTTTCCGTTGAGATAGCGGTCATTATCATCTGCGAAGCCATGAGCAAAAGGAAAAATATTGCGAACGGCGCTATCATGGACTGCATCATTGTTATCGCTCCCAATGCGGAAGCGGACACCTGAGCGGTTTTGCCGTTGTTTACGGTGTACTCAACAGTAGTCATAGGCTCTCTTATAAGAGCGATATCATCTTCGGTAAGTCCGTAATTTTCGCTCATTATCTCGTTCATGCAGACGGTTTGTATCCTGCTTATAACGTCAGAGCCGGAAATGGTGCTCATTGAAGAAGCGATCCCTGCTGTGGACATTGTGCTGACAAATTTTATCAGCGCGGGTTCTTTTTTCACCGTAATGCTTTCGCCGTAGCCCTGAGGGATTATAACGGCGTTTTTAATATCCAGTCTTTCCAGTTCTGCGGCGTAATCGTCGCTTTCAAAGGTCACGTAGTTTATTTCAGTGGTTTGGGAGTCCTCTATCTTTTTCAGAACTTCGGCGGTGAACTCGCTGTCGTCCTGATTGCAAAGCGTTATTTTGGAGGTGTCGAAGCCCTCCTCCATTGCGCCGCCCATTATTTGTCCCATAAAGATAAGCAGCGCCATTGTAAATACCATGCTGATTATCGCCTGCTTTGTTATAAGCTCCCGCAGTTCTTTTTTTAGCAGATTACCGAACTTCATTTTAATAATCATATTCCCGATAGGGGAATATATCCTCCTTTCGATGTTTTGCGGTTTGCGAAGCAAATTTCCAACGAAGTCGGAAAAGCAAAACTCGCAGTCCGAAAAATTTATTTTTCGGATTTGACCACCTTTTCAAATACTTCCTCAAGGTTAGCGGCTTCGTACCGCTCTTTAAGTTCGTCGATACGTCCCACAGCCATGAGCTTTCCGCCGGTCATTATGCCCACGCGGTCGGAAACATACTCTATCTCCAGCATATTGTGGGAGGACAGCAGAAACGCCATGTTGTGCTCCTTGGCGAGAGCCTTTATCATTTTGCGTATTTCAAGGGCGTTGATAACGTCCAGACCGGAGGTCGCCTCGTCCATTATGGCAAGCTTCGGTTCGGTCATTACCGCCCTTGCGAGCAGCAGCTTCCTTATCATGCCGCGGGAGTAGCCGCCTATCTTGTCGGAGAGTCTGTCTCCCAGACCGCATATAGCCTTGCCCCGCTCCACGTATTTGTCAAGCTCGTCCTTGTCCTTTGCGAAAAGGGACGCCATGAATTCAAGGTAATTTATACCCGTCATGGTCTTATAGGCTCCCGCTTCGTCGGGAAGATATGTGATATTCTCCCTTACCTTGTCAGGCTCCTTAACAATGCTGTGTCCTGCCACGAGAGCGTCCCCCGAAGTAGGCTGTATAAGGGTGGATATCATGCGTATGGTTGTGGTTTTGCCTGCTCCGTTGGGACCGATAAGCGCGAATATCTCGCCCTCGTCAACACTGAAGCTTACCCCGTCGGCGGCAAAAACGTCTTTCTTGGGGTACTTTTTTGAAAGTCCCCCGACCTCAAGAACCGATGCCATTTTAATTTACCTCCTGCCATTTAGTTGTACTAATTTAATAATACAATAATACTACAAATTTTTTCTTTTGTCAATTGACTATAGTGTACAATAAACCGTCATGCCATATGCCGTATTTTGTATATAGGCGATACCGTTAAGCCATAAAGTGTACTCCGTAACATAGCGTATACTTTTTTATAATTATACCATGCTTTCTGATAAAAAGCAATACCTTAGTATTAAAAAGTGTATAACCTTATTGAAATTTGATAAAATTACTTACAGCGTTCCGCACAGAAAACGCACAAAAGCTGAGCCGTAAGTCTTGCATATACGGACGTCGGCGAAAGATTTTGTTTGCGTTTTCAAAGCGGGATCGCTGTAGAGAAAGGGTGATGAAAATGTCAAGATCCGCAAAGATCTCTAAGCAGAACGAATACAAATATATTCAGCTTGGGCTTAACATCGCATATTACCGCAAGCTGCAGGGGTTCACTCAGGAAGAGCTTGCGGAGGCGGCGGGGATAAGCCGTTCACATATAAGCGCAATAGAAGCGGCAAATATAGTCCACAACGTTTCTCTTGAAGTAATTTTCAACATTGCCGCCGCCCTCGGTACGGAGCCGTACAAGCTGCTGATATTCAGGGACTAATACTTACGTTCGTAGTAAAATTTGAAGCAGAGCTTGCATACAGTCATGACCCCGACCACTATCGTAAGGACTATTGTTATTTCCGCCGAAAAAAACGAAGAAACTATCGCGCCGAGACAAATAATGAACGCGGATACCGTAAAGCTGCCGCTTGCGGTTTTTTCGCGTATAAGAGCGTAACGTTCGTCCGTGGACTTTCTGTAAAGCTCTTCAAGCTTTTTTTCGTCAATTTTTATCATATAAAGCCGAAACGACATTACAATTGCGTAAACAATAAGAACGGCGCACAGTCCCGAACCGAAGCCTCGTGTATAATCGCTTGTATTTCCTTTCACAGCAGAAAACACCCAGTACACCGTATTTGCAGCCAGAGCCGCGAGCCAAAGCAGGAACATTTTTGCGGCAAGGTCTTTTTTGAATTTTTCCATAACTGCCTCCTCAGTATTTTCTTCTGTAGTAAAAACGAAATCCTGCTTTTACAAAAATAACTGTCATCATAACCCCGATAAGCGTGTAGAACACCGTGTCGGAATAAAACGAAGCAACCATTGCGGAAAGTACAATAATACATAGTATCGCTTTGAATGAAGAACTGTCCGACTTTTCGCAGATAAGCTTTTCACGTTCGTCCGTTGCGGAGATATAAAGCCTTTTCAGCTTTTCGTCGTCCTTTAACGCAGCCGAGTATCTTAAAATATTAACTGCCATAAAAACTATTGCTCCCGCGCAAAAACCGCTTCCGAAATTTGACGAATTATTTTCTCCGTTTACCGCTTCCACAACGCTGAAACCGACCCACAGCAATATGGCTGCCGCCAGCATAACGATATAAAATGTAAGAGTTTTCTTAGCTTGTTTTTTGAAATTTTCCATAGTTATTCTCCTTTAAAAAACGTGCCGTCCGCTTAATATTTTTTGTTGTAATAAAGCTGACAGCCTCCCTTTATTAAAGCAACGACCAAAAGTACTGCGCCAATAGTATAAAATACGGTTCTTGAAAAGAACGAGGAAATAAACACTGAAGCCGCCAAAATACCGATTATCAAATTGAATGTCAACGAGTCGGATTTTTCACGAATAAGCCGCGTTCGCTCGTCCGTCTCATCTATGTAAAGCTTTTTCAGTTTTTTGTCGTCCTTTAACGCCGCCGAATATTGCGCAATATTTACCGCCATAACAGCAATAAACCCGCCTAATCCGCCTATGCTGTCTATGTCCGTATCGGGTACGTCGATCGCAGCCACCGTAATGAGCAAAACCATCCACAAGACAACTGCCGCTATAATTACAGTCCAACAAATTTTAATGGTTCTTTTAGCCTTTTTTCTGAATTCTTCCATGTTATCGCTCCTTTCGACCTGCAAAGGGCTTTTCCTTTTTGATCATGCAGAACGTTGTCCAGGCTATCCAAAGGCTTGCGGACGCACCCTGAACAAAGTCAAGGGCGTTGCTTGCCGTTCGGGACATCTCAAAGTCCCCGTGGGCGATAAACATAGCCGCGCACCATATCAAAAGCACCGCCTGCATTGCGATTTTAAAACCTCTTTTTTTGTAATTGTTTTGTACGAAGCATTTCATAGTCGTTCTCCTTTCAAATCACAGACTACAGCTCGGACTCAAAGTCAAAGACTTCTTCAATGGTAAGCCCGAAATATTTGGATATCTTGTACGCCAGCACAAGGGACGCGGTGTATTTTTCACATTCCAGCGAGGTTATGGTCTGCCTTGTTACGCCTACCGCCGCGGCAAGCTCCTCCTGCGATATTCTGCGTTCCTTGCGCAGTTCCTGTATTCTTGTTTTCAAGGCGTCGCCTCCCTCATTTGTTTTGCATATTTTGCAAAGTTCGCTTTGCGTTTTAGGTTAAAAAAATTTGTAAATAGTAAATAACCGTGTGACATTTTCCTCTTTTTAATAATGTACCCAACGGAAAGGGTGCAGGCTCAGCCTGCCTTTGCAATTTTAGTATAGCACGCTTTGCATTTTTTGTCAAGCGCGCTTTGCAAAAAGATATAAATTTGTTGGTTTTGCACGATTCAATGCCTGCAAATTGTACAAAATATAAAAGGCAGCTCCGAAAAACTGCCTTTTATATATGATATGCGGATATATGTCCGTCAAACAATATTTGCTCCGTCAACAGAGAGGATAGTTCCCGAAACGTAGCTTGCCATATTGCTTGCAAGGAACAGGAAGCAGCTTGCGACCTCTTCGGGTTCGCCGATCCTGCCGAGAGGTATGGGAGCCGAAACGCGCGCTACCATTTCCTCGGGAAGAGCCGCCACCATATCCGTGCGGGTAACTCCGGGAGCGACCGCGTTTACTCTGATGTTGTACTTGCCAAGCTCACGGGCAAGGCTCTTTGTAAGACCGTTTACAGCAAATTTTGAGGTAGGATAGCCAACGCCGCTTGCCTGACCGTTAAGGCTTACCATGGAGCTTGTGTTGATTATGGAACCGCCGCCCGCTTCTTTCATATAGGGTACGGCGGCCTTGCAGCCGTTGAATACTGCGGTAACGTTAAGATCCATGATCTTCTTGAAAGCGTCGGGATCGTACTGCTCAATAGGCTCGCGGGCGGAAATTCCCGCATTGTTTACAAGAATGTCGATCTTGCCGAAAGCGTCCTTGACCTGAGCAAAGGCTTTTTCCACCGCGCCGTAGTCGGACAGATCGGGGTACAGTCCCATAACCTCGTAAGACGGGTCGATAGCCTTAAGCTTTTCGAGAGCGGCGTCAACGGTTTCTTTTCTCGAACCGAAAACGGCGACCTTTGCTCCGTTTTTGAGGAACATCTCCGCGATAGCGAAGCCTATTCCACGCGTACCGCCTGTGATAACAGCAACCTTGTTTTTAAGCATAACAAAAACTCCTTTGCAATTTTTTATCCGGCAGGAGGCTTTGGCGAAAATCTCCAAACCGGTATTTTAATTATAGTATAACCGTTTGTTATTATTTTGTCAAGCGATTTGGATCAAATAACTCAAGACGGTTTTGCGGCAAATTCTTGAGGAACGCGTAAGGGGGGGCACGCACTTTGACTAAATGTAAAAACGGCAGACAAGCGGAATATACAAATCGTTTGAGAGCAAAATTATTTCGGCAGTAAAAAGCATTGCAAATTTATAAAAAAGAAGTCTTTCCGAAATGCTGTCGGAAAGACCCCGAATATTGTCTGGCACCCCCAGCGAGAATCGAACTCACAACTAACCCTTAGGAGGGGTTTATTATATCCATTTAACTATGGAGGCGTACATCTTAGTATAGCATACTTTTTCCCCAAATGCAATAGCTTTTTAAAATTTTCTTTGAGGGCGTTCAGCACAAACGTGCCGAAATTTTGCAGGAAAATTTGTTCGATTTTACTATTTACAGAACGCTTGTTCCGTGGTATAATTTCACTAAAGAACATTTGTTGCAAGGTTGGTGTAAAGCTTGTGGATATTGCAGATAATATTATCAGAAATAAGCTGAAAAACGTGTATTTCATATGGGGACGCGGAAAAACTACCGTTGCAGACATACTGCGGAATAAATACGGCTGCTTTGTTTTCAGTACAGACGAAGCGCGGGACAGAAATATGGCGTATGCTTGTCCCGAAAATCAGCCTTGTATGTGCCGTGATTTTGTAAAGGAATACGGCGTAAAAAGCTTCTGGGAGCTTCCCAGGGAAGTGATAAAGTACAGAGAGGAACACTTTTTACGCGAGGTTACGCCTATGATTGTTGCCGATCTCATTGCAGTTTCAGCTCAATACGACACGGTAATATGCGAGGGAGACATCGACTATGAGGGAATAATTTCCGCTGCGGAGCATTTCGTTTGGCTGAACAACTGCGGAACAAAATTTGATTGGTTTGACCGTCCCGATCATGAAAACATTGTTGAGATTACAAGTAAAAGAACCGATCTGACAGACGAGGAAAAAGCTGCCGTAATTCAAAATGCCTATAACTCTGTGTCGGGAAACGAGGGCGTTGTTCCACGCTGGGTAACGGAAAACGGTGTTAAGGTCATACCTTGGGACGACAGCGCGACCGCGGAGGAAACGGCGGCGAAAGTCGCGGAATATTTTGGATTTGATCATAAGGAGGAAGCTTATAAAATGAAAAAGATCGAAAGATACGATATTAACGAAAATTGGGCGCATTCGGGAATTGTCAGGGCGGGGGATTTTTATTTTCTGAATTACTGCGTCCGTGATTTGAACGGTACAATTGAACAGCAGGTTAACGGGGCTTTCGACGTAATGGAGGAGCGGTTGGCATTGGTCGGCTTAACTCTTGAAAATGTCGTACAGATGAACTGCCTGTTTAAAAATATATGGGATATTCCCGTAATGGAAAAGGTGGTCCAAGAAAGATTTAACGGCAAATATCCCGCGCGAAAATCCATTCAGACAGAATTTGCTGACCCCAATAATTTGCTGTTTCAGGTTGACGCCGTAGCTTATTCAGCTTCGGGTGAATAACAAATAACAAGTATAAAACCGAGATCGGAGGTGCGCGTTGTGGATATGTTTGAAAAGCTGAAAATACTTGGCGAATCCGCCAAGTACGACTCCTCCTGCACCTCCAGCGGCGTTGACCGCAGGGGCGGGAGCTCCGACGGTATAGGCAGCGCAGCTTCCTGCGGTCTCTGCCACAGCTTCGCCGCCGACGGACGGTGTATTTCCCTGCTGAAAATACTTATGACAAATTACTGTATGTACGACTGCAAATACTGTATAAACCGCCGCAGCAACGACGTTCCCCGCGCAAGATTCACTCCCGACGAGATAGCCGACCTTACTATTAATTTCTACCGCCGCAACTATATTGAGGGACTTTTCCTGAGTTCGGGAATAATCCAAAGTCCAGACTACACCTGCGAGCAGATGATTGAAGCTTTGTCCATACTTCGGAACAAATACAAGTTTTACGGCTACATTCACGCGAAAACCATTCCGGGCGCAGACCCGGAGCTTATAAACCGATTAGGTACCCTTGCGGACAGAATAAGCGTCAACATTGAGCTGCCCTCTCAGAAGAGCTTGAATACTCTTGCTCCGGACAAATCCAAAAGCTCTATCCTGCTGCCTATGGGACATATTACCAACAAAATAAAGCAGAACAGCTATGAGATCGTAAAGTACAAAGCCGCGCCGAAATTCGCTCCTGCGGGACAAAGCACACAGATGATCATAGGCGCGACTCCCGATACCGATTTTCAGATACTGCGGCTTTCCGAGGCGATGTACGGAAAGTACCGCCTTAAAAGGGTCTTTTATTCGGCGTACATTCCCGTGGGCGACCAGAAGCTTTTGCCGCCCGCAGGTACAAAGCCTCCCCTGCTTCGGGAGCATCGTCTTTATCAGGCGGACTGGCTGCTGCGGTTTTACGGATTCAAGGCGGAGGAGATTCTGGACGAGCAGCATCAGGAATTCAATCCGCTGCTCGACCCCAAATGCAACTGGGCATTGCACCACCCCGAATGCTTTCCCGTGGAGGTAAATAAAGCTCCCTATGAAATGCTGCTGCGCGTGCCGGGGATAGGAGTGAAATCAGCGCAGAAAATCGTTACGGCGAGACGGCAGGCTAAGCTTGACTATCCCGATCTGCGGAAGCTGGGCGTGGTACTGAAGCGTGCGAATTATTTTATATTATGTTTGGGAAAACGCGCCGAGGGTCTTATCGTTACCGAGACGGGAATAATGCGGCAGCTTATGTCCGCAAGCACTGTAAAAGATTTGGAGCGGAAAGGCGGTTTTGAGCAGCTTTCCTTTTTCGCCGATGAAAAGCCTGAGTCAATACTGCCAGCATTGCCGACTTTGCCTACAGTGGAGGATACCGTAAAATGTTTAACGGGCGAGATGTAGTTTATTGTTACGACGGCAGCTTCGACGGACTTCTCTGTTGTGTTTTCGAGAGCTTTGTCAGGCGGGAAACTCCCGTGGGGGTAATTGGAGGGGTGCAGGAGCAGCTTACCTTGTCCGATACGCTGTACGTTCCTACCGTACCCGAAAGAGCGGCTCGGATAGCGGCGGCAGCTCCGAAAAAAATTTCTCCCCGCGCATGGGAGCTGATGAAAATTACATTTCTGACCTTCGGCGAGGATAAAGATTTGCTTATCCTAAAATACCTGCAAAAGGGTTTCAAAGTCGGCGGAGCGATAGAAAATATGCTTGCGGACGACACTGTGAACGCGCTGAACAAAGCCGTGCTGCACTGTACAAACGAAGCGCACAGAATGAAGCAGTTTATACGGTTTTCCGATTTTGACGGTTACCTTGCCGCGGTAATAGAGCCGAAAAACAAGGTCATACCGCTGATAGCCGACCATTTTACCGACCGCTACAGAAACGAAAATTTTCTGATTTACGACGAGACACACCGAATGGCGCTGGTGTACCGATCTCACAGGGCGGAGATCGTCTATGATATTTCCTTTGAAATGCCCGCCGCAAGCGCGGAGGAGGAGCGTTACCGCGAGCTTTGGAAAGGTTTTTATGACACTATTGCTATTAAAGAGCGGCACAATCCGCGCTGCCGCATGACAATGATGCCCAAGCGGTACTGGGGGCATATGACGGAGTTTTCCATGAACGAGTTTGCGAAAAGCGATAAAAAGTCCGTTGCGGAAAGTCTTGACGTAAAGCCCTCTTTGCCGACGGACGACCCTTAATACTAATCTCTCATTGAATTATAGACAATTTCTCGGCACAAAACCGCATATATCGTAAGCGTCAAATAATCCCACGTCTATACAACCCCATCTTTATGTGCTAAACTGATATAAGGCATAAAATAATCATAATAGTTAATACACTAAATAAATTAGGGTGCGCCAATATACCATCACCACAAACTATAGATGTTAATATACCCGTAAGTATACTCATTAATACTGCTGAAATAGGGAAATAAAAGTTTTTAAAATATTTGTTATAAATAACAGTCCCCTTTTCGGTGGAAATCCTTTCTTTTTTCAGTTTTTCATACTTGCGGATATTCTCAATCTGTAAACCGTGGAGAAGCCAATTCAATTCCTCGTTTGTTACCGTATATTTGTCCTCGGTAATTTTCTTGGGGAAATGAAATTTTCCGTATTCGATTCGCTTGTACAGAAGATAGAAACCGTCCCCGTCCCAATACAGCATTTTTATTTTGTCGCAGTGGCGGTTGTGGAATACAAATATTGCATCCGACAGGGGACTAAAATAATTCCGTCAAAATGTTCGCTTTTCACAATAATTACCTCCAAATAATAATTAAGAAAGGATAAAACAAAATGGTTATTCTTAATTTCAGTACAGCGCGGCACCGATTTTCCCTTGTTTTATCGCCTTTTTCTGTTCAATTTCAAGTCCCTCCAAAAGCCACCGCAGTTGTTGTTTTGAGAGCTGACGAGCTTCGGTTTCTGTCCTCGGAAAACGGTATCTTCCGTTATCGAGACGTTTATACAAAAGCAGAAATCCGTCTCCGTCCCAGAGCAGTCCTTTCATTTTATTTGCGTTTCTTCCGCAGAACAAAAACAATGACTGGCTGTATGGGTCAAGCTGTAATTTACCTTGAACAATTGCCGCAAGTCCGTCTATGCTTTTTCTCATATCCGTGTAACCCGTGACAATGTACACCGTTTTATTTTCCGCAAATTCATTCAGCATTTCAACACCCTCAGAACCGCGTTAATTGTCTGCTCGGACATTCCGTTTGGAATTTTTATCAAGGTTTCCTCGATACGTATTTTTATTTCAGAGTCTTCCTTATGAGCTTGCTCTGTTGTACATATCGGCACAGGAACTTGCTCTATTATTTTTTCACGGGTTCTTCTTAAGTGATAGTAATATGTCTTGATGTTCCGCATTTGACAGAACGGTTATTTTTTCAACTATCTGCCCGAACAGTATTTCGTCGAATCCCGTTATCGGCTCGGTGTTCTCAAAAAACGATATGAGAAGCTTTATTCGCAAAGCCGCCCTCACTGCGTGATTCTATGACTGGACGGAAGTATCATTATGGTCTATGCAGGTCATGGCGGAGACCGATTACCGGTCGGTCTTTGGAAAACGCTTTTATCGCTCGGTTATGATATCGGAGGCAGGACAGTTTTTGAGACAATGCTCATCGGCTAAGCGCCGTGCTTGTCCTGCACGAGGTCATTTAACGTCATGGCGAAGCGGTTTCCGTCGCTTTTCCCTTGCGGGCTGCATAGAGTAACGTATCTGAAATACTGCTATTCAATTTTCAAGTTTCATGAAAGGCATTTTTACCTCTCATATTCTTTGCCGCTGGGGAAAGGAGTTTGAGCGGGATTTTTTTAATTATTTTAGGGCAACACCGCACAGTTGCAAAAGAGAGAAAAGTATGGTAAAATAGAGATA
>CAMUJF010000016.1 GCA_947089135.1 uncultured Clostridia bacterium
GTCATTAGAATAAATAATAGTGCATAATGTTAGAAGAATAATCGCAAAGAAGATATCATAGTTTCGGGGAGCTTGTCAAGCTGTGCGGGAGACAACGCCATTATGCCTCATCTCCAAACCCTAAATCAACATTCTTAACGCCGTTAATTTCTTCAAGAATTTTTTTCGCGTCCTCCTCGGTAGCGCCGTAATACTTAACGCGAAATTCCCACGGAGCCTGAACGCCGTCCCGCACCTCCTGCAAGTCCTGCAAACGCTCCGCGGTGTCGTCGATTATAACGCTGCGGTCGAAATCTATTTCAATTTCGGCGTTGTCCGCAACGTCCGCAAGGAACGGGCGATCTTGTAATAAATTTTTCTATCATATTTTCGGACAGTTCCGCCTCGGCAAGCTGTTCGTTTTCCGCAAGAAATCGGCGGTTTTCGACTACATAGCAGCCGTTCACGGCTTTTTTCGCGATTTTGCATTTTTTGTATTTTGCGCGTCAGGCTACAAAAGCGCAAGAGAAATATACCAAAAACAAGCTGCGGACGTTATCCGCGTCACGCAGCTTCGCTGTTTAAGTCGCTAAAAACTGTTAAAGCCAATTTTTCAAATCGTCATCGCGGCAGTTTCCAACAAAACATTCAACATTATTAAAGTATTCGGGCATCAATGCAAAAGCTGTTATTCTCAAGTGTCCCTCAACAATGACAAAACGCTCGAAATCGGACGTTAATAAAATCGGTCTGTAAAATTTTCCGCCGTTTTTTATAAATTCCGCAGCTTTGATAAAGCCCGCATTGCTCTGTCCGTAAATTTCAGTCCCGTTTAAGATTGCCTGAGCAGCCGTCAAAGGCGACTTAGTGCCCTGCGACAGTTCGTTCCAGTAGCTGTAGTCAATGTACCTGATTTTGCTTAAATCATTGTTTGCAAAATTGCATAAGCTCCAAGTGATCTCAGCGGGAAATCTTTCAAACAATTCGCGGTTTAAGCCGTATCCGCGAAATTCTCCCAGCAGCTTTTTTCTTGCGGCATTTTCATCGGCGTTGTTCAGATCCGCAGATAAAATTATTTTTTCGTCCTGAAAAAACTTGTCCATAACTCCCTTGATTTGTTCGGCAAATCTCTCTGAGCGGTATTCCGCTTTTAAAAATTCCGCGATCATTTCCGCCTCGGAGCTTGTTCTCAATATATTCATTTTTCCTCCTTTTGAGAAGGACTAAAAATATATGCCCCTCCCAAGACATTTAAATGTTTGTTTATCCATAAAAAATTCCTCCTTTCATTGAAATTCGCATATATAAATATATAATGCTTGTATAAATATATCATTTTCATGAAGCTTTGTCAATGCATTTTTAGCCGTAACCATGGAAATCAATTTTTATAAGATAAATTGATATTTAGCGGCAAAGCCGCTGAAAAGCCTCAGCATTTACCGCTACTGAGCTAAATAATAATTTATATTTAAGGCAACACCGCGCAAAGAGCGGCTCACGCCTTTGCCGCACACAGACTTGCATATTTTCCGTCATATCGCGCTAAAATTTCTTGACATACGCCAGTATGCCTGCAAAATTTTAGTACAATCTGACAAAAAATCTGACTTCGTCTCTGTACGACAATCCTTGTGCAGTATTGCCTTAAAAGTGTAATTCCGCTATTTCTTTTCGGCATAAGCATATCCGAAATTTATCGGAGGAGCGGTCACGGAAAGGTAAACAAATTCCGTATCGCCGTCGTTAAGCAGTCCGTGGACATCTTTATCGGCAAAGCGCACAACGTCTCCTGCTGAAAAATCCTTTGTCTTGTCGTCTGCAAGCAGGAGCTTTCCGCTGCCCTTGAGAGCGTACCATATCTGCTCCGACGCGTCATGGGTGTGACGGGGCTGACTTGCTCCGGGTTCAAGGTGTACTTCGGTTATGGTTACTCTGGCGCTTTCTGAATTTTCGGGATTAAGAAGCTGGCGGGAAACCACTCCCGGATTGGCAAGAGCCTTTATGTCGGACGATTTTATGAATTCCATGATAATATTCCTCCGCAATGAAATAACAAAAAATCCGTACCCCTTACAATGAGTACGGATTTTTTAATTGCAGGATTTCCTGCTGGGGTGGGAGATGGGTTTCGAACCCACGACCTTCGGGACCACAATCCGACGCTCTAACCAGCTGAGCTACACCCACCATACAGTATTTATTCTGCGAATAAATGTTCCGCTTTAATGTGCGGAACATTTTTCGCTGCGGTAAATTCACCGCTGGCGCGCCTTACTGGATTCGAACCAGTGGCTTACTGCTTAGAAGGCAGTTACTCTATCCAGCTGAGTTAAAGGCGCACATTTTAGTAAATATTCGGCAACGTTACAAACGCAGCGTTACCGAATTAATGGAGCGGGTGATGGGAATCGAACCCACGCGACCAGCTTGGAAGGCTGGAGTTCTACCATTGAACTACACCCGCATTATTTCTCAATGACAAAAAATATTATAGCATACTGAGTAGAAAATGTCAAGCGTTTTCGCAAATTTTTTCAAAAAAATTTATCGGAGTACGCCAAAACGTACTCCGATAAATTATTAGACCGCTTCTACTTCTATTTCGCCCTTTTTCTCGCCGATTTTTATTACTGCAAACGGATTTTCCGCGCTGTTTATTATAAGCTCTGCTATCTTATCCTCAATATCGGTGCGTATCACCTTGCGTATATCCCGCGCTCCGAATTTCTTTCCGTGGGACTTTTCCGCAATTGCCGCAAGAGCCTTTTTGCTGTACTTCAAAGTAATTCCTTTTTCCGCAAGGGGTTCTTTCATTTCGTCCAGCATAAGAGCCGCTATCTGTTCGTAGCTCTCCGTTGAAAGGGGATCAAACACTACTACCTCGTCTATTCGGCTGAGAAATTCGGGTCTCAGGAAATCCGACAAGGCTTTCATGGCTTTTTCCTTTGAGATATCTCCCTCGGTCTTGTTAAAGCCTACGCCTGTTCCCTTGTCGGTTGAGCCTGCGTTGGAGGTCATGGCAATAATTGTATTCTCAAAATTTACAGACCGTCCCTGAGCGTCGTTGACCTTCCCCTCGTCGAGAATTTGCAGGAGAATATTCATAACGTCCGGGTGAGCCTTTTCTATCTCATCAAACAGCACTACGCTGTAGGGTTTTCTGCGTACCTTTTCAGTAAGCTGTCCCGCCTCGTCGTAGCCAACGTATCCCGGAGGAGAGCCTATCAGCCGCGAAACGCTGTGCTTTTCCATATATTCCGTCATGTCAAGCCGTACCAAAGGTTCGTTTCCGTCGAAAAGCTCCGATGCAAGAACCTTTACAAGCTCGGTCTTGCCCACGCCTGTAGGTCCAACGAAGATGAACGATGCGGGTCTGCGCCGCTTGGAAAGCTGCACTCTCGTTCGCTTTATAGCCTTGCTCACAAGCTCCACGGCTTTGTCCTGACCGATTATATGGGATTTAAGGGCATTTTCAAGATTTGCTATTTTTGTGTACTCGCTTTCAGTGACCTTGCTTGCGGGAATACCCGTCCACAGCTCTATTACCTTGGACAAGTCGGCTTCGGTGACGTAAATGTTTTCCACCTTTTCCGCAAGCTCGTCTTTTTCCTTTTCCAGTCTCAGTACTTCAGCACGCGCCTCCGCTATTTTGGCAAAATCAGGTTCGGAGGCTTCTTCCATTTCCGTAATGCTTATCTCGGTATTGACCAGTTTTTCGCAAAGCTCGTCGTATTCTCCTATCTCCTTGCTGCGTATGCTTGCGCAGGCGCAGGCTTCGTCCAACAGGTCGATAGCCTTGTCTGGCAGGAAACGGTCGTTAATGTAACGTTCCGACAGTACCGCGCACCGTTTCAGCAGCTCGTCGGTAATCTTCACACGGTGGTGCTCCTCGTAGTATCCGCGGATACCCAACAGTACGCTTTCTGTTTCGGAAATGTTCGGCTCGTTTATTGTAACAGGCTGGAAACGCCGTTCCAGCGCGCTGTCCTTTTCAATGTATTTGCGGTACTCCTTAAAGGTGGTCGCGCCGATGACCTGCACCTCGCCCCTTGAAAGGGCAGGCTTGAGGATATTCGCCGCGTTCATGGACCCCTCGCTGTCTCCCGTACCCACAAGGTTGTGCACCTCGTCGATAAAGAGAATAACGTTACCCTCGGATTTCACTTCGTCAATAAGACCCTTTACACGGCTTTCAAACTGTCCGCGGAACTGGGTTCCCGCCACAAGAGCGGTAAGGTCGAGCAGATACACCCGCTTGTTTCTCAGATTGAACGGTACGTCTCCCGCAACTATTTTTTGTGCTATACCCTCAGCAATGGCAGTCTTTCCCACACCCGGTTCGCCGATAAGACAGGGATTGTTTTTCTGCCTGCGGGTCAATATCTGGATAGTACGCGCGATCTCCTTGTCTCTTCCGATAATGTTGTCAAGCTTGCCTTCCTCGGCGCGTTCGGTAAGATTGGTGCAGTAGCTGTCAAGAAATTTGTTTTTCTTTTTTTTGTTTCCCGCGGGCTTTTCTTTTGTTTGCGGACGGTTCTCATGCGTGTGTCCGTTGTCTGCGGAAAATTCGCCGGATATACCGTCGTCCTTTTTGCTCAAAAGGTCGTTCAAGTTTTTAATAGAGCCGCTGAAAAGGCTCTGGATAAAGCCCGGAAGCGCACCCGTACCGCCGCGCTGAAATGAATCCCCGTCGATAGCCTCGGTGAAATCGGTCATCTCGTCGGCAAATTCCTCAACGTTGTCGTCGTCTATTCCCATTTGTTCCATGTACTCGCGTACCTGCGGGATACCAAGCTCCTTTGCGCACACAAGGCATAGTCCCTCGTTTCGTTTTTCATCGCCCTGCATTGCGGTTATAAAAACCACCGCAGTTCTTTTCTTGCATCTTGTACAAAGCATATCGCTGTTGTCCTCCATATCTTAAAGTTCGTAAGGGTCTTCCGGTTATTTCAGTATAAGCGAAAGCAGGAAGAAAGTCCCGCCGTAAAGCCTCTTGAATACAAATGTCCCGGCTATTGCTTCCGTGTTGAGGTACCCGTTGGCATTTGAGGTAAGGCTTATAAAAACGTTTGCGGCAACGCTTAGTATCATCGTAAAAAGCAGTCCCTGAAAAAGCCCAAGTATTCCTCCCGCAAAGCTGTCGGCAGATCTGACTCCGGGAATCTTTCTTATCAGACCGGCAGCCCGCGCAATTATGGAAACGATAAGCAATACTGCCGCAAAGGTCATGATAAAAAGCGCCGTGCGGACGGTTTTTATCATGACGGGACGTATTATTTCCTTCTCGATTATTTCTGCCATGGACTCTTTTTTTTCTTCCGCTTTTTCAGCCGCATTCAGATTTTCTTCTTCGTTCTCGGTCTCGGCAATGTATTTTTCCGCCTCCTCCAGTATTTCATCGGGAACGACTCCCGAAAAGGTTTCCGTAAGTGCGCGGCAGTATTCTGTAAACATTTTTCTCAGTGCGCCGCGGAACTCGCTGTCAGTCAGAAGCTGCGCATAATTTTCACCCTTTTCCAGTACGTCTGCAAGCTGTTCGTCAGTCAGGCTTATACCCTGCTGTTCCAGTATCCCGCCGAGCTTTTCAGGGGATAAGTACTCTTCGGCAAGCTCTTTCGATTTAGTTTCAACAGCAGATATCACCGCAGGTCTGACAGCCTTTTCGTAAACATAGTCAGAAGCAGTCCTGCTTACGAAAACCGCCGCCGCAAAGGCAGCCGCGTATCCCGCTATCATTATCAATGTCCTGACCGCGCCGCGCTGTCTGCCTAACAAAACGTATATCAATACTGCGCCGATAACTGCGGCGTCAAGAATATATTTCAATCAATCATTCCAATCAGTTGTAGTCTATCCTGTTTATTTCGTCATAGCCGAGAAGATAAACATATTTTCCCATTCTCAGAAAGCCTTCGTAATCCGAGTCAAGCTCCGCCGAGGAGATAATGTCTCCTGCCGCCGTACGGGATTCGATACCGTTTTTCGTCTGTATATAGACAGTATCCCCGCTGACCTGTATATTAAGCGTTTCACGGTCAAGAGTTTTTTCCGAGATCGTTCCGTCGGTGCAGCTTATAGTAACAAGTTCGGAGGTTCTCCGCTCCTCGTTTGAGAATATCATTGCAGCCAGACCGCCGTCAGAGGAGTAATCCACAAGCTTCCGCTTATAAACATAGCTGTTTATGAACGTGCCGTTAGTGTCGTAGTAAGCGCACAGGCTGTCTCCGAAAACAATTATGTTATTTTCACCGAAAAGCCGTACTGACAGCGCAAGAGTCTGAAGTTCTTCCGTTTCCCACACCGGTACGGGATTATCCTTTTCGTCACGGTCAATGTGGTCGAAACGGTAGTATAGTATCTTTGAGACCATAAGTCCGTCGGAAACGCCTATCGTGGTTATATAGCAGCCAGAGCTGTCGGCATTGAAGGTAACGTCGATTATTCTCGCAACAGAACGGTAATTAAAAATATTCTTTCCCGACGAATCATATACCATAAGAGCGGAGGGATATTTGTCGCTTTTTGTTACGATAGCCGCAGTATCGTTGCTGCCCACTCGCGCGATTAGTATTGGGTCGTCGGAGGATTTGCTGTAAACATTTTTGTACTTGCTGTACAGGCTGAAGCTTTTTCCTCCCAGATCGTACAGCAGAGCCTTTTTGTTTCCCACGGTTATCACAGGATTTGCAAATGTGTGCTGTTCGGCATAAACGGGTTTTCCGTCCGCGTTGTAGACAAAGAAATGAGTGTCGTCCGCAACGGCGAGACTGCCGTCCACAGGCTTTAACTGATACCTTGCTCCTCCCGCAATTGACAGTGGAAAGTATCCCTCCGCAAGCTCGGAGGTGTTTTCGGGAACGGGGATTTTTGTCAGTATTCCGTCGAGGCGGGGATACCAAAGATCCTTTGTCAGTACTATCGCCGCAATGACCGTTACCGCTGCCAAAACTATAAGAAGCTTTTTCAGAAGCTTCATGGCTTTCTTTTTTTTACGTCTTTCACGCAGCATGGAAACGTCCGTTACTGCCAAAGCTTTCCCTCCCTTTCATTTTATTGTGTCAGTAGTACACCTTATTCAGGTACAGCCCGTGCGCGGGAACAGTTTTTCCCGCAAGATTTCTGTCCCGAGCCGCTAAAATACGCGGAACAGAGTCGGCGGGAAGCTTGTCCTCGTTGATAAAAATTAAAGTTCCCACCATGATCCTAACCATATTATACAAAAATCCGTCGCCTTTTACAAGCAGTTTCACCAGATTTTCACATTTTTCCACTTTGAAATATTCTATCGTACGAAAGCTGTCAGCCTTTTGGTTTGCAGTTCCGCAAAAGGACGTGAAGTCGTGTCCGCCGATAAAATCCTGTGCAGCTCTTGCTATAAGCTCAGTATCCAGCGAATAGGGATAATGCAGAGCAAGGTCGGCAAGAAAAGGGTCTTTTTCCCGCCTGTTCAGTATCAGGTACATATACTCCTTGCCTTTGCAGGAATAGCGGGCGTGAAAGTCCTCCGGAGCCTCCTCGCAGTTAAGTATTGCCAGATCGTCGGGGAGCAGTGAGTTCATGCCTCTGACAATATTCGCGCAGGGGATCTTATGCTCCGTTTCAAAGGAAAAGCAATACTCCCGTGCGTGTACCCCCGCATCCGTTCGCGAGCAGCCGTTCAGCTTTACTGCGGAATCGGTCAGAGCGGACAGCTTTTCCTCCAGAATATTCTGTATGCCCACCGCGTTTTCCTGCCGCTGAAAGCCGTGATAAGCCGTACCGCGGTAAGCCATTATTACCTTTAGATTCCTCATATTGTCAGCCCATTAAGCAGTTCAGCAGGAGAACCGCGTCCAAAAAAACTATTGACAGACCGAGCGCGAAAAAGTCAGCTCCTGTGGAGTGAAGCTGTCTCAGACGCGTTCTGCCGTCTCCGCCCCGGTAGCAGCGGCATTCCATGGCAGTGGCAAGCTCCTCGGCGCGCCTGAAAGCCGATACGAAAAGGGGTATCAGAATAGGCGTCAGAGCCTTTGCGCGCTGTACAAGGCTGCCTGTTTCCATATCCGCGCCCCTTGCTTTTTGTGCGGACATTATCTTGTCCGTCTCCTCGATAAGGGTGGGGATAAACCGCAGCGCTATCGTCATCATCATTGCAAGCTCATGGACAGGGAGCTTTATTTTTTTCAGCGGAGACAAAAGCCTCTCGATAGCGTCCGTAAGAGTTATGGGGGACGTGGTATAGGTCAGCAAAGAGCTTCCCATAATAAGCGCGATAATGCGTATTATCATGAATGCGCTTGTGCGCAGCCCCTCGTTGGTTATCTTGATGAAGCCGAGCTTAAAAAGCGGAACTCCGTCCAGAAAAAATATATTGAGCACAGATGTGAAAAGTATTATCGGAATGATAGGCTTAAGGCTTTTCATCATCAGTTTAAGCGGTATTTGAGACAGCAGAAAGCTTATCAGCAGAAAAACCGCTCCCACGGCAAGACCGAGAAAGCCGTCCGCGGAAAAAAGCATGGCGATGAACACGCCGGTGATTATTATTTTAAACCGCGGATCGAGGCGGTGTACGGCGGAATTTCCGGGGAAATACTGTCCTATGGTGATATCTTTAAGCATTTTTCCCGCCTCTTTTCTCAAGGTACTCAAGGATAGTTTTCCGCGCAAATTCCACGGTGTAAACGTCGGTGCGAATATCTATACCGCTTTGCTTCAGACGATTGAAGACCCGTGTTATCTGCGGTACCGCAAGACCGATATTTTCCAGCTCCTCGGAGCGTGCGAATACCTTTGGAGTTTCATCGTAGCAGAAAACCTCCGCTTTGTTCATTACGAGAATTTTATCGGCAAATTTAGCCATGTCCTCCATGCTGTGGGAAACCAGCAGCACCGTGGATTTTTTATGACTGTGGTAGTCTTTTATCTGTCCCAGTATCTTGTCTCTGCCTTTTGGATCGAGCCCCGCCGTAGGCTCGTCCAGAATCAGGACTTTCGGTTCCATAGCCATTACTCCCGCGATAGCAACGCGGCGCTTCTGCCCTCCCGAAAGCTCAAACGGAGACTTGTAAAGATTTTCCTTGTGAAGTCCCACAAGTTCGGCTATCTCTTTTATACGGCGGTCTATCTCCTCGTCGGGAAGTCCCATATTTTTCGGACCGAAAGCGATGTCCTTGTAGACGGTCTCCTCAAATATCTGATATTCAGGGTACTGGAAAACCAGTCCTACTTTAAAACGGATATCGCGTATTTTCACGTCCTTGCTCCAGATGTCCTGTCCGTCAATGTAAACCTTGCCCGACGTAGGCTTGACAAGACCGTTGAAGTGCTGAATGAGCGTGGATTTTCCCGATCCAGTGTGACCGATTATCCCCGCCAGTTCGCCCTCCTCGATTTCCAGATTTACGCTGTTTACGGCTGTTTTTTCAAAGGGAGTGCCTATGCTGTAGGTGTAGGTTAGATTTTCGGTTTTGATAACTGACATTTAAATTCCTCCGAAACGGAATACATTTTGGCGTTAGTCGGACAATAATGTTTCCTTTTGTACGGTTTGTGCGGCAATTATTCTTTTAAAAGTTTAAGCAGAGCATTTGCGCACTCGTCCTCGTCTATGATATGGGTATCGGAGGGCAAGCCGCTTTTTCCCAGCAGATACATAAGCTCTGTGACCTGCGGAACGTCAAGTCCTACCTTTTTCATAAGCTCAACGTTTGAGAACACATCACGGGGAACTCCGTCCATGATTATTTCGCCGTTGTCCATAACTACTATCCTGTCCGCAAGAGCCGCTTCTTCCATATAATGGGTTATCAAGATTATGGTTATACCGAATTCGGCATTGAGCTTGCGAATTGTTTTCAGTACTTCTTTTCTGCCCTTTGGATCAAGCATAGCGGTAGGCTCGTCAAGGACAATGCATTCGGGGCGCATTGCTATTATTCCCGCTATCGCCACACGCTGCTTCTGACCTCCCGAAAGTTGGTGAGGAGAGTGCTCGCGGTACTCGTACATACCCACCGATTTCAGAGCGTCGTCCACCCGCTCACGCATTTCATCGGGAGGAACTCCCATATTTTCAAGAGCGAAAGCAACGTCCTCCTCAACAATGGTAGCAACAATCTGATTATCGGGATTCTGAAATACCATGCCCACTCTGCTTCGGATATCAAACAGCTTTTCCTCGTCGCAGGTGTCCATGCCGTCGACCCAGACCTTTCCTCCGCAGGGCAGAAGAATAGCGTTCATGTGCTTGGCAATGGTTGATTTTCCAGAGCCGTTGTGACCAAGTATTGCTGTAAAGCCGCCGCGGGGTATATCCAGCGAAACGCCTTTCAGAACCTGCTTAACGGGCTTTGGAGCTTCGTTCTCCTCATATTCGTTGTTGTAGTGAAATTCCACCTTTTGGGCAGAAATAATATTTTTTTCCATATCAGTACCTTTTTAAGTCAATTTGTATTTTCACGGGTAAAACCCCGTTCCGTATGCGATAAGCGCGATACCCGCGGCGGCGTAAAGTATCCGCAGTATAAGTCCCCAAACGCCGCGGAGGGTTATCCCCCTGACGCGCCGGAAACCTCCCTGACGTTTTGAAAACGCTGCCCACAACAGTATTATTCCCATAATAACGGTAATAGCCGCCATAATTTCCTCCGAAAAACGGGAGCTGCGCTTAGTTTTAATGTCTATGTTTCTCCGAGAAGCATAAGTCCGCTGACAAGAGCGACAACAAGCAGAAGCGCGCCCACGGTAATGTAGGTGATCTGTACCGCTTTTACTTCCCTGTCCGAAAGTGGAGTACCCATTTTGGACTTATAAGCTTTTCCTTTTTTTATTATTCCCACCGCAAGGCAATACAGACCGCCAAGCAGAGCTAAAATCGGCATTTTTAATATTCCTTTCGGGATTTATTCTGATATCCATACAGCGGTAGAACCGCAGGGGAGTACCCCTCCGCTTGCTTCGACGGGCAAGCCTATCTCATCGGCGGATACCGCCCCTCCGAGCCTTACGCCCACAGTTTCCCGCAGAATGTACGCCATTACCGACGGAGACAGCCCTGTTGTATAGCTGTTCAGCAGGAAGAATAACGGAGTATCGCTCATGACCTCCGAGCAGAGCTTCACAAGATCGAAAATGCAGTCCTCAAGCTTCCAGACCTCACCTGTGGGACCTCTGCCGTAGGATGGAGGATCCATTATCACAGCGTCGTAACGCCGTCCCCGCTTTATTTCACGTCTGACGAATTTTTCGCAGTCGTCAACTATCCAACGTATGGGCTTGTCGGTCAAACCTGAAGAAGCCGCGTTGTCACGCGCCCACTGTACCATGCCTTTTGATGCGTCCACATGACATACCGACGCTCCCGCGTTGGCGCAGGCAAGAGTAGCGCCGCCGGTATAGGCGAACAGGTTCAGGACGCTTACCGGTCTGTCTGCGGAGCGTATTAAACCGTCCATAAAGCTCCAGTTTACCGCCTGTTCGGGGAAAAGTCCCGTGTGCTTAAAGCCTGTAGGACGAATATTGAAACGCAGGTCACCGCAGCTTATCAGCCAGCTTTCGGGTATTTTCTTTTGGAACGCCCACTGTCCCCCGCCTTTTTCGGAGCGGTGGTAGTGTCCGTGGGCAGTTTTCCACAACGGAGACTTTCGCTCGGTTTTCCATATAACCTGCGGGTCGGGACGTACTAAGGCAACGTCTCCCCACAACTCCAGCTTTTCACCGTCGGTACAGTCTATCAAACGGTAGTCTTTCCAGTTATCGGCAATTCTCATTTTGTATCCTTTCAGATTTAAATTCCGTATGTATTGTGCAGGTATACCAGCCAAATGATTAACGCCCCGAAAATGGCAAAAATTATACCCAGACCGACTATCTGTATTATCATGCTGTTCCGCTGCCTGTTGGGGTGAAAATCCTTAAACGGGATATCGTCGCCGTAATCGGCATATTCCCTGTTCAGTTTAATGCACCGCCAAGTCCAGTCGGGATAGGTATCCGCAATATATTTTGCATATGATGCGTTTTCTGAGATCATCTTTTCCATTGTGTATTTATTTACCTTTACGGCAGCACGCTTCAGCAAAAACCAACCCAAAAATCCCGCTGCAATGATCGTCAGACAGACCGGCATACCGATTGCTTCAATATCAAGCACGAATATACAAATTGCCGCGGCAATTATCGGACAGAGCAGAGATATACATTCCACAACGTTCGCCCAAAAGCTCTCTTTATAGTATGTATAAATTATCCAAAGCATAATAATTTATATCTCCCCTCATTTTACACTTATTCGTTTTCGGGACACCTTTCGCGTATCTTATCGGCTATCTCTATCGCCATGTTGTTTATCTGGTCAAATCGCTTGCCCTCGATCATAACGCGGATAAGCGGCTCCGTACCGCTCTCGCGGACAAGTATCCTGCCGCTTGAGCCAAGCTTTTTCTGATTTTCGCTGATTATCTCCTCGATAATGGGATCGTTTTTCCAAGCTTCTTTCCATTTGGGAACTATTTTGACGTTTACCATTACCTGCGGATATCTTTCCATAATTGAACTGAGCTCCGAAGCCTTGCGCTCCTGACGTTTCAGCACGCTGAGAAGCTGTACCGCCGTGAGCTGTCCGTCGCCGGTTGTGGCATAGTCGTGGAAAATAATGTGCCCCGACTGCTCGCCGCCGAGATTGTAGCCTCCTGCAAGCATCTGCTCCACTATGTAACGATCGCCGACTTTGGTGGTTATCATGTTAATATTGTTGTTTTTGGCAAAATGTGTAAATCCGAGATTGGTAAGTATAGTAACTACCGCAGTATTCTTTTTAAGCGTACCCTTATCCCGCATATCCCTTGCAAAAATGGCGATAAGCTTGTCGCCGTCGATAAGTACGCCGTTTTCGTCTACCGCAAGACATCTGTCAGCGTCTCCGTCAAAAGCAATTCCGACATGGCACCTTTTATCTACAACAAACTTGGATATCATTTCCATATGAGTAGAGCCGCAGTTAAGATTAATATTGATTCCGTTTGGAGAGCAGTTTACAAGAAAGACATTTGCGCCCAGTCCTGCAAAAAGCTTTTCCGCAGTGGAGCTTGCCGAACCGTTCGCGCAGTCGATCGCTACTCTGAGCCCCGACAGGTTGATATCAACGGTTTTCATGACGCTTCTGATGTAGTCCCACTCGGCGTTTTTATCGTAGGTTATTTTTCCTACGTTTGCGCCGCCGTTCATTGCTGCGGCTATTTCTTCGGGATAATCCAGAACAAGACGCTCTATTTCCTCCTCCATATCGTCGGAAAGCTTATAGCCCGAGCCGGAAAAAAGCTTAATGCCGTTGAACTCCATGCTGTTGTGAGAGGCAGATATCATTACGCCTGCGTCCGCTCCCCGCTTCTTTACCATAAAAGCGACCGCCGGAGTAGGCACAACTCCCATAAGCACTGCGTCAGCGCCCATTGAGCATATTCCGGAGATAAGCGCGGCTTCAAGAACGTCCGAAGATATCCTTGTATCTTTTCCGATATAGATCTTAGGTTTGCGGTGGGATTTGGCTGTCAGCACCATTGCCGCCGCCCGTCCGATCTGCATGGCGGTTTCGCAGGTAAGCTCCGTGAGCGCGACTCCCCTCGCGCCGTCTGTTCCGAATAGTCTTCCCATTGTGTATTTCTCCTTTTCTGCATTTTATCTTTTTACTGCATTTTATTTCAGAACGGATAAACCGTCCATTTTATTCAAAAAAAGTCTGCTGAGAACTGTCTGTTTTTTCGTCCTTGTTATATTCGTAACCCATATGGCGGTACGCAAGAGCGGTAGCGCACCTTCCACGCGGAGTACGTGCGATAAATCCCAACTGCATAAGGAACGGTTCGCACTGTTCCTCAAGGGTCACGGCTTCCTCTCCGATAGCGGAGGCAAGGGTTTCAAGCCCCACGGGACCTCCGTTGTAGCCGCGTATGAGCATATCCAACATTCTTTTGTCAAGAGTATCGAGACCGAGCGAATCTATCTCCATGCGGTCGAGAGCGATTTTTGCGATATCTTCGGTTATTTTTCCGTTGCCGATGACCTCAGCAAAGTCGCGGACTCTTTTAAGCAAACGGTTTGCGATACGGGGAGTACCCCTTGCGCGGCGTGCAAGCTCCATGGCTCCCGCCTTGTCGCAGGCTATGCCGAGTATTACTGACGAGCGCATTATAATGTCGCATAGCTGCTCGCAGGTATAAAGCTCTAAGCGCTGGAGCATTCCGAATCTGTCCCGAAGCGGAGATGTGAGCTGTCCCGCACGTGTCGTCGCACCGATAAGGGTAAATTTCGGCAGGTCTATGCGCAGGGAGCGCGCCGACGGACCCTTGCCTATAATAATATCAAGTGCGTAGTCCTCCAGCGCAGGGTACAGGACTTCTTCAATAGCCCGTGAAAGTCTGTGTATTTCGTCGATGAACAATACGTCGTTTTCCGACAGATTTGTCAGCAGAGCGGCTAAGTCGCCCGGTTTTTCAATGGCGGGACCGGAGGTTATGCGGATATTTACCCCCATTTCGTGGGCGATAATAGCGGACAGGGTGGTCTTTCCCAGACCCGGAGGACCGTACAGCAGAACGTGATCGAGAGGTTCGCCCCGCTTTTTTGCCGCTTCTATATAAATGGACATATTTTCCTTTACCTTGTCCTGACCGATGTACTCCGACAAAGTTTTCGGACGCAGGTTAAGGTCGGGTTCCTCCGAGTCGTTAGGTATGACTTCGGGAGATACCGTTCTGCCCAAAGGGGTCTCAAAGTTCATTTCGCTTGATTCCAGCAATTTTATCTTCCTTTCGGGTACAGCTTAAATGCGTTTGAGCTGTTACGGCTACAGCAGCTTTTTCCGTTTGTACTCCTTAGTCTGCTTTGTTGAAATGATTATCAGAGGGATTATCATTTCTTCTTCGGTAAGACCGCCGTGATTCGCCGCATGAGGAGGCTTAGGTTTGGTATTCAGCGTAAGGTACTTGACGCTCTTGTCCGCAATGGCGCATATCATATAGTCGCCTATAAAATCGGTTATTTTGGGGTGAATTCTTCCTCCGCCCAGAATACCTTTCGTCAGGATATCGTTTTTGGACAGCAGAATAAAATCGTTTCCCAAATGATTGTGAAATGCCCTTTCAAAATCGGTGCGCCTGTCATTTTTGACGAAGCAGGCAGCCGCGCGGCTTTCAATAAACGGAGGAATAACAAGACATTCCATGATATCGGGAATGTAGTTTATCTTTATTTCCTCAGTAATATCTTTCATGCCGTGGTCTGCGGAAACAATTACAAGGGTGTCGGTAAGTCCTTTGCAGAGAGTTTCAATCTGCTTGTTCAAGGACTTCAAGGTCTCGGCAGTTTTTTCACCGGTCACGCCGTCCTTGTGGGCAACGTCGTCGGGACTGTTCCACTGCACATAGGTAAAGGTATTTTGATTCGATATGCATATCATTTTTACAAGCTCGCAGACCCGTTCAAAGGTATCCGCGGTCTTATGTATATTACCCTTTTCGGCAATGGTTATTTTTTCGTTGGTAATGGTAAACGGCTGAACGTCGCCGATTATGGAGTCTGCAATATCGCGGTAAATTGTTTCGTATGGCATGACAAATTCAGCGGCATTTGCGCTTGCCACGGGAGTTTTGGTGTAGCTGTCAAGATTGGTAAAAATATCAACGGTGCGGCAGAATTCCTTGAAAAACAGCGACCAGCCCAGCCAGCCGTGTTCGTTGGGGGAAAGTCCCGTATAATAACTCGTCATTGCCGCCGCTGTTGCAGACGGAAACACCGAGGTAAGATTTTCGGTAAAATTACGCCTTAAAAAGCTCATTGGGGAAAGGTTTCTTTCCATCATATCCGTACCCATTCCGTCAAGGACGATAAGCACAATATTTTTATAAAATTTGGAAAGGTGCGCGTCCAGCTTTGGCAGAGTGGGGTAAACGTTAGGCGCGCGGTAATATTTTCTTATTGACGAGATGATATTTATGGGACACCTTGTATAATCGGGATAAGACAGCATTTTTACCTCTCCTTTTCTCTATATTATGCCGAAACAGCGTGTACGGTTTACATTTTTACAGATTTGCAGCCATTTTTTTCAGAGACAGCCTTATAAGCTCCTCAACAGACAGAGACGGATCGAGTCCCGCCACCGCGGAAGCCGCTTCCGTCTGGGAGTACCCAAGAACCACGAGTGCGGCTATGGCTTCTGAGGTGTTGCTTCCCTTGGTAACCGCTGCAAAATCCATATCCGCAGCTCCCGTCGTGGAAAGCTGCTCTTTTGTGATCTTGTCTTTAAGCTCCAGTACCACGCGCTGGGCAAGCTTTGGACCTACTCCTTTAGTTTTGGTGAAAGCCTTGTAATCCCCCGTGGCTACTGTAAGGGCAAATCTTTCGGGCGTGGTGTCGGACAAAATGGCAAGTCCCGCCTTAGGACCCACTCCGGAAACGGAGATGAGCATTTTGAAGCAGTTCAGTTCCTGCTCGTCCGCAAATCCGAAAAGCTCGATGTTATCCTCGCGGACGTGCAGATATGTGTAAAGCATAGCATCCTCACCTGTCCTGCCGATACGGGACAATGTGGCAAGCGTGGTGCGGCAGGCATAGCCCACTCCGCCGCAGTCGATTACGGCAACGTCCGTGCCCTTATGTATAATTTTCCCTTTTACGCTGTATATCATAAAAAATCTCCCTCAAAATAACTGTCAACTATCAATTATCAATTTTACAGCTTACCCTCTCTGACGTTTATCCTGCCTCCGGAATGTCCGTGGCAAATGGCAATTGCAAGCGCGTCGGCTGTATCGTCCGGCTTAGGGACTTCCGCAAGCCCCAATATTTTTCGTGTCATTTCCATGACCTGTGGCTTTTCCGCCCGTCCGTACCCCACCACCGACTGCTTTACCTGCAAAGGCGTGTACTCGAAAATTGGTACTCCCGCATTTACCGCCGCTAGAAGTGTTACTCCGCGCGCCTGTGCAACGTCAATGCCCGTCTTCTGGTTGGTGTTAAAGAACAGCTTTTCTATCGCCATAGCGTCGGGTCTGAACGTTGTCAGTACCGTGTTCATGTCGTCGTATATTGTTTTCAGCCGCAGGACAAAGTCCGTACCTGCCTGAGTGGTTATCGCACCGAAGTGCAGGGGTACAAAGCCGTAGCCGTCGTATTCCACCACCCCGAAGCCCACTATTGCGTAGCCCGGATCTATGCCGAGTATCCTTGTTTTTCCCAATTGCGACCGTATTCCCGTCCGGGAACACGACCTCCTTTCGTGCCTTTTGAAAAGACAATTAATGTCGCTTTCATAGCTTTCATCATAGATAACAATTAATTATACCATATAATCGAAGATTCTGCAATATTTTTTTTGAACTTATTGTAATTTTAAGGTTAATATTGTATAATTACAGTATATTTATTTTATCGGAGGACGTTTCACATGGATCTGAATGAACTTAGAAGCCAGATTGACAGTATAGACGGCGACATTCTTGAACTGTTTGCAAAGCGAATGGAAGTCTGCCGCAAGGTAGCGGAGTATAAAAAAGTCAACGCTCTTCCCGTAATGCAGGGAGGCCGTGAAAAGCAGATAATAGAGCGTGTCAGAGCCGGCGCTCCCGAAGACCTGCGGGACGGCGCGGCTATGCTTTTTCAGAATATAATGGACATAAGCAAATGTTTGCAAAACGCGGAGATAGAACGCGACCGCGGTCATTTTTCTCCCAAGCCGTTCAGACCCGAATCAGCGGCAAAAATAGCCTGTCAGGGAACGGCGGGAGCGTACTCGGAGGCGGCGTGCAAAAAGCTTTTCGGTGATAAGCCCGCAGTTTTTTATCATGAATTTGAGGACGTTTTCAACGCCGTGGAAAGCGGCGAGGCAGATTATGGAATACTTCCTCTGGAAAATTCAACAATAGGAACTATTTCCGAGACCTACAGCCTGATGTCAAGACACAGCTTCAATATCTGCTCGCTGGTGCGGGTGGAGATAACCCACTGTCTTGCCACCGCAGAATGCGCGTCCCTTGAAACCGTGAAAAGGGTATACTCTAAGGCGGAGGCACTTTCGCAGTGCTCCGAGTACATCAAAGCTCATGGACTTGTCCGCCGTGAGTATGCCAACACCGCTCTTTCCGCAGAGTACGTCCTTGAAAAAAACGATCCCGAAGCGGCGTGCATTTGCTCAAGATCCTGCGCGGAGCTGTACGGTCTGAAGATATTGAACGACCGTATTGCCGACGCTTACCCCAACTATACGCGGTTCATCTGCTTTTCCAAGGACTATGTGGCTCCAGATGACGCTGATACCATAAGCGTTTGTATGACCGTTCCCAACACTCCCGGTTCGCTGTACCGAATGCTGACAAAATTTTCCGTTGCGGGACTTAATCTTACCAAGATAGAAAATAAAAATATTGCGGGAAGCGACTTTGAGGTGCTGTTCTACCTTGATTTCAAGGGAAGCTGCTCCGATGAAAAGGTAGTCTCGCTGCTTCACGACTTTGAAAACGAAATGACGTTTTTCCGTTTTCTGGGAAGCTTTAAGGAAGTACTTTAACATAGAAAAGAGGCGTTGGAATGAACGAGATCACAGTATCGGCAATAATAGCCTGTGCCGGGAGCTCCTCCCGCATGAACGGCGTAAACAAACAGCTTTGGGAGCTTGACGGAGTACCTGCAGCGGTGCGGTCAATGCTTGCTTTTGAGGGAATAGAGCAGGTTTCGGAG
Source organism: uncultured Clostridia bacterium (assembly GCA_947089135.1). Lineage (GTDB taxonomy): Bacteria > Bacillota > Clostridia > Oscillospirales > Ruminococcaceae > RGIG8773. The sequence continues at coordinate 18,697 of CAMUJF010000016.1, forward strand.
ATAATCGTTTCCGCACGTGAGCAGGATATCCCTGTCATTGAAAAGCTTGCGGCGAAATATAAAATTACAAAATTCAAGTGCGCCGTTAAGGGCGGCGAGACACGCCAGCAGTCGGTTTTTGCGGCTTTTATGCAGACGGATAAGTCCACAAGATTTATTGCCGTACACGACGGAGCGCGTCCTTTGGTTGATCCCGCGAATATTATAAAGTGCATTAAAGACGCGTCAGTGTTCGGCGGAGCTGTACTTGGGGTACCGATCAAGGACACGGTAAAGCTTGTGGACGGCGGCATGATAGCCGATACTCTTGACCGCAGAAAGCTTTACAGTATTCAGACTCCGCAGATATTCCGCAGGGATATTTACGTCAGGGGAATAAATTTTGCGCGGGATCACGAGCTTGATTTTACCGACGACTGTCAGCTTGCTGAAGCCGTTGGTGCGAAGATCAATCTTACTCTTTCCGATTACAGAAATATAAAAATAACCACTCCCGAAGATTTAGCGGTAGCAGAGATTTTACTGAGAAATATTTAGAGTGTTATATAACGGGTGCTTATGTAAATTTAGATGTTATATAACACGCGTAATTTATGGGGTATAGCAAAGTCCTGAAAATCTTTTAATAGCAGATATTACTACAGTTTAACGCTGCGGCAAATTTGACTGAACATACAATATAAATATGGAGGGTCATCAAATTATGATACGAATAGGTCACGGTTACGACGTTCACAGGCTCATCGAGGGACGGAAGCTTATTCTCGGCGGAGTTGAGATTCCCTTTGAAAAGGGGCTGCTGGGACATTCCGACGCAGATGTGCTTGTTCATGCGGTAATGGATTCAATGCTGGGTGCGCTGGCTCTTGGGGATATCGGCAAGCATTTTCCCGACAATGATTCCAAATACGAGGGCGCGGACAGCATTTTGCTTCTGAAAAAGGTATCGGAAATAATCGGTGAAAATGGTTTCTGTGTTGGAAATATTGACAGCACTGTCATATGTCAGTCACCGAAGCTTGCGCCTTATATCGAAAAAATGCGGGAAAATATTGCTTCCTCCGCAGGCTGTGAAATATCCCGCGTAAGCGTAAAGGCTACTACTGAGGAACGTCTGGGTTTTACAGGCGCCGGCGAGGGGATAGCCGCTCACGCTGTCTGTATTTTGGAAGCAAGATAAGAAACAAGAGGCAAAATATGTTGTACACAGGTTATTTTTGCATGACGGCAGATACCTTTCACCCATTGAAAGAGATACGCATACTATATTGCAGGGGCAGAAACTGCTCATACTGTTTTCACATTAAAAAGAAAACTGTATGAAAGCGTGTTTTCCTCCTGCATTTTTTCTTTTCCGAAAAAAGTTTTCCGACAAACGGAGAGGACAGGTAAATTATCTATGAAAAAATATATTATCTCTTTTGTTTCGGTTACAACCGCAATGAAAGCAAAGGCTGCTCTGCGCGGCTGCGAGCTTTACGCCGAGGTAGCGCGTACCCCGCGGAATCTTGCTTCCGGCTGCGGCTACAGCGTTACTGTTGCGGGAGATATCGGGACGGCTCTTGCTTGTCTTGAAAGAAACGGAATTAAATATAAGGCTGTTACAGAAATCGTATAATACTGATTTACAATCAAAAAGCTTACAAAAAGTCAAGTAAAAATTAGCTTAAAAGACCTTTACGCTTTACGCAGTTTTTTGTCTGCGCTTTTATCGTAAACGTAAATTAGGATAAGAAAATAAAAATCATACCTTCGGAATGTGGAGGCTTTTAACGCAATGATAAATTTTGACAATTCCGCAACCTCGTTCCCGAAGCCCGAAGCCGTAAAAAAAGCCGTGTTTGAAGCTATGAACCGTTACGGCGGAAATCCGGGAAGAAGCGGTCACAGAATTTCTATCGAAACTGCCGAAGCCGTTTATTCCGCAAGATCCGCCGCCGCGGATTTTTTCGGCGCAGAGCCTGATAATGTGGTCTTTACGCTGAACTGCACACACGCTCTGAACACGGCGATAAAGGGTACGGCTTCCGAGGGCTGCCATATAATTATTTCCTCCCTTGAACACAACTCTGTTCTGCGCCCTGTTTACGCTCTTTCAAAGGGTTCGTGCAGCTACAGTATTGCACAGGTAAGTCACAGCGACAGCGAGACGCTTGAGAATTTCAGCAGGCTCATTACTCCTCATACAAAAATAATAGCCTGTACCCTCGGCAGCAACGTTACGGGTCAGATACTGCCGTTTACAGGAATTGCAGAGCTTTGCAAAAAGCACGGTATCTGCTTTATTGCAGACGGAGCGCAGGCTTGCGGAGTAATACCTGTAAGTCTTGCGGACGGAATAAATATTCTGTGCGCTGCGGGACATAAGTCGCTTTACGGTCCAAGCGGAACGGGACTGCTTGTCACCGACGGAAAGTATAAAATAAGACCTCTTATGGAGGGCGGCACAGGAAGCGCGTCCATGGAAAAGGATCAGCCCGATTTTCTGCCCGACAGTCTTGAATCGGGAACGATAAACACCGCGGGAGCCATAGGTCTCGGTGCGGGAATAAGATTTGTAAAAAAGCTCGGCATAGACAGAATTTACAACCATGAAAGCAAGCTTTGCCGCATATTTGTAAATGAGACAAAAAATATCGGCAGAGTCGCAGTCTATCGCGACGATAGGGTAAAAAGCTATCTTCCCGTTGTATCATTTAATATTGAGGGTCTTTCAGCAAACGAAACGGCTGCTAAGCTAAGCGATATGGGCTTTGCTCTCAGAGGAGGACTTCACTGCTCCGGGCTTGCACATACGTCCCTCGGAACTGTTCCCGACGGAACGGTGAGGTTTTCTCCGTCGGTGTTCAATACCGAAAAGGAAGTGTACGCGCTTGTTTCCGCTGTAAAAAGTATTGCGGACGAAGCCGTATAAAAAACATAAATTATTTAAACGCCGTACCTTGCTTTCTAAGCGGAATGCAGGGTACGGCGGAATACTATATAAAAAGGAACGGCGACGCTCCTTTCACTTTGTTTGCGGCGTTTGAAGCCGATACAGGAATGAGTCGGACTGAAGCGGCAGAACAGCCTGCCGAGGAATATTCGGATATCATTTCTCAGATGCGGGTAAAATCAGTATCATTATCATAAAAATTGACCTTCGCTTTGAGCGGAGGTCAATTCATAAAATAGGGGGGAAAATTGGTATGAAAAATTTTAATGGTTTTCGTTATTATGCACAAAAGCACGACTATATGCTATAAAATATTTGACAACTGCGTATTCGTGTGTTATAATTATAATCATGATAATAAACTTTTCGATAATAAAGTCATTTTCCTATATTATATACTGCAAGGCGTCATTTTCAAGCATAAAAATATAAATTGTTTGTCAAAAAGCAAATTGTAAATTGCTGTATGACTTATATACGCTTGACGCGGTCAATTATCAGAAAGGGGAAGCATATTTATGGGAAAATCAATTTTTCAGGCTTTGAATGATTTTCTTTCACGTACCCATGATATGGGAGCATTTGTTGTGGATTTTTCCGATAGCAGCTTTGACGTTATGTCGGAGGGCGCATTTTCCGCTATTCTGGACGGAAGCATAAATCCTCTTGAACAGCTTGCCGAGAGCAAACTAATACATGAAACAGACAGAGTTGTCATCGGAGCATTTTGCCGCGATTTGCTCGGCTCTAATAAAATACCGATCCATGAGGATCATTTTTCGGTATCCTTTCGCGGACTTGTATCAGACGCTCCTGCCGATAGTGATTATAAATGGATAACTCTCACGACGGTTATTGATCGTGATGAAAACCTTATGGCAAAATGCGTTATCGGACACCTTAAAATTATGAACAATGCTGAGATCCTCAACAAAATAATTATTGACAGCTTTACAAACGATAAGCACCCGCAGGTATTCAACAATCAGGCGAAGCGCATCATAGACGATGAAAGCCGGAATGCCGCTATTGTTCAGTTTGATATTGAGAATTTCAAACTTATAAATGTCAGGTACGGCGAGGAAAAAGGTACGGAGATACTTAACTACATCAAAAACGGTCTTGATACCATTTGCACTGATAAACAAGTATATACACGGCTGTCTGCGGACGTTTTCATGATCGCAATGTCCTATGACAAACCTGAAGAGATCGAACGCCTTATATCCCGCATAGAAGACCGTCTCGGAGTTTTCGGAGATATATCATACAAATTTGTTTTCGGTGTTAATATTATTTCCGACCGAAGCATACCTATGCGCAAAATGGGTGACAGAGCCGCTATGGCAAGGCAAAGCATAAAAGGCAACGCTCTGAAAAATGTTTGCTACTATTCCGATAATCAGGAAAATAATCTTGTTACCAAAAAATTTATTGAAGACAGAATGGATTACGCTCTTGAGCACGGCGAGTTCGTAATGTACCTCCAGCCGAAGTACAGCATAAGTACAGCGGGAGTTGTCGGCGCAGAGGCTTTGGTAAGGTGGATACATCCCGAAAAAGGAATGCTTCCTCCCGCGGAATTTATTTCTGTGTTTGAAAAGAACGGCTTTATAATAAGGCTTGACGAATACATATGGGAACAGGCGTGCAAAGCGATTCGAGGCTGGATAGACAGCGGAGTGCAGCCCGTACCTATTTCGGTAAATATCTCAAGGGTACATCTTACCGATGAAAAATTTATAGACGTGCTTGACCGTCTTATTGAAAAATACGATATACCAAAGAACATGATCGAAACGGAAATTACCGAGACAGTCGAAAATGCCGGAGACAGCGAGGTAATTAAAAGACTCAAGGAAAGAGGCTATATGCTTCTTATGGACGATTTCGGATCGGGGTACTCGTCTCTCAATATGCTGAAAAGTACTCCGTTTGACGTTATCAAAATAGACCGCGACTTTTTCAGTGAATTTATGCTTTCGGACAGAGGGAAGAAAATTATTTCACATACTATTTCAATGTCCAAGGATATAGGTCTGGATATGGTTGCCGAGGGCGTCGAAACAAAAGAGCAGGCAGAGTTCCTTAAAAACTGCGGCTGTGATGTTGCGCAGGGATTTTATTACTCCAAGCCTGTACCTATAAATGATTTTGAGCGGCTTGTGTATGACGACTGGATAGCAACTGACTGACGGTTTTGTATATAAAACGGACTCTCCCAATTAGGAAAGTCCGTTTTATTATTATATCTGATTATAAAATGTAGAGAAATTCACAGCATATTTGTATGCGGCTTTCCGTTTAGCGTGATTTCTAACCAAGCAGCTTACTGTTGTTGATAGCCGAAACGAGAGCGTTTACCGAAGCAACGATGATATCCGTATCTATGCCTGCACCCCAGAATATGCCGTCTGAAGTCTCTATACCAACGTAAGCGGCAGCTTCGGAGCTGGAACCGTTTTCAAGAGCATGTTCCTTGTAGGTAACAATAGTATAGGATATTCCGAGAGCGTCCTTTACCGCATTGGAAACAGCGTCCAGACGACCGTTTCCCGCAGTTTCGCGTGTAATGGCTGTTCCGCCGCAGGATACTGTAACAGTTGCGGTAATGCCGTTTTTCTGAGCGTAATGAGCTTCGTCCACTGTAAAGCGGTCTTTTTTGTTAACATATCGATCTTTGAAAATGCCGTGTATTTCATCCGGCATAAGCTCCTTGTGAGCATGGTCGGAAACGCTCTTGACAGCGTAACCGAAATCTTCGCGCATTTTGGGAGGCATATCTATGCCGAATTTCTGCTCCATGAGGTATCCTATACCGCCCTTGCCCGACTGGCTGTTGATACGGATAACGTCCCCCTCGTATTCTCTGCCCACGTCCTTGGGGTCGATCGCAAGATAGGGGACAGTCCAGAATCCGGGATTTTTCTCTTCGCGCCACTTCATGCCCTTTGCTATAGCGTCCTGATGAGATCCTGAGAACGCCGCAAATACCAAAGCTCCGCTGTATGGCTGCCTTTCGTAAACGTGCATACGTGTGAGTCTTTCATAGACCTGTGTGATCTCCGGAAGATTGGACAGGTTCAGTTCGGGATCAACACCGTGAGTAAACATATTCATGGCAAGAGTAACAATGTCGACATTACCTGTGCGTTCGCCGTTTCCGAAAAGCGTACCTTCGATGCGGTCGGCTCCCGCAAGCAGACCCATTTCCGAGTCGGCGACAGCGCATCCGCGGTCGTTGTGGGGGTGCAGGGAAACGATAAGATTCTCGCGGTTATTCATGTGTTTGCACATATATTCCACCTGGCAGGCATAAACGTGCGGCATGCTTTCCTCAACAGTAACCGGCAGATTGATGATCACCTTATCGTCGGGAGTCGGCTGCCATACGTTGATAACAGCGTTACATATTTCGAGAGCAAATTCCGGTTCTGTACCTGTAAAGCTTTCGGGGCTGTACTCAAATCGGAAATTTCCCTCGGTTTTTTCGCGGTATTCCTTGCAGAGCTTTGCGCCGAAAACAGCAATGTCAATAATTTCCTCTTTTGACTTTTTGAACACCTGCTCGCGCTGAGCCACTGAAGTGCTGTTGTAAAGGTGTACCACAGCGTTTTTGCAGCCTTTGAGAGCCTCGAACGTTTTTGCTATGATGTGTTCGCGGCTCTGGGTAAGTACCTGAATCGTAACATCGTCAGGGATAAGATTCTGTTCGATCAGCGTGCGGCAGAACGTGTATTCTGTTTCGCTTGCAGCAGGGAAGCCTATTTCAATTTCCTTGAATCCTACTTTAACAAGGTGCTTCCAGAATTCCAGCTTTTCTTCAAGGGACATGGGGATAATGAGAGCTTGGTTTCCGTCACGGAGATCCACGGAACACCACACCGGAGCTTTAGTGGGTCGGTCGTTTTTTACCCAGTCATAGCATGGCTCCGGCGGCATAAAGTAGCGTTTCTGATAGCGGTCGTAATTTTTCATAACAAATCTTTCCTTTCGTTTTTGCGGAAGAGGTTTAAAGGAGTCCAATAAAAAAGCTTTCATCTCATGTCTAATACAGACTAAAGAGATGAAAGCACAAACTTCCACGGTACCACTCTTGTTCGGACAAAATGTCCGCACCTCGCCGCATCTCAATCTTGGGGATATCCAATGCGTATCTCTCTAACGGGAGAACCCGTTCCGACCTACTTGCAAAAGCTTTCAGCGGACTGCTCAAGGACGAGTTATAGCCAAACCATACTGCTGCGTTGCACCTAACCGCAGCTCTCTAAAAATACAGAAAAGCTTTTATTCCTGTCACTGCATTTATAATATGTTAATATTATAGCACATCATCTGCGATTTGTCAAGAGGTAAAAACTTCTTTTATTGACAGCAAAGGGTTTTTATGGTATACTTTATATTGGATTTTTATAATTTCGGGAGGTATTTTTATGTATCCATTAAAGCTTACGCCTGCATTTAAGGACTATCTCTGGGGAGGAACGCGTCTCCGCGACGATTTCGGAAAGAACTGCGGTTTTGAAAAAATTGCCGAAAGCTGGGAACTTTCCTGCCACAAGGACGGCAATTCCACAATTGCCAACGGTGAGTACGCGGGAAAAACTCTTGCGGAATATATCGAAATTTGCGGAAAAGCCGTACTCGGCAGCAACTGCCAACGATTTGAGCAGTTCCCCATACTTATAAAGCTTATAGACGCCAAGGACAATCTTTCCGTTCAGGTACACCCGAACAACGAGTACGCACAGCGTGTCGAGGGCGAATACGGCAAGACCGAAATGTGGTACATCGTTGACTGCGACGAGGGAGCGGAGCTTTTGTACGGCTTCAAAAGTGAAGTTACAAAGGAGGAATTCCGCAAGAGGATAGAGGACAACACCCTGCTTGAAATCACAGAATCTGTGCCTGTTAAAAAAGGCGATGTTTTCTTTATCGAGGCAGGTACTCTCCATGCTATCGGCAAGGGTATCCTTATCGCCGAGATACAGCAGAACTCCAATACCACATACCGCATTTACGATTACGGCAGAGTGGGCGCGGACGGCAAGCCCAGGCAGCTTCACATTGACAAGGCAGTGGAGGTCACAAATCTTTGTCCCGCAAAGCCGTACCCCAAAACGGAAAGCTTTGAGGAAAACGGCGCGGTAAAGCGTCTTCTGTCAAAATGCGAATACTTCACGGTTTATTCCGTTGACGTTGAAAAAGAAGCGTACTTTAATGCAGACGAGACATCGTTCCACAACATACTGATACTGGAGGGAGAGGCTGCGCTGAAATGCGGCGCTGAGACCCTTCCGTTAAAGAAAGGAGACAGCGTTTTCGTTCCTGCGGGCTGCGGAGAATACAGTCTTACCGGAACGTTCAAATCGGTCTTTACAAGGATAGATTAAGCATTGGGACATCTTGCGAAGAACCTGCACACAGTGCATGACAGTTGCATTCCAATATTAAATATAACTGATCTTACCCATGCCCCCATCACCGGGGGCGGATAAAAGCTTTATCTTTAACAGACCTATTAACGCATATAAAATATGATACTCAAAAAATTTATCGGTGACAGAAATTTTTACAGAACCGTGTTTGCTATTGCCGTTCCGATCATGATTCAGAACGGCATAACAAATTTTGTAGCGCTTTTGGACAACATAATGGTGGGGCAGCTGGGTACGGAACAGATGTCGGGTACGGCGGTTGCAAATCAGCTTCTGTTCGTTTTCAATCTCTGCGTGTTCGGACTTCTGGCGGGTCCCGGAATATTCGGGGCACAGTTTTTTGGTAAGGGCAGCAACGAGGGTGTTCGGAACGTTTTCAGATTCAAGGTACTCATTGGCGTGCTTGCCCTTGTGGCAGGAATAACAATTCTTTCCTTTTTCGGGGACGGTCTAATAAATTCCTATCTCACGGGAGAGGGACAGGAGGGCGACCGCGACCTGATTTTCAAATCGGGCAAAGAGTACCTCGGCATAATGCTTACGGGACTTATTCCATTTACCGCAACACAAATATACGCCTCCACTCTGAGGGAAACAAACTGCACTATTCCGCCAATGTTTGCGGGACTTGCGGCGGTTCTGATAAATCTTGTACTTGACTGGGCGCTTATCTTCGGCAAGTTGGGACTTCCACAAATGGGGGTAAAGGGCGCGGCACTTGCAACGGTTATCGCGAGGTTTGCCGAGTGTACTATAGTAATTATTTACACCCATGCCAAAAAGGACAAAAACCAATTTATTTCGGGCGCTTTCAGAAGCATGAGAGTACCCCGCGATCTTGTCATAAAAATAGCAATAAGCGGACTTCCCTTGGCCGTAAACGAATTTTTCTGGTCGTCGGGAATGGCAAAGCTTAATCAGTGCTACTCTCAAAAGGGACTTGAAGTTGTTGCGGCGACGAATATTTCCTCCACGATTTTAAATCTTTTTAACGTTGTGTACATTGCCCTCGGTTCGGCGGTAGGAATTATTGTGGGACAGATATTGGGTTCGGGCGACATGAAGCGTGCAAAGGATACCGACACAAAGCTTATCGCGTTCAGCATTGCGGCGGGAGCGGTGACAGGCGGCGTAATGGCTGCGCTGTCGGGAGTGTTCCCCATGCTTTACGACACCACGGAGCAGGTTCGGGGACTTGCTTCGCAGTTTATAATTATCCTTGCGTTTTTTATTCCACTGCACGCGTTTATGAACGCGGCGTACTTCACCCTGCGTTCGGGCGGTCAGACCTATATCACGCTGATATTCGACAGCGTTTTTATGTGGATAGTTTCGGTGCCCACGGCAATGCTGCTGGTGAAATTTACAAATCTTGACATTACCGCTATTTACTTTGTCTGTCAGGCGGCGGACATAATAAAGGTCGTTATCGGAGTTGTACTTCTTAAAAAAGGAGTATGGCTGCGGAATATAGTAAATAATTGACAGTTGATAGTGTGCAGTTGACAGTTACCGCGGCAGCCCTTGAAATTTGTAGGAGACTGGTTTCCCGTCCCGATTAATACAGGAACGTTGTAACTAATTTTAAAAAATTGAGGAGCGGTAAAAATGTGCCTGGTATGCGACAGGATTGAAATGATAAAAAAGGGCGTTAATCCCTATTTTGTAAAGGAGCTTGAAACGGGGTACGTTGTAATCGGCGACAATCAGCATTTTAAAGGCTACACGCTTTTTCTGTACAAAGAACACGGAAACAAGACAGAGCTGTTTCACCTCGATACTGCCGAGCGGCTGAAATTCCTTGAGGAAATGTCGATCGTTGCGGAGGCTGTCTCAAAGGCTTTCGGGGCGGATAAGATGAACTGTGAGCTGCTTGGAAACGGCGACGCGCATCTCCACTGGCACTTATATCCCCGTGTAGACGGCGATATTGAGAACTACGGAAACAACGGCAGGGGCCCCGTTTGGTGGTACCCCATGGAAAAGATGTACAGCGATGAAAACCGTCCCTCCGAAGCGGAGCTGTCGGAAATGAAACAAAAGCTGCTTGCCGAGCTTGATAAACTGCTTTAGATAGGAAAACGCAATGAAAAAAATAATTGCTTATGAAATGTCGTTTAAAGGTGAAATACCGTACAGCGGTGAAGTGTCCTGTATTCCTTTTCGGGAAAAATACTGGGCAGAATATATGAAAATATATAACGAATGTTTTTACGAAATGAGAAAAGCCTTGGAGGTCGAGCCGATAAATTTTTATTCGGATTATTCTCAAATGAAAGATAAAGCGGACAATACCTATCTTTACCTAAAAAACGGAACGATAGCGGGTGCTGTTTCCTGTTACGGAAATGAATTGGACGATTTAATTGTCAACAAGCAGTTTCAAAGGCAGGGTTTGGGTCAAAAGCTGTTGTTATGGGGAATGAACCGTATAAAAGAGCAGGGGTATGACGAGATCGTCCTGCATGCGGCTGAATGGAATCAGGCTGCTGTAAAGCTGTATTTAAAAAACAGATTTGTTATCCAAAAAGCGGAAAAAATATACTAAGTTATTGATTTATCATCAAATAATACAAGGAGGACTGCTTTGTCATGAAAATCAAAACAGGCTACCACGCGGTTTTTGAGGAGAGCTATTTCGGAGGAATAGACAGCGCGAAAAAATACGGTTTTGAATTTGCACAGTTTGAATTGGGAGTACCAACGTATTTCCTGCATGAACTGTCTGCGGAAAAGCTGTCCAAAATAAAAAAATACGCGGAGGAAAAAGGCGTTGAGATAACATTTCATGCGCCTGCCGACAACGTTGGTCTGTTTTACGACTATCCGCTGATACGCAGGGGAGTTCTTGACGAGTTCAAACGGATTCTCGAAAAGGCGAACGCCGTAGGCGCAAGGCATATGACCTTTCACACAGGTAATTTCCCCATGTTCAAACAAACGGGAAAAAAATCTGAAAATACCCGCGCAGACTATTACGAAAATATTCTTTATAAAAACCTAAAAGAGCTTATCGAGAACAGCGGAGACGTCCTTGTCTGCGTGGAGAACAACGGCTTCAATCTCATAGAAATAAAAGCTTTGCAGCGGCTCATAGACGAAAACAGTAGGATGTATCTTACGCTTGATATTGCAAAGCTGTACAGGTCTGAACATAATATTCTTGAGGACGACCTTGCATTTTTTGAAAAAAACAGAGAGCGCATACGGGAGATACATATTCACGACAAAAACGACCGTTTCGGTTCTCACCAAACCGTTGGGGACGGTTATGTGGATTTTGAGTTGTTCAGACCGTTTTTCAATGCCGACACCTATTTAAATTTTGAGGTAAGACCCATTGAGGCAGCGAAAAAGTCCAAGGACAATTTATTTAAGGAGTGAGCGAAAATGCCATTTGACTGCGGATTTACAAAAGATGACAAGTGGTTTCGGTACAGAGCCGCCGCAATAATTGTGGAGAACGGCTGCGTACTGTTTGCGGGTAATGCGAATGAAAATTATTTTTACTCTATCGGCGGCGGGGTACATATGGGAGAGACTGCTGAGGACGCCGTTATTCGCGAGGTGTACGAGGAAACAGGCGTACATTATGAAATCGACCGTTTGGCTGTCATTCACGAAAATTTTTTCAGTGAAGACGCAGGAATGCTGAAAGGTCTTAACTGCCACGAAATAAGCTTTTATTTTTTGATGAAGCCGAGAGGTACGCAGGAATTGAACAGCAACAGCTACACCTACGGCGGAGTAAGGGAAAATATGCACTGGATACCCGTTGAGGATCTGGAGAAATACAGGGCGTACCCAAGTTTTATGAAAGATTATTTAAGCCGGGAGCATTCGGGTATTGAGCATATTGTTACCGATGAAAGACAAGGATAAATTGAAGTTTGGAGGGACTGCCTGTGCATTTGCAAAGCGGAAAAATAGAAATCAGGAATGCCGAAATTACCGACGCGCCTCAATTAACGAAATGGTGGAACGACGGCAAAGTTATGGCTCATGCAGGTTTTCCAAACGGTTTGGGAACCTGCGAGACGGAGGTTATCGAAAAGCTCAGACAGGAAACCGACGAAACTACGCGCCGCCATATAATATTGTATGAGGGTGTTCCTATCGGGGAAATGAATTACCGTAATCTCGACGGCGGTCAATGCGAAATGGGTATCAAGATATGCGACGAAAAAATGCAGAACAGAGGTATCGGAAAGAAAGTCCTGAGCTTATTTATTCAGGGACTTTTCAACGATCTGGGGTACCAGTATATAAAGCTTGATACAAATTTAGAAAACGAACGGGCGCAGCATGTGTACGAAAAACTTGGTTTTAAGAAAATCAGAGTAAATCCGAACTCTTGGAAAGACCAATTGGGTAACGATTGCTCCTCCGTTGATTATGAATTGACAAGAGACTCGTTCATCTCTTATTTGTAAAACAATAAAAAATCGTTGTTTATGATTTAAGGCAATACCGCACAAGGATTGTCGTACAGAGACGAAGTCAGATTTTTCGTCAGATTGTACTAAAATTTTGCAGGCATACTGGCGTATGTCAAGAAATTTTAGTGCGATATGACGGAAAATATGCAAGTCTGTGTGCGGCAAAGGCGTGAGCCACTCTTTGCGCGGTGTTGCCTTAAGTAAAATATATAAAGGGGAAATTGTTATGGAGCTGAAAAGAGCGTCCGTAAACGACGCCGAAACAATATGGCGTATGCAAAAAGAAGCCTTTGCCGAACTGCTTCAAAAGTATCGGGACTATGACATAAGTCCAGCTAATGAACCTATAGAACGGGTAGAAGCAAGGCTTTTGCAGCCGTATACATATTTTTACTATATCATTGAGGATAATAATACCGTCGGAGCAATTAGGGTCGTGGATATGAAAGACGGCAGTCCAAAGCGTATCTCTCCAATTTTTATTATGAAAGAGTACCGAAACAGAGGTTACGCTCAGCGGGCAATTGCCGAAGCCGAAAATATCCACGGTAGCGGCGGCTGGGAATTGGATACTATTCTTCAAGAACACGGCAACTGTTATCTGTACGAAAAAATGGGGTATCGGCAAACGGGACAAACAAAAGTCATAAACGAAAGAATGACTATTGTTTATTATAAAAAAAATTAATTTTAAAGGAGCAATTATTATGCCGTTTATCAATGTTAAAACAAACGCAAGCGTTACAAAGGAAAAAGCCGAGAGTATCAAGTCCGCGTTGGGGATCGCTATTACCGCTATCCCCGGAAAGTCCGAGGGCTGGCTCATGGTGGGTATCGAGGGAGACTATGCGCTCTTTTTTAAGGGTACGGACGAACCTGCCGCCATGGTCGAGGTTCAGATCTACGGTAGTCCCTCGGACAGCGCAATGTCCGAGCTTACAAGCCGTATTTCGGGCGTACTGACAGATACGGTCGGAATACCTGCGGACAGAATATATGTCAGCTATATGTGTACCGAAAACTGGGGTTGGAACGGGAACAATTTTTAGGTACTGCGCGTACGGCGTTGTTCTACCCCAAAGTAAGATATGACGGCTCTGACAATATAAAGGAAGTGCTTATATGAAAATACCAATAAGCGGCAATCTTATCAAGTACTACCTTCGCAATGTGTACTTTATCAACGGACACAGCTGCGCGGGAAAATCAACTATGACAAAAATGCTTTCCGAACGGTATGATATGATATTCTGCGGCGAAAACTATCATGACGCGTTTCCGCGGGAACATCTGTCGCGGTGGAAACAGCCTGCACTGTGCTATTTCGACACCATGACAGGCTGGGAGGAATGGCTAGGCATGACTCCAAAGGAGCATTACGAATGGACGTACAATGTAGCCCAGGAATGTGTTGAAATAGAGATACTCGAATTGCTGAAACTGTCCGCAGGCGGAAAGAAGATAATCGTTGATACGAATATTCCTCCCGACGTTCTGCGTGAAATTTCAGACTACAGCAATGTGGCTATCATGCTTTGCGACCCTCCCGACATTTGCGAGACGAAATTTTTTGACCGTGACGATCCCGAAAAAAAGTTTATGATGGAGCAGATAAAAAAGTGCAAAGACCCCGATGCTGCGCTCAAAAACTTTAATTCATGGGCGTTATATCACCCGTCTGATGAGATTGACTGGGAGCATACGGGATTTTTTACCTACACCCGTTCGGACTTTGAAAGCGACACACGTGAGGAAGTTCTTAAAATTTTGGCGGAGCATTTCAAATTATAGCAGGAAATATTAACGAGAAACGCAAACATTGCAATGGAGGGATAAATTATGAGCAGCAAACAAAATAACGCGGACAGGTTTTCGGGCTTTGCGGACGTTTATGAAAGCGCGCGTCCCAAAATGCCGAAATATCCTGTGGAAATTATTTGTCGCTATCTCGGCAAGGCTCCGCAGCTTGTTGTGGATATGGGCTGTGGTACAGGTCTTTCAACCGAGATATGGCAGGGCGTGAGCAGCAAAGTAATAGGCATTGAGCCAAACGACGAAATGCGCGGCATTGCTGAGAAAAAGGCAGATTCAACGGTGAGCTTTATAAAGGCTTTTTCCGACAGTACGGGACTTGACGACTGCTGCGCCGACGCGGTGATTTGCTCTCAATCCTTTCATTGGATGGAGCCGTCCGCCACGCTGAAAGAAGTTGACCGTATTTTAAAAAACGGCGGCGTATTTGCTACGGTGGACTGCGACTGGCCTCCCGCCGCAAAATGGGAGGCTGAAAAGGCGTATATGTCGCTGTACGGCAGGGTACTGGAAATTGAGAGCCAAGTCCCCGAAGTCAAGGACAGCTTTATTCGTTACTCTAAAGACAAACATTTGGAAAATATGAACAAAAGCGGATATTTTACCTATACCCGTGAAATACTGTTCAGCAACAGGGAAAAGTGTACAAAAGAACGTTTCTGCAACATTATTTTAAGTCAGGGAAGTACGCAAACTATTCTGAAAAAATGTCCCGAACTTATTGAAAAGGAGCTTGCTTCATTTTACAAGGCTATGGATTCCTGCTTTGAGGAAGAGCCTTTCGATATTGATTTCTGCTACAGAATGAGAATCGGGGTAAAATAAATACAGAAAATTTTTTAACAATGTACCAAAAGTTAAATCATTATCTATGGTTTACACAAAATATAAAGGAGAATTATTTATGAAGTACTACATTGGCATTGACCTCGGCGGTACAAATATCAAGGCGGGCGTTGTAAACGAAAGCTTTGAAATCATCGGCAAGGCGAAAACAAAGACCCTTTGCCCCCGTCCCGCAAAGGAGATCGCGGACGACATGGCTAAGGTAAGCATTGAAGCCTGCAAGGACGCGGGTATATCCGTTGACGACGTTGAATGGATAGGCATTGGCACTCCCGGTATCGCCGACAACGTGAACGGTACTATTCCATACTCCAACAACCTCGGTTTTAAGGACGTACCCATAAGAGAATATATTCAGGAGCACATTAATAAGCCTGTTTATGTTGCAAACGACGCTAATGCCGCGGCTTACGGAGAATTTCTCGCGGGAGCTGCAAAGGGCGCGTCCGACGCGGTGTGTATCACTTTGGGTACTGGCGTTGGCGCAGGCGTTGTTATCGACGGCAAAATTTTTACCGGCAGAAATCTTGCGGGTACTGAAATCGGTCACATGGTAATCGAGGTGGACGGTCCTCAATGTACCTGCGGAAGAAAGGGCTGTTTTGAGGTATTTTCCTCCGCTACGGGACTCATCAACATGACCAAAGAAGCCATTGCAAAGCACCCCAAAACACTTATGGCGGAGTACGCCGAGAGAGACGGACATTCATCCGCGCGCCACGCCTTTGAAGCAATGCGTGCAGGCGACCCCATAGGCAAGGAAACTGTTGACAAGTATATCAAGTACCTTGCGGCGGGAATTACAAATGTTATCAATATTTTCCAGCCCGATATTTTGTGTATCGGCGGCGGCGTATGCAACGAGGGCGATCCGCTTATGCTCCCTATGATCGAGCTTGTTAAAAAGGAAGTCTACACAAGAATGCTGGACAATAACACCGAGATAACCGTTGCAAGTCTTGGCAACGACGCGGGTATCATCGGCGCAGCGTTCCTCGGAAAGCAGCAGTGATATGAGCAAGTTTGATTTTTTAACGTCGGGGGAACTTAACGGCGCGGAGGAATTCCTTGAAAAGCAAAAGCGTTACGCCAACCTTAAAAGAGGTGAACTGGAAAATATTACCGAAAATGAAATAGTTACCGCGGTAACGTCCTGGATAGAGGGGAAATTTTCCGAGGATTGGAGCGATATGGGCAGGGTGATAAACTCTCTGCCCACGCCTTGCATAAACGTCTACTGCGCTGATTACGTCGCAAAAGAAATCCTTAGCGGCGGCTTCGGACAAGCTTTTTTCAACACGTCCCGCGATTTCATCGGTATTGCCGCCGATGGCTTTCGGGCGATCGGGTACGCAAAATTAGGGGACATTATTGAGCAGGCTCTGAAAGTACACTATGACAGCGGCAAAAAGACGGCAGAGCGCGGTATTGAGGACTTTTTCGCTCTTGCGGAAAACGACGATTACCGTACTCTTGACAAGGATTTTAAAAGGGTCTTTGACGGGGGGAAATTTTGCAGACTGGCAAGAGAGTATATTTTGAAGTACAAAAAATATTTTGGCAATTGCGGCTTTGATTAAGCGTCGTTTGAAAGTGATAAGGAGTGTTATTATGGGAATTGCAAAATTTGCTGCAAATCTTGTTCGGAATGCAGTAAAACAAAATACGGCACAATCCGCTGACGGAAAAGAAACTGCTGCAAGTACGCCGACCGCTGTACTGAAACCGCCTAAACCGTCAAGAAAATGCATAAACGATTTCGGTGTTGACGGCAGATTTATGCTCTGCGGTGATTTTGTGGAAAGCAAGAGCCATGCGGGCGAGGTCGAGATTCTGTATGTATACGCACCGGAATGTACAAATAAATATATCGGCTACGAAATTGGTAAACCGTATTTTATGATCTCAAGCGGCATCGATGAGGTTTACTGCTCCGTGACGGATTTTCTTGAAAAAGGTACGGTTGACGGTATGCTGAAATTTGAAAAGCGCGGCGTTGGCAATTCCCTTTTCTATGCTGAAATGGACTATTACGGCGACCGTCTGGCTATGTATGCTTTTGCACGTGATGACGTATACGGCGACGACGAGGAAAAAGAACCGTTCGGTCTGTGCGTTGTTTACGGCAGTGAGTATGTGGGTACGGAGTATGAAAAACGTTTCCTTGCCGCGCTTAAAGAGGCTGCGGAAACCTACAGGGAGACAGTCAATGCGGAATAACTTCGCTGAAATATGCAATTAACATTTTTAGGAGGAAAAAATATGTACAGTGATTCGATCAAAAACGGAGCAAACAACGCTCCTCACCGTGCGCTTTACCACGCACTTGGTCTTACAAACGAGGAAATTTCCCGTCCCATGGTAGGAATTGTCAGCTCCTACAACGAGATTGTCCCAGGACACATGAACATCGACAAGATAGTTGACGCGGTAAAGCTTGGCGTTGCAATGGCAGGGGGAACTCCCGTTGTGTTCCCCGCTATCGCTGTCTGCGACGGCATTGCAATGGGTCATAAGGGTATGAAGTACTCCCTCGTTACCCGTGACCTTATCGCCGACAGCACCGAGGCTATGGCTCTTGCACACGGCTTTGACGCTTTGGTAATGGTACCCAATTGCGACAAAAACGTCCCCGGACTGCTTATGGCGGCGGCAAGACTTAATATCCCCACGGTTTTTGTCAGCGGCGGACCTATGCTTGCGGGACGCGTTGACGGTAAGAAAACAAGTTTTTCCAGTATTTCCGAGGCTGTGGGACAGTTTGCGGCGGGTACTATCAATGCCGAAAAGCTTGAAGAGTACGAGAAAAAGGGCTGCCCTACCTGCGGCTCATGTTCGGGCATGTACACCGCAAACTCCATGAACTGCCTTACCGAGGTTTTGGGAATGGCTCTTCGCGGAAACGGTACTATCCCTGCGGTTTACTCACAGCGTATCGAGCTTGCAAAGCACGCAGGCATGAAAGTTATGGAACTTCTCGAAAAGGACATCAAGCCTCTTGACATCATGACCGAAAAGGCTTTCATGAACGCTCTCACCGTGGATATGGCTTTGGGCTGCTCCACAAACAGTATGCTCCACCTGCCCGCAATTGCACACGAGTGCGGAATAAACATCAATCTTGACATTGCAAACGACATCAGCTCAAAGACTCCTAACCTATGCCACCTTGCCCCTGCGGGACATACTTATATTGAAGAGCTTGACGAGGCAGGCGGTGTATACGCGGTAATGAACGAGCTTTCCAAAAAAAACCTGCTGAATCTGGACTGCATGACCGCAACGGGCAAGACTGTGGGCGAGAACATTTCCGGCTGCGTAAACAAGGATACCGAGGTTATCCGTCCCATTGATAACCCGTACAGTCAGACCGGCGGAATTGCCGTACTCCGCGGAAATCTCGCTCCCGACAGCTGTGTTGTAAAGCGCAGTGCGGTTTGTGAGGAAATGCTTGTACACAGCGGTCCCGCAAGAGTTTTCGACTGCGAGGAGGACGCTATGGCGGCTATCACGGGCGGACAGATAAAAGAGGGCGACGTTGTGGTTATTCGCTACGAGGGTCCCAAGGGCGGACCTGGTATGCGTGAAATGCTGAACCCCACCTCCGCAATAATGGGAATGGGTCTTGGCAGCAAGGTTGCGCTTATCACCGACGGACGTTTCAGCGGCGCGACCCGCGGCGCGGCGATAGGACACGTTTCTCCCGAGGCGGCTGTTGGCGGCGTTATCGGTATTGTTGAGGAGGGGGACACTATCTCCATAAACATTCCCGAAAACACCATTACCCTTGACGTTCCGCAGGAGGAGATTGACCGCAGGTTGGCGGCGTTTACGCCTAAGACTAAAGAGCTTCACGGCTATCTGAAACGCTACGCGAAAATGGTTACGTCGGGTTCAACGGGGGCTATTTTAAAGGACTGATTTTATGAAAAAGGTATTTGTCAGCATCTTTGCGGTTGTCGGCGTGATTGCTGTTATCGGCGCAATATTCGGTATTTTTGTTATTCACGCATTGGTGTCTGACGAAAAGCCGAGTACGGGCGTTATCCAAAAGGACGGCGGCGAAGTGCTTTATATTGCTGATACCAATGCATCGGGAAAAGGGGGGACTATTTTTCGCTTTGTGAAGAACGACGGTGTAATGTTGGCTGACAGGCCTGATATTTTGGATAACACTATTGTCGGGAGTACAGAATTTATTCCTCAAAAAAGCGGTCGCTGCATTATTGTTGCCGAAGAGTATTTCTGTAATGACCCGATAAATGAAAAAGTTTTTGACGTTACCGTTGACGAAAATTTAAAAATAAGCTATGCTTACAGCTATGTACACCGATTTTCCCTTTACAAGGACATTTCTTTTGAAGATTGCCGAATGACTGTTCAAAAGGGTGAAAGCACCGTCGCTGTATCAAAGCAAACTGCGGTGAAAATAGGTGATGAAATGAGCGTTATTTACGGCAGACAAACGGCAGGTCAAGTAAATGCCCCCGATTTGTCGGAATGTGCGAAAATAATTTGCACGCAAAGTGCAGATGGCTATGCTCGTACCGTTGAATTTTACGTATGCGGAAATAAGCTTTACTACTGTAACATTATTGCAGGAGATGAGCAATGGTATGAATTCACTCCCGCCGACTTTTGCAGCCTTGACGGAATAAACGAACTGCTTGATTTAAAGGACTGATACTATGAGTAAAAAACTAACTTTCGGCAAGCTCGCAGGGATAATTTTCTGTATCCTCGCGGCGGCTTGCACGGTAATACTGCTTTGTGTGAACATCTATTTCGGCGGACAAATGAAGCTTATCGACAAATGCTTTACCGCAATAGAGCGGGACGATTACGAGGGTTTTAAGGCGTGCTATTCGGCAGACGACAGGGAGAGTATTACCGAGGAATATTTTTCCATGAGCAAGGACATTTTAGCCGTATTCCAAAATAACGAAGACAACCGAGCATCGGTAAGCTTTGTGTCCCGCGAAAAAACGGACGAGGGCTGTTATTGGGTGACCTTTGATCTGACAGTGTACAACGACAGCGAACATCAAAAGCTTGAAAATACTTCAGTATACCTTCTCCGCGAAAAGGGTAAATGGACGCTTGTCCTATAATTGTAGCTTGACGCGCAAAATGTGAAAAGTGCAAAATTTTGTAAAAGCTAAAACGGTGGAAAAATATGGCGTCAAAAAAGTAAAGGCATTTTCGGCTGATTTTTTGTAAATCAACTGGAAATGCCTTTTTGTTGTTTTGGGCGTTAAAATAGCGTTTTAATAAAATTAGCTATACCGTTCAAATGGCCTGTTTGTCCTGTCAGGGTAAGCAAACGCATTTTACCTTGGACAAATAAATGAACCGCGTCCCGTTCTTGAAAAGCAGGTGTTTGAGAAAATTCAAGGTATTCAGCTTATTCAAAAGGACGTTGACGTTACTCCGCTAAAAGAGGAAATTGCAAAGCTGAAAAACAAAAAGCACAAGGCTATTGACCTTATGCTTGACAACCTTATTTCAAAAGACGATTTGAAAAAACAGACTGAAATTTAGGACAATGAAATTGCTCGGCTTACCGAGAAGATAGCGCGAAATCAAGATATGGCAGCAAAACACACTTACTCAAATGGCTGAAATAAAAAAGACGGTCAAGTATATGCAGCAACTGTTCAATTGCGCTTCCGCGAGCAAGGAGCTTTATCACTCTTTACTGAAGCAGATTGTTGTTCCTGATTACAGAATTCTTGACATTTATCTTAATGGCGTACCTTTTGGATTTCATATTTTATATACGGTCAAAAAGGCTCCAAGTGTAGGAATTTATGACGTTATTATTGATTCCTGCGAGATTATTTCTTGAAGATGTTTTTGGCAATGAATTGTACTTTTTGTTAAATATTTATTGACATACAAACATCTCAAATACTGTTTATTTAAGGGAACAGTCCGTGATTTATTTTTCATCAGGAAATCTAATTTCTGATGTTGTACACGGTTGCCACTTAAAATATATTTGCGAGGTAAAAATTTTGTCTTATTGTGCAAAATTCAGTGCGTTGATCCGCAAACATCGAAAGAATAAGCACTATTCCCTTGAAACGCTTGCGGAACTGTGCAATGTCAGCGACAGAAGCATAGGCAATATCGAACGTGGCGTTTCAAATCCTAGGCTTAACACTGTAGTCAAACTATGCAGAAAATGCGGCATCTATATCGGCTTGCTTTCATATCTGAATGTCGGCGAAAGCTCTCATGACGATGATTCTATGCTTCTGAGCGCTGACCTTATCATTTTCTTTCCCTTGAATAATTCCTGCCGCAGACTTTTTGATTGCTCGCGGCAGAGGCACAAACGTAAAGAAAAATGCCATCTTTTTTCTTGCCTCGAATATGGTTATTCAAAACGCAAGAAAACACGGAAATGTCTTAATACAAACCGTCTCCGGGCATAAGCAAAAAAGCAGTCATCCAAAATGAAAAGCTGTTTTCTATCACAGTTTGTCCCTTGATGTGGTGCCGGCGGCGGGGGTCGAACCCGCACGAGTGTTACCCCAACGGATTTTGAGTCCGTCACGTCTGCCAATTCCATCACGCCGGCTAATTAATAATATGTGATTATTGTAACATATTTTATCGTATTTGTCAAGAGCTTTTAAAAAAAGAGGTGTGGACATACAGCGCATAATGTGATATAATAAAAATATGAAAAAAGCAAAAGAGGTAGCAGGTAGGAAATGTCCGATCTGCGGAAGAACAGAAAACCAGGTGAATGCAGGAAAGAATCGTTCGGGAACGCAAAGGTGCTTTTGCAAGGAATGCAAGAAATACTACACACTTGACCCGAAAACAAGAGAATATCCTGAAGAAATTCGCCAACAAGCAATAAAAACATATTACGCCGGTGCAAGCGGACGAGGCGTTGGTAAGGTATTTGGTTTCAGTAAAGCTAATGTGTATAACTGGATTAAAAAAAATACCTCAAAACCTGAAAAATAATTTCCAATTTTTAGAATTAGATGAATTGTACTGGTTTGTAAGTAAAAAGTTCAAAACTGAAACACGTGAAAATACCTATGTGATAACTATGGTAAGCCGTGCGCCACGTCAAATTGTTGGATTTGATGCAGCGCAAGATAAATCACCCGAGCGTATTCAAGCTATAGTGGACAGTTCTCCGCCTGCCGAACAATACTACTCTGACGGTTATCGAGGATATACAAATATAGTTTATCCTGGCAGATACAAGCAAAATATTCACAATAAAAATGATACATTTACGGTGGAAAGCGTAAACTCAGATTTGCGTCATTATATTCCTGTTCTCGCAAGACGAAGCAAATGTTTTGCAAGAAAGCTTGATACCTTGAAAGCCGTCCTTGAAGTATTTGTCGATTCCTATAATAAGTTCGGTAAAGCTAAGTATTTATATCGCTTGAAAAGAAAAAATGGTGACGTTCCTTTTTCTCTTTTGGACTTCCTTTAACAACGCTATTAGCCACTCGTAGTTTTCGCAGCGTTTATGTTTAATCGTCATTTTAGACAAAAATACTTTTGCTTGTTATAAAAATTTCTAATTAAAATATTTCAATACGGTTACAAATGTAACAATGCGGAAGAAAAATTTAAAAAATGATTACAGTTTTCGATTATGATAGAAAAAACGGAAATTATATGATATAATGATAAACAGTTGAATATATTATCCTGACTTTTTGTATGTAATTTGATTAAAAATCAGGATAAAGAAAAGGAGATTTGCCGCGTTAAAGCGGAAGTGTTTATATGAAACTAAAAACCAACCGGCAGGGCGATGTCCCCAAGACCGATGCAAAAGTGTCTAAACTGCAAAAAGCGTCAAAAGTAAAAAATACAAAGGTAAAAAGGCGCAGGGATTCCCTCAAAAGAACTTTGAAAAGCGACGGAGCGTTTCCGTATCTTTGTTTGCTTCCGAGCCTTATCGGCGTTATGATTTTTTTCATAATTCCTTTTTGCGTTATAATTTACTACTCCATGGTGGATAACCCTATCAATAAGGAATTTGTATTTTTACAGAATTACATAAATATAATTAAAAATACGGCTTTCCGCAAGGCGGCGGCGAACACATTGTCGTTCTCCCTTGTGTCTGTGCCTTTGGCAGTAGTGCTGTCCATGCTTCTGGCTATGCTTCTGGACTGCAAGATACCATTTGTGAGCCAGTTCCGAACAAGCTTTTTGTGTCCGATGATGGTTCCGGTGGCTTCGGTAGTGCTTATATGGCAGGTTATTTTCCATTATAACGGCGTGCTGAACGATTTTCTTGCCAACTTCGGTGTGGACAAGATCGATTGGCTCAAATCAACAAAGGGACAGGTCGTTATAGTTGTACTGTTTTTGTGGAAGAATTTGGGCTATAACATGATACTGTTCCTGTCGGCTCTGAACAATATTCCAAAGGATATTGTGGAGGTAGCCACGCTTGAGGGCGCGGGAGCGTTCTACAAATTTTTCCGCATAAAATTGAGATATCTTTCGCCGACTATCTTGTTCGTAACAGTGCTTTCGCTGATAAACTCGTTCAAGGTTTTCCGAGAGGTGTATCTGCTCACGGGGGATTATCCTTTCGACAGCTTGTATATGTTACAGCACTTCATGAACAATACATTCCGCAACATCGATTATCAGAAACTTTCGTCGGCGGCTATACTTATGGCTATAGTAATGGTAGCTATCATCGGCGCGCTGTTTATTGCGGAAAATAAATTCGGGGAGGACGTCGAGGGATGATAAACTCCAGAACGTCCGTTTCCGCCAAAAGACGGCACGGATTATCAAAAAAAGGTCAGAAGCTTCTAATGGGCGTGCTTACGGTTTTTGCCGCAGCTGCCGCGCTGATATTCCTGCTTCCGACAATACTTACAATGGCTAACTCGTTTATGAGCGCGTCGGAGATAAACGCAAACTACGGCGCGATATTTTCAACCACCGAAGAGGGCGGAAAGACCTTTATTTCGGAAAAGATAAACCTGAAATTTATTCCGGATATGGTATCGTTCAGCCAGTACTACACTGTGTTGTTCAAAAGTCCCGACTACCTTTTCAAGTTCTGGAACTCGGTTATACTGGTTGTACCGATAGTTGTTTTCCAGCTTGCGGTGGCGTCCCTTGCGGCATACGCATTCGCGAGACTCAAGGGCAGATTGAAAGAGATTATCTTCTTCGTGTATGTTGTTGTAATGCTTATGCCGTATCAAGTAACGCTTGTTCCTAACTATCTTGTATCGGACTGGCTGGGAATACTTAATACAAGAGCGGCGGTAATACTGCCTGGTATTTTCACTCCGTTCGCGGTATTCCTGCTTTCAAAAATAATGCGCCGCATACCGTTTTCGCTGATAGAGGCGGCTAAGCTTGACGGTGCGGGAGAGTTACAGATATTCTTACACGTTTGTATGCCGCTTTGCAAAAGCGCGCTTTTCTCGGTCGCGATACTTGTTTTCATAGATTACTGGAATATGGTGGAGCAGCCGCTGATACTGCTTTCGGACACGAGCCTTTATCCGCTGTCGGTGTTCCTGTCGCAGATAAACACAGGCGAGATAGGACTTGCTTTTGCGGTCGCAACGATCTATATGATACCTACTTTACTGATGTTCCTTTACGGAGAAGATTATCTTGTTGAGGGCATAGCTTATTCCGGAGGTATCAAGGGATAGTAATAAATCAATAAATCCCGCGGACAAACCGGCGGGCGGAATTATTCTATTTTCTGATTTCTAACTTCTAATTTCTAAGAAAGGATCTTCAAAATGGAAAACAATACTAAAAGGCGTGAATGGGTCAAAAACGCCATAATTATTTTTCTGGTTGTAATGCTGCTGCTTACATTTTTTTCAAATACAATAATGAACTATTCGCTTCCCGAGGTTTCGGCTCAGTACGTAAGGGGAGGAACTCTTTCGGAGCAGATACGCGGAAGCGGTACGGTCGAGGCAAGCCAGAGCTACGATGTAAAAATTGACGAGACAAGAACGATCGCGAGCGTTGACGTAAAGGTAGGCGACGAGATCGAAAAGGGAGCGACTCTCTTTACCCTTGAGGACAAGGAGAGCGCCGAGCTTGACGAGGCAAAGAAAACATTGGAATCCGAGCGGCAGAAGCTTGACGACCTCCAGCTTGATTATGACAAGGCTTTGCTGAAAACAGGCGTGGATTACAGCAAGGAAAACCTCAGTATCTCCAATCAAGAGGATGACATCAAGCTTGCAAAGGACGATCTTTCCAAGCTGTCGGATTATCAGGAGGCATATGAAAAGGCCAAAAGCAAGACCAAGGATTATGAAAATGCGGTAAAGGATCTGGAGGAACAGCTTGCGGCGTTCGGTTCGGAGGATTACGCGTCGCTGGGAAGCAGTTACTATAATCAGATCAGCTCCGCGAAAACGTCTATGGAAAGCGCTGAGAAGTCCAAGGGAAAAACCGAGGAAAAAATCAAGGAGTATGAATCGGAAATTTCTGCCGGAGGGGACAGCGATGCGATTTCCGCCGCAAAGGAAGCTGTCGAAAACAAGGCTCTTGAAATTTCTCAGACTGAAGAAAAAATGGCGGCGGCGAAAGACGCCGACGAGCAGCTTGCTTATCAGCAGACTATTGAACGACTTAATCTGGAGCTTTCACATCTTCGTGAGAAATATAACAATGAAATGGCAAAATCAGGTACATACTCAAGAAATCAGCAGCTTTTGAACGCTGAAAAAACTACTCTTGAAATGAGAACCAAAGAGTTTGACAATAAAAAGAAAAAATACGAGGATACTCTTGCGGCTGTAAAAGCAGAGCTTAAAGATAAGCAGAAGACGGCTCAGGATATGTACAACGAGGCGAAGGCTGAAGAGGACGAACTTGCAAAAAAAGCCGACAAGACCGTCGAAGAGGCTGAGGAAGAAATACGCAAAATGGAGCGTACTCTTGCGGAAGCTAAGATAGATCTGGAGCTCAAGCAGCGTCAGGACGCTCAAACAGCCGGTGAGAACAGTCTCGATATGAAGGATAAGCAGTCCAAGATCGCAGATCAGAAAAAGGTCATTTCCGACTGCGAGGAAAACATTAAAAAGCTTGAGGAAAAATCCATAGGAGCAAAGATCGCCGCTCAGGTCGGCGGTAAAATCACCGAGATAAACGTAGTTGCAGGCGAAGAGGCAGAAGCTCAGAAAACCGTTGCTAAGATCGAAATGAGCGAAAAGGGCTACACCCTTGAAATAACGGTAACAACAGAACAGGCTAAAAAGGTAAAGATCGGCGACGAGGCTGAAATACAGTATTTTTGGTACGGCGACGCTTCAGCAACGCTTCAGTCCATTGCGACAGATTCCCAGAATCCCTCGAAGAACAAGATACTGAAATTTGCCGTAAAGGGCGACGTTACTCCGGGTCAGAATCTCCAGCTTGCCATGGGTTCAAAGGGTCAGAATTACGACGTTATCGTACCAAACAGCGCGATCAGGGAGGACAACAACGGCAAGTTTGTTCTTTCCGTTGTCGCCAAGAGCAGTCCGCTCGGAAACCGCTATGTGGCTGAGCGGGTAGATGTAGATATACTTGCTTCGGACGATACCTCTTCGGCAGTATCCGGAGCAATATCTGGAAGTGAATTTATCATAACCACGTCCACAAAGCCGATAGAGGCGGGTATGCAGGTAAGGCTTGTTGAATGATCGGAGGACGCTATGAAATTAAAATACATAGTTATTGCCGCAGCAAATGCCGCGTCGCTACTGATATTTGGCGCGGTATCGCTGATATTTTCAGCAGTGAGCGGTTCTCTGCCTGATCAGCGGGCGGCTGAGCGCTGGGCAGGGAAAGATTCCTCATACGCCCAGGTGAGCGTTTTCACGGACGCAAGCTCAGTAATGGACATAAACAAGGTCTTTATGACAAGGGTGGACGTTGAGAAAAAGCTTACGGAAGCCTCTCTTGCTTCAGAAAAGGAGGGAGCAAGAGTCTGGACGGACGCGTTTTCGTCTCCCCAGATGAAGATATCCGTTATCTCCGACAGAGCTGCCGCCGAAGCAAATATGATCGTTACGGGCGGAGATTTCTTTCTCTTTCACCCATTAGATATTATTTCGGGGTACTACTATTCCGACGACGATCTGATGCATGACAGGGTACTGATAGACGAAGTTCTTGCATGGCAGCTTTACGGGTCTTCAAACGTTGCGGGAAAGCCTGTAAAAGTCAACGGTATATATTACGTTATTTCGGGAGTTTTTAAACAGAGTGAAAATTCCGACGTTGAAAAGGTGTACGGACTCAGTCCCCGTATGTTCATGTCCCATGGCGGATACAGCCTTATGGGTGAGGGAGAAGCCATGTTCACCTGCTATGAAGCGTGTCTGCCAAATCAGGTAACGGGTCAGGGAAAGCAGATAATCACTGACGTTCTGTCCATCAAGGACGATACGTACGGAATGCGCGTAGTGGAAAATTCCGCGCGGTACAGCCTGAAAAAGCGGTTTGAAATAATAGCCGACTTCGGTATGCGTTCGGTGGTGGACGGTTCTATAGCCTATCCGTTTTGGGAAAACGCCGCAAGGATAACCGAGGATAAATCCGCGCTGCTGCTGGCGTTTCAGATAATTTTTCTTGTGCTTCCGACAGTTACCGTGCTGTACCTGCTGCGGCTGCTGATAAAAAGCCGAAAGAAGCTTGCGAAAAAAGCAATAGACGCGGTCGTCCGCGTTTCAGATAGATCGCGGAGCAGATCCGCTGAAAGGAAAAGCAGGAAAGCCGCCGCCGGGCGGTAACCGGTTTGTCCGACATTAAACTGACGTGCGGGAAAATATTTTCTGCGCGGATTCCCGTATCGGGAAAGAAAGGAATGATCGTATGATGAAGAAAACGGCGTCAAGGATAGCTGCGGCGGTAATGGCTGCGGCAATGACCCTCGGCTTTTCCTCCTGCGGAGGTAAGGCGGGAAAGTCTGAAATAGCGTCCAAGGAGCATATATTTTCGGCTGAAAAGGTAGAGCTTCCCGGAGGTCTGGACTATATAAACAGCCTGCTCTATGCAAACGACAGGATATTTATTATCGGTGACAAGTCCTCTCATGAGGGCGAGGGTGAGAATGTTACCTACACCAGCGAGACGAAAATGCAGATACTGAGTCTGGACGGTACCCTCGAAAACGAGATAATTCTCTCAAGTAACGGCGGCGAGGGCGGCTCCGGGAGCAGGTATATTTCCTCAATGGCTGTTGACGGAAGCGGCAACCTCATTTCCATGGAGAACAGCTATTCGTGGGACGAGAAAACCGGCGAATCCAATGAAACATGGTATCTTGTGAAGTACGACAGCAGCGGAAAGCTTATCAGCGAAACTGATATGTCCGAGCTTCAGGAGATAGCCAAAAAAGAAACAGGCAATGATTACTTCTATGCAGATACGTTTGTCGTAGACAATGACGGCACTATTTTTATCAGTTGCAACAATGTTATTTTTGTTCTTGACAAGGACGGAAAATTTCAGTATACCGTGAAAAATGAAAACGCTAACGACAATACATATATGGGAAGTCTTACCAAAACGGGAGACGGACGTATAGTCGTATCAATAACGGAAAGCCGTATGGACGGAGATAACTATATTTCTGAATCCAAGATCCACGAAATTGATACGGCCGCCAGAAAGTTAGGCGAGGGATATGTCTACAACCAGAACGGCAGGATAATGAGCGGCACCGACAAGTACGACCTGCTTATTTCCCGTGATTCCGGACTTTTCGGCTACGATATTAAAACCGGCAGCACCGAGACTATCATAGACTGGCTCAAGTCCGGCTTTGACAATACTGCAATGAACAGCAACTGTACCACCGTTCTTCAGGACGGCAGAATACTTTGCGTTACCTATAATTACCAGTACAACGGCGGAGGCGGCTACAGCTGGTCTAACAACGATCAGATCATAAATATACTCACAGAGGTAGACCCCGCTACGCTCCCCGACAAGAAGCTCATCAAGCTTTACGCTCTCTACCTTGACGTGGGAATAAAGCGCCAGATAGTTGAATTCAACAAAAGCAATCCCGAGTACGAAATAGAGCTTACATCTTATGAGGACTATGCGACAAACAGCTACAATGACGCGATCACAAAGCTCAATAACGACATGATCGCCGGCAACCTTCCCGACATCATAGTGCTCAGCAACAATATGCCTATCGACAGCTATATTTCAAAGGGACTCCTTGCCGATCTTTACGAGTTTATGGACAAGGACGAGACCGTAAACCGCTCCGATTACGTTGAGGGTCTGTTCAAGGCTTATGAGACGAACGGAAAGCTTTATGAATTGGTTTCCAGCTTTAATATAAACACTATAGTCGGCAAAACATCAATGGTTGGGGATACTCCCGGTTGGACTGTTGACGAATTTATTCAGTTTGCAGACGCAAATCCGGACAAATCTGTTTTGGGCGGAGAAGTAAGCAGAAGCGATTTCTTTTCGTCTATAATCCGCGTTTGCTATGAAAGCTTTATCAACAGGGATACCGGTGAGTGCAGCTTCAATTCTGACGATTTTATCAAGATCATGGAATTTGCCACACGTTTCCCCAAGGAAATAGATTACGACAAGCTTTATTCAGACGGCAATTACTGGAATGATCAGCAGACCGCTTACCGTGACGGAAAAACTTTACTTAACGATCCCAACATCGGTAATTTTAAAACTATACGTGAAATGGAAAAGGGTATGTTCGGCGAGCCTGTGACCTTTAAGGGTTACCCGGGAGCAAAAGGAAACGGAGCAGTATTCAACGCTTATACAGAGATAGCCATTACGTCCAAGGCGTCAAATCCTGACGGAGCATGGAACTTTGTAAAGTATTTCCTCTCCGACGAGTATCAGGACACGTTTGCCAGCATGGACAGCTATGAGTTCCCTATTAAAAAATCTTCGCTTGAAAAGCTTGCCGAGGTTTCCAAGGAAAGACCCTATTGGGAGGACGCAGATGGCAAGAAGGAGTATTACGACAACACCTACTGGAACGGCAGCTCCTCTATAAACATCGGTGTAAATACTGACGAAGACAATCAGAAGGTAATGGATTTCATCAACAGCACCGAGAATATCAGCCGTTACGACGAGCAGATAAACAAGATCATCAACGAGGAAGCTGACGCGTTCTTCGAGGGGCAGAAGAGTTCCAAGGAGGTTGCGGATATAATTCAAAATCGTGTTTCCAATTACCTTGCCGAGAGCAGATAAAAGATTTGTTCTTTTTAGAAACATCTGCAATGCGTAAAAGTACTATAAAAATACCGCGGAGAGCGAATTTTCTCTCCGCGGTATTTTTACTCAATAACAGTGTAATTATCGGCGGCATTTTCCTTTGTGGCATACTCGGTCACGTTGAGAACCTTTACTTTCAAAGGCTTCTGACCGAGATTGATTTCGATAACGTCCCCGACCTTAACGTCGTAGGACGCTCTTGCCACATTTCCGTTAACAACGATCTTTCCCGCGTCGCAGGCCTCGTTGGCAACGGTTCGGCGTTTGATGAGCCGCGTTATCTTGAGGTATTTGTCCAAACGCATAAAATTTTTCCTTTCATAATCAAAAGAGCAGACCGGAATGGCTCCTGTCTGCCCCTGCGTTTTAATACGGACTCCGTAATGCGCATACTTCGGAGCCTGATTTAAACGTGCCGATAAACCGTTAAGGCTTATTTATCAACAGCGTCCTTAAGAGCCTTTCCTGCCTTGAAAGCAGGAGCCTTCTTAGCGGGAACACTGATCTTCTCTTTTGTTCTGGGGTTGATAGCTTCCTTAGCGCTTCTCTCGCGCACTTCAAATGTACCGAAACCTACGATCTGAACCTTGTCTCCGTCCGCAAGAGCGTCAGTGATAGAAGTTACTACGGCGTTAAGAGCCTTTTCAGCGTCCTTCTTGGTGAGTTCGCTCTTTTCAGCGATTGCATTGATAAGTTCTGCTTTTGTCATTTTTTCTACCTCCATAAATTTTAATGGCGCTCCTGAGTTCACGATCAAAATGTGTACCCAAAAATCTGCATACATGATTTTATGCGGAATTTTTATCCGTACTTTTATCATGATCAGGGTAAAACCATTTTCACTTAGATTTAGCTTTACGCCAGTAAACGTCAAGCTCGTCTATGTTCAGGGACTTCATATCCGTCCCATCGCACCTTATCAGGTTTTCGGTTTCCTTGAACCGATTCATGAATTTGTCCGTCGATCGCGTAAGGGATTCCTCTGCGTCGCAGTTAAGATGTCTTG
The DNA here is from genome assembly GCA_947089135.1 of uncultured Clostridia bacterium. Taxonomy (GTDB): domain Bacteria; phylum Bacillota; class Clostridia; order Oscillospirales; family Ruminococcaceae; genus RGIG8773. The sequence goes on from CAMUJF010000016.1 coordinate 50,434, forward strand.
CAAGATTTGTACAGGAGAACAGCACGTCCCCCAGTTCGTCGGCAATGCTTTCTTTTTTGCCTTCGGCGACAGCCTCTTTAAGTTCTGCTATCTCGCTTTCGAGGCATTCAAGGACTTGTGAAACATCTTTAAAGTCCATACCCGCCCTTTTAGCTCTCTGACCGATCTTCTGCGCTCTCATAAGCGCGGGAAGCGCGGTGCAAACGCTTTCAAGAGTTTCATAATACGTTTCCTGTCCTTTGGTCTGCTGCTTGATGTTGTTCCAGTTTTTCAGCACCTCTCCGCTTGTTTCGGCGGTAACGTCCCCGAAAACGTGGGGGTGACGGACGATAAGCTTTTGACATATTCCGTCGGCAACATCCCCGAAATTGAATCCGCCCTGCTCCTCCTCAATGCGGGAGTGGAAAACCACCTGCAAAAGCACGTCGCCCAGTTCCTCAAGCAGAAGCTCCTTATCATCGGTGTCTATTGCCTCAACGACCTCGTAGGTCTCCTCAAGAAAGTCCTTGCGGATAGACTTGTGATCCTGTTCTCTGTCCCAGGGGCAGCCGTTTTCGGAACGGAGTATCCGCATGATCTCCAGCAGGTCGTTTATACCGTATTTGTCCTTAAACTGAAAATCCATAAGATACCTCCTAAAACCGCGCTGAAAAACAGTACCTTAATATATTAACCTATAAATCCAAGAAATTCAAGGGTTTTTTGAAATTTTTCAGGAAATCAGCAATTTTAACGTACTTTTCGTAAAAATGCCCAACAAAAATGTACTAATTATGTAAAAAATTACACCGGCAATTATAGAAATAAATAGTACAGTAATGTTTCCGAGCGTTTCCGGAAGCATTTTTTCGGCTACGAGAGCCCCTGCTCCGCAGAAAAGCGAGCTGTAACAAATTTTACATAAAAATCCATAAATGCGGTTTTTGTCCGAGTTTGTCAACTTTATCAGAATATTTACCGACGGTATGCAAATGACCATATAGCACAAAAGCGTGGACGCGGCCGCTCCTGCGGTGTTAAGCTCGGGGATACGCACAAGAAGCAGGTTTCCCATAAGCTTGACCGCCACTCCCATAAGCATTAGCTTAACCGGCAGGTCGGGACGTCCCGCCGCCTGAAGCGCGGCAAAAGCCGTTGAAGAAATGCACAAAAAGACCACGCCTGCTCCCAGAACCGCCAGCGAGAGCGTACACAGGCTTGTTTCAAGGGGCTTTAAGGGGAACAGTACCTTGAGTATCCTGCCGGACAGCACGCTTATTCCCACTCCTGCGGGAAATGCGATAAGAGCCGTGGCGAGCAGAGATTTTTCGGTACATTCGCGTATTTTGGTCTTATCATTTGCGGCAAAAGCCTCTGAAAGATTGGGCAGGATACCCTTGCCGAACATATTGGTAAATGACGGTATCAGGTTGAATACAGTAACGGCAAGTCCCGTAAAGCTGCCGAAAAGGAAGTTCGGAAGCTTTTCTGGAGCAATGCCCGGGGCAATTTTGGAAAAATATTCTGGATCGGCATAAACAGCGCGGGCAAGGGAGCTGTTGATCGTTACAAGGTCTATAAGGGACGTGAGATTTGTCACCAGAGCGCCTATTGCAATTGGTACGGCTGTTTTTAGCAGAGCGGCTATAATGCTTCTGCTGTTGTCTGTACAGCCGTGTCCGCATGTGGAGGAAAGCTGTTCCGGCGTTATCCCGTCGCCGCCGAGTCTGTCGCGGAGAACGAGAAACAGCGTTCCCGCAGCTGTGGATACGGTTATTCCCAGTACTGCGGCGGCAGCAGCCGCGGAAAGCGCCGAATCGGAGGGTAGTTTAAGCGCGGCGCATAATTCCAACGCTTTTTCGGGATTTTTAAGTACCCACAGGCACAAAGCAAGTCCTGCGGCAAGTTTGGCAAGACCCTCGGCGACCTGCGACAGGGCGGTGGGTACCATGTTACGCAAGCCCTCGTAGTAACCGCGGTAAACCGAGGTCACACAGCCGAAAAATATGGACGGAGCTATCGCAAGCAGCGACGGTAAGGTTTTTACGCCGCCTGTCAGCGCACAGAACGGATACGCCGCCGCAAGCATTAACAGGGTAAAGGCAAGTCCCGTAGCTGAAAAAAATAAAAGAGCCGACGTTTTTACCCTGCGGACATTGGCAAAACGCCCCAAAGCAGAGTTTTCGGCAGTGAGCTTTGCGACCGCTGCGGGAAGTCCCGTTACCGAAACGGCGTACACGGTCATAAAAATACCGTAGGCGGCGGAAAAATATCCCATTCCCTCGCCCCCCAGCATATTTGCCAGCGGAATTCGGAAAACCGCACCCATAAGCTTTGTCACAACAGCGGACAGAATAAGTATTGCCGAGCTTTTCAGAAAGCTTTGCTTTTTCACCTGATCGTCCCTTTCGTTTTTTTCTAAATTTTATGTTGATTGACGGACAAATATGTGCTATAATAGAGAACAGAAAGCAGAAGACAGAGGATAGAACGGGCTGACAGCCGATTCCGTTTCCTGTCATTTGATACTAATCCCTCATTGAATTATAGACAATCTTTCGGCACAAAACCGCTTTCTTGTCAATAATTCTAATGGGGATTAGTATGACATCTGATTTTTGTATTAAGGAATTAAGGAGCTTTTTTATGGACTATTCATTTTCAAACAAGGTGACGGGGCTTAAGGCTTCGGCTATACGTGAGATACTTAAATTCACAGCATTTCCCGACGTTATTTCATTTGCGGCCGGAAATCCTGCGCCGGAAGCTTTTCCCGCGGAGGCGGTAAAGGAGATAACCGAGCGCACGCTTACGGAAAATCCCGTGGCTGCTTTGCAGTACAGCATTACCGAGGGTCACACTCCGCTTAGGGAAACGCTGAAAAAGCGTCTTGCCTCTCAGCACAGTTTTAACGGCGATATCGATGACCTTATCATAACCTCCGGCGGTCAGCAGGGAAACGAACTTTCCTGCAAGGTATTCCTCAACGAGGGGGACACTCTTATCTGCGAGTCTCCGTCTTTTATCGGAAGCCTGAACTCTTTCAAGTCCTACAACGTTAACCTTGTGGGCGTTGAAATGGACGACGAGGGCATCGACCCAGAAAAGCTGGAGGCGGCGATAAAGTCCAACAAAAACGTGAAGATAATCTATCTTATACCGAATTTCCAGAACCCTACAGGCAAGTGTATGTCTTTCAAGCGCAGAAAAGAGGTCTATGAACTTGCCAGAAAGTACGATATAATGATACTGGAGGACAATCCCTACGGCGAGATACGCTTTGAGGGGGAGGATATTCCCTCCGTAAAATCCCTTGACACAGACGGCAGAGTTATTTATGTGGGAAGCTTTTCCAAAATTCTTGCTCCCGGCATACGCGTGGGTTTTGTTTCCGCTCCCAAAGAGGTTATTCAGAAGATAGTTGTCTGCAAGCAGGTTGCGGACGTTCATACAAATATCCTTGCTCAGATAATCGCTGACGAGTTCCTCAACAAGTACGACATAGACGCGCATCTGGAGCGTATCCGCGGCATTTACCGCGCAAAGTGTGGACTTATGCTGTCCGAGATCGAAAAAAATTTCTCAAAGAAAATTTCCGTTACCCGTCCTCAGGGTGGACTGTTTATATGGGCTACTCTTCCCGACGGCTGCGATATGACGGGTTTCTGCAAAAAGGCTGTTGAGGCTAAGGTAGCCGTAGTTCCCGGAAACGCTTTCACGGTTCACGAGGACGATCCCACAAGCAGCTTCAGACTGAATTTCTCAACGCCTACCGACGAACAGCTTGTAAAGGGCTGCGAGATACTGGGAAAAATGTCCAGAGAAATGTTTGACTGAAAATACTGATAAACGGGAAGATTGAGATAGAAATTTTATTCGGGAGGACTTTACATTATGGAAGAAAGAAAGAAGATAATTTTCAGCGGTATACAGCCCACGGGTACGTTCACTCTGGGAAATTATATAGGCGCGGTGTCCCGTTGGGGGGCTTTACAGGACGAGTACGACTGCATTTACTCCATTGTGGATATGCACGCCATTACCGTTAAGCAGGAGCCTGCAAAGCTTCGGCAGCAGACGCTCCAGTCCTATGCTCTGCTGCTTGCCTGCGGTATAGACCCCGAACGTTCGATAGTGTTTATTCAGAGCCATGTCAGAAGCCATGCGGAGCTTAACTGGATACTTGCCTGCTCCACTCAGTTCGGAGAGCTTACCAGAATGACCCAGTTCAAGGACAAGTCCGCAAAGCATCCGGACGACGTTAACGCGGGACTTTTTACCTATCCGGTGCTTATGGCGGCTGATATTTTGGCGTACAAAGCAGACCTTGTTCCCGTCGGCGTGGATCAGAAGCAGCACGTTGAGCTGGCGAGAAACATCGCTCAGCGGTTCAACGGCAAGTACGGAGACTTTTTTACCGTTCCCGAGCCGTTTATCAGCGAGACGGGCGCAAAGGTAATGTCCTTGCAGGAACCGACGAAGAAGATGTCCAAGTCGGACGATAACCCGAATGCGTGTATTTATATTCTTGACGAGCCTGATGTGATAATCCGCAAGTTCAAGAGAGCCGTTACCGACAGCGAGGCAGAGGTGCGCTTTGCCGAGGGTAAGGACGGTATAAACAACCTTATGACCATTTATTCGTCGGTTACGGGCAAATCTTTCGGAGATATCGAAAAAGAGTTTGAGGGCAAGGGCTACGGCGACTTCAAGCTTGCTGTGGGTGAAGCTGTGTCCGATCATCTGAAGCCGGTAAGAGAGGATTACGCAAGGCTTATGGGGGACAAGGAGTACCTTAAAAAGTGCTATACGGAGGGCGCCGAAAGGGCGCTGAAGATGTCCCGCAGAACTGTGCTGAAAGCGTACCGCAAGGTCGGTTTCGTGGACTGCGAATAGATTTTTTACTTCTTTGTGCAGAAATCTTTCCTTAAACGTTTAATTGATTTTTTAGACAAAATACGGCTCGTATTTTAAAAAGGGTTGTCGTTTTTCACAATAATAAAAAGATAATTAAAAAACTTGTTAATATTTTGTCTAAAAATCAATGGTCAAAAACACTAAAAATTTTTTAATATATTATGCAAAAAGACTATTTTAAACTAATAATTTTCAAAAACCATTGACATATTTCAAAATCAGTTGTATATTATTATCGAAGCAGCGAAAACGTTTAAAAGTTTTGGGGATTTTCGCTGCACAATCTTGCGGTCTGGAGTTGTGTTATGGTTTCTATCAAGGACATTGCTTCCGTCTGCGGCGTTTCTATCGCGACGGTCAGCAAGGCACTCAACGATCACAAGGATGTAAGCGAATCCACAAAGTCAATGATTCGCGAGACCGCCAAGAAGCTCGGATATCTTCCGAATTCTCAGGCGAGGGCTCTTAAGACCAACCGTACATACAATCTTGGAGTGCTTTTTGCGGAACAGGCTCAGAGGGGTATTACCCACAGCCATTTTGCCGCTGTGCTGAACGGCTTTAAGAACGAAGCGGAAGCAAACGGATACGATATTACTTTTATAAGCCGTCAGATCGGCGGCAACAGAATGACTTATTATGAACACTGCGTATGCAGGAACGTGGACGGCGTTGTTATAGTCTGCGCCGATGACTTTGAGGATCCGGAGGTAACCGAACTGCTTGAAAGTTCTGTACCGACGGTAACTATCGACTATGAAAGCCCGAACAGTCCCGCGGTGCTTTCCAATAATGAATCGGGCATGAGGGTTCTTGTGGAGTACGCCTATTCAATGGGACACAGAAAAATTGCGTATATTTACGGCGAAACTTCAAGCGTGACTTCTATCAGATTAAAAAGCTACAGGGATACCTTGGAGAGCCTGAATATAAATGTCAGAAGCGATTATCTGCTGCAGGGCAGATACCATGATCCCGTGTCAACGGAAAAGCTGTCGGAACAGCTTTTGGAGCTTGACGATCCGCCAACGTGCGTTATCCTGCCGGACGATTTTTCGGCGATCGGCGCGCTGTCGGCGTTTGAAAAGCTCGGTAAGAGCGTTCCCGGTGACGTTTCCGTAATGGGGTATGACGGCATAATCCTTTCCTCGTTTCTTAACCCGAGGCTTACTACCTTTTGGCAGGATCCGGACAGGATAGGCGCCGCGGCTGCTTCACAGCTTATCGCACTGATAAAAAAGGAGATACCCGCCGATTCGCCTGCATTAATGGTTGACGGTTGTCTCAAAGAAGGGTCGTCGGTCAAAGAAATTTGCCGGTGACGAAACCGTGTTATTATATTTTTATAATATAATATATTTTTAAGGAGGAAAACCAAATGAAGAATTTTAAGAAAAACATCGCTCTTCTTGCAGCTCTCGCATGTGCTGGAACCATGCTTGCAGGCTGTAACAGCGATAAGCCCGCTAATGACGGCGACGCCGACGCAACAACTGCTGCCGGTGATGCAGGTGATGCAGGTGCAGCAAACGACGGCGACGATGCAGGCGCTGCTGACGACGGAAATACCGACGACACAGGCGCAGCTTCCGGCGACAACGCTGACGGAAGCAAGCTGACTGTTCTTTGCTGGAACACAGACGATATCAATCCTATGATCGAAAACTTCTGTGCTAACACAGATCACACTGCTGATGAGTTCTATGTACAGAACTTTGGCTGCGGCGGCGGTGACGCTGCTGAGAATTACGACAACTACCTCAGCGATGCAAGCAATGACGCTGATATCATGTTTGTAGAAGCTGACTGGGCTCTTAAGTACATCAACGACGACAGCGCTGACAAGGGTACAAAGGCGCTTTCTGACATCGGATTCTCCGACGGAGACTACAGCGATCTCTACGGCTACACACTTGAGATCGGTAAGTCCTCAAGCGGCGTTCAGAAGGGTCTTTCCTGGCAGGCTGCTGCAGGCGGATTCTGCTACAGAACAGACCTCGCTGAGACATACCTCGGCGTTAAGACTCCCGATGAGATGCAGGCTCTCGTTTCCGACTGGGATAAGTTCCTCGATACAGCTAAGAAGGTTGGCGAGGCTTCCGGCGGTCAGACTGCTCTTACAACCACAATGGGTGGTGTATGGCAGGTATTCTCCGCAGGCAGAAGCACTCCTTGGGTAACTGACGGAAAGCTTTCTCTTGACGACAGCGCAAAGGGCTACATTGACTTTGCTAAGAATATGTACGATAACGGCTACGTTATCAAGGATCTCGATCAGTGGAACACCGACTGGTATTCCGCAGGTCAGACCGATAAGACAATGGGTTACTTCGTATCCACATGGGGCTTCGGTGATTCTATCCTCACACAGGCTGCCGGCGGCGAAGGCGGAGCAACTTACGGCAAGTGGAACGTTGTAGTTGGTCCTCAGCCTTTCTACTGGGGCGGTACATGGGCTACAGTTGCTAACAGATGCAACAACCCTGAGCTTGCTAAGGAATTCATCGCTTACTTCACAACCAACAAGGACGGCGCTAAGTCTTATGCTGACTTCAAGGGTGAGTACGTTTCCAACAAGGCTGCTATGGCAGAGGTTATTCCCGCATATGCTGGTCTCGGCGTTCTCGGCGGACAGAACCACTTCGAGGTTCTCAATACCGTTGCTGACAGCATCAACATGGCAGGCGGTATCACAGAGTACGACAATACTATCAAGCAGGCGTTCAATACTACTATAACAGATTACTGCAGAGGCACATACGATTCTGTTGATGCTACAATTGACGCGTTTGTTGATAAAGTTGCAGGCTCTCTTCCTAATCTCGATTACTCTAACTTTGATTGAGTGTTAATTTTTAACATGCTTTTATGTCTCGTGGGGCAGGCGAATTGTCTGCCCCACAGATGTAAATAAGCGCTATACTTTATGTTGAGGAGAGAATTTTTATGGCAAATACTTCAGGCAAAAGAGTTCGCTCTATAAGTTATGCAAAGTACGGATATTTGTTTATACTTCCGTTTTTTGTTATATATATCGTTTTTCAGATATATCCTTTGTTTAACACATTTTATTTAAGTACCCAAAGCAACGGCTCTACTCAGACCGAGTTTGTCGGTATAGACAATTTTAAGGCTTTGTTGATAGGTGAAAACGCAACAATTTCGCACGGCGACAATGCCGGTAATAAAGGCGGACGTGCATGGAAAGCGGCTAACGGTGACTTTAAGAGGGTTATGGGCAACACCCTTCTCCTTTGGGTCGGCAACTTTATTCCGCAGATCATAATTTCACTTGTTCTTGCCGCATGGTTTACAAATTCTCTCCTGAAGATAAAAGGCAAAAGCGTTTACAAGATACTGATGTATCTGCCGAACATTATTACAGCCGCGTCTTCAGCAGCGCTTTTTGTAATGCTGTTTTCCGGAACTGAGTTCGGCGCTATCAATAATCTTCTTCTGAAGTGGGGTTGGATCAGCGATCCTATTCCGTTTGTAACGGGTGTATCTCAGTCAAGAGTTATGATCATGATCATTCAGACATGGATGTGGTACGGAAATACTACTATCATGCTGATGTCCGGTATCATGGGAATCAACGGATCCCTTTTCGAAGCTGCAAGCATCGACGGCGCCACAATGACACAGCAGTTCTTCAGAATTACTCTTCCGCTTCTCAGACCTATCCTGCTTTACACGGTCGTTACTTCCATGATAGGCGGTCTCCAGATGTTTGATATGCCTTACCTCTACAGAAGCGGTACACAGTTCACAAGGCACGTTGAAACAGTTGCAGTATACATATATAACCATTTCCACAGCGCGTTAAGCCCGAACTACGGTTATTCTGCGGCTGCGTCGGTTCTGTTGTTTGTTCTGACAGCTATTCTCGGTGCATTTGCATTTGCAATGAACAGGGACAAGGATCAAAAGCATCTGAAGCGCAAAAAGCAAAACAAGTTGCTGTAATAAGGGGAGGTTGTAATCATGAGTGTTTCTATGTCAAAAGAAAAAGCAAAGGTCGGTTCTTCCCTCAGACCCAAGGACATTATCATTACGGCGATTATAGTTTTGATATGTGTTGTGAGTATTTTGCCTCTCTACATACTTATTGTTAACTCTACAAGAGCCGGTCAGGATATCACAGGCAACGGCGTTTCGCTTATTCCCGGTTTAAATCTTTTCAAAAATATTGCAACGCTCCAGGATTGGACTTCCACCGGTAAGGTAGAGTATAATGCGTTGACAGGTTATATCAACAGTGGTATAATAGCCCTGTCCACAACATTCCTGACAGTTCTCTTTTCAGGTATGACCGCTTACGGTATTGTTGTTTATGACTTCAAGCTCAAGAACGTAGCCTATACGTTTATTCTTGCAGTAATGATGATTCCGGTACAGGTAACATCTGTTGGTTTCTATCAGTTTATGGCAAAGATAGGTCTGACGGATTCATATATTCCGCTTATTATTCCCGCTATAGCTGCTCCGGCGATAGTTTTCTTTATGAGGCAATCTATGAAGTCAACGTTTCCGCTTGAGATAGTTGAAGCTGCCAGAATTGATGGCTGCGGCGAGTACAGAACGTTCTTTACCATTGCGATACCTATGATGAAACCGGCGTTTGCGGTACAGGCAATATTTGCGTTTGTTTCCAACTGGAACAACTACTATATGCCGTCTATGATCCTTATTTCCAGAAACAAGAAGCAAATGACGCTTCCTATGATGGTAAATACAATTCTTTCCAACGATAAATTGGCTGACTTCGGTGCGAAATACGCTGCGATCATGCTTTCTATTGTTCCTGTAGTAATTGTTTATCTGATTTTTTCAAAATTTATTGTTGAGGGCGTTGCGCTCGGCGGCGTTAAAGAGTAAAACCTTTTTTATTCGATTTTTCTTTTACAAAAGCTGCATGGTTTTTCATGCAGCTTTTGTGGCTTAACAAACATAATAAGTGCAAAATCGGTGGAGAGTAAGCGTCAAATAATCCAGCGTTCCAACATTAAATAACCCCACGCCAGTAGTATTTTGGCGTGGGGTTATTATTATTTGACAAATTTCGTATCTTGTGATATAATGTAATTTAAAGAATGGTTTCAATTTTTTCACCTGCCGACATTGCTATAAGTTGAACATCACAAGGGAAAATCTTTTTAATCAAAATATCCATATCATCAATATATACTTTGTCAATTGTATTTAAATCTTCTAAATTTTTGATAGATATAGGTTCGGGTATTTGCAAATTCAGTTCTTTAGCTTTTGCTTTAATATATAATGTATCAAATGGTGTGGCGATAGGTATATTATTTCGAGCTGATAATGTAATTAAAGTGCAAGTTTTTCCTGTTCCACGTTCTTGATTAAGAATAACCATTTTGTTTTATCCTTTCTTAATTATTATTTGGAGGTAATTATTGTGAAAAGCGAACATTTTGACGGAATTATTTTAGAGCATATTTGTTCAGATGTATTTTCTTGTGACAGAGGCGGTATGGGTGGAATTATAAATTCAGATACATTTAATCATAATCCGTTATTAGTTTCATATCTGATAATTGCAAAACTTTATAAAAATTCTAAAATCCAAGATCAATACATAGGGGATTTTATAAACAAATGGAAAACGGTGTTTGAATACCCCGATGAAAATGGAAAATACACGTTTAAAGAATACACAGATGAGTTAAGAAATTTAATCAAAATATTAAGACAATTTTGATTTTATCCTTTCAAAAAACAAAGCCGCCCGCTCAGGACGGCTTAAACTATATCATCAACTCACCACGGCATAATTACTTCACCCGAACTAAGCAGCCGACAGAAATATTTCTCAACATTCAATCCATTCATAAAAGCCGTGACCGCCAAAGAATACCACAAAGCACTTGCCTCCGCACCTCTCGGAGTATCACTGAAGAGCCAGTTTTTGCGACCGACCGTAAAAGGTCTTATAGAGCTTTCTGCGAGATTATTGTCGATTGAAATGTATGGCGACTCAATAAATCTGCATAAATATTTACGTTCGTTTAAAGCATAATTTACGACTTTCGCAAGATTTGAATTTCCGCCTGCAACAACTTTTTCAAGCCATGCGAAAAACTCGTCAAGAACAGGCTTTGAATGCTCTTGCCGCTGTTTATGTATTTCTTTAGAGCCTGTTCAGAATCTTTACAATTTTCCCCCAAAATGATATAATATAAAA